>NZ_JBHTDF010000002.1:0-457847 GCF_042666375.1 Nocardioides sp. GCM10030259 | reverse complement strand
GACGCCGCGAAGGTGAACCCGTCGATCCCGTTCTGGGGCGGCCCGACCGGCATCGACACCGACGGCACCGCCGCCGGCGACCGGGTGTGGACCTACGGCAACTCCAGCCTGCGCTTCGGCATCGAGCAGCTCGCCCCGCACACCGGCATCAGCCTCGGCGACAACGCCGCCGACGGCGGCTGGTCGCACCCGCTCTACACCGTCACCCCGGGCGTCCCCGGCGACTCCGGGTCGGCGTTCGTCAGCGCCGACGGCAAGGCCGTCGGCGTCCTCTCCACCCTCGGCCTCGCCCCGCTGCCGGCGTCGAACAACATCGGCGACATCGGCAAGGAGCTGGCCTACGCCCAGCAGCACTCCGGCATCCGCGGCCTGCGGCTCGTGAAGGGCACCGAGCCGTTCGCTCCCCCGCTCTGATCCTGCGCAGAGGTGGCCCGGGCCACACGGGGAAGGGCCATTTCTCAAGGCTTCCGCAAGGTTCGTCCACCGGTCGTCAAAGGCTCTACTACATCCGGCTGTACCTGCCGATGGGCGTGTGAACCTTCTCCTGCACCGCCCTCGATCCCCGGAGCTTCCACCATGCGCACCCGGCTTGCCGCCACCGCCGCCACGGCCGTCCTCGTGCCGGCCGTCCTCGCCCTCGGGGCGACGCCGGCCGTCGCCGCCAACGGCAACAACGGCACGGTGAAGATCGCCGAGGCGGAGTCCGTCGGGACGCCGAGCAACGACCCGCACGTTCCGTGCTCGTTCGCGATCGAGTGGTACGGGTTCGACAAGGGTGCCGAGATCATCTCCGTGGTCACGTTCGAGAGCCACGCCCCCACCGCCGATGCGACCTTCACCGTCGACGGGAAGACCAGCGTCTTCGTCGGCGACGACGCCGCCGGCGGCGACAACGACCTCGACGGCCGGGAGATCTACACGCTCGACTTCGCGGGCGAGCCGCACGACGTGCAGGGCTTCCACGTCAAGGTCACCACGAACACGCCGGGCTCCCAGGGCGCCGACGAGAAGTCCAAGGTCTTCTGGATTCAGCCGTGCGGTGGCGCGACCGAGCCCACCGAGCCGAGCGAGCCCACCGAGCCGAGCGAGCCCACCGAGCCCACCGAGCCCGGCCTGCCGGTGACGACGGACCCGGACCACCCGACGGAGACGCTGGACCCGTGGACCTGGGACTGGCGGTACGCCGACCCGACCTGCGACGCGCTCACGGTCGACTACCCGGCGAACATCCCGTCGGGCCAGGCCAACGACGTCAACATCCGGTTCGAGACGAACCTGGGCGAGCAGACGCTCAACTTCCACGACAACGAGGGCACCTGGAGCGGCCGCACGGTCTTCACGTACGCCGCTCACGCCCAGTGGCAGGCCGGCGTGACGGCGTACCGCGTCGCGTGGGTGCAGGTCGGTGGCACCAACTACCACTGGCAGGGCAGCGTCGGCTGCGGTGACTGGGCGACCGCGATCGTGGCTCCGGCCGACACCGCGCCGGCTACTCCCGCGCCGGCCGGTAACGCGCCGAGCACGCCGACGGTGGCGACCGCGACGCCGGCAGCTCCCGTCGCCGCGCCGGCCGCGCCGCGGCCGTCGGTCGAGACTCCCCAGGTGACCGGCTTCCGGGCGGGCGCCCTCGCCGTCAAGCGCGGCGCCGCGCCGCAGGCCGACCGGGTCGCCGTCCTCGACACCAACGCCGCGACGCTCCAGGTGCAGCAGCTGAAGAAGCACTCCTGGCGGACCACGCGCACCGTCCCGATCGCCGCCGACGGCCAGGCGCTGGTCACGTTCCCGAAGCTGTCGAAGCGCGGCACCTACACGTTCCGCGTCGTCGTCGACGGCGTCGCCAGCAAGACGCTGCGGATCAAGGTCCGCTGACCGGAGCCGGACCCGGGCTCCTACAGGTAGAGGCCCGTGGCTTCGTCGCCGACCCGCTCGGCGGCGACGGCGTGCACGTCACGCTCACGCATCACGACGTACAGCTCGCCGTGCACCTCGACCTCGGCCTTGTCGTCGGCGTCGAAGAGCACCCGGTCGCCGACCTGGACGGCTCGGGCGTGCGGTCCGACGGCGACGACTTTCGACCACGCGAGCCGGCGGGCGCCCATGGCGGCCGTGGCGGGGATGACGATGCCGCCGGAGGAGCGGCGCTCCCCGGACTCCTTGTCGAGCTCGACGAGGACCCGGTCATGGAGCATCTTGATCGGGGTCTTGCTGGTCACGGGCTCGTTCACGGGGTCAGTTGACGACCTTCCGGATCACGACGAACAGCGCGACGACACCGACCACGCCGCCCGCGACCTTGAGGATGTTGTCGGTGCGCGGCTGGCCGGTCTGCGAGTCGACGAAGTGCGCCTTGATGCTGCTGACCTCGCGGCTGACGATCGTCTTCGGGTGCGCCCGGTAGAGGAGCTGGTCGATCGTCGTCGCCAGACGCTCCCTGGTCTGCTCGATCTCCTGCTCGAGCGCGGACAGCTGCTGGTCCTGGCCCACCTGGTCTCCTCAAGTCCGTGACGGCGGCGTGCGTCGCCTGGAAACGCTACCAATCAGCCGGTACCTGCTCTACGGGCGGGGCATCGCGGTGCGCGGGTCGAACCCGAACGGCAGCTCGAGGCGGTGCGCCCGCATCAGCGCGTCGTCGGTGAGCACGTCGTACGTCCCGCCGTCGGCCACGACGATGCCGTCGCTCAGGACGACCGAGCGCGGGCACAGCTCGAGGGCGTACGGCAGGTCGTGGGTGACCATCAGCACGGTCACGTCGAGCGAGCGCAGGATGTCGGCCAGCTCGCGGCGCGAGGCCGGGTCGAGGTTCGACGACGGCTCGTCGAGCACGAGGATCTCCGGCTCCATCGCGAGCACGGTCGCGACCGCGACCCGGCGCCGCTGGCCGAAGGAGAGGTGGTGCGGCGGGCGGTCGACGTACTCCTCCATGCCGACCTGCTCGAGCGCGTGCATCACCCGGCGGTCGAGCTCGGCGCCGGTGACGCCGAGGTTGGCCGGCCCGAAGGCGACGTCGGCGCGGACGGTGCCCATGAAGAGCTGGTCGTCGGGGTCCTGGAAGACGATGCCGACCCGGCGCCGGATCTCGGCGAGGTTCGCCTTCTCGACGGGGAGGCCGCTGACCGCCACGGTGCCCGCACCGGCGGCGAGGATGCCGTTGAGGTGGAGCACGAGCGTCGTCTTGCCCGCGCCGTTGGGCCCGAGGAGCGCGACCCGCTCGCCGCGGTGGACGTGCAGATCGACGCCGAAGAGCGCCTGATGACCGTCGGGGTAGGCGTAGGCCAGGCCGCGGACGTCGAGGACGGGTGTCATCGCGGCATCCTGCCCGTGTAGCCGCGCGACAGCATCGCCAGGTGCACCCGCTCGCCACGCTCGTAGGAGCGGATGAAGAGCGCACCGGCGGAGCGGGCGAGCACCGGCCAGTGCCGCGGGTTGCGCGCGGAGAAGCCGCGCGACTCCCGGGCGATCCTCATCCGCTGCATCTCGCCGGTGACGACGTCGAGGTAGCGGACCATGAACGCCATGATCTGCACGAGCTGCTGCGGCAGCCGGAGCCGCTCGAGCCCGACCAGCAGGTCGTGCGGCTCCGTCGTCGCCGCGAGGGTGAGGCTGGCGAGCACGCCGAGGGTGCCCTTCACCAGCAGGGCGATGCCGGCCTCGAGCCCGGACTGGCTGACGCTGACGCCGAGCACCTCGGTCTGCGGCCCGGTGGCGACGAAGGGCAGCAGCACGGCGAAGACCACGAACGGCACCTCGACGACGGTGCGTTTGAGGAGGTACGTCGGGGGCACGCGCGAGACGCCGACGACCGTCGCGATCGCGAGGAAGTAGACGCCGAAGGCCGGGTACCAGTCGCGCGGCGTCGCCACGACGACGACCATGAACCCCAGCAGCGCCAGCAGCTTCAGGTGGGCCGGTGCGCGGTGGACCGGCGAGTGGCCGTGGAAGTGCAGCTTGTGACCGTGCCCGGCGCCCACCTCAGGACTGCTCGTCCCGCGGGTGCCGCCGCCGGACGGCGTACGTGACCCCGCCGGCCAGGCCCAGCACGACGAGGACGCCGACGACGCCGGTGGCGCTGCCGTAGTCACCGATGAGACTGTCGCGGCCGCGCTCGGTGTGGGCGAAGCCCTGGTCCTCGGAGACCTTCGTGAGTCCGTCGGGGTCGCTGTCGGCGAACCGGCTCACCACGCCCGCCAGGACCAGTGCGACGACGGCGACGCCGAGGACGACCCACTTGGTCGAGACGCCCTTCATGCCGCGAGTCCGGTCGTGGTGCGGATCTCGAGCTCGCGGCGCTCCAGGATCGGGCGCGCGCCGTACACGAGATCGGGGCGCACGGCGAGGATGGCGCCGACGGCGAGGCCGGTGATCACGCCCTCGCCGATGCCGATCAGCGTGTGCACGCCGAACATGGCGGTGAGCAGCGTGTCGAGCGGGATGTCCGCGGTGCCGCCGGCCGCGTAGAGCAGCACGAACACCGTGGCGGCCACGGGCACCGACACGAACGCCGCGACGCCGGCCAGGCCGGGCACCAGCGAGAGGCGCTTGGGCAGCACGGCCTGGAGGAGCCGGAAGACGCCCCACCCGACGAGCACGGTCGAGACCGCCATCAGCACGATGTTGGTGCCGAGAGCGGTGATGCCGCCGTCGGCGAACAGCAGCGACTGCACCAGCAGCACGACGCTGACGCAGAGGATGCCGGTCCACGGTCCGACCAGGATCGCCGCCAGCGCGCCGCCCATCAGGTGACCGCTGGTCCCGGCGCCCACCGGGAAGTTCAGCATCTGCACCGCGAAGACGAACGCCGCGACCAGGCCGGCCATCGGCGCGGTCCGGTCGTCCAGCTCGGAGCGGGCCTTGACCAGCGCGACGCCGACGACCGCGATGGCGACCGCCCCCGTCGCGGCCGAGGTGGGTGCGTCGAGGAAGCCGTCGGGGACGTGCATGCATGCTCCTGTCGCCGGATAGGTTGGACCCGTCTGCCGCCCAGCGTACGTTATTGCACATCGTTTGCGACAAGGAGTTCTCGTGAGCCAGCGCCTCTCCCCCGGTGACACCGCCCCCGAGTTCACGCTCACCGACGACACCGGCCGGGAGGTCGGGCTGTCCGAGTTCCTCGGGCGGAAGGTGATCGTCTACTTCTACCCGGCCGCGATGACGCCGGGCTGCACCAAGCAGGCCTGCGACTTCACCGACACGCTCGACTCCTTCAAGGCCGAGGGCTACGAGGTCATCGGCATCTCGCCGGACAAGCCGGAGAAGCTCGCGAAGTTCCGCGCCCGCGACGGCCTGACCATCACGCTGCTCTCCGACCCGGACAAGACGGTGCTCACGGAGTACGGCGCGTACGGCGAGAAGAAGCTCTACGGCAAGATCGTCGAGGGCGTGATCCGCTCGACCGTCGTCGTCGACGAGGACGGCAAGGTCTTCCTCGCCCAGTACAACGTCAAGGCCACCGGCCACGTCGCCAAGCTCCGCAAGGACCTGAAGCTCAACCTGGCCGACGAGGAGCCGCGCTGAGAAGCGTGTGAGGAACGTCGGCCGGCCGACGAATCTCCCCGGCCCGTCCGATCCCTAGACTGACCCCGCAGCCGAAGTGGTGGAACAGGCAGACACGCGGGTTTTAGGTACCCGTGCCTTCGGGCGTGGGGGTTCAAGTCCCCCCTTCGGCACCGTGGTTTCCGCGCGTTCTGTCCCACTGTGTGACCGCGATCACTAGAGTCCGCGCATGGACTCCGCCCTCACGACGATCGGGCTGCCGCTGGCGCTCGGCATCATCATGTTCGGCCTCGGGCTCTCGCTCACCCCCGACGACTTCCGCCGGGTCGCCCGCAGCCCGAAGCCCGTGGTGATCGCGCTCGGCTGCCAGCTGCTGCTCCTGCCGGCGGTGTGCTTCGGCCTGGTCAAGCTGCTCGACCTGCCGCCGCTGCTGGCCGTCGGCATGATGCTGCTGGCCGCGTCGCCGGGCGGCACCAGCGCGAACCTGTTCAGCCACCTCTTCCGCGGCGACGTGGCCCTCAACGTCAGCCTCACGGCGGTCAACTCCGTCATCGCGATCGTCTCGCTGCCGCTGATCACCAACTTCGCGATCAACCACTACGACCTCGACGACTCCGTCAGCCTCCAGTTCGGCAAGGTCGTCGAGGTCTTCGCGGTCGTGCTGGTGCCGGTCGCGATCGGCATGCTCGTGCGGGCCCGCTCCGCCGCGTTCGCCGAGCGGATGGACCGCCCGGTGCGCATCGGCTCCGCGGCGATCCTCGCGATCCTCGTGCTCGGCATCCTGATCGACCAGGCCGAGAACGTCGGTGACTACCTCGCCGACGTCGGCGTCGCCGCCGCGCTGTTCTGCGCGATCTCGCTGGTGGTGGGGTACGTCGTGCCGCGCGCGCTGGGGGTCCGCGAGGAGCAGGCGATCGCGTCGTCGATGGAGATCGGCGTGCACAACGGCACGCTCGCGATCTACGTCGCCGTCGAGGTGCTGGACAACACCGAGATCTCGGTGCCTGCGGCGGTCTACTCGATCTTCATGTTCGCGTTCGCGACCATCTGGGGCTACCTGATCAGCCGGCGCGTGGCGCGGGAGCGTCAGCCGGTCTGACCCGCGCCCAGGATCCGTGCGACGATCGGGGCCATCCGCCGCAGCGCCCAGCCGCGGTGGGAGATCGCGTCCTTGTCCTCGCGCGCGAGCTCGGCAGTGGTGACTCCCCGGCGGTCGTCGGCCTCGAACAGCACGTCGTAGCCGAAGCCGCCGGTGCCGCGGCACTCGCGGATCACCCGACCGGGCATCACGCCGGAGGCGCACTCCTCGCCACCGTCGTGCACGAAGGCGACCGCACACATGAAGTGGGCGCAGCGCCGCTCGTCGGGCACGTCGGCGAGCTGGGCGAGCAGCAGCGCGTTGTTGCGGTCATCACTCTTGGGTGGGCCCGACCAGCGCGCCGAGAGCACGCCCGGCATGCCGTTGAGCGCGTCGACGCAGAGCCCGCTGTCGTCGGCGAGCGACGGCAGTCCGGTGGCGGCGAACCCGGCCCGCGCCTTGAGCAGCGCGTTGCCCTCGAACGTCGCCTGGTCCTCGACCGGCTCCTCGTAGCCCTCGACCTCGTCGATGCCGAGCACGTCGACGTCGGGGAGGTGGTCGCGGAGGATCCGCTCCATCTCCTCGATCTTCTTGCGGTTGCGCGAGGCGAGGAAGACCTTCACTGTGCGAGCGCCTCCTGCTGGATCCGGGTGAGGTCGGCGCACCCCTTCGCGGCGAGCGCGAGCAGCGCGTCGAGCTCGGAGCGGTCGAACGCCGCTCCCTCCGCGGTGCCCTGGACCTCGACGAACTTGCCGTCGCCGGTCATCACGACGTTCATGTCGGTCTCGGCGCGGACGTCCTCGACGTACGGCAGGTCCAGCCGCGGCGCCCCGTCGATGATGCCGACGCTGACGGCCGCGACCGAGCCGGTGAGCGGTTCGCCGGTCAGCGCGCCGGTCGAGCGCAGGTGCGCGACGGCGTCGGCGAGCGCGACGTACGCACCGGTGATCGAGGCGGTGCGGGTGCCTCCGTCGGCCTGGAGCACGTCGCAGTCGAGCTGGATGGTGTTCTCGCCCAGCGCCTTGTAGTCGATGATCGCGCGCAGGGAGCGGCCGATCAGCCGGCTGATCTCGTGGGTGCGGCCGCCGATCCGGCCCTTGACCGACTCGCGGTCGGAGCGGGTGTTGGTCGACGCCGGGAGCATGGCGTACTCCGCCGTCACCCATCCGAGCCCGGACCCCTTCCGCCACCGCGGGACGCCCTCCGAGGCCGAGGCGGCGCACAGCACCTTGGTCCGGCCGAACTCGACCAGCACCGAGCCGGCGGCGTGGTCGAGCCAGTTGCGGGTGATCGTGATCGGTCGCAGCTCGTCGTCGGCGCGGCCGTCCTCGCGGGGGTTCGTCATGCGTCGACCCTAGTGGCCGCCACGCCCGGCTCGTCCCGGCGGTCCGAGGTCAGCCGGGGTGGCTACTTCACCTCGGCGCGCAGCACCCGCCAGATCCCGAAGGCGAGCGGCAGGCCCAGCCAGACGAGCCCCGAGACGACCAGCTCGGCCCAGTCCCGCCCGGAGCTCGACCACTCCCAGATCGTCTCCTGGGCGGCCTGGAAGTCCAGCCACGGCCGGATGTCCCCGAACCACCCGACCAGCTGGGCGCCGAGCTCGAAGATCCCCGGGAGGACCCACTTGTAGACGAAGAAGACGACGATCGCCGCGGGCGTGTTGAGCAGCAGCGCCGCCAGTGCGAAGCCGCCGAGCATCGCGAGCACCTGGGTGATGAGGAACGCCCAGAAGTCGGGCCAGCCGAAGGTCCAGTCGGCCTGTCCCTCGATCGCGCCGTACAGCAGCGTGCACACGAGGCCGATGACGATCGAGACGGCGACGGTCGCCAGGGTCAGGACGACGCCGACCAGCGCCTTCGCGAGGATCACCAGCGGTCGGCGCGGCTCGAGCGCGAACGTCACCATCGCGGTGCGCTGCGACCACTCCGTGGTCAGCACCATGATGCCGAGCACCGGCAGGAGGAACGACGTGAGGAAGGCCGCGACGCCGATGAAGTCGCCGAACGAGGCGGCCTCGTCCTGGGTGGTGACCACGGCGAGCACGATGATCTCCGCAGCCAGCACGATCAGGCCGATCACGGCGAGCAGCCAGAATCCCGCGCGCGTGTCGTAGGACTTGCGCAGCTCCACTCGCACCAGGCGGAGGAACGGCGTGTGCGCGGTGCCCGTGATGTCGAGCGTCGCCGCGGTCATCTCACTTCACCTCCGCGCGCAGCACCCGGCGGAAGCCGATCGCCAGCGGGACCACCAGCCAGATGAAGCCCGACACCGCGAAGTAGGCCCAGTCCTTGCCGCTCATCATCGACCCGTCGAAGAGCGGCGCCTGGGCGAGCCCGAAGTCGATCCAGGGCCGGAGGTCCTCGAACCAGCCGATCAGCGAGGCGCCGATCTCGAAGATCCCGGGCAGCACGAAGGAGTAGACCATGTAGAGCACGATCGCCGCGGGCGAGTTCAGCAGCAGCGCGGCGAACGCGAAGCCCGTGAGCATGCCGATCTCCTGCAGGATCACGAAGTAGACGGTCTGCTCGGCGCCGAGGTCCCAGGCGCCGCCGAGGTCCGACATCGCGTTGAGCAGCAGGTTGCAGACCGCCGCGAGCACGAGGGCGATGGCCACGGCAGCCAGGCCCAGGAGCAGCCCCACGACCACCTTGGCGAGGACGATGCGGGTGCGGTGCGGCTCGAGCGAGAACGTCACCATCGCCGTCCGCTGGCTCCACTCGCTGGTGAGCAGCAGGATGCCGATCACCGGGAGCAGCAGCGCGATCGAGAAGTTCGTCGAGGTGAGGAAGTCGTTGTAGTTCACCGTGAGGTCCTGCACGACGACCACGGCGAGCTGGATGATCATGACGAGGGCGGTGAGGGCGGCGGTCGCCAGCAGCAGCCAGAAGCCGGCCCGGGTGTCCCACGTCTTGCGGAACTCGGTGCGGACCAGGCGCCCGAACGGCGTGCGCGGCGTGCCCGTGACGTCCATGGTGGGCGGCGCGGTCGTGGTGGTGCTCATGCCACGGTCTCCCGCTGGGCCTCGGCGGTGAGCTCGAGGAAGAGGTCCTCGAGGCCACCCTCGGCGGCGCGCAGGTCGGTGAGGACGACGCCCGCCTCGAGGGCGGTACGGCCGACCTCGACGGACTCGGCCTCGACGCGCAGGCCCTCACCCGCACTCGCGACGACGATCTGCTTCGCCTGGAGCGCGTGGGCCAGCGAGTCGTTGTCGAGGGCGGTGACGAAGGTGGTGGCGACGCCCTGCGCGGCTCCCGCGAGCAGCGTCTTCTTGTCGCCCTGGGCGACGATCCGGCCCTGGCCGATGAGGATCATCTCGTCCGCGATCTGCTCGACCTCGTGGAGCAGGTGGCTGGAGAGCAGGACGGTGCCGCCGCGCTCGGCGTACCCCTTGAGGAGGCCGCGCATCCACCGGATGCCGGCGGGGTCGAGGCCGTTGGCGGGCTCGTCGAGGATGAGCACCGACGGGTCGCCGAGCAGCGCGTGGGCGATGCCGAGGCGCTGCTTCATGCCGAGCGAGTAGTTGCGCAGACGGCGCTTCGCCTCGGACTTCGTCAGCGAGACCAGCTCGAGCATCTCGTCGACCCGGGTGCGCGGCAGGCCCATCGACATCGCACCGAGCTCGAGGATCTCGCGGCCGGTGCGGCCGCCGTGCTGCGCGGACGCGTCGAGGAGCACGCCGACGTGGCGGCCCGGGTTCGGGATGTCCTGGTAGCGGTGTCCGCCGATCGTCACGTGGCCCGCGGTCGGGGGCGTGAGCCCGACCATGACGCGCATCGTGGTGGTCTTGCCGGCACCGTTGGGACCGAGGAAGCCGGTCACCCGCCCGGGCTGGCAGACGAAGCTGACGTTGTCGACCGCCGTGAAGCTGCCGTACTTCCGCGTGAGTCCTTCGACCGTGATCATGCGCCCAGACTGCCGCACGCGGGCCGCCCTGCACATCGTCCGTGCGGCGGGTCGGCGATGACGAAAGTAGGGGGTTGCCGCCAACCCGGGGCCGGTCCGCACCACTACCGCGGACGCCTAGCCTTGCGGGGTGGACCGGCCGACCCCCGAGGAGTACCAGCCGCCGCTGCGGCTGTGGAGCCACGTCTGGCGCGTGCTGCTCATGCTCGTCGCGAGCGCCGTGGTATTCGGCACGGCCGTCGAAGCCGAGCTCGACATCGCCGAGTGGTGGTTCTTCGTCGACATCGCCCTCGGCGCCGTGGCGTACGCCCTGGTGTTCTTCCGGCGCCGACACCCGCTCACGATCGCGATCGTGACGGCACTCCTGGGCGCGGTCTCCGGAGTCGCGGCAGGCCCCGCCATGCTGGCCGCCGTGTCTCTGGCGACGCGACGCCGCTGGCGCGAGATCGCGCTCGTCGGCAGCCTGAACTTCGCGTCGGCGCAGTTCTACAGCACGGTGACCGCCACCTCGTCCGACCCCCTCTGGCTGCTGCTGGTGGCCAACGCCGTCGCGACCGGCGCGATGCTCGGCTGGGGCATGTACATCGGGTCGCGCCGCGAGCTGATCTGGACGCTGCGCAACCGGGCGCAGCGCGCCGAGGAGGAGCAGGAGCTGCGGGTCAGCCAGGCGCGCAACAACGAGAAGGCTCGGATCGCCCGCGAGATGCACGACGTGCTGGCCCACCGGATCTCGCAGATCTCCATGCACGCAGGCGCTCTCGCCTACCGCGAGGACCTCAGCGCCGACGAGATGCGGGCCAACGCATCGGAGATCCGCGACCGCGCCCACGAGGCACTGACCGACCTCCGCGACGTCCTCGGCGTCCTCCGCGACGACAGCGGCGAGCGACGCAGCGCCCCGCAGCCGACGTACGCCGACCTCGCCTGCCTGGTCGCCGAGGCCCGGGAGGCCGGCATGCGGATCGAGCTGGAGGACCTGGTCGAACCGCGCACGATGCCCGACGCGGCGGGCCGCACGGTCTACCGGATCATCCAGGAGGGCATGACCAACGCCCGCAAGCACGCGCCCGGCGCGCTGCTGACCATTCGCATCACCGGGTCGCCCGAGCACGGGATCGACGTGCTGCTGCGCAACCCGCTGGGGTTCGGACCCACCCACACCCCCGGCGCGGGTCTCGGGCTGATCGGGCTGACCGAGCGCGCCGAGCTGCGGGGCGGCCGGCTCGCGGCCGGACGGGACGGCTCGACGTTCGTGCTGCACGGATGGATACCGTGGGGCACGTGACGGGCACGACGAGAGTCCTCGTTGTCGACGACGACCCGCTGGTGCGCTCGGCGCTCGGCCTGATGCTGGGCGGCCAGAGCGACCTCGAGGTCGTCGGCGAGGCGGCCGACGGCAACGAGGGCCTGCGCCTCGCCCGGGACCTCAAGCCGGACATCGTGCTCATGGACATCCGGATGCCGCGCCTCGACGGCCTCGCAGCGACCCGCGAGCTGCACACCCGCCCGGACCCGCCGCGGGTCATCGTGCTCACGACGTTCGACGCCGACGAGCACGTCGTGGAGGCACTGGCGGCCGGCGCCGACGGCTTCCTCCTCAAGGACACCCCACCGCCGGAGATCGTCGCGGCGATCCGCAAGGTCGTCGGCGACGAGCCGATGCTGTCGCCGTCCGCCACGCGCACGCTGATCCGCCGGCTGCGCGACGAGCCCGACGAGACCGCGAACGCCGCGGCCGCCCGGGCCGCCGACGCCGAGGCCCGGCTGGCCCTGCTCACCGATCGGGAGCGCGACGTCGCCCTCGCCGTCGGCAAGGGGCTCAGCAACGCCGAGATCGCCAACACCCTGCACCTCTCCGTCCCGACGGTGAAGGCGCACGTGTCACGGGTGTTCGACAAGCTCCAGGTGACCAACCGCGTCCAGATCGCCATCTGTGTCCACGACGCGGGACTGAGCTAGCGAAGTCCCGCACACGTCGTGGAGGTTGAGGGGCCGGCGCGCACCGGAGCGAAGCGACGGGACGCGCGGCGCGTCTCGAAATCCATTCAGAGGTCGTACACGGCTCCTGGCACCGCGAGTTCCAGCGGCCCGTCGTACGTCGTGCGCGCCTCGGTCAGCGCGTCCTGCGGGTCGTACCACGGGGGGACGTGCGTGAGCACGAGCAGCTTCGCGCCGGCGCGCGTGGCCGCGGCGCCGCCGTCGGCGCCGGTGAGGTGCAGGTCGGGCGGGACGATCTCGCCGGTGCGGAACGACGCCTCGGCCAGGAACAGGTCGACGTCGCGGGCCAGGTCATCGAGCGCCGGGGTCGGACCGCTGTCACCCGTGTAGGCGAGCGTGCCCCCGCCGGCCGTGACCCGCAGCCCGTAGGCCAGCACCGGGTGGGCCACCGGCACCGGCGTGATCTCGAACGGCCCGATCTGCACCGGGCCGTCCCAGGTGCAGAAGTCGAACTCCGCGGTCATGCCGGGCTCGGGCGGGAGGTCGTAGGCCCGGGCCATTCGCTCCGCGGTGCCCGCCGGTCCCCAGACCGGGATCCGCGGCTGGGCGCCGGTCGGGTGGTACTTGCGCATCACGTAGTAGCCGCACAGGTCGAGGCAGTGGTCGGCGTGCAGGTGGCTGAGCAGCACCGCGTCGATCGCGAGCGGGTCGACGTACTTGTGCAGCGCCCCGAGCGCGCCGTTGCCGAGGTCGAGCAGCACCCGCCACGTCCGGCCCTCGTGCTCCTGCTCGAGCAGGTAGCAGCTCGCGGGCGAGTCCGGGCCGGGGTAGGAGCCGG
Organism: Nocardioides sp. GCM10030259; assembly: GCF_042666375.1. NCBI lineage: Bacteria > Bacillati > Actinomycetota > Actinomycetes > Propionibacteriales > Nocardioidaceae > Nocardioides > Nocardioides sp. GCM10030259. Next base: position 444,600 of record NZ_JBHTDF010000002.1, on the reverse strand, counting down.
AGCAGCCGACGATCGTCAGCCTCATATGCGGCCTCCGGCGAACTGGGAGGCCGTGACCATCTCTGGTCCGAGGAAGCGGTGGCCGATCGACTCGAACTCCGCCGGCGAGCCGGTGGTGAGGAACGTGTAGGTCGGGTCGCCGCCGGGACGCATCAGGTCGGTGGCGACCAGCATCTTGTAGACGTCCTTTGCGCACTCCTCGGCGCTGCTCACGAGCGTCACGTTGTCCCCCATGACGTAGGAGATGACGCCGGTGAGCAACGGGTAGTGGGTGCAGCCGAGGATCACCGTGTCGACGCCGGCCGAGGTCAGCGGGTCGAGGTACTCGTGCGCGACGCCGATCAGCTCCTCGCCGCCGGTGACCCCGGCCTCCACGAAGTCGACGAACCTCGGGCAGGGGCGGGTGAAGAGCTCGACGTGCGGCGCGGCGGCGAAGGCGTCGTCGTACGCCATCGACTCGGCCGTGGCGCGGGTGCAGATGACGCCGATGCGACCGGTGCGGCTGGCGGCGACCGCGCGCCGGGTGGCGGGCAGGATCACCTCGACCACGGGTACGTCGTACCGCTCGCGTGCGTCGCGGAGCATCGCCGCGCTGGCGGAGTTGCACGCGATGACCAGCGCCTTCACGCCGAGGGCGACCAGGTGGTCGAGGCACTCGAGGGCGTACTCGCGGACCTCGCCGATCGGCTTGGGGCCGTACGGCTGGCGCGCGGTGTCGCCGACGTAGACGATCGACTCGTGCGGTAGCTGGTCGATGACCGACCGCGCGACGGTGAGGCCACCGAAGCCGGAGTCGAAGATGCCGATGGAGGCGTCCCGGCGGTCGATGCTGGTCAGGTCGTGCACGGAGCAAGGCTAGAGTGTCCGACCCCCCAGCGCGGGCGCCACGCGACCGACGTCACGGGGAGACGCCGATCACGGGCGCCGACGGGGTAGCGTCACGGGCATGGCCCGCCGTCTCGTCCTGCTTCCTTCGTGCGCCATGGTGGCTGCGCTCCTCGCCCCCGGCTCCGCGACCCAGGCGGCGCCGGCCGAGCCACCGCTGACGCCGGCGCCACGGGTGCTCGCGATCTCGGTCGACGGGCTCAACCCGACCGCGATCAAGCGGCTCGGCGAGGCCGAGGCGCCCACGTTCCACCGGCTCCTGGCCGAGGGGGCCGGCACGCTCAACGCCCGCACGGAGTACGAGCAGAACGTCACGCTGCCCAACCACACATCGATGATGACCGGCCGCCGGATCGACCGAAGCCTCGGCGGACACGGCGTCGTCTGGGACGACGACCGGCCGTTCATGACCGTGCAGAAGGGCGCCGGCCACGCAGTCGCGTCCGTGTTCAGCGTCGTGGACCAGGCCGGCGGGGAGAGCGCGCTCTTCAGCACGAAGGAGAAGTTCCAGCTCTACGAGCGGTCCTGGTCGGCGGGCATCGACCGCGCCGAGTTCGACGTGCAGCAGCGCCGCCTGGTGCGTACGGCGGTCGCGGACGTGGTCGAGAACGACCGGCCGTTCACGTTCCTCCACCTGTCGCTGCCCGACCGGGCCGGACACGCGTACGGCGGCCTGTCGCCGCAGTACCTGTCGGCGGTGCGCAAGACCGACCGCCAGCTCGGCACCGTGCTCGACACCATCGAGGCCAACCCGAGCCTGTCCGAGCACGTCACAGTGGTCCTCACCGCCGACCACGGCTTCCTGCCGGGCAAGAAGACCCACACGCCGCGGGTGCTCGCGGACTTCCGGATCCCGTTCCTCGTCTGGGGCTCCGACGTCCAGCACGGTGACCTCTACGCGCTCAACCCCGACTACCGCAACCCGCGCAAGACGCACCCGACGTACGCCCCGGCGCGGCAGCCGGTGCGCAACGGCGACCTGGGCAACCTCGCGCTCGACCTGCTCGGCCTCGGCCCGATCCCGGGCAGCGAGCTGAACGCCGACCAGGACCTCGACGTCGCCAACCGGGCCGCCGAGCCGATCGGCTAGGGCCTAGTCGAACAGCCGCGGCTGGGGTGGCCCGAGGGAGGGGTCGACGCCGTCGAAGAGGCTGCTGACGGACTCGCCTGCGTGCACGCGCTCGATCGCCTCGGCGAACAGCCCCGCGACCGACCGGACCTGGAGGCCGGGCCAGTTCGACGGCGGCGGGACCGAGTCGGTGCTGACCACCTCGGTGACCATCGGGTGGTCCCGCAGCCGCTCGACGGCCTTGCCGACGAAGACGCCGTGCGTGCACGCCACCGAGGCGCCCGTGCAGCCCTGCTCCCGGAGCCGGTCGAGCAGCTCCACGATCGACCCACCGGTCGCGATCTCGTCGTCGAGGACGATCGCGCGGCGGCCGGCCACGTCGCCCACGATCGTGTCGATGACGACCTGGTCGTCGGCGAGCCGCTTCTTGCTGCCGGCCGCGACCGGTACGCCGAGCAGCCGCGCGAACTGGCTCGCGGTCTTGGCGTTGCCGAAGTCCGGCGACACGACCACGGCGTCGGACAGGTCCTGGCCCTGGAAGTGGTCGGCGAGGATCCCGAGCGCGGTGAGCTGGTCGACGGGCACCGAGAAGAACCCGTGCACCTGCGGGGCGTGCAGCGTCATCGTGAGGACCCGGTGCACGCCCGCGGCCGAGAGCAGGTCGGCCACCAGCCGGCCACCGAGCGAGATGCGCGACGCGTCCTTCTTGTCCGACCGCGCGTAGGAGTAGTACGGGATCACGGCCGTGATCTGGGCCGCGGAGGCCCCGCGCGCCGCGTCGATCATCAGCAGCAGCTCCATCAGGTGCTCCTGCGTCGGCGGCGTCAAGGGCTGGACGATGTAGACGTCCCGCTGGCGGCAGTTGGCCTGCAGCTGGGCCTGGAGGCAGTCGTTGCTGAACCGGGTCATCTCGACCGACGACAGCTCGACCCCGAGGGCGTCGCTGATCGCCGAGGCGAGGGGTCGGTGGGCGCTGCCGCTGAAGACGACGATCTCGCGCAAGGGGTGCTCCCTCGAGGGGTCCGGGCCGGATGGGGGCACCGTAGCGGGAACGCCCCACATACGTCACTGGGTCTCGACACGCTCCGTCGCGACCTCGTTCCTCGGTCGCGGTCGCTGCTCGACCACCGACGATCAGGTCCGCTCCGCGTCCCTGATCACGCCCAGAGCTGGCCCTCGAGGCGGTCCTCCGCCTCGTCGACGGTGCCCTCGTAGGCGCCGGTCGACAGGTACTTCCAGCCGCCGTCGGCGACCACGAACGCGATGTCCGCGCTCTCCCCGGCCTTGACGGCCTTGGCGGCCTGGCCGAGCGCGGCGTGCAGGATCGCGCCGGTCGAGATGCCGGCGAAGATGCCCTCGAGCTCGAGCAGCTCGCGGACCCGGCGTACGGCGTCGCGCGGCCCGACCGAGAACCGCGAGTCGATGAGCGAGGCGTCGTACAGCTCCGGCACGAAGCCCTCGTCGAGGTTGCGCAGGCCGTAGACGAGCTCGCCGTACCTCGGCTCGGCGGCGACGATCCGCACCTCCGACTTGGCGCTGCGGAAGAACCGGCTGACGCCCATCAGGGTGCCGGTGGTGCCGAGACCGGCGACGAAGTGGGTGATCGAGGGGAGGTCGGCGAGCAGCTCGGGTCCGGTGCCGAGCTCGTGCGCGAGCGCGTTCGCGGCGTTGCCGTACTGGTAGAGCATCACCCAGTCGGGGTGCTCGGCGGCGACCTGCTTGGCGACCCGCACGGCCTCGTTGGACCCGCCGGCGGCCGGCGAGGACACGATCTCCGCGCCCCACATGCGCAGCAGCTGGCGCCGCTCCGCGGAGGTGTTCTCCGGCATCACGCAGACGATGCGGTAGCCCTTGAGCTTCGCGGCCATCGCCAGGGAGATGCCGGTGTTGCCCGACGTGGGCTCGAGGATGGTGCAGCCGGGACGCAGCGTGCCGGCCTTCTCGGCCTCCTCGATCATCATCAGGGCCGGACGGTCCTTGATCGAGCCGGTCGGGTTGCGGTCCTCGAGCTTCGCCCAGAGGCGTACGTCGGGGGTCGGCGACAGCCTCGGCAGCCCCACCAGCGGCGTACCGCCGACGGAGGCCAGGAGGTTGTCGTAGCGGGTCATCGGATCAGCGCGCGCCGCCGGCGACCGCCGGCAGGACGACGACCTGGTCGCCGTCGCTGAGCTCCGCCTCGAGCCCACCGATGAAGCGGACGTCCTCGTCGTTGACGTAGACGTTGACGAACCGGCGGAGGTCGCCGTTGTCGATCAGGCGCTCCTTGATGCCGGGGTGGCTGGCGTCAAGGTCGTCGATCAGCGCGCTCAGGCTGGCGCCGTCGGCGGTGACGGCCTTCTCGCCGTCGGTGTAGGTGCGCAGGATGGTCGGGATCCGGACCTCGATGGCCATGGTGTCTTGACTCCTCAGTTGCTCAGCGTGTCCACGACCGTGACCTCTTCCTCGGTCACCTCGCCGTCGACGATCCTGTAGGACCTGAACTCCACGGGACCCTCGTTATTCCCGTGCTCGCGTGTGCTCACCAGCACGTAGTGCGCGCCGGGCTCGCTCGCCAGGCCGATGTCGGTGCGGCTGGGGTACCCCTCGGTCGCCGTGTGTGAGTGATAGATCACGACCGGCTCCTCGTCGCGGTCCCACATCTCCTTGTAGAGCTCGAGGAGCTCGGTGGAGTCGAACTCGTAGAACGTCGGCGACCCAGCCGCGTTGACCATCTCGATCATCCGCTCCGGACGGTCGCTGCCCTCGGGGCCCGCGACGATCCCGCAGGCCTCGTCGGGGTGGTCCCGCTTGGCGTGCGCGACGATGGCGTCGTACGTCGCGCGGTCGATGGTCAGCACGGCTCCAGCGTAGAGGGGTGGTCGGGCCCACCCGCGCGACGCCCGTCCTCCGGACCGATGCCGGACGCCCGGACCACCAGACTTACAGTGCGTTGGTGCCGACCCTTGATCCTGCGCTGCGCCCGCACTACGACATCGTCCTGAACCGCAACCCCGGTGAGCGGGAGTTCCACCAGGCCGTCGCCGAGGTGCTCGAGTCGCTGGCGCCGGTCGTGAAGCGGCACCCGGAGTACCTCCACCAGGCGGTCATCGAGCGGATCTGCGAGCCGGAGCGGCAGCTGATCTTCCGCGTCCCGTGGGTCGACGACCAGGGCCAGGTGCAGGTCAACCGCGGCTTCCGCGTCGAGTTCAACTCCGCGCTCGGGCCGTTCAAGGGCGGCCTGCGGTTCCACCCGTCGGTCTACCTCGGCATCGTGAAGTTCCTCGGCTTCGAGCAGATCTTCAAGAACGCCCTCACGGGCCTGCCGATCGGCGGCGGCAAGGGCGGCTCCGACTTCGACCCGAAGGGTCGCAGCGACGCCGAGATCATGCGGTTCTGCCAGTCCTTCATGACCGAGCTCTACCGGCACCTCGGTGAGTACACCGACGTCCCGGCCGGCGACATCGGTGTGGGTGGGCGCGAGATCGGCTACCTCTTCGGGCAGTACAAGCGGATCACCAACCGCTACGAGTCCGGCGTGCTGACCGGCAAGGGTCTGGCGTTCGGCGGATCGCGGGTCCGCAAGGAGGCCACCGGCTACGGCACGGTGTTCTTCACCGAGCAGATGCTCGCCGCCGCCGGCCAGACCCTCTCGGGTCGTCGCGTCATCGTCTCCGGCTCGGGCAACGTGGCGATCTACGCCGCGGAGAAGGCCATCGCGCTCGGCGCCCAGGTCGTCGCCGCCTCCGACTCCTCGGGCTACGTCGTGGACGAGGCCGGCCTCGACCTCGACCTGCTGCGCCAGGTCAAGGAGGTCGACCGGGCCCGCATCTCGGCGTACGCCGAGCACCGGGGCTCGGCGAAGTACGTGGAGGGCGAGTCGGTCTGGGACGTCCCGACCGAGGTCGCGCTCCCCTGCGCCACGCAGAACGAGCTGGACGCCGACGCGGCGCGCACGCTCGTCGGCAACGGCGTGGTCGCGGTCGCCGAAGGTGCGAACATGCCGTGCACACCCGAGGCGACGCGGATCTTCCAGGAGGCCGGCGTGAAGTTCGCGCCCGGCAAGGCGGCGAACGCCGGCGGCGTGGCGACCAGTGCGCTGGAGATGCAGCAGAACGCCTCGCGCGACTCGTGGACGGCCGAGTACACCGAGCGCCGGCTGCAGGAGATCATGACCGGCGTGCACGACCGGTGCCTGGCGGCGTCGGAGGAGTACGGCGCACCCGGCAACTACGTCGCCGGCGCCAACATCTCCAGCTTCATCCAGGTCGCCGACGCGATGCTCGCGCTCGGGGTCGTCTGAGCGCCCCGAGCCTGAGCCTGCGAAGGCTCGGACGCAGGCGCCAGGTCGAGGAGACGCGCGACCGACGAAGGAGGTCGCGACCGGCGTCTCGAGACCGACTCAGATCCGGAAGCGCGCCGCGGTCTCCGCGGCGAGGACGTCGTCGATCCGCTGACGGATCGACGACGACATCGCCGGCAGGTCGGCGATCGGCCACCACCGGACGTCGACGTTCTCGTCGTCCGCCACCCGCGCCTCACCCGCGACCCAGGTGCAGCCGAACGTGAGGTCGAGGTAGGCGGCGCGGTCGCCGTTCTCGTAGACGACGTCGGGGATCACGCCGACCGAGGCGAGCCGGTCGACGGTGACCTCGACGCCGGTCTCCTCGAGCGCCTCGCGGGCCGCCGAGACCGCCGGCTCCTCCTCGGGGTCGACGATGCCGGTGACCGGCGACCACTCGCCGTTGTCGGCTCGCCTGGTGAGCAGGAGATCGTCGTCGCGGCGGATGACGGCCGTGACGCCGGGCAGCCACAGCGGGTGGGTGCCGATCAGCGCGCGCAGCTCGGACACGAAGGGCGGGATCGGCATCAGGCGCTCAGCGCTCCGACCAGGGTCTCCTGGAGGTAGCCGACCCACTCGTAGATGTCGTGCGCCTGGGCGCGGGGGTCGTCGTCGGGCAGGGAGTACCAGTAGGCCTCGTCGCCCTCCACCACCCCCAGCCGGGTCGCGAGCGCGAGCCGGAGGTCGGTGAACGACCGCATCCAGGTCAGGGCGGTCGGCTCGTCGAGCTCGACGTCGATCACCAGCCCGTCCTCGGCGAGCTCCTGCGGCAGCCCGGCCTCCTCGAGCCCGTCGATGATCGTGATCGCGGCCGCGGCCTTGCCGTCGCGCAGCGTGCCCTCGGTGAACCGGCGGAACTCGGCGGCCGCCTCCTCGTCGTCGGGGTACGCCGTCGGGAACAGCCGCGCCAGCACCGGGTCCTCGGGCTCCTGCGTGGGACCGGAGAAGTCCAGCAGCGCCTCGATCGGGTCGACGTCGTCGCGGGGCTCGGCGGCCTCGTTGCGGAGCAGCTCGACGAGCTGGCCCGCGAGGGAACGCAGCAGGTCGGCCTCGAAGCCCGAGAAGTTCGCGATGATGAGCTTGCTGCGGCGGTGGCGATGAAAAGCACTCATGCTTGGCGGCTCAATCCCTAGTCCTGCCTGTCCATCGTCGCCCAGAGGCCGTACTCGTGCATCGCCTGCACGTCGCGCTCCATCTCCTCGCGGGTGCCGTGGCTGACCACCGACTTCCCGTCCTCGTGCACCTCCATCATCAGCTTCTCTGCCTTCTTCTTCGGGTAGCCGAAGTACTTCTGGAAGACGAACGTCACGTAGGACATGAGGTTGACCGGGTCGTTCCACACGATCGTCACCCACGGCTTCGCCGTCTGGACGATCTCGTCGGGCGTGATGGTCGGCTCGACCTCGACGGGCGCGGTCACGGACCCATGTTTGCACAGCGGAGTTGGCACACTGGCCTCGTGGCTGTCCCGACCGCGCCCTCGACGGCGTTGCTCACCGACCACTACGAGCTGACGATGCTCCAGGCCGCGCTGCGGTCGGGAACGGCGCACCGTCGCTCCGTCTTCGAGCTCTTCCCGCGGCGGCTCCCCGAGGGGCGCCGGTACGGCGTCGTGGCGGGCGTCGGCCGGGCCCTGGAGGCGATCGAGGCCTTCCGCTACGACGACGCGACGCTCGCCGCGCTCGAGGACGTCGTGGACGCGCCGACGCTCGAGTGGCTGTCGTCGTACCGCTTCTCCGGCGACGTGTGGGGCTACGGCGAGGGCGAGGCCTACTTCCCCTACTCGCCCCTGGTCGTCGTCGAGTCGTCGTTCGCCGAGGCGGTGCTGCTCGAGACGGTGCTGCTGTCGATCTACAACCACGACTCCGCCGTCGCGTCGGCGGCCTCGCGGATGACCCTCGCCGCCGGCGATCGGCCGTGCATCGAGATGGGGTCGCGGCGCACGCACGAGGAGGCGGCGGTCGCGGCCGGCCGGGCGGCGTACGTCGCGGGCTTCGCGTCGACCTCCAACCTCGCCGCCCGGCACCGGTACGGCGTGCCGACCACCGGCACCAGCGCCCACAGCTTCACGCTCCTGCACGACACCGAGGCCGACGCCTTCCGCGCTCAGGTCGCCGCGCTCGGCACGGGGACGACGCTGCTGGTGGACACCTACGACGTGGCCGAGGCCGTCCGGGTCGCGGTGGAGATCGCCGGCCCTGAGCTCGGCGCGGTGCGGCTCGACTCCGGCGACCTCGCGGTACAGGCCGCGGAGGTGCGGGCCCAGCTCGACGGGCTCGGGGCCACCGGCACCCGCATCATCGTGACCAGCGACCTCGACGAGTTCGCGATCGCCGCGCTGGCGGCCGCGCCGGTCGACGGGTACGGCGTCGGCACCGAGCTGGTCACCGGGAGCGGCCACCCGACCTGCGGCTTCGTCTACAAGCTCGTCGCGCGCGAGTCGGACGCCGGCGAGATGGTGTCGGTCGCGAAGCGCAGCGTCGACAAGATCTCGGTGGGCGGCCGCAAGTACGCGCTGCGGAGGCGGTCGGCCGCCGGGGTGGCCGAGGCCGAGGTGGTCGGCATCGGCGAGCCGCCCGTGGACGACGGCGACGACCGGTCGCTGCTGGTCCAGCTCGTGCGGTCCGGCGAGCTCGTCGGCAGGGAGTCCCTGGACGCCGCCCGCGAGCGCCACCTCGCCTCCCGCGCCGAGCTGCCCGTGGTCGTCCAGCAGATGTCCCGGGGCGAGCCGGTGATCCCGACGATCCACCTGTGACCGGTAGCGTTCGTGACATGAAGCGTGCCCTGATCGTCACGGACGTGCAGAACGACTTCTGCGAGGGTGGCTCGCTGCCGGTCGACGGCGGCGCCCGCGTCGCCGCCGACATCGGCGCCGTGCTGCGGGCCTGGTCCGCGGGCGGGCCCGACGCCCCGGCGTACGACCACGTGGTCGCGACCAAGGACCACCACGTCGACCCGGGCGACCACTGGGCGAAGGAGCCCGACTACGCGGAGTCGTGGCCGGTGCACTGCAAGGTCGGCACCGACGGCGAGGCCTTCCACCCCAACCTCGACCCCCAGCCCTTCGACGCGATCTTCCTCAAGGGCGAGCACGCCGCGGCGTACTCCGGCTTCGAGGGACGCACCGTCGACGGCCACGCGCTTGCGGACTGGCTGAAGGCGCACCAGGTGACGGCGGTCGACGTGTGCGGCATCGCGACCGACTACTGCGTGCGGGCGACGACGCTCGACGCGCTGAAGTCCGGCTTCGAGACCCGGCTGCTGCTGGGGCTGTGCGCGGGGGTCGACCCCGACTCGACGGCGACCGCGGTCGCCGAGATGGAGGCTGCGGGAGTGCACCTTGGCTGACCTGCTGGTGGAGGCCGCCGACGGCGTGCTCACGCTGACGATGAACCGGCCCGAGGTGTTCAACGCCATGAGCGACGAGATGAGCGACCGGCTCGCCTCGGAGCTCGAGGCGGCGCCGTCGCGGGCGGACGTGCGGGTGGTGGTGATCACCGGTGCCGGTGCGGCGTTCAGCGCCGGCGCCGACATCTCCGGTGAGAACGCGCACGAGCGCTTCGACGTCCGCGCCCTCGACCGCGCCAACCGCCTGGTCCGCGCGGTCGTCGGCTGCGACAAGCCGGTGCTGGCGGCCGTCAACGGCGTCGCCGCCGGGGTCGGCTGCTCCGTCGCGCTCGCGGCCGACCTGGCCGTGGCGTCGTCGTCGGCGACGTTCCTGCTCGCGTTCTCCCGGATCGGCCTGATGCCCGACGGCGGCGCGTCGGCCACGGTCGCGGCCTCGGTCGGAAGGGCCCGGGCGATGCGGATGGCGCTGCTCGCCGAGCCGCTCCCCGCCGCCGACGCCGGCGCCGCCGGACTGGTGTCGCACGTGGTGGACGACGCGGACTTCCCGGCGCTCGTCGCCAAGCTCGCCGGCCGCCTCGCCGCCGGTCCCCCGCTCGGCTTCGCCGCCACCAAGAAGGCCATCAACGCTGCCAGCCTCCCCGGCCTCGACGACGCCCTCGAGCGGGAGCGCACCGGTCAGACCATCCTGCTGCGCACCGACGACGTCGCCGAGGGGATGCGGTCCTTCAGCGAGCAGCGCCGGCCGGTGTTCCGCGGCGAGTAGCTGCTGTAACGGGGTGTTGTGGCATCTTTCGCCCCGTTGTGACGGGGTCATAGATGCCACAACACCCCGTTACATGCGCGACGCCGCCGCGAGGGCCAGCTCAGGTGACCGTGATCGGCTGGCCGTTGGCGACCAGCCGCCAGTCGACGGAGGCGAACTGGGCGGGGTCGATGGTGCCGTGGGCGGTGACCCAGTCGATGAGCAGCTGGCGGATCTCGTTCTGCCGGTTGTAGACCACCGGTGCCGTGGACACGGCGGGGAAGCCGCCGCCGCCCGACTGGCGGTAGTTGTTGACCGCGAGCACGAACTCCTGGTCGGCCGCGACGGGCGCGCCGGCGTACGACAGCCCGACGATCCGCGAGCCGACCGGCCGGGCGAGGTCGATGTCGTAGGTCAGCGGGGCGTCCAGGCCGGCCACCGAGTCGAAGTTGTAGTCGGGCGTGCCGTTGGGCGCGGTCGGGGTGACGGCGTTGGTGACGTCGGCCATGGGAACGGGGCCCGGGCCGGACACGGGCTTGAAGTAGCGGGCCGAGTACTCGAGGTAGTCCTTCACCTGCGCACCGGTCACGCGTACGGCGAGCAGCGTGTTGTCGTAGATGTAGAGGCCCGCCACGTCGCGGACGGTGACCTCCCCCGACGGGAACGACGCCGCGCGGTTGAAGGGCGCCGCGATCGACAGCACCGGCAGCGTGGCGTCGGAGCCGGCGAGGCCGGCCTTCACGGCGTCGGCCTGCACGTAGTTGACGAAGTCGATGATCGGCACGTCCTCGACGACCGCCCGCGCCGCCGACAGCGCGGCGGCGGAGGTGCCGATCACCGAGTTCACGTAGGTGATCACGGTGTCGTGCTGCGACCGCACCGCGCTCGCCACGTCGGGGTCCTCCGCGGCGGTGTTGGAGTTGAGCACCTGCGAGGTGGCCGAGACCAGCCGCCAGCCGCGACCACCCCGCCACCTGGTCTCCTCGACGAGGAAGTCCATCACGGCCAGCCGCCGACCCCAGTACGACGGCTCGCACAGCAGCACCTGCTGCCCGGTCTCGGCGTTCGTGACGTAGCGCTGCGCGATCTCGGCGTGCGCGTGGCCGACCAGGATGGCGTCGATGCCCGGCACCTGCTCGGCCACCAGCGACGAGGCGTTCTCGGGGTACGGCAGCGCGTCGCCGTACGACGAGGACGTGTCCGCGCCCGAGTGCGCCGAGACGATCACGATGTCGCAGCCGCGACGCCGCAGCTCGGGCACGAACTTCCGCGCCTGCTCGACGAGGCCGGGGAACTCCATCCGCCCCTCGACGTTGGCCTTGTCCCAGATCGCGATGCCGGGGTTGGTCAGGCCGAGCACGCCGATCTTGAGCGTGCGGCCGCGACCGACCCGGTAGTGCTTGATGAGGTACGGCGGGAACGCCGGTCGCTTGGTCGCCGGGTCGACCGCGTTGGCGCCGAGCAGCGGGAAGTCCAGCTGCCGCTCGAAGGTGCGCAACGTGTCGAGGCCGTAGTTGAACTCGTGGTTGCCGAGCGCCGCCGCGTCGTACCCGACCTCGTTCATCGCGCGCGCCATCGGGTGCACGGCGCCGCCGGTGATCGGGTCGATCTTCGCGTAGTAGTACGCCAGCGGCGTGCCCTGGATGGTGTCGCCGGCGTCGAGCGTCAGCACCGGCTCGCCGCGGCGGTCGCGCCGCACGGCCTTGATCAGCGTCGAGACCTTCGCCAGCCCGATGTCGTTGTGCGCGGTGTCGTCGAACTCGGCGTTCTTGAAGTAGTCCCAGTTGTAGACGTTGCCGTGCAGGTCGGTGGTGCCGAGCACCGTCAGCCGCACGCGGTCGGGGCCGTGGCCGTGGCCGCTGCCGGCGTACGCCGCATCGGTGTAGCCGGCCGCCGCGAGGGCGGCCGTCCCGGTGACGCCGCCGGCCAGGACGGCGCGGCGCGAGGGCAGGGGTGCAGACGATGACGACACAGGCGTTTCCTCCCGAGAACGGACCGAGCCACGCAGTTCTATCCCGTTCCTCCCCCTCCGACAAGGGGCGACACGCGGTCGGTGGCCCTGTTCACCTGCGAGCCGTCAGCACCACTTCTCCGCCAGGGTCCTGATCACGGTGAGGTTGCGGTTGGTCGCCGCCACGCCGAGGGCCTTCTCGACGCCGAACGGGTCCACGGTCCCCTGGACATAGCCGGCGCCGAGGAGCAGGTGGGCCGCGCGGCCGCGGACGACCACTTCGTTGACGTCCGTCGAGCGGCCGGCGAGCGCGTCGACGCGTGCGACCTCGGGCTCGGACTTGAGCAGGTAGACGAAGTGCCGCTCCAGCTCCCGGTCGGCGCCGAGCTCAGCGGCGTCGGCGGCGATGGTCCGCACCTCCGCCTTTGTGAACACCATCGTCGGCACCTCGAACCCGGCCTCGGCCGCGAACGCCTCCTCGAGCGCGGCCTCGATCCTCGCGCGCGACCGCAGCGAGGTGTCGAAGCGGACGTTGCCGGTGTTGATGTAGGTCTCGACTCCGGTGAACCCGGCCTTCTCGACCGCGGCCGCGATCGACGCCTTCGCGAACTTCCGCTTCGCGCCGAGGTTGATCGCCCGCAGGAATGCCACGTAGGTCGCCATGCGGGCGATCATGCCCGGTCAGCGGATCAGCATCGACTTCCGCCACAGCCCGCGCTGGTGACGCGGGATCAGGCCGAGGTCGTCGAGGTACGACGTGACCCGCTCGCCCATCCAGGCCAGCGTGTCCTGGTAGTGCGGGTTGGCGAGCGCGGCGCGACGACCCTCGCGCGGGTCGATCCCGATGGCCCGGTAGACCTCGGGGTTGACCAGCGCCCGCGCCACCATGAACGCGGTCTGCGCCAGCGCCGCCTGGTGCCACGTGCGCGTCACCTTGTTGAGGTCCGGCAGCATCGCCTCGACCTCGTCGCGCGCGAACGTCATGTGCCGCGCCTCCTCGAGCACGTGGATCCGGCACACCATGCGCACCAGCGGCTGCACGCGCTCGTCCTTCATCAGCTCCCGCTGCCATCGGTCGAGGATCTCCTCGGCCACCAGGATCGAGGCGTACGCCGAGGCGCCGACGCCGATCGTCTTCATCAGCTTGCCGAGGCGGTGGATGGTGGGCTGCGGGCCGTACGCCGGCGCGCCGACCTTCTCGATCGCCTTGCCGAACATCAGCGAGTGGCGGCACTCGTCGCCGACCTCGGTCAGCGCGTAGTGCATCCGCGACGTGCGCGGGTCGGCGTCGTACAGGTCGCGCACCATCATCTGCATCAGGATCAGCTCGAACCAGAGCCCGACGCTGGAGATGCTCGCGACCTCGTGCCGGGAGAGCTCGATCCGCTGCTCCTCGGAGAGCCGGTCCCACACGGGGGTGCCGTAGAGGGACAGGCGCTCGGGCTGCATGAACCAGAGACCGTCGACCAGGGGCGCGTCCCAGTCGATGTCCACCTCGGGGTCGTAGCTCTGCTTCGCGCTCGAGGTGAGCAGCCGGTTGGCGACGGCGCTGGTCGGGGTGTCGGTCATCGTCATGGGGGAGCCTCCCGAGTATCTGTTACCAGAAGTAACGGTTACCGCTAGACTGACGCACATGACGCGCCAGGTCAAGGACGGCAGGTCGGCCCGCTGGGACTCCCACCGCGAGGAGCGGCGGGCCGAGCTCGTGCTCTCCGCGGTCGCCGCGATCGACGCCCTCGGCCCCTCCGCGGGCATCTCCGAGATCGCCCGGGAGGCCGGCGTCAGCAAGCCGGTGCTCTACCGCTACTTCGACGGGCTCGACGACCTGTACGCCGCGGTCGGCCGCTGGGGCGCCGACGAGGTCCTCCGGCGGCTGCTGCCCGCGATCCTTACCGAGGCGCCGATCCGCGAGCGCGTCGCCCGCGGCGTCGACTCCTATCTCGCGACGATCGCGGAGCACCCGCAGGTCTTCCTGCTGCTCGTGCGCCACCGACCCGCGGGCAACGACCCCCTGGCCGACGGCAAGGCCGCCATCGCCGCGACCTTCGCCCGCGTGCTCGGCGACACGATGCGCGAGCTCGGGGTCGACACCGGCGGCGCCGAGCCCTGGGCGCAGTCGCTCGTCGGCATGGGCCTCGCGACCGGCGAGTGGTGGCTGGAGCGGCAGACGATGAGCCGTTCCGCCGTTGGCGCCTACCTGACGTCCTTCATCTGGCACGCGTTCTCGGGCACGGCCGGCGACCTCGGCGTACCACTCACGTCCCTGGACGCCCCCGACACCGTCCCCGGATCCATCACCCCACTCGAGGAGAGGCGATGACAGACAACACCCGGCACGAGCCCCAGGAGGAGTACGCCGGCCCCGCGACGCTGGTCGCCGGCGACGTGGAGCTCGCGGTCGACGCCGACCTGCGCGGCCACGTCGAGCCGATCGACGGACGCTTCCACTGGTACGGCCGGCTCGCGGCCTCGCCCGCGCTCGCCGAGGTGTCCTCCGGGTCGACGGTGACGCTGTCGACCGAGCATGGCGCGGCCCAGGGTCGGCTCAACGACATCGACCCGTGGGGTCGGCCGCGAGTGAGCGGGGTCGGGCGACCGCCGTTCTGACGTACCTCCCGCAGGGGATTCCGCGGACGAGACGCGAGGAATACCTTCGTCCCACGGTTCGCGGCAGCGCAGCCGCGCCGGGAGGGAAACCGTCATGGCTCGTCCCCGCACGCTCGCCGCGCTCGCCACCGCGCTCGTCGTCACCGCCGCCGGAGCGCACGCCGGCGCGGTGGCGGGAGGCCCGGGGCACGGCCCACGCCCGGCCGATCGGCCCACCAAGGTCGTCATCATCGTGGTCGACGCCCTGAGCAGGGAGATCGTCGAGAAGTACGACATGCGCAACGTCGAGGCCCTGATGCGGCACGGCGTCGACACCCCGCGCGGCTACCTCGGCCACACCGGGTCGGTCACCGTCGTCACCCACAACGTGATCACCTCCGGCCAGCTCCCCAAGCACATGGGCTGGACCGACGAGGGCTACCGCGACGTCGCCGACGTGCTGCCCGACCGAGAGCCGACCAACCCCGACGAGCTCTACATCACCAGCAACTTCGGCAGCAGCGAGATGTTCGCCCTGCAGGAGGCGGCCGGCTACCCGAAGCTCGGGGACTACCTCGGCGCGGCCGACCCGTCGGCGAAGAACTTCACCATCAGCCCCAAGGGCTACGCGGGGTACGCCTTCGGCGGGACGGGCTCGGACTCGATCATCACCTTCGGCAGCTCGACCACCTGCACGGGCGTCGCGGGGTCCTGGCGCCCGCCGAGCGGGATCAACGTGCCGTCGTACATCTCGGGCGACCCGTGCAGCCGGTTCTGGGTGCACAGCGGCTACCCGGCATACGCCTACGACACCACCAAGCTGCCGGCGGTGCTCTACCCGCTCGACAGCGACCGCTACACGACCGGCAAGGACGCGGCGCACCCCGGCGGCGACGTGTGGGCCACCGACATCGCCATCGAGGTGATGCGCCGGGAGCCCAGCTGGAACGGGATCTTCGTGACCCTCCCGGGCGTCGACAAGGCCGCGCACATGTGGGGCGGGGTCGACGACCCCGGACCGACGGGCGCCGACGGCGACCCCATGACGCACATGGCGGCCGCGACCGCCGAGGCCGACCGGCAGGTCGGCAGGATCATGGCCGAGCTCGAGGCCCGGGGCGTGCTCGACGACACCCTCGTCGTCCTGACCGCCGACCACGGCTCGGTGGCAGGCAGGAGCTTCCACGGTGCGCTGGTGCCGACGCGGGACCACGGCTACTTCAACTGGTACTACGGCGACCCCGAGAACGACACCGTGACCTACGACAAGCCGCAGGCCGCCCTGAAGCCGCTGGTCGACACGGGGAACGTCGGGCTGTCCTACAGCGACTCCATGCTGCGCGTCTGGCTCAAGGACCAGTCCCGCGCCAAGGTCGACCAGGCCGCGACGGCGATGCAGACCATGGCGGACGTGACCGCGGTGTGGCGCCGCCACGGAGACCACTTCGACCGGGTCTCGCCCGTGCGGTGGGACCGGATGCGATCCGGCGGCGAGCGCCGCTGGTTCCTGGAGAAGGCGCAGGAGCTCGTCGACACCGAGGCGGCGGAGTACGGTCCCGACCTGATCGCCACGCTGCCCGACGACACGACGTACTCCGTCGCCGGCGACCACGGAGGCATCCAGCGCGCGTCCCAGCAGATCCCGATCGTCTTCGCGGGCGCCGGCCTCTCGGGCAAGGACCTGCACGCCGAGGTCCGGTCGGTCGACATCATGCCGACCGTGCTGAAGGCGATGGGGATCCGCGCGACCCACCCGATGGACGGCACCGCCTACACGCTGCCCACACGCGGGAAGCACCGGCGCTAGCAAGCGCGGGCTCCGGTGTGGCCCACGTCATCTACCAATGCATAGGTTTCCTATGTAAAGTGGTCTCACGTGAGCCACCCGTCCCCCGCCGACATCGAGCTCGCGAGTGATCTGGTCGTCCAGGCCGCCCGCCTGGTGCGGGCCGTGCGCCGCGAGCTCGAGCTCCCGGCCCCGAGCCGGATCCTGTCGCTGCTCGACGAGACCGGCCCGGTCGGCATCACCCGGCTCGCCGAGCTCGACCGCTGCTCGCAGCCGACGATGTCGAATGCCGTCACCCAGCTCGTCGAGCGCGGTTGGGCGACCAAGGCGCCCAACCCGGAGGACGCCCGCAGCAGCGTCGTGACCCTCGCCGACGCGGGCCGCGACGAGCTGCAGCGGGTGCGGGCCCTCAATGGCGAGCGGGTGGCGACCCTGCTCGCCGGCACGCACACATCCGAGGAGGTCGCCACGGCCGTCGCCGTGCTCCGCGACGTCCTCGCCGCCTCGAACACCCAGAAGGGAACTTCGTGAACCACGCCGTCATCGAGTCCGCTGACACCCGGCAGCAGGGCTCCCTCCTCAAGCAGCCACGCGCCGTGTGGGCCGTGGCGTTCGCCTGCGTCATCGCCTTCATGGGCATCGGACTCGTCGACCCGATCCTCAAGGAGATCGCGGCCGACCTCGGCGCGACCGGCAGCCAGGTCTCGCTGCTCTTCAGCAGCTACATGGCCGTCATGGGTGTGGCGATGCTGGTCACCGGTGTCGTCTCCAGCCGGATCGGCGCCAAGCGCACCCTGCTGGCCGGCCTCGTGCTGATCATCGTCTTCGCCGGCCTGGCGGGGTCGGCGGACTCCGTGGGCGGCGTCATCGGATTCCGGGCCGGCTGGGGCCTCGGCAACGCACTGTTCGTGGCGACGGCCCTGGCCACGATCGTGCAGGCGTCGAAGGGCTCGGTCGCGCAGGCGATCATCCTGTTCGAGGCCGCGCTCGGCCTCGGCATCGCGTCCGGCCCCCTGCTCGGCGGCCTCCTGGGCGAGCAGTCGTGGCGCGCGCCGTTCTTCGGCGTCTCGACCCTGATGACGATCGCCCTCGTCGCGACCGCGTTCTTCCTGCCGTCGACGCCGCCGCAGGGCCGGCGTACGTCGCTCGCCGACCCGTTCCGCGCGCTGCGCCACCCCGCGCTGCTGCTGCTCGCGCTGGTCGCGATCTTCTACAACCTCGGCTTCTTCACGCTGATGGCCGCCGGCCCGTTCGCGCTGCCGACCTTCGGGATCATGCAGATCGGCTGGACGTTCTTCGGCTGGGGCGTGCTGCTCGCGTTCACCTCGGTGGTGGTCGCGCCGTGGCTGCAGCGGCTCTTCGGCACGCTGCCGACGCTCACCACCGTGCTGGCGCTCTTCGCCGCGGTGATGGCGCTGATGGCGGTCTTCGCCTCGCACGAGACCGTGATCGCCGTCGGCATCATCGTGGTCGGCGCCCTGCTCGGCATCAACAACACGCTCGTCACCGAGGCGGTCATGGGTGCGGCCCCGGTGGAGCGGCCGGTCGCGTCCGCGGCGTACTCCTTCGTCCGCTTCACCGGTGGCGCCATCGGCCCGTTCGTCGCGATGAGGCTCTTCGAGGGCCAGGGCGCGGCCGCGCCGTTCTGGTTCGGTGCCGCGGCGATCACCGTCGGCGTCGTGATCATCGCGGCCGGCTCCCCCACGATCCGCCGCGCCCTCGCCAGCTCCCCGGAGCCCGACGGCACCGATGCGGCCGAGGCCGAGCTGGTCGGCGACCTGGCCTGACCGACCCCTCCGGGCCAGGTCAAAGGTTGCCCCGGCGCTCCTGCTCGCGCTCGATCGCCTCGAAGAGGGCCTTGAAGTTGCCCTTGCCGAAGCCCAGCGAGCCGTGCCGCTCGATGAACTCGTAGAACACCGTCGGCCTGTCGCCCATGGGCTTGGTGAAGATCTGGAGCAGGTAGCCGTCCTCGTCGCGGTCGACGAGGATCTTGCGCCGCTTCAGCTCCTCGATCGGCACCCGCACCTCGCCGATCCGGGCGCGCAGCTCGGGGTCGTCGTAGTAGGAGTCGGGCGTCTCGAGGAACTCGACGCCGTTGTCGCGCAGGATGTCGACGCTGCGCAGGATGTCGTTGGTCGCGAGCGCGATGTGCTGGCAGCCGGCGCCGCCGTAGAACTCGAGGTACTCGTCGATCTGCGACTTCTTCTTCGCGATCGCGGGCTCGTTGAGCGGGAACTTCACCCGATGGTTGCCGCTCGCCACGACCTTCGACATCAGCGCGGAGTAGTCGGTGGCGATGTCGTCGCCGATGAACTCGGCCATGTTCGTGAAGCCGAGGACCTTGTTGTAGAAGGTCACCCACTCATCCATCCGGCCGAGCTCGACGTTGCCGACGCAGTGGTCGACGGCCTGGAAGAGCCGCTTCGGGTGCCCCTCGCGCCGCGCGACCTTCGTGGACGCGGCGACGTAGCCGGGCAGGTAGGGGCCGTCGTAGCGGGACCGGTCGACGAGCGTGTGGCGGGTCTCGCCGTACGTCGCGATCGCGGCGATCCGCACGGTGCCGTGCTCGTCTGACTCGTCGTGCGGCTCGACCAGGATCGTGGCCCCCTGCACGCGTGCGTGGTCGATGCACTTGTCGACGTCGGGCACCTCGATGGCCAGGTCGACGACGCCGTCGCCGTGCTTGCGGTGGTGGTCGAGCACCGGGCTGTCCGGTGTCACGCCGCCGGTGAAGACGAAGCGGGCGCTGCCGGATCGGAGCACGTAGGACTTCGAGTCGCGGCAGCCGTTCTCGGGGCCGCGGTAGGCCTCGAGCTCCATGCCGAGCGCCAGCTGGTAGAAGGTCGCGGTCTGGGTCGCATTGCCGACCACGAAGCACACGGCGTCCTGGGCGGTCACCGGGAACGGGTCGTTGGCGGCGTCGTACTCGACCAGCCCGACCAGCTCCTTGAGCTGCTCGAGGGTGAGGTCGGCCTTGAGCTCGTCAGGGGTCAGCGTCATGCGCGTGAGCCTGACGCGAGCAGGCAGGATGTGCAACAGTACGCCGAATCGCTGTGCAACCTGTCCACCAAGGGGGCCGACCATGGACGACCTCGACGGCAGAATGATCGACCTGTTCGCCGATGACCCGCGGGTGGGTGTGCTCGAGGCGTCCCGGCGGCTCGGCGTCGCCCGCGGCACCGTCCAGGCGCGCCTCGACAAGCTGACCGCGAGCGGCGTGATCACCGGCTGGGGGCCCGACCTCTCCCCCGAGGCGCTCGGCTACCCGGTGACGGCGTTCCTCACCCTGGAGATCCGGCAGGAGCCGAGCCGCGGTGGGCACGACGCCGTCGGGGCACACCTCGCCGCGATCCCCGAGGTGCTCGAGGCGCACACCATCACCGGGGCCGGCGACATGCTCGCCCGCGTGGTCGCCCGGTCGAACACCGACCTCCAGCGCGTCATCGACCGGGTGCTCGAGAACCCCGCGATCGTGCGCTGCTCGACGGTGATCGCGCTCGCGACGCAGGTGCCCTACCGCGTGCGTCCGCTCGCGCGATCCATCGGTTGACTCCTCAACTCCTCCCGGTCGGTGCCGATGGGTACGCCGATCAGGACAGCGGGCGATCCTCGCGTGTCCACCCTGCTGCCCCGAGGTCACCATGCTGAAGAACGTCCTCCGTCGCCTCGACAACGTGAGGATCGGGGTCCGCCTGAGCGCGGTCTTCGCCCTGTGCGGGCTGCTCGTCGGGTCCGCCTACGCCCTCGACATCAAGGCGCAGCACGACGCTGCTGCCCTCGAGGACCAGGTCGAGGCCGCCGCGGTCGGTGAGCAGATCGCCGACGACCTGCTCATCGCGATCAACGACATCACCGGCTGGCAGGGCCTCTACATCGCGGACGCCGCCGCCTACGGCGTGGCCAAGGGCATGGGGCCCGAGGACTACAACGTCCAGGGCTTCGCGAGCTCACAGCAGGGCATCGAGGAGATGTTCGGCACGATGGACCGGTCGATGCTCACGCCGGACGAGGACGCGATCATCGCCGAGGTCGAGAAGAACTTCGAGCAGTTCTTCGCCGAGGACCTCAAGCTCCGCGCGATGCTCACTGAGCAGGGCCTCGATGCACTGCCCGCGGTGATGGACAGCATCAACGGCGGTTCCGCCGGCGAGGCGTGGTCGGCGACGTACGACGCCAGCGCCCGCTTCCGCGAGCTCATCGAGGCGCGGACCGCCGAGCTCCTCGACCAGCAGGAGGCCGAGCTGTCCGCCGGCCGCCGCAACGTGCTCGTGGCATTCGGCCTGGCGGGGATCGTGGCCCTCGGCCTGCTGGTCGTGGTCATCCGGTCGATCACCGGGCCGGTACGGCGGATGGTCGACCAGCTGCGGCTCGTCGCGACCGGCCGGCTCGACGTACGGTCCGACTTCCAGCGCGGGGACGAGGTCGGCCAGATGTCCGCCGCCCTCGACGAGGCGCTGGCCTCGATCAGCGACTCGATGCGGCAGGTGGGCACCAACGCCGACGGCCTCACCGAGGCCTCGCAGCGCCTCGCCGGCGTCTCGGCCCAGATGTCCCACGCGGCCACGGACGCCGCGGGCCAGACCGACCTCGTCGCGACCGCGGCCGACCAGGTCTCCCACAACGTCCAGACGGTGGCCGCCGGCACCGAGGAGATGTCCGCCTCGATCCGCGAGATCGCCCACAACGCCACCGACGCCGCGGGCGTCGCCGGTCGAGCCGTCGAGGCCGCCGAGGCCACGACCGCGACCGTCGCCAAGCTCGGCGAGTCGTCGTCCGAGGTCGGCAACGTGATCAAGGTGATCAACTCGATCGCCGAGCAGACCAACCTGCTCGCCCTCAACGCCACCATCGAGGCCGCCCGCGCCGGCGAGGCCGGCAAGGGCTTCGCGGTCGTCGCCAACGAGGTCAAGGAGCTCGCCCAGGAGACCGCTCGGGCGACCGAGGACATCAGCCGGCGGATCGAGGCGATCCAGGCCGACACCGGCGAGGCCGTCGTCGCGATCGGCGAGATCTCCGAGATCATTGCGCAGATCAGCGACACCCAGACCACCATCGCGTCCGCGGTGGAGGAGCAGACCGCCACCACGAACGAGATGTCGCGCAACGTCAACGAGGCCGCCACCGGCTCCCGCGACATCGCTCAGACCATCACCGGCGTCGCCCGGGCGACGACCGAGAGCACGGCCGCTGCGACGAGCACCAGCGAGGCGGCCGACGACCTCGCCCGGATGGCCGCGGACATGCAGGCACTGGTGGGCCGCTTCACCTGCTGACCACAGATACGCTCCCGCCCAGGGAGGCCCTCATGTCGAAGCTGCTCCAGACCCAGGACGTCGCGCTGATCTCGGTGATCGAGAACCTGCTCACCGAGGCGGGGATCCCCTACCACGTGGCCGACCGCACGATGAGCCTGATGGAGGGGTCGATCATCGCGATCCAGCCGCGCATCCTGGTGCCGGACGAGTACGACGCCGAGGCGCGGCAGCTGCTGATCGACGCCGACCTCGGCGAGTGGGTGTAGCTAGGACAACCGGGCACTGATCTCGGCCGCGGCGCGCTCGACCAGCGGGCCGGCGTTCGCCTCGTCGAGGCCGGCGTCCATCGTCACGATGCCGACGCTCGCCTCCAGCCCGATGATGCCGCGCACCGGCGCGGCCAGGCCGCGGGCGCCCGTCTGGAGCTCGCCGACGGTCACGACGTACGGCGTCTCGTCGCCCCCGCGGCCCATCAGGATCGCCTTGCCGGCCGCGCCGGTGGAGAGCGGGTGTCGCGCGCCGACCCGGTAGGCGACGTGGAAGTCGGTCCACGACGGCTCGACGACCGCGAGCGCCAGCGCCTCCTCGCCGTCGGCGACGGTCAGGTGGGCGGTGCACCCGACGGCCTCGGCGAGGTTGCGCAGCACCGGCAGAGCGGCCTCGCGGACGACCGGCTGCACGGCCGCGCCGAGCCGCAGGACGCCGAGCCCGACCCGGAGCCGGCCGTGCGGGTCGCGGCGTACCAGTGCGTGCCGCTCGAGCGTGCCGACCAGCCGGTGCACGACGGTGCGGTTGACCTCGAGCCGTGCCGCGAGCTCGGTGACGGTCAGCCCGTCGGGCGAGGCCGCGAGCACGTCGAGCACGCGCAGGCCGCGGTCCAGGGTCTGCGAGATCTCGGCGGCCACGGGCCTGAGTGTAGGGAGGCCTACGAGCTCTTGCGCGTGGCCCACTCGCGGATCCGGTCGATCCGCGCGTGCAGCTGCTCGGCCGTCGCGACCGCCGCGGCCGGGCCGCCGCACTCCTTGCGCAGCGCGGAGTGGGTGATGCCGTGCGCCTGCCCGGTGCGGTGGTGCCAGGCGGCGACCAGCCCGTTGAGCTCGCGCCGCAGCACGGCGAGCTGCTCGTGGGCCGAGACCTGGGCGACCGTGTCGGGCTCGGGCTTCGCGGCGCTCGCGGCCTTCTGCTTCTTCGCCCGCTCGCTCTGCCGGCTGTGGAGCAGCTCGCGCACCTGGTCGGGCTCGAGCAGACCGGGGATGCCGAGGAAGTCCATCTCCTCCTCCGACCCGACGTGCACCTCGCCGGCGTGGCCGAACTCGCCGCCGTCGTACAGCACCCGGTCGAAGCGGGCCTCGGAGCCCATGGCCTCGAAGGACCCCAGCAGGTCGTCGGACGCCGCGTCCCCCGCGTTCGCCTCCGCCATCAGCTGGTCCTCGGCGGCGAAGATGTCGGCCTCGTCGGTGATCTTGCGGCCGAGCACGTGGTCGCGCTGCACCTCCATCTCGGAGGCGAAGCCGAGCAGGTTCGGGACCGACGGGAGGAAGACCGACGCGGTCTCGCCGCGGTTGCGCGCCCGCACGAAGCGGCCGACGGCCTGGGCGAAGAAGAGCGGCGTGGACGTGGTCGTGGCGTAGACGCCGACCGCCAGGCGCGGGACGTCGACGCCCTCCGACACCATGCGGACCGCGACCATCCACCGCTTGTCGTTGCCGCTGAACTCGCTGATCTTCTTCGACGCGGCCTTCTCGTCGGAGAGCACGACGGTCGCGGACTCCCCGGAGATGGTCTTGAGCAGCTTGGCGTACGCGCGGGCGGAGTCCTGGTCGGTCGCGATCACCAGGCCGCCAGCGTCGGGCACGTGCCGGCGCACCTCGGACAGCCGCTTGTCGGCCGCCGCCAACACCGACGGCATCCACGAGCCGCCGGGGTCGAGGGCGGTGCGCAGGGCCTGGTTGGTGAGGTCCTTGGTCAGCGGCTCGCCCAGCCGCGCGGCGATCTCGTCGCCGGCGCGGGTGCGCCACTGCATCTCGCCGGAGTAGGCCATGAAGAGCACCGGGCGGACGACGTGGTCGGCCAGCGCGTGGGCGTAGCCGTAGGTGTAGTCGGCCACCGACGTCGGCACGCCGTGGTCGCCCGGCGCGTAGGTGACGAACGGGATCGGGTTGATGTCCGACCGGAACGGCGTGCCCGTCAGGGCGAGCCGGCGCGACGCGGGCTCGAACGCCTCGCGGACGCCCTCGCCCCACGACAGCGCGTCACCGGCGTGGTGCACCTCGTCGAGGATGACCAGCGTCTTGAACCGCTCGGTGCGGATGCGCATCGCGAGCGGGTTGACCGCGACGCCGGCGTAGGTCACGGCGATGCCGACGAAGTCCTGCGAGGTCTTGCCCTTGCCGGCGGAGTACGTCGGGTCGATCGGGATGCCCGCGCGGGCTGCCGCCTCGGCCCACTGGAGCTTGAGGTGCTCCGTCGGCGCGACGATCGTGATCCGGTCGACCATCCGGCGGCCGAGCAGCTCGGCGGCGACCGACAGCGCGAACGTCGTCTTGCCGGCACCCGGCGTCGCGACCGCGAGGAAGTCGCGCGGGTGGTTGTCGAAGTACTGCTTCATCGCGGCGGACTGCCACGCGCGCAGCGAGGTCGCCGTGCCCCAGGCGGCGCGCTCGGGCCAGGCCGGACCCAGCTTCGATCCAAGAGGTGCGTTGGGCTGGGGGTCGGCCTCGGGCCGGCCCGTCACTCGCCGGAGCCCGAGTCGTCCTTGAGGGACTCCCAGACTTCCTTGCACTCCGGGCAGACCGGGAACTTCTCCGGCGCTCGGCTCGGCACCCAGACCTTGCCGCAGAGAGCCACGACGGGAGTGCCCATCACCATCGCCTCGGTGAGCTTGTCCTTCTCCACGTAGTGGGAGAACCGCTCGTGGTCGCCCTCATCGGTCGGGACGGTACGGCGATCCTCACGGACATCCGTGTCTGTCGAAAAGCCGATGGTGGTCACGAACGACAAGCCTACGTCACGTCCGGGACAGTCCGGGATCATCGGTGGCGCGCCACCGATCGACCTCGCCGATCGCCCACGCCGCCCAGTCGATCGTGGTCTGCTCCTGCTGCTGCTGGAGCCGCATGCAGAGCCCGCTGATGTGCCGTCGCTCCGGGAACGCCTCCTCTCCGTCGCTCATCGCCTGCAGCTCGGCGAGCCGCACCCGGGCGCCGTCCTGCACGCCCGCCAGCGTCGCGCGCAGCGAGTCGCGGTCGCCGGCGTCGGCGAAGAACACCCGCACCATCGCCTCGCTCTCCTGGCTCGGCGGCGCCGACGGCTCGGCGAGCCACGCGGCGAGCGCCGCGCGTCCGGCGTCGGTGATCTCGTAGACCGTGCGCTTGCGGCGACCGGTGAACTCCTCGCGCGCGGTCGCCCAGCCGGCCGCGACGAGGCGCTTCGGCTCGTCGTACAGCTTGCGCTCGGCCCGCGGCCAGAACCAGTTGAGGCTGCGGCGCACCTGCTGGGCGAGCTCGTACGTCGTCCAGGGTCGCAGCGCGAGGAGACCGAGGAGGGCGTAGCCGGTCGTGGTCGGGGCGGTGGGCATGAAGCATCTTGACACACTGCCCTTGGCAGTATCTACTTCTCGGGAGAAATACTGCACACGGCAGTATCCGGCACCCACGGAGCCCGTCATGACCACCGCGCGCCACCTTCCGCCGGGCGAGGAGATCGAGGCCGCCTGGCGCAACGTCCGGGCCGCCCTCCACGCCCGGCGCCAGCGCTCCCCGGGCCGCACCCGCCGGCCGCTGCCCACCGGCTCGCGGCCGACGATCGAGGAGCTGCCGTGTTCCCCGAGCTGAGCCCTCGCCACCAGCCGCCACGGCTGCTCCTGGTGGTCGCGCACCCCGACGACGAGACCTTCGGATGCGGCTCGCTGCTGCTGCACGCGGCGGCCGAGGGCTGGGAGACGACCGTCGTCTGCGCGACCCGCGGCGAGGCCGGCGAGCCGGCGCCCGGCACCGACCTCGGCGGCCGGCCCCTCGGCGAGCATCGCGCCACCGAGCTGCACGAGGCCGGCGACGTGCTCGGCGTGCGCCGGCTGGTGCTGCTCGACTTCGTCGACTCCGGCATGGACGGCGACGCCGACCCCGCGACGCTGCACGGCGCCGACCCGGCAGCCGTCGCGGCCGCGGTCCGCGCCGTCGCCGACGAGACCGATCCCGACGTCGTCGTCAGCCTCGACGGCGGCGACGGCCACCGTGACCACGCCCGCGTCCGCGACGCGGCGGTCGCGGTCGCGGCCGAGCGCAGCGTCCCGGCGTACCTCCAGGCCCTCCCCCGCAGCCTGATGTCGCGGTGGGCGGAGCACATGGCGCAGGCGCGACCGGAGATGGCGCACCTGAGGTACGCCGAGCTGGGCACGCCGGACGAGCGGATCGCGGTCGTCCTCGACACCACCGCCCACCTCGACCGGCGCGAGCGGGCGATCGCGGTGCACCGCAGCCAGGTCTCGCCGTTCGAGGGGCTGCCCGACGACCTGCGCCGCGCGTTCCTCACCCGCGAGCACCTGGTGCGGGCGTAGGGCCCGGGCTCGGTTTCGAACTCAGTTGAGGTCGGGGTCGAACGGCCGGGTCGAGTGCCAGGCCAGCTCGCCCGGCTGACGACGCAGCACGTCGCGCCACAGGTCGGCGGTGTCGAGCCGGAACACGTCGGCGGTCTCCGCGGGGACGACGTACCAGCTGCCCTCGGCGATCTCGCCGTCGAGCTGGCCGGCGCCCCAGCCGGCGTACCCGGCGAAGATCCGCAGTCCGGCCAGGCCGCCCTGGAGCAGCTCGACCGGGGTGTCGAGGTCGACCAGGCCGAGCGTGCCCTCGACCGCCCGGAAGCCGACCGGCACGTCGTCGGCGTCGCGCAGGAGCGCCACGGCCAGCGCACCGTCGGTGCCGACCGGCCCGCCGTGGAAGAGCACGTCGGGCTCGGCGACGACGTCGGCCCAGACGTCGAGGACCTCGGCGACCGGCACCCCGGACGGGCGATTGAGCACCACGCCGAGGGCGCCCTGCTCGTCGGCGTCGAGCAGCAGCACGACGGTGTCGACGAAGTTGGGGTCGACCAGCGCAGGCGTCGCCAGCAGCAGCATCCCGGCCCGCGCCTCGCTCATGGGCCCCATCATCACGCACCGGGGCCGGACAGACGACAGCCCCGGGGCCGGCGGGACAGTGCGGTCGGGAGGGACCGCGGGGAGGGAGTTGCCGGCTCCGGGGCCGTCGAGCTCGGGGTCAGGCCATGGGCTCTAGGCCGGTACGGCGGCCCTGATGCGGCGGAGCAGCCGGCCGGGCCGCTCGCGGGTCGCGGGCGCCGGCACGGACACGTAGGTCAAGCGGGCCCGGTCCTCGATCTCCTCGCCCACGCGCGCGGCGGCGGGATCCGGGGTGCTGACCCGGCCGGCCAGCATCGCGAGCATGGTCCGCTCCTTGGCGGTGGCCTTCGCCATCGCCTCGGCCGTGGCCTCGTCGCGGGGTGCGGTCTTGGCGCGATCGAGGATCGCGAGCACGCCGGGGAGCTCGTCGGCGGTCGCGTGCCAGGCGGCGACGACCGCGTCCTCGAGGTCCAGGGGCTGCGCCGCGAGCTCGCGCTCGATGCGGCCGGACAGACGCGTGTGCCAGCGCAGCTGAAGGGCGCCGAGCAGGGAGAGCTCGTCGCCGAAGGTCTCGGCGACGCCGGGCAGCTCCATCGGGAGGAGGCCGTCGCGGCGGCGGTTGGCGCTGGAGATGACGTCGCGGAGGATCTCTCCGCGTCGGTGGAAGGACGTCCAGGTCATGGGTGCCACTCCTTCGGGGGACAGGCGGCTCGTCCGGACGGACATACCGCGAGTACGTACTCACGGTATGTACCCATACCGTCGGTATGCAACCGCGCCTGCCGGTGATCCGAGTCACGCCGTACCGACGGTCGGTATTAGGCTCCCGTGATCATGAGCAAGTCCTCGGTGTCCAAGCTCGTCCCCCGCGTCCCCGGGGTGCCCGGTGTTCCCGGGATGCCGGGTGCCAGCCGGCGGCAGCAGTACTCCGCCTCGACGAAGCGGCTGCTGATCGAGGTCGCCGAGGCGCTGTTCACCGAGAACGGGTACGCCGCGACGTCGCTGGACACGATCGTGGCCGGCGCCGAGGTCACCAAGGGCGCGCTCTACCACCACTTCAGCGGCAAGCAGGCTCTCTTCGAGGCGGTCTTCGAGCAGGTCGAGCAGGACGCCGCGCGGGCGATCCAGAAGGCCCTCAAGGGCCACCGGGACCCGTGGGAGAAGGCCACGGCCGGGCTGCGCGCGTTCCTCGACGTGGTCCAGGAGCCGCGGTACCGCCGGATCGTGATCCAGGAGGGTCCGTCCGTGCTCGGCTACGAGCGCTACCGGGAGCAGGAGGAGCGCTCGACGTTCGCCAACGTCCTCGAGATCGTGCAGTCGGTGCTCAACGCCGGCGAGTGGGAGCTCGACGACGACCTCACCCAGACCTTCGCGCGGATCTTCTTCGGCGCGATGTCGTCGGCCGGCGAGTCGGTCTCGAGCGCGCCCGACCCGATCCAGGCCGCGGCGAACGTCGAGACCGCGATCGGCTTCATCCTCACCGGCTTCCGGGTGCTCGCCGAGAACGGCGTGGAGCTGCCGGTCGCCGACGGCGCCGCCGAGGACTGACCCCGTCGGGCTACTTCGAGAAGGTGACGTTGCCGTTCGCGGCCGGCACCAGCTCGATCCAGGTGTGGCCGGCCGGGATCTTCAGCTCGCCCGCCTTCGTCGACAGCGAGAGCGTGTCGTCGAGCCCGGACTTCGTCCAGGTGCCGCGCACCAGCTTGCCGCCGTGGAAGACCAGCGCCTGGCCCTTGCCCTCGAGCTTGGTCTCGGGGACGGGGTTGCCGGCCGGGTCGCGGTAGCCGGCGTCGCCCACCTGCACCTTGAGCACCAGCACGGTGTCGGCCGGGAAGTGGTCGCCCTGGGCCGCGAAGGTGTTCTCGTTGACGTAGCCCGAGCCGTCGTACTTCCAGTTGGTGGTGTGGCCGCCGCCGAAGCCGGCAGCGATCCGGGTCGCCTTCTGCCCGCCCGGGAAGTCCTTCTCCTCGCCCCACGGCAGGTAGTCGGCCGGACGCCCGGAGTCCTGCTCGGCGGCGTCGGCGACCTTCGTCAGGTCCGCGAAGACGTTGTACGGCGCGCTGCGTGCGGTGTCGCGGGACAGGCCGGTCGCGCCCTCCTGGAAGAACTGGATGCCGGCGCCCTTGATCCGCGCGATGGTCGGGGCCGCCGCGCCGCTGGTGACCACCGAGGCGTCGACCGGCGAGACGATGCCGATGTCGCTGGCGCGCATCGAGCGCACCGGGCCGACCTTGTTCGGCAGCTCGGAGTAGAAGAACGCCGCGAGGCGGGTCAGCCCGCCCTCGACGAGCTCCTCGACCACGAGGTCGGCCTTGCCCAGGCCGAGCTGCGGGGAGCTCGAGTAGGTGTTGTCGATCTTGGTGACCAGCACCGGGTGGCCCTGCTCGACGTCCTCGTCACCACTGACCGGGAGACCCGTGAGCGGCCAGGTCGAGACCACTTCCTCGCCGCCGGCGACCTGCTGGGCGGCGGGCTTCTCGTCGTCGGAGGATTCGCCCCCTCCCCCGCAGCCGACGAGCAGGAGGCTCGAGGCGGCGAGGAGGGCGGTGGTCAGCTGGGCACGGCGCACGGGGTCGCTCCGTTTCGTCAAACTCGTGTGTTCCGATCGACTTCAAGTGTGCGGGCGCGCCTCGGCACAAGTGCGGAGGCGCGCCCGAGAGAGATCAGATCGGCCGTCGGTGGCCGCATCCGAGGGTACGAGAGGCTCCCGGGGAGCCCTAATCACCCGACCCGGTTACCCCAGCTTGGCGCCGCCGTCGACGTACAGCGTCTGGCCGGTGATGTACGACGCCTCGTCGCTGCACAGGAAGGCGGCCGCGGCGGCGATGTCCTCGGGGTACCCGACGCGCTTGACCGGGTTGGCCTCGGCCGCGGCGGCACGGAACTCCTCGACACCGACGCCGAGCCGGGCAGCGGTCGCGTCGGTCATCTCGGTGGCGATGAAGCCGGGAGCGATCGCGTTGGCGTTGACGCCGTACCGGCCGAGCTCGATGCCGAGCGTGCGGGTGAGGCCCTGGATGCCCATCTTCGCGGCGGAGTAGTTGGCCTGGCCGCGGTTGCCGAGCGCGGAGACGCTCGAGAGGTTGAGGATCTTGCCGTACTTCTGCGCGACGAAGTGCTTCTGGGCGGCGCGGGTCATCACGAAGGCACCGCGCAGGTGCACGCCCATGACCAGGTCCCAGTCGTCGTCGGTCATCTTGAACAGCAGGTTGTCACGGGTGATGCCGGCGTTGTTGACGAGGATGTGGATCCCGCCCAGCTCGGCCACGACCCGCTCGACGGCGGCCTCGCCGGACTCGGTGTCGCTGACGTCGCAGCCGATGCCGATGGCCTTGGCGCCGTCGGTCAGCGGCAGCTTCGCCGCGGCCTCCGCCGCAGAGGACTCGTCGAGGTCGAGGATCGCAACCGAGGCGCCCTCCTGCGCGAACCGGGTGGCGGTCCCGAACCCGATGCCACGCGCTGCTCCGGTGACGACGGCTACCCGCCCGTCAAAACGACCCATCGGTGGTGCTCCTGCCTCTCGACGTGGACTGTCGAGGAAACACCATAGGGGGCCGCTACCCGTCAGTACCCGGTGGGTCGCGGCTCGCCGTACGGGAGGACGGCGGCGAAGGCCTCGTCGCGGGGCAGCGTCACGAGGCGCCGCTCCTTGCCGGTCGCCGGGTCGAAGCTCGCCAGCGCCGACCGCACCGCGCCGCCGTCGCAGGTGACCGCGTGCTGGAGCGTCAGCCGGTCGCCGTCGCTGTCGACGAGCAGCACGTTGCCGGCCGCGCGCGGGACCTGGACGTGGGTGATCCGGCCGTCCCGGTGCTGGCGGCCGAGGTAGGCGTAGCCGCACGGACCGGCGACCTGCACGTAGAGCCGCCCTCCGGCGCGCCGGGCGTCGAGGTGGCCCAGGTCGCTGCGCTGCGGGTCGCGGCGCGCGGTGAGGCGGGTGTACGTCGCGGCGCGCATGTCGACCAGCCCGAGCGTCGTCGCGCCGCGCTCCATGCAGGTCACCAGCACCCGGTGGTCGTCCCACCAGCGGACGGGCTGGCACCGGCGCGGGGTGGGGATGACGTTCTGGACGCTGCCGTCGGCCACCGACACGAGGCGGATCACGCGCTGCTTCCAGCTCGTCCCATGGGTGACCAGGCCGGTGCCGTCGTGGGTCGGGAGCAGCCGGCCGTCGACGTCGGGGTTGAGCCGGGACCGGGTGCCGTCCCAGCCGATCCGGAGCAGCGGCGCGCGGCCGGTGCTCCCCCGCTGATAGGCGACGGCGAGCAGCCCGGAGCCGTCAGGAGCCAGCACCGCCTCGGCGATGTTGCGGGGCAGCGCGGTCCGGGTGACGTCGCCGGTGGTGACGTCGACCTGGAGCGCCAGCCGCTTCGGGTACTCCGCGAGCAGCAGCGCGGTGCTGCCGTCGGGCGACCAGTCGACGAGCCGGAACCCGCGCTGGCGTACGTCGAGGACCTCGGTGCGATCGCCGTCCGGCGCGACCAGCTCGAGCCGGAGCCGCTTCGCGCGGATGCCCTCCCGGGTCGGCCGGCCCTGCTCCACGGCGGCCAGGAACCACCCGTCCCCCGGCACGGCGGCGTCGGCGGTCGGTTCGGTCGGAGCCTGCGCGCTCCCCGCCGGTCCCGGCGCGGCGACGAGGCTCGCGAGGACGGCGGCAGCGGCGATCAGGGCCTTCATGGGAGTCTCCCGGTGGTTGTCGGTTGCGTCTCTGGGGAGACGCGCGCGGGCACGTTCAGGTTGCGTCGCGACGCGACCGGCGTGGGTCAGAGCACGGCGCGGAGGCGGGCGGCGTAGTCGGGCGCCTCGCCGTCGGCGTACTTCGTGCGCGGCCAGAAGAAGCCGCGCAGCCCGTCGCCCTTGGTGCGTGGGACGACGTGCATGTGCAGGTGGGCGACGGACTGGCTGACGACGTTGTTCATCGCCACGAAGCTGCCCTGGGCGCCCAGGCCGTCGACGACCGCGGTGGCGAGCCGTTGCGCGGCCGCCAGGAAGGGGTCGCGGAGCGCCGCAGGCAGGTCCGGCAGGGTCACGACATGGGTGCGCGGCACCAGCAGCACGTGGCCCTTGAACACCGGTCGGCGGTCGAGGAAGGCCACGAAGTCGGGCTCGTCGAGGACGACGTCGGCGGGGGTCTCTCCCGCCGCGATCGCACAGAACACACACTCGACCCCGGCTGCCATCGCGCGACAGGCTAACGCCCATGGACGTCGCCCTGCTCGCTGTGTCCGCAGTGCTGTGCATCGCCGGCGTGACGGCCTTCGCGCCACGCGTGGGCGTCGCCGCGCCGCTCGTGCTCGTGCTGATCGGGGTCGCGGTCAGCCTGCTGCCGTTCGTGCCGGTGGTGGAGGTCGACCCCGAGTGGATCCTGATGGGGGTGCTCCCGCCGCTGCTCTACTCGGCCGCCGTGTCGATGCCCGCGATGGACTTCCGGCGCGACCTGCGGGCGATCAGCAGCCTCTCCGTGGTGCTGGTCGTGGTGAGCGCGCTCGTCATCGGCGTCCTCATCGACCGCACGGTCCCCGGCGTCGGCCTCGCCACCGGCATCGCCGTCGGCGCGATCATCAGCCCCACCGACGCCGTGGCGACCACGATCGTCAGCCGGCTGGGTGCCTCGCCCCGGGTCGTGACGGTCCTCCAGGGCGAGAGCCTGCTCAACGACGCCACCGCGCTGGTGCTGCTGCGGTCGGCCGTCGCGGCCACGGGCGCGAGCGTCTCCCTGCTCGGTGTGGCGTGGGACTTCGTCGTCGCCGTGGCGGTCGCCGTGGCGGTCGGCCTGCTGGTCGGGCGACTGAACCTCGTCGTACGTCGTCGCGTGGCCGACCCGACCGTCAACACGGCGATCTCCTTCGCCGTGCCGTTCGTGGCCTACCTGCCCGTCGAGCACTTCGGGGCGTCCGGCCTCGTGGCGGCGGTCGCCGCGGGCCTCTACACCGGCCAGGCCGGCCCGCGGTACCTCGAACCGCAGCACCGGCTGTCGGAGGAGCAGAACTGGCGAACCATCGAGCTGCTGCTCGAGGGCGGCGTGTTCCTGCTGATGGGGCTGGAGCTGAACGGGCTCGTCGACGACGTGCACGCCGAGCACGACCAGCTCGCGGACGCGGTCCGGATCGGCGTCCTCGGCATCGTGATCGTGGTCCTGGTGCGCGCGGCGTACGTCGTACCGCTGCTGTGGGCGCTGGGCCGCCGGGCCCGGCGCGGCGCCCGGGTGCGCGAGCACCTGGAGGGCTGGCAGAGCCGGCTCGACGAGGACGCCGTGGCCGCGACGGACCACGAGCGCCTGCAGACCCGCGTACGGCGCTCGCTGGCCGACATCGACTACCTCGCGAGCGCGCCGCTCGGCTGGCGGGAGGGCACCGTGGTGGTCTGGGCGGGCATGCGGGGCGTGGTGACCCTGGCCGCCGCACAGACGCTCCGGGCCGACACCCCGCACCGCTCGGTGCTGGTGATGATCGCGTTCGTGGTCGCCGTCGGATCCCTGCTGGTGCAGGGCGGGACGCTCCGCTTCGTGGTCCGGGGCCTCGGCCTCGCCGGCGAGGGCGCGACGGGCGACCCGGGCGAGCGCACCCGGCTGCTGACCCACCTGGCCGCCGCCGGGATGGAGGTGCTCGACGACCCCGGCCTGGCCCGCCCGGACGGGCGGCCGTACGACGAGTCCGTGGTCGACCGGGTCCGCCGGCAGGTGAGCGTGCCCGAGGACGCCGAGGGCTGGTCGGCGGCGCACGGCCACGACGAGGAGTACCGCACGCTCCGGCTCGCCGTGATCACCAGCATGCGCGAGACGCTGCTGCGCGCCCGCAGCGACGGCACCTACGACTCCGCGGTGCTCGAGGGCGCGCTGCACGTCCTCGACGCGGACCAGATCAGCCTCGAGGTGCGCGGCGGCCCGATCAGCCCCGATCAGTCGCAGTAGCGGCGGCAGGGCGCGGGACCACCGAGCTCGGCGAGCATCCGCTTGGAGCCGCCGGTGTGGTCGAAGTGCTGCGTGTCGCCGTTGCCGAAGCTCCAGCGCAGCCCGTGGCGAGCCATCAGCTGGACGACCGCGTGGGAGCGGGACCGCCACGCGACCAGGCGGTGCGACCGCGCCTGCCACCAGCCGTTGGGCACGACGCCCTGCGCCGACCGGTACGGGTTCTCCCAGGTGTTGACGTCGAGCGAGCGCCCCCAGGCGTGCGGCGACCGGCGACCGGGTCGGCCGACGACGTCGCGGCAGTTGAACGCCGAGGTGTTGCCGGCCGCCATCGACCGGTAGTCGTCGCCGCCGCGCACCCGGTTGCTCCAGCCGAACCGGTCGACGCGGTACATCGACCGGATCGGCAGCTGGCGGTCGTACATCTCGGCCAGGGCGGCACCCATCGCCTCGGCGGCGCTGGTCGCGGCGACGAGCTCGCCGCGGTGCCGGTAGCCGTCGTAGCCCCAGTAGTTGACGCGGACCATGCGCAGCCCGCCGCGCCCGACCGGGCAGCCCTGGTGCCAGGTCACGCCGGTCATCTGGCGCCAGATCCCGTCGCTGATCCTCGTGATCCGGACGTGGGCGCCGTCGCCGACCGCGCGCGGCTGCGGAGGCAGCGCGACGCGCGGGCTGGGCGCCGCGGCCGGCAGTCGGACCGGCCGGACGGGTGGCACGTTGTTCACCCGGTGCGCCCGGCTGCGGTCGCCCTTCACCCAGTCGAGCCGCGGTGCGCGCGCCTGCCAGCGCGAGTCGCGACGCGGCGTGACGTCGAGGACCGCCTCGCCCGCGGCATCGGTCTGCACCGCGGCGTACTCGCGCCAGGGCCCCTTGCCCTGCCGTCGGTAGACGGTGACCTCGCCGGCCAGCGGCACGTCGTTGGCCGTGCGCCACCGCACCCGCAGCTGGATCGACTGCTCGTCGACGACGGAGCGGGGACCCGCGAGCGAGACCTTCGCCTTGCGGCGCTTCATCGGGATCGCCGCCTCCGCCGTGGCCGGGGCGTGCGCGGCATCGCCGGCGTACGACGCGCGCAGGGCGTTGTCGTCGGCGACCCGCGACACGGTCAGCTGGGTGGCGGCCCGACCGGCGGCGTCGGTCACCAGCGTCGCGACCGGCTGCCAGACGTCGGCCGTGCGGCGCTCCAGGACGATCGTGGCTCCGGCGAGCGGGGCGCCCGACTCGTCCAGGAGCGCGACCGTGACGTCGGTGGCGTCGTCCGCGAAGGCCTCGCCCGCCGAGAGCTGCAGGCTCGTGCCGGTGGCGGCGGACGCTCCTGTCCACGGGCCGATCCCGGTCACCAGCGCCATCGCGCAGCACACGACCAGGACCCGCCACCCGAGAGACATGAAGGAGGTCCTTCCCGCCTGACGGCGTTCCAACCCCTCGATCTCCCGGCGTGGCGGGTCGGGCGGGTCATCCCGACCAGTCGCCGGCGACCTGCCGGGTGGCCGCGTTGAGCCGGTTCCACACGTTGACGGAGGTGATCGCGATGAGGAGGGCGCTCAGGCCCTGCTGGTCGTAGTGCCGGGCCGCCTCGGCCCACACCTCGTCCGACACCGGGTCGCCCGTGTCGGCCACCCGGGTCACCGCCTCGGCGAGCTCGAGGGCGGCGCGCTCCGCGTCGGTGAAGTACGGCGCGTCGCGCCACGCAGCGACCGACAGCAGCCGCTCGTCGCTCTCGCCCTCCTTCTTGAGCGCGGTGCCGTGCAGCACGACGCACACGCTGCACCCGTTGATCTGGCTCGCGCGGAGGTGCACGAGCTCGAGCGTCTGGGTCGGGACGCCGAGTCCCTCGGCGGCCTTCCCGTACGCCACGAGTCCCTTCATCGCCGCCGGGACGAGGAAGGTCGGATGGGTCATGCGTGCCTGCATGGTCGGTCTCCTGTCATGTTGTCCGTGTCCGGTTCGTCATGTGGTTGACGGATCGCGAGGAAGGAACCTGACAGATGACCCAGGAAGAGCTGGCCGAGCAGTTCGAAGAGCACCGCAGCCACCTGCGGTCGGTCGCCTACCGGATGCTGGGCTCGAGCGCGGAGGCCGACGACGCCGTCCAGGAGGCGTGGTTGCGGCTGGCCCGCTCGGACACCTCGGAGGTCGCCAGCCTGCGGGCCTGGCTCACGACGGTGGTCAGCCGGGTCTGCCTCGACCAGCTGCGCGTGCGGAAGTCGCGGCGCGAGGACTCGCTCGACGTACGCGTCCCCGACCCCGTGGTGACCCGCCTCGACGCCGACCCCGAGGCCGCGGCCGAGCAGGCCGACGCCGTCAGCCTCGCGCTCCTCGTCGTGCTCGAGGCGCTCCCGCCGCGCGAGCGCACGGCGTTCGTGCTCCACGACATGTTCGGGGTGCCGTTCGACGAGATCGGGCAGATCGTCGGCCGGTCGGCTGCGACCGCGACCCAGCTCGCCAGCCGGGCTCGGCGGCGGGTCCGCGAGGCGGCGCCGGTGAGCGCCGACCTGCCGACGCAGCGGCGGGTGCTCGACGCGTTCGTGGCGGCGTCGCAGCGCGGCGACTTCGACGCGTTGATGCAGGTGCTCGACCCCGACGTCACGCTGCGGGCCGACCTCGGCGCCGCCGGTGAGTCCCGGGTCATCCACGGCGCGGCCGTCGTGGCCGGTCAGTCCCTGCTGTACGCGAGGCTCGCGCGCGAGTCCGTCCCCGTGCTGGTCAACGGCCACGTCGGGCTGGTGTCGGTCGTCGACGGCAACGTGGTGTCGGTGTTCAGCCCCGAGATCCGCAACGGCCGGATCGTCGAGATCAACGTCGTCGCCGACCCCGACCGCATCGCCCGGCTCGACATCCACCTACCACGGGAGGACGCTCCGGGCGCCTGATCAGCGGAAGGCGCAGCCGGACCGTACGCCGAGGCGGCGCAGGATCGTGGCCGCCGGGCAGAGGCCGGTGAGGCTCGCCTGCAGCTGGTTGGCGCCGACGAAGCCGGCGAGGAGCAGCCACCACGGCGACACCAGCACGGCGAGCACGGCGGCCAGCAGGGTGAGGGTGCCGGCGAGGGCGAAGACGGCGCGGTCGATGTTCACGGTGGTCTCCGTTCAGTGGGAGAAGCGGATGGTCGGGAGGATCCGGCGCAGCCAGGCCGGCGTGGCCCAGGCAGCGCGGCCGGTGAGGCGGAGCAGTACCGGCAGCAGGACGAGCCGGACCAGGAAGGCGTCGAGGAGGACGGCGACGCCGAGGATGACGCCCATCTCCTTGGGCGGCAGCGGCCCGGACAGGGCGAAGGTGAAGAAGACGGCGACCATGACGCCACCGGCGGCGAAGATCACCCGGCCGGAGTGCGTGACGGCGCCGACCATGGCCTCCCGCGGGCTCCCGGTCCTCTCCCAGTGCTCCTTGGCGGACGCGAGCAGGAAGACCGTGTAGTCCATCGCGATGGCGAAGATCATCGCGAAGAAGAACACCGGCGCCCATGCGTCGAGGAAGCCCTGGTGCTCGAACCCGAGCGGGCTCGAGCCGTGGCCGTCCTGGAAGACCAGGCGCGCGACGCCGAACGCGGCCGCCGTGGAGAGCAGGCTGGCGAGGGTGCCGAGCAGCGAGATGAGCGGTGCCTGCAGGGCCACGAGCAGGAGCACGAAGCCGAGCACCAGGACGACGCCGATGACCAGCGGGGTCGACTCGTCGAGCTGGGCCTCGAGGTCGAGGTTCTCCACGGCGGCGCCGCCGACGAGGGCGGAGTCGGGCAGGTCGGCGCGGAGCCGGTCGACCGTGGTCACGAGCTCGGGGTCGGACGGGTCGACGGTGGGCACGGCCTGGACGAGCACGTGGTCGCTGCCGTCGACGGCCGGAGTAGCGGGCAGCACGGCACCGATGCCGGCGTCGCGCTCCAGCACCTGCGCCGCGCCTTCGGCCTGGTCGGTGTCGACGACGACCTGGAGCATGCCGGGCGCGCCCGGCCCGAAGGCGTCCTGGACCTGGTCGTAGCCGACCCGCGCGCTGGCGTCGTCCGGCAGCACCTTGATCGAGGGCATCGCGGTCTTCAGCCCGAGCATCGGCGCGGCCAGGGCGACGAGCACGACCAGGGAGCCGAGGCCCCAGGCGACCGGGCGGCGCCACAGGTGGGCGCCCCACCGCGCGAAGAGAGGTGAGCCGGACGACGCCCGGGCGGCCCGGCGCGCCCAGGGCAGGGAGAGGCGGTTGATGCGGTCGTCGAGCTTGACCAGCACGAGCGGCAGCAGGGTCAGCGTCGCGGCGAGCACGAAGACGACCGAGAGCATGATGCCGCCGGCCATCGAGCGGAAGGACGGCGACGGGACGAGCATGACGGCGCTCAGGGAGACCAGCACGGTGGCGCCGGAGAGCAGGACGGCCTTCCCGGCGGTGTCCATCGTCTCGGCGATGGCCTCGCGGGCCGACCCGGCGCGGCCGGCCTCGCGCTGGCGGGCGCGGGCCGCCCGGTAGCGGACCACGATGAAGAGCGCGTAGTCGATCCCCAGGGCGAGGGCGAACATCATCGCGAAGTTCATCGCCCAGATCGAGACCGGCACGAGCTCGTTGATCAGGACCAGGGACCCGGCAGAGGCGACGAGGCCGGCAAGGGTGAGCAGGAGCGGGAGCCCGGCGGCGACCAGCGCGCCGAAGGCGAGCACGAGGATGGCCAGGGTGACCGGCCAGGAGACCATCTCCGAGGTCAGCATCGCCTCGAGGTTGGCCTCGTTGAAGTCCGACCAGAGCAGCGAGGAGCCCGTCGGGTTCACCTGCACGGTGTCGGTGGAGAGCCCCTGCAGCTCGTCCTTGAGGTCGGTCGCGACGCGCACCATCTCGTTGGTGTCCACGCCCGCGCCGGCGAGCACGACGGCGGTCCGACCGTCCTCGGAGAGGCTCGCTCCGGGCGTCGGGGCGATGACCTCGGCGAGGCGCGGCTCCTGCTCCAGCGTCCTGGTCACCCGGCCGAGGACGTCCCGGCCCTCTCCCTCGGAGAGGGGGCCGTCGGTGCTGTGCACGACGACCTGGATCGCGTGGCTGGCGTTGCCGCCGAAGTGCTCCTGCGCGATCTCGCGCACGGCGACGGACTCCGAGCCGTCGGCCTGCCAGCCGGCGCCGGACAGGTTCTTCTCCACCGAGGGGGCGAACACGCCGAGGCCGACGACCACCAGCACCCAGGCGATGGTCACCAGCCGGCGGTGGTCGGCCACCCAGACGCCCAGGCGGCCCAGCGGGCCGGGCCCGAGGCTCGGGACGGGGGTCGTCTCGTCGGTCTCGTACGTCGTCTGCGCCACCGGGCGCCTCCTCTCGATATATCCCCACGGGGGGATGCGGTGGAGACCGTAGCAGATCCCCCCGGGGGGATACAGAATCGGCGGGCGCACGCCGGATGACAGATCGCGATACGACGGATAGCATCGCCTTATGGCGATGACAGAAGCGGTCGGAGATGCCGAGGTCCCCGCGGAGGTCGAGGCTGCGGCGCTGACGGCCGCGGCGTGCCTCTTCCACGGGTTCTCCGACCCGGCCCGGTTGACGATCGTGCAGCACCTGGCCCTCGGGGAGCACCGGGTGGTCGACCTGACCGCTCACCTGGGGCTGGCGCAGTCGACGGTGTCGAAGCACCTGGCCTGCCTCAAGGACTGCGGCCTGACCAGCACCCGGCCGCAGGGCCGGGCGTCGATGTGGTCGCTGAACCACCCCGAGGCCGTGATGGAGCTCCTGGCCGCCGCCGAGAAGCTGCTGGGCCTGACCGGCGACGCGGTGACGCTGTGCCCGAGCAACCGCGAGGTGCTCCCCTGATGGGCGCCGACCACTCCCACGACGCCGCCGGGCTCGTCGACCACCGCGGCCGGCTCGCCACGGTCCTGGCCATCACGGTCACCGTGCTGGTCGTCGAGGTCATCGGCGCGATCGTCTCCGGCAGCCTTGCGCTGCTCGCCGACGCCGCCCACATGCTCACCGACGTCGCCGGCCTCACCCTCGGGCTGCTGGCCGCCGTGCTCGCGCGCCGGCCGGCGACCCCGGCCCGGACGTGGGGCTACCGGCGGGCCGAGGTCCTCGGTGCCGCAGCGCAGGCCGCACTGCTGCTCGCCGTCGGCGCCTACGTCCTCGTCGAGGGCGTACGGCGCCTCTTCGAGCCGCCCGAGGTCGCGTCGACCGCGATGATCGTGTTCGGTCTGGTCGGCCTCGTCGGCAACCTCGTCGGCCTCGCCATCCTGTCGTCGGGCCGCGGGGACAACCTGAACATGCGCGCCGCGTTCCTCGAGGTCGTCAACGACGCCCTCGGGTCGGTCGCCGTCCTCGTCGCGGCCACGATCATCGCGACCACCGGCTGGCTCCGCGCCGACGCCGTCGCGTCGCTGGTCATCGGGGTCCTGATCGTGCCGCGCACCGTCCGGTTGCTGCGCGAGACCGGGCACATCCTGCTCGAGTCGACCCCGACCGGGCTGAACCTCCAGCTGGTGCGGGAGCGGCTGCTGTCGATGGACCACGTGCACGAGGTCCACGACGTGCACGCCTCCCAGGTCGCCACCGGACTGCCGGTCTTCACCGCCCACGTGGTCGTCGACGACTCCTGCTTCCACGACGGCCACCTCGCCGGGATGCTCGACCAGGCCCAGCGGTGCCTCGCCGATGAGTTCGACGTCGAGCACTCCACCATCCAGTTCGAGGCCGCCTCGCACGCCGCCCACGAGCCCGGGACCCACGCCTGAGGATGGACACGACAATGGCCCGGCCCCGCCGAAGCGGGACCGGGCCATCGAAGAAGTGGAGCTGCGGGGAATCGAACCCCGGTCCTCGAGCGTCGAACCAGGTCTTCTCCGGGTGCAGTCCGTGATGTCGCATTTCTCAGCCCCGGGGCTCGCACGGACACGTCCCCGACAGGCTCAGCCGGGTTTGAGTCCCGATCAACCACCCCGACAGCAGTTGACCGGCAAGTCTCCTAGATGACGCCAGGGTCCGGGACGGAGACGGATGCCCGGTCTGACGCTTCGATCACCGCTCAGGCGGCGAGAGCGAAGGAACTGCGCTGAGTGTTGGCAGTTATTGGTTTCCAGCGATCGTTTACGAGATGACGCTGGCTCCTCGACCCGCTTCCCCTGGAACTAACGTCCCAAGTCGAAACCGATCAGCCCCTCTTGAGTTGTACGACCTCAGTCTAGATGCTCAACCCCGGGCGGGCACGCGGGTATTCCCCCACACCCTCCGCGCGCCCGCCACAGGGAAGACCTCAGATCGGGAAGCCCGCGAGCCAGTCCTGGACCACCTCGATGTCGACACGCTGGTAGCCGTCGAGGTAGCGGCAGTTCTGGGTGTAGCCGTACGACGTCACGCCGACGATCTCCCCGTTGTAGAAGAGCGGGCCGCCGGAGTCACCGAAGCAGGTGCCGCCCGTGCCGAACGGGTCCTTGTCGTTGCCGTTGCCCTGGATGATCTGCGGGGTGATCTTCTGACCGGGCAGCTCGACGTACCGCCGGATCAGCGGGTAGCTCATCGGGGTGGGCTTCTGCGGTCCGGAGTCCGGCTTGCGGACCTCGGTGCCGTAGCCGACGGCGGTGAAGAGCACGCTGCGCGGGTGCTTGATGGCGTCCGCCGTACCGACGTCGGCGATCGTCGCGGGCTCGATGTCGGTCACCGGCTGGTCGAGCACGATCACGCCGACGTCGTTCCAGTTGCGAAGGTCGGTGAAGTCGGAGTACTCGGGGTGCGTGTACGCCGTGCCGCTCAGGTAGCCGGCCGCGGCGAGCTCGGCAGCCGTGTAGCCCGCGGCCGGGTTGGCCGCGACCGGGAACGGCGACGGCGGCTGCTCCGCGATCACGGAGTCGAAGGTGACCAGCGTCTTCCCGACCGTGCCGTCGGTGCAGTGCGCCGCGGTGAGCAGCACCGTCGGGCTGACGAGCGTCGCGGAGCAGCGGAACCGCCCGGTGGCGTCGTAGAACAGGATGAGCCCGACGTTGGGATGGAGCTCCCCGTCCGGGGTCCCTCCGGTGCTGGCCTGCGCCGGCCCGGGCGCGGCGACGAGGCCGACAGCCACCAAGAACATGGCGACCAGCGCGATCAGACGATTTCTCATGAAGTGCTACTCCTTCGCAACAATCCCCTGAGCCTGGGGAGTACCTCACCACCGGAGTGTCCGGATGGGAAGCCTCTTCGCAGGAAATCTCCCTTCGGGTGAGCCGCCCGGCCTCCCGGGGTACCGGTCCGCCGTGCCCGACGTGCCCCAGCCCGCTCTCGCGACCCTGAGCCACGAGCGCCACTGGTCGGACGGGTGGATCTACGAGCGCAAGCTCGACGGGCAGCGCTGCCTGGCCGTGCGTACGGTGAGCGGCACCCGCCTGTACTCGCGCAGCGGACGCGACGTCACGGTCGCGTTCCCCGAGATCGCGGAGGCGCTGGAGCGGCAGGCGTCGAGCGACTTCGTGGTCGACGGCGAGGTCGTCGCGTTCGAGGGGTCCCGCACCAGCTTCTCCCGGCTCCAGCCCCGCATCCACGTGAGCAGCGCCGAGAAGGCGCGCCGCAGCGGCGTGGCCGTCTACTTCTACGTCTTCGACGTGCTGCGCGGCGACGGCGACGACGTACGCCGTGAGCTGCTGCTCGACCGCAAGCGCCAGCTGCGCGGACTGCTCACCTGGGAGGACCCGATCCGGTACACCCCGCACCGCGTGCGCGGCGGCGAGGAGTGGTTCGGCCAGATCTGCGGCAAGGGCTGGGAGGGCCTGATCGCCAAGCGCACGGACGCGGCGTACCCGACCGGGCGCACGAAGGACTGGCTGAAGTTCAAGTGCGAGGCCGGCCAGGAGCTGGTGATCGTCGGCTGGACCGACCCGGAGGGGTCCCGCGTCGCGCTCGGCGCGCTGCTGCTCGGCTACCACCGCGGCGACGACCTGGTCTACGCCGGCAAGGTCGGCACCGGCTTCAGCCAGGCGGTGCTGCGCGACCTGCACGGCCGGCTGACGAAGCTCGAACGCACGGACTCCCCGTGCACGGTCGGCCAGCTGCCTCGCAAGGACGTGCACTGGGCGGAGCCGGAGCTCGTGGCCGAAGTGGCGTTCACCGAGTGGACCGGCGCGGGCCAGCTGAGACACCCTCGCTACCTGGGGCTGCGGACGGACAAGCCGGCGAGCGGGGTGGTGCGCGAATGACGACTGTGGCCGGTGTCGAGATCAGCAAGCCTGACAAGGAGCTCTTCCCCGACGGCCTGACCAAGCTCGACCTGGCGAACTACTACGCCGGCGTCGCTGAGCGGATGCTCCCCCACCTCCAGGGCCGGCCGATCAACATGCAGCGGTTCCCGGACGGCATCGACGGCTCGTCGTTCTACGAGAAGAAGGTGCCTTCCCACTTCCCCGACTGGGTGCACACGGTCGAGGTCGACACCGCCGACGGACCGCAGCAGCAGGTGGTCGTCGACGACCGGCGCTCGCTCGTATACCTAGCCCAGCAGGCCTGCATCACGCCCCACACCTGGCTGAGCACCGGCGACGACCTCGGCCACCCCGACGAGCTGGTCTTCGACCTCGACCCGTCCGACGACAACCTCCGGAAGGTCCGCCGGGCGACGCGGATGGTGGGCGAGCTCCTGGACGACCTGGGCCTCACGGCGTACCTCAAGACCACCGGCTCGCGCGGCTACCACGTCGTGGTGCCGCTGCGGCCCGGCGCGGACTTCGAGGAGGTGCGCGGCTTCGCGCGCGCCGTCGCCGAGCGGCTCGTCGAGCGCGACCCCAACCTGCTCACGCTCGAGGCGCGCAAGGCCAAGCGCGGCGACCGGGTTCTCATCGACATCATGCGCAACGGCTACGGCCAGACCGCGGTGCCGCCGTACGCCGTGCGGGCGCGACCGGGCGCGCCGGTCTCGGCGCCCATCGCCTGGGACGAGCTCTCCCGCGTCGCGCCCGACCAGGTCACCGTGGCGAACCTGAAGCGCCGGCTGGCCTCGAAGGCCGACCCGTGGCGGCGCTGGCGGCAGCACGCGAGCGGTCTCACCCGGGCGCGGCAGCGGCTATGACTCGAAG
Organism: Nocardioides sp. GCM10030259; assembly: GCF_042666375.1. Classification (NCBI taxonomy): domain Bacteria; kingdom Bacillati; phylum Actinomycetota; class Actinomycetes; order Propionibacteriales; family Nocardioidaceae; genus Nocardioides; species Nocardioides sp. GCM10030259. The sequence goes on along the minus strand of NZ_JBHTDF010000002.1, from coordinate 400,648 downwards.
TCCTCGTTGGTCTTCCCACTGAGCACGGACTCGTTCTGGGTCGAGGTCGGCTTGCGCCGCCGGTCGGCGCGCTCGTCGTCTACCTTGACCAGCATCCAGTTCTTCGGGTCGCCGCCCATCTTGGTGTGGGTGAGCGCGAAGGCGCCCGTGAGCTTCTCGCCGTGCAGCACGACCTTGAGGTGACCACCCTCGATCGCGTCCGCCAGCCCGATCGGCTCGCCCTTGCGCTCGGTGACGTTGTCGAAGGTGCCGGTGTCCCAGACGATCACCGTGCCCTCGCCGTACCCCTCGCCGATGCGGCCCTCGAAGTCGGCGTAGTCGAGCGGGTGATCCTCCACCTGTACGGCCAGCCGCTTGTCCCGCGGGTCGAGCGACGGCCCCTTCGGCACTGCCCAGGAGGCCAGCACACCGTCGACCTCCAGGCGGAAGTCGAAGTGCAGGCTCGACGCGTCGTGCCGCTGCACGACGAAGATCGGTCCGTCTGTGGTCATCGTCAGCGCCCGAACAGGCTCTCGCCGTTCTCCCAGCACACCGCGCGCAGCCAGGCGTCGCCGAGATCGAGGCGGGCGAGGCCCTCGAGCTGGTGGGCGTAGGGGTACGGGATCGTCGGGAAGTCGCTGCCGAGCAGGACCCCGCCGCGGTCGGGGTGGCCGAGGTCGCGGAGCCGCGGGACGAGCTCGGCAGGGTACGGCGGGAAGAAGTCGGTGAAGACCATCGTCGTGTCGAGCCGCACCTCGTCGTACCTCTCGGCGAGCGCCAGGAACTCCGCGCACTCCGGCGCGCCCATGTGCGCGAGGACGAGGCGCAGCCGCGGGTGCTGGCGCAGCAGGCGCTCGGTCGAGTCGGGGCCGGTGAAGTCGTTGCCGACCGGACCGGAGCCGGCGTGCACGACGACCGGGGTGCCGGTGTCCTCGAGCAGCCCCCAGACCTCGTCGAGCAGCGGGTCGTCGAGGTGGAACTCCCCCACCTGCAGGTGCACCTTGAAGATGTCGACGCCGTCGGCGATCCGCTTCCCGACGTACGTCGCCGCGGAGTCCTCCGGGTAGAACGTCGCCGACCACAGCGACTCCCGCACCTCCCGCGCGAAGTCGGCGGCCCAGTCGTTGAGGTACTCCGCGACGCCCGGCTTGTGCGCATAGGGCAGCGTCGGGAAGTGCCGGACGCCCATGGCTCGCAGGATCTCGACCCGCTCGGCGTGGTCCTGCCGGTAGCGGATCGGCCACTCGCGGCCGATCTTCGGGCCGGCGGCGTCGAAGACGGCGTACACCGCGCGCTGGATGTTCGGCGGCAGGAAGTGCACGTGCACGTCGAACAGCCCGGGCAGCCCGAGCGACTCCCAGAAGTCGCGGACCGGCCGGACGTCCGGGTGCGCGTCCGGATCAGTCACGCATGCCCTTGAGGTGCCGGCCCAGCGCCTGCTGCTTCTCCCGGTCGGCCTGCCGCTCGGCGAGCGCGGACCGCTTGTCCCACGACTTCTTGCCCTTGGCCAGGGCGATCTCGACCTTGGCCCGGCCGTCCTTGAAGTAGAGGGACAGCGGGACGACGGTCAGGCCCTTCTCGTTGACCCGCCGCTCGATCTTGTCGATCTCGACCCGGTTGAGCAGCAGCTTGCGCTTGCGACGGGCGGCGTGGTTGGTCCACGTGCCCTGGGAGTACTCCGGGATGTGGACGCCGTGCAGCCACGCCTCGTGGCCGTCGATGTCGACGAACCCGTCGACCAGGGACGCGCGACCCATCCGCAGCGACTTCACCTCGGTGCCCTGGAGGACCAGGCCGGCCTCGTAGGTGTCCTCGATGTGGTAGTCGTGCCGCGCCTTCTTGTTCTGCGCGATGAGCTTGCGCCCCTGCTCCCTGGCCATCCCACCATTCTCTCAGTGGCTACAAGGTGGTTTCGAGACGGGCGCCAGGGCGCCCTCCTCAACCACCGGAGCCGGTGGTTGAGGAGGTTGCGCCAGCAACCGTCTCGAAACCCCCGGCTACGGCAGGCAGTTCATCGGGTGCCGGAGCCGGTGGTTGAGGAGGTTGCGCCAGCAACCGTCTCGAAACCCCCGGCTACGGCAGGCAGTTCATCTGGTGCCGGAGCCGGTGGTTGAGGAGGTTGCGCCAGCAACCGTCTCGAAACCCCCCGGCTACGGCAGCCAGTTCATCGGGTCGACCGCGTTGCCGTTGACCAGCAGCGTGAAGTGCAGGTGGCAGCCGGTGGACCAGCCGGTGGAGCCGGCGTAGCCGATGACGTCACCCTGGTTGACGCGGGCGCCGAGGCCGACGTTGTAGCCGGTGGCGTGGTTGTAGACGGCGGTGACGTTGGAGCCGTTGATGCTGCCGAGCGAGATGTAGAGGCGGTTGCCGTAGACGTCGGACCAGTAGCGGGCGATCACGGTGCCGCCGGCGATGGCGTGCATCGGCTGGCCGCAGGAGACGCCGAAGTCGGTGCCGTCGTGGAGGCCCCAGTAGTGGTAGATCGGGTGCTCGCGGTAGCCGAACGACGAGGTGACGTAGCCCGACACCGGCCGGACGAAGAGGCCGTTGGTCGGGCCCCGGTAGCCGCCCTGGGCCCGGCGCTGGGCGGCGAGGATGCGCTGCTTGATCGCGGCCTCGCGCTTCTTGGCGGCACGCAGGGCGCGCAGGTCGTGGATGCGGGCCTTCTTGGCGGCCTTGCGGCTCTCGGCCCTGGTCAGCACGAGCGCGTGGACCTTGTCGCGGGCGGTGCGCTTGTCGGCGCGCAGGCCCTCCATCAGCACCAGGTGCTTGGCCGCGGCCTTCCGCTGGACCTCCACCGCGTCGCGGGCGTCCTCGACCTGGCCCTCGCGGACCTCGAGGAGCACCTCGGCGGCGTGGAGGTCGTCGTACGCGCGGGTCTCGCGGCCGACGATGACGTTGCGCGCCTCCATCTGGCGGGTCAGGTCGGCCGGGGTCTCGGCGTCCAGCAGCGCGGCGAACGCCAGCAGCTCGGGGTCGCCCTCCTGGTAGATGTCGGTGATCGTCGCGGTCACCTTCTCGTGCTGGTCCTCCACCGCGTGCTTCCCCGCGGCGAGGTCCTGCTGGGCGGTGTCCAGCTGGATCTGCGCCGCGACCAGCTCCTGCTGCATCTGCTCGTCGCGGACCTGGGCCGCGGCCAGCTTGGCGTTGGCGGCCTTCAGGTCGACGCGGGCGTCGGCGAGCTGGGTCCGGGCCCTCGTGAGGGCACCGACGGCCTTCCGGAGCTCGGAGCTCGACTCGTTGAGGGCGTGCTGGGCGCTCCGGACCTGCGCCTGGGCGTGCTTCTGCTTCTGCTTGAGCTGCTTGTGGTCGTCGGCGATGGCGAGGGGGGCGACGAGGGCGCCGATCGCCAGGCTGGCGACTGCAGTTGCCGCGGCCAGGCGCCGGCGTGCGGTACGGGGGAAGAGACGCACCGGGCTGCCTTCACGTGTTCGGGGAGGTGAACGCGTTGACGGTAACCCGCGCGAATCAGACTTTGAGGTATTTGCGCGTCAACACGAGTGTCGGAAGCAGGGTGAGCACCGGACCGAGGATCGCGATCGAGACGAGCGCCACGACGTACTCCGACATCCCGATCCAGGGCATGAACGCCAGACCGGTCGCCGCGCGCTGCTCGATGCCGAAGTACATGAACGCCGCGAGGGCGCCGCCGGCGAGCACCACGCCGATGACCGCGGTCACCAGTGCCTCGAGCAGGAACGGCAGCGCGATGTAGAGCGTGGAGGCACCGACCAGCCGCATGATGCCGATCTCCTTGCGCCGGGCGAATGCGGCGAGGCGGATGGTGTTGCCGACGAGGAGCAGCGCCGCGAAGACGAGGAACGCCGCCGTCGCCAGCGCCGCCCACTGGAGCGCGTTGATGGAGCCGTAGATGGGCTTGAGCACGTCACGCATGTCCCGGATGCCCGACACGCCGTCGAGCCCGACGACCGCGCTGGTGATGCCCTTGTACTCCTCCGGGTCGTTCAGCGTGATCCAGACCGACTGGGGCATGTCGTCGGCGGTGGCCGCCGGGTTGGGCCCCTCGAACTTCTCCGGGCCGAGCAGGTCCTTGACCTTCTCGAAGGCCTCCTCCTTGGTCTCGAAGTGGAAGCCGTCGACCTCCGGGTTCTTCTCGACCTCGGTCGCGATCGCGTCCTTCTGGGCGTCGGTGACCTCGCCGGTGCAGGCGGGGTTGTCGTCCTTGTCCTTGCACAGCCAGACCGTGATCTGAAGCTGGCTGCCCCAGTGCTGGGCGGCCTTGTCGGCCTGCTGGTTGAGCAGCACGCCGAGGCCGACGAGGGTCAGCGAGACGAAGAGGGTCAGGATGACCGCGATGTGCATCGACAGGTTCCGGCGCAGGCCCTGGCCGAGCTCGGAGAAGACGTAACGCAGCTGCATGTGGTGAGGGGCTTCCTTCAGGGAGTCGTACGGCGGGACGCGGCGGTCAGTGCTGGAATCCGTAGACGCCCTGCGCCTGGTCGCGGACCAGGCGGCCGCTGTCGAGCTCGATGACGCGCTTGCGCATCTGGTCGACGATGCCGGCGTCGTGCGTCGCCATCAGCACGGTGGTGCCGGTGCGGTTGATCCGGTCGAGCAGCTTCATGATGCCCACCGACGTGGTGGGGTCGAGGTTGCCGGTCGGCTCGTCGGCGATGAGGATCATCGGCCGGTTGACGAACGCCCGCGCGATCGCGACCCGCTGCTGCTCGCCACCGGAGAGCTCGTCGGGCATCCGGTCACCCTTCCCGTCGAGGCCGACCAGCTCGAGCGTCTCGGGGACGACCTTGTTGATGTCGGAGCGGGACCGACCGATCACCTGGAGCGCGAACGCGACGTTCTCGGAGACGGTCTTGTTGTTGAGCAGCCGGAAGTCCTGGAAGACGGTCCCGATGTCGCGACGCAGCCGCGGGACCTTCCAGCTGGCCAGCCGGTTGATCTCCTTGCCGGCGACGTAGACACGCCCCGAAGTCGGGCGAGCCTCGCGCAGCACGAGCCGGAGGAAGGTCGACTTGCCGGAGCCCGAGGTGCCCACGAGGAAGACGAACTCCCCCTTCTCGACGTCGACCGACACGTTGTCGAGCGCCGAGTGGGTCTGACCTGGGTAGGTCTTGACGACCTTCTCGAAGCGGATCACGGGAGTCGAGCGTAACTGCTGTACCTGAGCGTCCGCCCCACGGCGCCTCCAGGGCGCGTCCTGCCCCATTCCGGGGGAGCCGTGTCGGCTGGCCGTGACGGCGCCGACGGGGGCGTACGTTGGGGGCATGTCTCCCCGGAACCGCGCCCTTCTCGCAGCCGTGGTGGTGACGGCGCTGCTCGGCCTCGCCGGCTGCGGGGACAGCGCCGACGAGCCCTCGACCGCCTCGGAGACCCCGTCCGAGACGGCATCGGAGTCACCCGCGCCGTCGGAGACGGCGTCGGCCGCGCCGACCAGCGCCCGGACCGACTTCTGCGCCCAGATCTCCCCGGCCGCGATCGAGGAGGCGATCCTCGCCAAGCCGGTCTACGAGGAGGCCTGGAGCGACGGCGAGAAGTTCGACATCGTCGGCGGCGCGCACCGGAAGGGCGCCGAGTTCGGCTGCGCCTTCACGGCGAAGGACGGCACCTCGGCCACCGCGTGGCTGTTCGCGACCGCCGTCTCGGCCGACGAGGCCGCCACCCTCGTGAAGCAGGCCCGCGACGGCTGCGCGAAGCGGAAGGTGCAGTCGCCGGGCGACCCGGCCGTCACCGTCCAGTGCATCTTCGACGACGACACCGTGACCCGCACCCAGGCGCTCCACGGCGACGCCTGGCTGTCGTGCTCGCTACAGACCCCGGGGATCCTGACCCGGCTCTCGCGCGCGGCGGACTGGTGCGCGGCCGTCCGCGACGCCGCCCTGACCTGACCCCTCAACCCACTTGGTCGGCCGCCGGCGTGGCCTCGTGCCGCACCGGGCAGCCGTTGCGCCCGGGCACGGGGAACGTGCCGAGCTGCTCGAGGTCGTAGCCGTCGGGGTAGGTGCGGATCCACGAGATGTCCTCGATCCGCTTCGGCTCCTTGCGGGCCGGGAACGCGCGCAGCACCAGTCCGCGACCCCGGAGCGCGGCGCGACTGACCCGCTCGACGACCGCCGGCGGCGCGTCGTACCGGAACGCCTCGCGCAGCGGCTGGTCCATCAGCGCGCGGGCGAAGAGCCCCGCCGGCCTGCGGACCGGCTTCGCGTAGAAGGTCTGCATCAGGTCGAGCGTCGCGTCGGCGACGCGGCGGCCGCCCTCGTCGTAGGCGAAGTGCTCGCGCTCGTAGGAGTCCATGAGCTCCTCGAAGCCGGCGTAGGTCTCCGGGATGTCCTTGATGCCCATGTGGCGCCCGAGCGTCCGGTAGTAGTGCACGCTCGCCTCGACCTCGGTGGGCGTGAACGGGCGCTTGCCGTAGTCGTCCATCCAGCGCTTGGGCACGACGACGAAGGTGCTGAGCACGTAGCGGAACTCGTGGTTGGGGATGTCGTAGGAGCGGTGCATCGCGTTGATCCGGCGGATCGCGGCCTTCGCCTCGGGGTGCTCGAACCCCAGGCGGGTGGGCGGCTCGAGCAGCAGCGCGGTGTCGTCGTACCGCTTCTGCACCTGCGTCGTGAACTCGCCCGTCTCGTCGAGCAGGCGGCCGATGCCGGGCACGGCGTAGGTGCGGAACAGCGCGAAGCTGAGCGCCTGGTTCATGTCCCAGGGGAACTCGTACATCACGACGTTCGCGTAGATCTCGACGAAGTCGGTCTCGGGGTCGAGCCGGTCGTTGCACCGCTTCCAGTGGTCGCGCCTCATGCCGCCAAACTAGAGTAGTCACTCCAGTTCTGTACAGTGTCGACCGTGCGCACGCCCCTGCAGACCCGCAGCACCTCCTCGGCGGACCGGATGCTGGAGGCGACGCTGGAGCTGCTCGACACCGGTGGGCTGGCGGCGGTGACGGTGGCGGCCGTGGCCCGCGGGGCGGGTACGTCGAACGGGTCGCTCTACCACCGCTTCGGCGACCGCGGCGGCCTGCTGCTGGCGGCCCAGGACCGCGCGCTGAGCGCCATCGAGCACGACACGTCGGAGGCGTTCGCGCGCGCGGACGGCGAGCCCGACGACGACCGCGCGCTGCGGCTGCTCGCCCGGGCGGCCCTCGACATCTTCGCCCGGCACCGGGGCCCGATGCGGGCGTTCCTGGTCGAAGGACGGGGTGACGCCGCGATCCACGCGCGCAACGAGCGCAGCTCCCACCTGCTCGCCGTGACGGTCACCGGCTGGCTGCGCCGGCGCTTCGGCGCGCGCCGGGCCGACGCCGAGGCCGCCTGGCGGATCCTCTTCGCGCTCGGCGCGTCGCAGGCGCTCTTCGACGACGCCCAGGTCTCCCCCGGCCGGCTCGGCGGCGACGCCTTCGCGGATGCGGTCGCCCGGGCCGTGCGCGCCGTGGTCACCGGCTGACGCCGCGCCTCAGCGGAAGGAGAGCAGCGCCTCGTGCACGCCGTACCCGAGCAGGCCGAGGCCGGTCGCGACCGGCACGAGGACGTTCGCGGCGACCCGGCCGCGCGCGGTCGCCCAGGCGACGATCGCCAGGGCCGTCGCCACGAGGCCCGCGATGACGAGGTTGCGGTAGTCGAGCCCGCTCGCGCGGGCGTGGGGGATCTCGGCGATCGGCACCCCCGCGAGCAGGCCCCAGGCCAGCACGCGGGTGGTGGCCGACTCGCCGTGCTCCCCCAGCCAGCCGGCGGCGCCGAGGACGGCGCCGAGCAGCGCGCCTCCGATGAGCCACACCGGCGCGCCGTAGTCGCTCAGCATCGAGCCGCCGGCACCGAGGGTCGCCTGCCAGACGTAGTAGGTGACCAGCCCGGCCTCCACGACCACGACCGCGGTCACGGCGGCCCGGCGTACCTCGGACGCGCCGCGGCCGGCGACGAACGCCAGCACCAGCCACGGCGTGCCGAGGTCGGGCAGCGCGCGCAGCGCGCCGGGCAGGTCCGAGCCCTGCGCGGAGAGCACGCCGAGCGCGACTCCGCAGCCGAGCAGGAGCGCCGGGCGCTTCAGGCGCGTCAGTTGGCGTCGGCCTTCTCGGCGCCCCGGCGCCAGCGGATGCCGGCCTCGATGAAGCCGTCGACCTCGCCGTCGAAGACGGCCTGCGGGTTGCCGACCTCGAAGCCGGTGCGCAGGTCCTTGACCATCTGGTAGGGGTTCAGCACGTAGTTGCGCATCTGATCGCCCCAGGCGGCCACGACGTCGCCCTTGAGCTCCTTCTTGAGCGCCGCCTCCTCGGCCTTCTGCTTCGCCAGCAGCTTGGCCTTGAGGACGACCATCGCGGAGGCCTTGTTCTGCAGCTGCGACTTCTCGTTCTGGCAGCTGACCACGATGCCCGTGGGGATGTGCGTCAGGCGGACCGCGGAGTCGGTGGTGTTGACCGACTGGCCGCCGGGGCCGCCGGAGCGGAAGACGTCGACGCGCAGGTCGTTCTCGTCGATCTCGATCTCGTCGGTCTGCTCGAGCACGGGCACCACCTCGACGGCGGCGAACGACGTCTGGCGGCGGCCCTGGTTGTCGAACGGGCTGATCCGGACCAGGCGGTGGGTGCCGGCCTCGACGGAGAGGGTGCCGTAGGCGTACGGCGCGTGGATCGCGAACTCGGCGGACTTGATGCCCGCCTCCTCGGCGTACGAGACGTCGAAGACCTCGACGGGGTACTTGTGCTGCTCGGCCCAGCGCGTGTACATCCGCATCAGCATCTCGGCGAAGTCGGCGGCGTCCACGCCACCGGCGCCGGAGCGGACGGTCACGATCGCCTCGCGCTCGTCGTACTCGCCGGAGAGGAGCGTGCGCACCTCGAGGGCCTCGATCGACTTCTGCAGCCGGGCCAGCTCGGACTCGGCCTCGGCGAGCGAGTCAGCGTCGCCCTCCTCCTGGCCGAGCTCGACGAGGACGCCGAGGTCCTCGACGCGGCTCTGGAGGCCGGTGATGCGCTCGAGCTCGCCCTGCAGGGCGGAGAGGCGTCCGGTCACCCGGGTGGCGTTGGCCTGGTCGTCCCAGAGGTCGGGCGCAGCGACCTGCTCGCCGAGGTCGGCGATCTCCTGGCGCATGGCGCCGAGGTCGAGCACCTTCTCGATGGAGCCCAGGGTCGCCTGGAGCTGCTTGATCTCTGCGTCGAAGTCCGGTCCTGCCACAAAGAGCAAGGTTACGGGGCGCGTGGGTCCCGGGCCTACTCGGCAGCGGCGGAGGCGAGCGGGAGCTCGGCCCAGATCCGCTTGCCGCCGGACTCGACGGACTCCATGCCCCACGACGCCGCGAGCGCCCCGACCAGGTGCAGCCCGCGGCCGTGCTCCTCGGTCTCGGTGAGCGGCTGCGGCTCGGGCGTGCCCGTGCCGTCGTCCTCCACCTCGATCCGCAGCGCCGGGCCGACGGCGGTCAGCCGGACCCGGTAGGAGGACTCCGCGTGCGTGAGGGCGTTGGTGGCCAGCTCGCTCACCACGAGCATCGCGTCCTCGACCGTCGACTCGATGCCCCACTCGATGAGCTGGTTGCGGACGAACCGGCGGGCGCCCGACACGCTGCTCAGGTCGTGGTCGAGGTCGAGCACGGCCTCCTGCCGGGCGGGCCGGCCGACCTCCTCGAGCAGGTCGATGAGGTAGCTGAGGTCGGTGTCCTTGACGACGTACCCGGCCGCGTTGGCGTCGATCCAGGCCCGGTCGACCCCGTCGAGGCCCGAGAAGACCACGACCTTGGCCGACGGCACCTCGCTGCGGATGCGACCCAGCAGCTCCTGCCCGGCGATGTCGGGCAGGCCGAGGTCGAGTACGACGACGTCGGGACGCAACCGCGCGGCGAGGTCAACGGCTTCTGCCCCGTCTCCCGCCTCACCCACGACCTCGAACCCGCCCCGGAAACGGAGCGAGGTGCGGACCAGCCGGCGCACCTCAACGACGTCGTCCACCAGGAGGACGCGGATGGGCACGACCGAAGCCTAGGCGCTGGCGGGCGATCTGGGCCACATCCGTGCGGAGTGTTCATGGCGTGTTGTCGATGGCGTCCCTGCCCGCGCGCGGCAGCCGGAACGCGAACGCGCCGGGAGCGGTGCCGTCCGGCGGGCGGTACCACGCGTCGCCGCCGTGCTCGCGGGCCAGCTGCCGCACGATGTAGAGGCCGAGCCCGGTGCCGCCGGCCTTCCGGCCGGTCGCGAACCGGTCGAAGAGCCGCCCCTGCATCTCGGCGGGTACGCCTGCTCCCGCGTCCTCCACCGTGACGAGGACGTCGTCGCCGTCGGCGCGGGCCGTGACCTGGACGGGCGGCGACCCGTGCACGATCGCATTGGTCACGAGGTTGTCGACGGCCTGGGCGAGCCGGCCCACGTCGCCGACGACCATCAGCCCGGGCCCGGCGTCGACCTCGATCTGGAGCTCGGGGAACCTGCGCTGGGCGGTCGCCACGCTGGTCTCCACCACCGGCGCCACGTCGACCTCGGCGAGCTGGAGCTCCAGCCCGCTGCGCTGGAGCCGCGACGCGGTCAGCAGGTCGTCGAAGAGGCGGCGCAGCCGGGTCGCGCTCGCGGTCATCCCCGCGAGCAGCTCGCTGCGCTCGTGGTCGCCCAGCTCGGCCCAGTGGTCCTCGAGCACCTCCGCCGTGCCGCCCAGCACGCTGACCGGCGTACGCAGCTCGTGCACGGTGACCGCGAGGAAGTGCGCCTGGTCGTCGGCGGCCTGCTCGAGCCGGCGGTTGGCGGCGGCCAGCTCCTCGGCCGACCTCTCACGCTCGCGGACCATCCGCTGGCGCTCGGTGATGTCGCGCACCACCTTGGCGTAGCCGATGTGGCGGCCGTCGGCGTCGCGCACGACGGTGATCACGACGTTGGCCCAGAAGCGGCTGCCGTCCTGGCGGACGCGCCAGCCCTCCTCCTCGTAGCGGCCGTCGCGCGCCGCGAGCTCGAGCTCGTGCTCCGGGTGCCGGATCTCCTGCTGCTCCGCGGGGTAGAAGACCCGGAAGTGGCGGCCGATGATCTCGTCGGCGGCGTACCCGTTGGTGCGCTCGGCTCCGGCGTTCCAGCTCGCGACCAGGCCCTCCGGCGACAGCATGAAGATGGCGAAGTCGGGGACGTTGTCGACCAGCAGGCGGAAGCGGAACTCGCTGCGCCGCAGCTCCTCCTCGGCCCCGCGCTGGCCGGTCACGTCCTGCACCTGGACGAAGAAGTAGAGCGGCCGGCCCGCGCTGTCGAGCACGGGAGCGACGGTCGCGACCACGCTGCGCGGATGCGTCACCCCCGCGACCTCGTGCTCGACCGTGCCGGACTCGACCGTCCCGGCGAGGATCCCGTCGCGCAGCCGTTCGAGCGTCCCGGCGGCCGGACCCGCGAACTCGGCGTACGACGTGCCGACCAGCTCATCCGCGGGCCGCTCGAGGATCGCGCCGAGCGACCTGTTGGCGCGCACGATCTGACCGGCCAGGGTCACCGTCGCCATGCCGATGGCGGCGTCCTCGAAGACCTCGCGGAAGCGCTCGAGGTGGTCGTGCAGGACGCGGCGCTCCGCGTCGTCGACCTCGCTCAGGGACGGCGGGCGGAGGGTGATGTCGGTCGTCGGCTCCACCTGCCCAGCGAGCACGTCGAGCAGGTCGCCGGGCAGCGTGTGGAGCGAGGTGGACTTCTCGAAGAACGCCGCGGCGCCCAGGTCGACAGCGCGGTGCGCGAGCCCCTCCTCCTGGAAGCCGCTGTACATCACGACCTTGGCGCCCGGGGCGACGGCGAGCAGGTGCGGGAGCGCCTCGAGCCCGTCCATCACCGGCATCGAGACGTCGAGCAGCACCAGCGCCGGCTGCAGACGGCGTACGACGTCGACGGCCTCGGCGCCGTCGGACGCCTCGCCGACCACGTCGAGCAGGCCCGAGAGCCGGAGCCGGGCTCGGACCAGCATGCGCACGTCTGCGGCGTCGTCGACCACCACGATCGTCGGCCGCGAGCCGTCCCAACCCACGCCCGGAACCTAGCCCACCCGGAGCGGGTCTGTCGTCAGGCCCGTCCGAAGACCTGCGAGACCCACCACGTGCCCCCGCGGTCGCGATGGGCGCCGATGCCCATCAGGCGGAAGCTCGGTCGCAGGATGTTCTCGCGGTGGCCCTCGGAGTTCATCCAGCCGCGGTTCACCACCTGCCGGCCGGTCGGGTAGCCGTACGCGATGTTCTCGCCTGCCCCGCTCAGGCGGCACTGGCGCATGATCGGCCCCAGCGACTGGTGCACGAGCTCCCGGTCGCGGGCCATCTGCCGCGCCCAGCGCTCGGCGAAGCCGGTGAGGCACTTCCGCGCGCGCAGCGTGGAGAGGTCGCGCTCGCTGCGCTGGTGGTTGGTGGCCGCGAACGCCGCGTCGGCGTACCGCTCCCCCGCTGCCGGTCGCAGGGCCTGCGCCGGCGCGAGCCACAGCGCACTCGTCACCGCGGTCACGCTCAGCACGGCGACGACGGACTGTCGGATCTTCGGGTACATGCCACCCCCCGATCGCTGGTGGACAGGCCTCCGACGGTACCCGGTCAGATCCGAAGGTCGCCGGGGACGGCTGACGGATCACCCGCGCCCAGGCACCCGCTCGTTCAGCACGACGGGCTGGGCCATCAGTACTCCCTCTCGGTCACGCCGGTGACGTCGACCTCGCCGGCGGGCACGCGGATCTGCCAGCCCATGTGCTGGTCACCCTCCATGCCCAGCTCCCGCGCCCGCGCGGGCGACCGGTCGTAGTTGAGGAGGACGGTGCCGTCGATGACCGGGCCGACGACCGTGACCGGCTCGTCGCGCCAGGTCGCCTCGACGGTCACCTTCACCCGACGCTCGAGCGCCTCGACGGGCAGCTTCACCCAGGAGACTCCGCCGGACTCGCCGTACTCCAGCGCGTCCGGGAACTGCTCGTCGTCGCGACCCGCAGCCGCGGGCACCCCGACCCAGACCGCACTCCGGAAGAGGTCGCGATGGCGCCGGCCGCGGTAGTCGACGTAGAACCCTCCCACCTGCACGGCGGCATCCTCTCGCATCGGTTGGCGCATGTCGCTGTCCATCAGTTGCCCTGGGGGATCCACGCGTTGCCGCGGAGCAGACGGCCGCGTGGACCGACGAGACGCCCTCGCGGCAGGCACAGCGCCAGTACGAGCAGCGCCTGCGCACCGGCATCACCGACCTCACCGAGGCCCTCGAGACCGTCCGCGCTGCCGTCGAGGCCCACCGCGAGCGCGCCCGCGACGCCGAGCTCGAGAACGTCGCGATCGTCGGCTGACCCGCGTCAGGGCGCGGGCGCCGCAGGGGTGAGCCCGTTTGGCTCATGTCCTGCGCCCCTCGGGCGTGGTACCAAGATCGAGAGCCAGGTGGAACGAGGACCTCCATGCTTGCTGATGCGGTGCTGCTCAAGGTCGCAGACTGGACCGTGTCCGTGTTCGCTGCCGCCCGGAACAAGCGCGAGCAGCGATACGCCAACGTGCTGCAGCACGCGTCCACCCTCGCCGCCGGGACCCGGTACCTGGATCGGCGGTACACCGAGCTCTTCGCACCACTGACCTTCTATCGGCCCGCAGCCTGGCCGAAGGAGCGACGCATCGCCCAGGCCGAAGCGATCGTGACGTTCCTCAGCGAACCGAAGGTGCTGCCCAAGCTGGCCGCGTCGCTGTACTGGCTCGCCACGGCGAGCGACTCGAGCGACGGCGGAGTACCGGAGGAGCTCAGATCCACCGGAGGGCCGCTGCCGCGGCTGATGTCCACCGTCGCCGTCGGCGTGTGGATGACCGCGGACCCGGACGAGCTGCTGTTCCCGTCGCAGCCGCAGCCCCCGCCGTCAGCGCTCGCCTACGTTCCCCAGCCCGGCATCCCCGGATGGGAGCCACCAGCGGGCCAGGGGCCACCACCCCCTGCACCTGTCGAGGCCGATGCGGTCGGCCGTGCCATCGAGACCTGGCGAGCGCTCGCGGACCAGGGTGGACCCTGGGCTGCCGTGATCCAGGACGTGATCAGCAGGCCCGACCCGGAGCTCTTCTACGACCTGCCGCGCACGGAAGACCTACTGGACCTGCTGCACGAGGACGACCCCGCCCCCGAAGCGGTCCGGGCGGCCGTGCTCGCGAGCATGCGGGCACCAGCGCCGCACCTCGAGGCCCGACGGATGTACGGCAGGTACGACCATGACGCGCCGGGCGCCGCAGTCGTGTACGGAAGCCCCATCCGTCCCTACGCGGATCGCGCAGCGAGCGAGTTCGTCGAGGTCCTGGTCCTCGCGCAGCAGCGGTTCCCCGGGGTCCCGTCTCCCGACTGGATGTTCGACCTGGACGCCTGACGCGCCTCGGCCTGCCGCAGGGTGCGGACGGTCACCGGCGATCAGCCACTACTCGGTCTCGACCACCGACTCGTAGGTCTCGGCGGCATTGCTCAGCATGTCGGCGGTGTCCGCGGCACCCAGGAACGGGTCCGGGACGTAGAGCTCGCCCATCCCAGCGATGACGTCCTCGGAGGCCATGCAGTCCTTGATCGCACCTTCGAGCGTGTCGACGACGTCCTCCGGCATGCCCTTCGGGCCGAAGGCGAGGTAGACGTTGTTCGGCAGCGCGGCGTCCTCGAACCCGAGGTCGGACAGGGTCGGTACGTCCGGGAGCCAGTTCACCGGCTCGTCGCCGATGGCGGCGAGCGGGATGAACTTTCCCGCGTCGATCTGCTCGCGGACGTCGTTCGTCGCCTCCACGGCGACTGCGTCCACGTTGTTTCCCAACATCGCGGCGACCTGACCAGCCTGCCCGTCGAGCGGGACCGCCTCGAGGTCGACGTCGTACTTCGAGCGCAGGGCGTCGAGCACGACCTGCTTGGGGCTGGTCGGTCCGGGGGTGCCGACCTTGATGTCGCCCGGGTTGTCCTCGGCGGCGTCGAACAGCGCCTCACCGCTCTGGTACTCCGAGTCGGCCGAGGTCACGAGGATCATCGCGGTCTCGAAGACCGAGGCGATCGGGGTGATGTCCTCTTCCGAGAAGCCCACGTCGTCCAGCAGCGGCGTCAGCGTCAGCCCGGTGTGGGGGCTGATCGCGATCGTGTAGCCGTCAGGCTCGGACGTCATCAGCTCGCGGGTGCCGATGGCCTGCGAGGCGCCCTCGACGTTCTTGGGGACCACCGTCTGGTCCAGCTCGCCGTTGAGGCACTCACCCACGACGCGGGCCGAGACGTCGTTGGGGCCGCCAGGCGTGTTCGGGATGATCAGCTCGATGCTCTTGCTGGGGTAGTCACCGCCCGAGCTCGCCTCGCTACTGCAACCGACAAGCGTCCCCGACACCAGCGCAGCCACTGCCATCGCGCCGATCTTCGCGTGGTTCATCTCGTCTCCATTCCGGCCGGAGGCCGTGTCAATGGTCGGACCTTCAATGGTTTAGCCAGAGCGTGGCACTCGTCACATGGGGCGTCAATACTCAGAGTTCCGTCCAGCGGGACGCCCGGATCCGCTCGCCGCCGCACCCCCTGGACACCGCTAGACTGAATCAATGGTTGGTCCATACTGGAGCCATGGCAGCCACACCGGACCTGCTGGTGGAGCGTGACGGCGCAGTCCTCACGGTCACGTTCCATCGGCCGGACAAGCACAACGCGATGACGAGTGCCATGTACGACCGCCTGGCCGAGGCCTGCGCCGAGGCCGACCGGGACCCCGAGGTCCGGGCGATGGTGCTCGCGGGCGCCGGCGACCGCGCCTTCGTGGCCGGCACCGACATCGCGGAGTTCCTCGCGTTCGAGGGAGGGGAGGACGGGGTGCGCTACGAGCGGCGGATCACCGAGGTCCTCGACGCGCTCGAGCAGGTCCGGGTGCCGACCATCGCGGCGGTCTCCGGGCACTGCTTCGGCGGCGGCCTCGCCCTGGCCACCGCCTGTGACCTGCGCGTGGTGACGCCGGACAGCCGGTTCGGGTACCCGATCGCCCGGACCCTGGGCAACTGCCTCTCCGCCAGCACCCTGGCGGCCCTGGTCGAGTGCCTGGGCGCGGCACGCACGAAGACCCTGCTCCTCCTGGCTCGGCCGATGGACGCCGAGGAGGCAGTGGCCAGCGGCTTCGCCGCCGAGGTCGTGCCCGGCGACCGCCTTCGCCAGCGCGTGGCAGCGCTGGCCGAGGAGATGTCGGGCCATGCGCCGCTGACGATGTGGGCGACGAAGGAGGCGCTGCGCCGGTTGCGCGTGGCGGCCATGCCCGACGACACCGACATCATCCACACGGTCTATGGAAGCCGCGACTTCCACGAGGGCGTCCGCGACTTCCTCGCCAAGCGTCCCCACACCTGGACCGGCCGCTGACCGCGGCTCAGCCCGCGGCGAGGGACCGGCGTACCTCGGCGGCCACCTCGACCGACTCCAGCGGGCTCCCCGCCGGAAGGGTCAACGAGACGTGGCCGCAGCCCCCCGCGGCGTACTCACGCACGCGGTCGGCGAGCTCGTCGGGCGGGCCGACCGGGCACCAGCGGCTGAACTTCTCGAACGACATCTTGTAGCGCTGCTGCATGGTCTCGGTGAGGCGGTCGCCGCCCCGCCCGTCGGCACCGGGCGTCGCGCACCAGAGCACCAACCCGTGCTGCCAGTCCGTCATCTTCCGCCCGGCCCGATCCGCGAGCTCCGCCACCTCGGAGACCGCCGCGGCGAAGCGTTGGGGCGAGGTCCACAGCGCGAGCCAGCCGTCCCCGTGGCGCGCAGCCCGCCGGAGGGCGGCGTCCGAGCGCCCGCCCACCAGGACCGGGATCCGGGACGCCGGCGCCGGGCGAACGAGCGCATCGCGCACGCGGTAGAACTCCCCCTCGAACGTGACCGGCTCGCCGGTCAGCAGCCCGTCGAGCAGCGCGAGTGCCTCGTCGGTACGCCGACCCCGGGTCGCGGGGTCCACCCCGCTCACCTCGAACTCGTGCCGGTCCTCGCCGCCGACGCCCACGCCGAGCGCGAGCCGGCCGGGGAACAGACGGGCCAGGTCGGCCAGCTGGCGCGCGACCAGCACGGGGTGCCGGAGCGCCAGGAGGTAGAGGCCGACCCGCACCGGCACGGTCTGTTGTCCGGTCAGCGCGACGGCGGCGTGCAGCAGCCCGTCGAAGCCGGTGCCGTCGTGGAAGCTGACATGGTCGCCGATCTGCACGAAGTCCACCTCGGACCTCGCGGCGGCGCGCAGCACCGTCGTGGGAGCGACCCCGTCAGCGCCGATGAAGGCACTGGTCAGGGTCACCCCCACCTGGGGCATGGGCGACGTCATCGTCGCCGTCGGCGGGACCGGTCACCCGGATCGTCGGCGTCGGCGGAATCTCCCGCAGTGACCGTCGCAGGTGCGTGGTCCTCGGTGTCACCTGGCCCGACGTCGACCGCGGCATCGGCCGCGGCGTTCGCCTCGTCGACGCGCATCACCATCGAGTCGCCGGTCCGGCGCTTGCCGATGAAGGCGGCGACGAGGACCACCAGCATCAAGCCGAACACGGCGCCGGAGTAGGGCCGGGTGACGAAGATGGTGAAGCTGCCGTCGGAGAGCAGCATCGACCGCCGGAACGACGCTTCGAGGATCGGTCCGAGGACGAAGGCCAGGACCAGCGGCCCGGGCTCGAACCCGGTCTTCTTCATCAGCCACCCGAGGACACCGAATCCCAGCACGATCCACATGTCGAAGATGTCGTTGTTGATCGAGTAGACACCGGCCATCGTCACCAGCAGGGCGAACGCCGCGAGGATCCCCTCACGCACGCGCAGCAGCTGGATGAAGACACCGACCAGCGGCATGTTCAGGACCAGCAGCATGACGTTGCCGATGTACATCGAGATGATCACGCCCCAGAAGATGTCCGGGTGCTCGTTGATCAGCTCCGGGCCGGGCGTGATGCCCTGGACGAGCAGGGCACCGAAGATCAGCGCCAGGACGACGTTGGCCGGGATCCCCAGGGTCAGCAGTGGGATGAACGACGACGTGGAGGAGGCGTTGTTCGCCGTCTCCGGTCCCGCGACCCCCTCGATCGCGCCCTTGCCGAACCGGCTCGGGTCCTTGGCACGCTTCTTCTCCAGCGCGTACGACGCCAGCGACGAGATCACGCCACCTCCGCCGGGCAGCACGCCGATGAGGAACCCCAGGACGGACCCACGGGCGATCGGCCCGGCGGAGTCCTTGACGTCCTTGCGCGTCGGGAGGATGTTCTTCACCTTCGAGGTGATCAGCTGTGCCCGCTCGGTGTGCTCCAGCTGGTGCAGGATCTCCGCGACGCCGAACAGGCCCATCGCCACGGCGACGAAGTCCAGGCCGTCCCAGAGCTCGAGCCGGTCGAAGGTGTAGCGCTGCTGACCGTCGATCGGGTCCTGCCCGACGGTCGCGAGCAGCAGGCCGAGCGCGGCCATGCAGAGGCTCTTCAGCGGCGACCGTGTGCCGAGATAGGTGACCATCAGGATGGCCAGCACTGTCAGGGCGAAGAACTCCGGAGGACCGAACTGCACGGCCACCCGCGCGAGGAACGGCGCCAGGAGCGTCAGGCCGACCACCGCGATCGTGCCGCCGATGAACGACCCGATGGCCGCGATTCCCAGCGCGGGTCCGGCGCGTCCCTGTCTGGCCATCTGGTAGCCGTCGAAGGTGGTGACGACCGACGCCGCCTCACCCGGCAGCTTCAACAGCACCGAGGTGATAGTGCCGCCGTACATCGAGCCGTAGTAGATGCCCGCCAGCATGATGACCGCGGTCGCCGGCTCGATCTCGTAGGTCAACGGCAGCAGGAGGGCGATCGTCGCGGTCGGCCCGAGGCCGGGGAGGACGCCGATCACGGTGCCGATCAGCACGCCGATGAAGACGTAGAGCAGGTTCGTGGGCTGGAACGCGACCTCCAGCCCGTGCAGCAGGCCTTCCATGTCAGGAGCCTCCCGATTCGATCGTGACGAGTCCGGGCGGGAAGGGGACGGCGAAGACGTCGACGAAGACGAAGTTCAGGGCGAAGGCTCCGACGACCGCGAGCAGGAGGGACATCCGCCACGACTCCCGTGCGAGCACCTTCATCCAGATGAACAGGAACAGAAGTGACGACGGGACGAAGCCGAGCACCCCGAGGGACCACACGTAGGCGGCGAGCACGGCGACCCCGCCGAGCACCCGGACGCTGCGCCAGCTCCAGGCCTCGTAGTCCTCGGGGATGTCCCGCACGACCAGCAGGAGCGCGGTGACGCCCATGACGACGGAGACGATGAGGGGCCACATGCCCGGGCCGGGCTGGGACAGGCCGTGGACCTCGAGGTCGCGCGCCGCGTAGACGGCGTACGCCGCGCAGGCGGCGAGCAGGAGCGGCGCGAATCGGTGCACGTGCCCGCGCCAGCGGCCGTCCGTCTGGGTTCGACCCTGCGTGCCGGTCTTCGTCTCCGGCATCACTGCCCCTGTCTCGCCGGCCTGGTCCGTCCAGGCCGTCACTCGACGATTCCCTGGTAGGTCTCGGCGGAATCCGCGAGCCAGGTGGCGGTCTCCTCGGCTCCCTGGAACGGCTCGGTGATGTAGTCCTCGCCGACCTTCTCCGCGACCTCCGGGTCCTCGACGCAGCCCTTCATGGACTCCTCCAGCGTGCTGACGACGTCGTCGGGCATACCTGCGGGGCCGTAGAGGGGGTACTCGTTCATCGGCAGCATCGAGTCGGCGTAGCCGAGGTCCTCGAGAGTCGGCACGTCGCCGAGCCACGAGACGGCCCCGGGACTGATGTAGGCGAGCGGGACGAACTCACCGGACTCGATGTACGACTTGACGTCGTCGGTCGCCTCGACAGCCGCGACGTCGACGTTGCCACCGAGCATCGCGGTCACCACGCCTGCCTGACCTTCCAGCGGCACCGGCTTGAGGTCGATGTCGTGGTTGTTCCTGAGCGCCTGCATGATCACCTGCTTGGGGCTCGTGGGTCCGGGCGTGCCGACCGTCAGCTTGCCGGGGTTCTTGTCGGCGTCGGCGAAGAACTCCTCAGCAGACTTGTAGGAACCCTTCGAGGTCACGAACACCATGGCCGTGCCGAAGAGCCGGCCGACGGGCGACACGTCCTCGTGGTCGAACCCGAGGTCCTCCAGGTAGGGCGACAGCGTCACGCCGGTGGCCGGGGTCAGCGAGAGCGTGTAGCCGTCGGGCTCGGCGGCGATCACCTCGCGGTTGCCCATCGCGCCAGAGGCGCCGTCGACGTTCTTCACGACGATCGTCTCCCCGAGGTCCTTCTCCATGCAGGTCGCGAGGATCCGGGCGTTCGTGTCGGTCGGCCCGCCGGCCGACGTCCCCACGATCAGCTCGATCGAATCATTCGGGTAGTCCCCGCCCCCCGAGCCCCCGGCGGAGCTGATCTGGCAGGCGGTGAGGCCGGGAACGAGCGCCAGCGCCAGCATGGTCACGACGGACTTCGAACGCATTAGGAATCTCCTGGGTCGACTCACACACTTCGGATGTTCTTCGCCAACCTCGGTCTGCCCGCCCCGAGCCCACTCAACCGAGAGATCAATGGTTGGACCAGCCTCAGTCTGTGGTGGTGCTCACGCTCCTGTCAAGGGATGGACCATTCTCGGTCTTGCGCGTCAGCGCCACGCAGGCGCGACGGCAGGCACGACGGCAGGCCGCAATGACCGGGCCCGACGCTCGGGCGCGGCCGACTGCGGAGAGAGGTGAGACGTGGGTCAGGACTCGCGGAGTCGGGAACCCTTGTAGTAGCCGTCGACCCAGAGCTTGTGCATGCGCTCGAGATGCCGGTACATCTCCGCGACCGCGGCCTCGGCATCGCGGTTGTGGAGGTGCTTCATGAACCGGCGACGGCTGCGCAGCACCACGTCGCCCTCGGTGGGTCCGAGACGCAGCACGATCTTGGCCATGACGTCCATCAGTCCACGCATCATCGCCACCATCACCGGATTGCCGGTGGCCTCGGCGAGCAGGTTGTGGAACTCGACGTTGACCAACGCCTTGCGCTCCCAGTCCCCACGATCGCTGAGCTGAGCGGCTTCCGCGACATTCGCGTCCAGCCTGGCCAGCATCGCCTCGTCGGCACGCTCGCAGGCGATCCGGGCGACGACGGACTCCAGCCAGCCTCGGGCCTCGGTCAGGTCACTGAGGGAGAACTGGTTGAGCTCCAGCATGTCGGTCATGCTCGAGGCGACCTTGGAGGGGTCCGCCTCGGCGATGAACGCTCCCCCACTCGCCCCACGCCGCAGCTGGACGAGGCCGGAGATCTCGAGCATCCGCAGCGCTTCGCGCACCGTGTTGCGGCTCACCGCGAACTGCTCGGCCAGCTGTCGCTCCGCCGGGAGGCGGTCGCCGGGCACCAGCTCTCCCTTGCGCACCATCTCGCGCACCTGGGCGATGATCTCGTCGAAGGCCCGGCGAGGCTTGGCGGGCTGGAACGTGGGCGTAGCCATGCTCGGATTCCGATCTCTCGGGCGTGGTCGCGATTCGGTTGGTCTGACCATTCAGGAGGATACCGAATGGTGGGACCGATCGCCCGGCAATCGGTCAGTGGGCGTGGCCGTCCAGCCATCCCCGCACGGAGTCGTTGTGCTGGCCGAGCAGCGGGGGCGCGAGGTGCTCGGCGCGGCCACCTGCGTACTCGTTGTCGTCGAGCCGGATCGTCGGGCCGGGCAGCTCCAGGGTTCCCTGCGTGGCGTGCTCGACCTGGATCACGAGTCCCTGCGAGCGCGTCTGCTCCCAGCCGTAGACGTCGTCGAGGCTGCGCACCTTGCCGGCCGGCACTCCGGCGCCGGCCATCAGCTTCAGCCAGTGCTCGGCCGGCGCGGTCGCGAAGATCGCCTCGATGCGGGCCGTCAGCGCGTCGCGGTCGGTGACCCGCCGTTGGTTGACCGCGAAGTCCGGGTCATCCGGGTCAAGACCGATCGCGGTGGCGAACCGCCGCCACAGCGACTCCGATCCGCACGCGACCTGCACGGGTGCCGTCGCGGTCCGGAACAGGCCGTACGGCGAGATCGAGGGATGGTGCACGCCGGACGTGCCGGGCACCTCCTTGGCCACTGTCCAGCGAGTGCCCTGGAAGGCGTGGGCGCCGATCACGGATGCCAGCAGCGAGGTGCGGACGACGCGGCCGCGGCCGGTGCGGGTGCGTTGGTGCAGCGCGCTCACGACGCCGTACGCACCGTTCATCCCGGCGAGGACGTCGGCGATCGGCACCCCGACCTTGGTCGGCTGCTCGTCACCGGGGCCGGTGAGGCTCATCAGCCCGGCCTCGCCCTGCAGGATCTGGTCGTAGCCGGCGCGCTGGCCCTCGGGCCCGTCGTGGCCGAACCCGGTGATGCTGAGCACGACCAGTCTCGGGTTGAGATCATGGAGTCGTTGGACGGGGAAGCCGAGGCGGTCCAGGACACCGGCGCGGAAGTTCTCGATCAGCACGTCCGCACGACGCACGAGTCGCGCCAGGACGTCGTTGTCCGCGGGGTCCTTCAGGTCGAGGGTGATCGACTCCTTGTTGCGGTTGACGCAGTAGAAGAACGTCGCCTCCTCGCCGTTCTCGCCGACGAACGGCGGCCCCCAGCCACGACTGTCGTCGCCCAGCCTGCTCTCCACCTTGATCACGCGAGCGCCCATGTCGCCGAGCATCATGCCGGCCTGGGGCCCTGCGACCGCCCGGGACAGGTCCAGCACGATGGTCCCGGCGAGCGGGGCGTCGTCGGGCACGCTCATTCAGGCTCCCGCCGTCGCGCCGGTCGGAGCCAGCAGCTGGTCGATGGGGTCCCGCGCGGCGATGTGGCCGCGGAACCTCATCAGGTGTCGGGCCGCGGCCACGCCGAGCCCGCCGATCAGTCGGCCGCCGTTCGTGTAGAGCACGACGAACTCGGGCTGGTCGAAGCCCCCGTGGACCAGGTGGGTCGCGTCGTGGCCCGCGGACGTGCCGAGGAACTGGATCCGTCGTCGGTACTGGTCGGACCAGAAGTACGGGACGGGCCCGACGGTCCGGACCGAGGCACCGGCGGCGATGTTGTGGGCCACAGCCGCACCCTGCTCCTTGGCCGTGGTCCAGTGCTCGATGCGGACGTGCTTGCCCGTGGCCGGGTTGCGCCACGCCGCCGCGTCCCCCGCCGCCCAGACACCGGGCACGCCGGTGCGGCCGTGCTCGTCGCACACGATGCCGTCATCGATCGCGAGGCCCGCGCCCTCGAGCCACTCCACCGCCGGGACGGCACCAAGGCCGAGGAGGACGAGGTCGGCAGGCAGCTCCCTGCCGTCGGAGAGCCGGACGCGCTCGACGCGCTGCACGCCTTCGATCGCCTCGACGGTGACGCCGCACTCGAGGCGGACCCCGGCGGAGCGGTGCCACCCGGCCAGCGCCTCGGCGACCTCGCGCCCGAACAGGTGCTGGAACGGCAGCGGGAGCGCCTCGACGATCGTGACCTCGAGCGCGAGGTCCGCTGCGACCGCGGCCGCCTCGGCGCCGATGAAGCCGCCGCCCACGACCACGACCCGCGGTCGCCCTGCCAGGGCCGCGCGAACGGCGGCGCTGTCAGCTGCGGTGCGGATCGCATGGACGCCGGGCAGCATCATGTGCTCGGGCAGCAACCGTGCCCGGACCCCGGTCGCGAGGACGACGTGATCCGCGACGAGCTCGGTGCCGTCGTCGAGTCGAACCGCACGCCGCTCGCCGCCGAGCGCGACCGCCGTCCTGCCGGTGACCAGCTCGACGCGCTTGTCGCGGTAGTGCTCCTCGGGACGCAGGAGGCCCTTCACCGGGTCCCAGTCCGGCTTCAACGCCTGCTTGGACAGTGGCGGCTTGTCGTAGGGCAGCGACGGATCCGCGTCGACGACCGTGATGCGGCCGGGGTAGTCCTGGGCACGCAGTCCGTCCGCGACCGCGAGGCCGGCGACCGAGCCGCCGATGACGAGGACGCTCATCTCACTCCTCGATGACGATCGCGTCCGTCGGGCAGGCCTCGGCCGCCTCGCGGGCGCACTGGTGGAGTCGCTCCGGCAGGTCACCCTCGACCAGCGGCACCGCGATCTGGTCCCCGTCGATGTCGAACACGTCGGGCGCGACGCTGATGCACGTGGCGAAGCCGCAGCACTTGTCCTCGATGACCGTGACCCTCATGGCACTCCTTTCAATGGTCGTACCATTGAACACGGCGCGATGGCCGGCCGTCAAGATGTCGAGGAGGATCCGGCCCGCTCGGCTCCGAACACCTCCTCGGCGTCCCCGTCGAGCTCGCTCACCGGACGAGGCTCCGGACCGTCGGGGAAGCTCCGCGACTGGAACGGCGCACCGACGAACTCGAACGTGCCCGCCCGGTCCTCGGCCGTGCGCAGCGTCCCGCGGTGTCGCACCTGGTCGTCGAACAGCGCCTGGTCGACCGTGCGGAACCGGCTGCACGGGACGCCCCGCGACAGCAGCAGCTCCTCGAGCTCCCTGGCGTCCTGGTCGCGCGCCCAGGCCGCGATCAGCTCCTGCCACTCCTCCCAGTTCTCCTCGCGCGCCGACATGGCCGCGAACCGCGGATCCTCGAGCAGCTCGGGCTGCTCCATCGCGTTGACCAGCGACACGAAGTTGCGGTCCGTGATCGCCGCGATGATCACGAACTCGTCCCCGGCCCGGCAGGGCCGGTAGACCGTCTTGCCCGGCCCCGCTCCCCCGGCCTGCGCGGCCTGCGTCTCGTAGACCAGCGTCGACAGCATGATGTCGAGCAGGGCCACGTCGAGGTAGTCGCCCCTGCCGGTGCGCTCACGACCGAGGAGTCCGGTGAGCACCGCGCCGTAGGCCACCTGGCCGGCCATGATGTCGGCGACGAAGGTGCCGGTCGAGGTCGGACGATCGGCGTCGCGCTGGTAGCCCATGTTCGTGAGGTCGTACCCGGAGAGCGCGTGCAGGATCGGCGCGTACGCCGGATAGCGGGACTTCGGGCCGGTCTGGCCGTAGCCGGAGATCGAGCAGTAGACGAGCCGCGGATTGACCTCCGCGCAGGCGTCGTACCCGAGGCCCAGCTTCGCCATCACCCCGGGCCGGTAGTTCTCCAGGACCACGTCCGCCTCGGCGATCAGCGCCATCGCGCGGTCGCGAGCAGCCGGGTCCTTCAGGTCCAGGGCCACGCTCTTCTTGCCGGCGTTCATCGCGCCGTAGTAGGTGCTGGCGCCGTCACGGATCGGCGTCCGGCTGCGCATCGGGTCACCCTCGGGAGGCTCGACCTTGACCACGTCCGCACCCGCGTCCGCCAGGAGGCGGCCGCCGTACGGGCCCGCGATCATGATCGAGAACTCGAGCACCTTCACGCCGGCCAGCGGCCCGCCTCCCGCCGCGTTCATCGGAGGATGCGCTTCGCGATGATGTTGCGCTGGATCTGGCTGGTGCCCTCGTAGATGCCGATCAGCTTGGCGTCGCGCATGTAGCGCTCGACCGGGTGCTCGGACATGTAGCCGTGGCCGCCGAGGATCTGCACCGCGTTCGAGGTGACCCGCTGCACGGTGTCGGCCGCGAACAGCTTGGCCATGGAGGACAGCTTCGTGACCTCGTCCTGCGGCGCGTTCGCGTCATAGGCCATGGCGCAGTCGTAGACCAGGTGCCGGGCCGCGGCGATCTGCGTGTAGTCCTCGGCCATCATCCAGCGCAGGCCCTGGAACTCGACGATCTTCTGGCCGCCGGCCTCCCGCTCCTTCGCGTAGGCGATCGCGTAGTCGAGCGCGCACTGTGCGGCACCGACCGCGATCGCGGCGACCGTCGGCCGGTTCAGGTGCAGTCCGTGCATCGCGGCCCCGAAGCCGTTGCCCTCGTCGCCGATCAAGCCGTCCTCGTGGACCTCGACGTTGTCGAGGAGGATCTCGTTGTTGGGCACGCCGTGCTGGCCCATCTTGTCGTTCGCCTTGGCGATCTGCCAGCCCGGCTGGTCACAGTCGACGAGGAACGCGCTGATCCCCTTGGCGCCCGGCTGGTCGTTGGTGCGGGCGAAGACCACGGCGTACTTGGCCATGCTGCCCCAGGTGATGAACTGCTTGGAGCCACTGATCACCCAGGTGTCCCCGGCCTTCTTGGCGCGGGTCTGCATGAGCGAGGGGTCGGAGCCGGCGTCGGGCTCGGTGATCGCGATGCAGGTGATCGTGCGACCCTCGGCCAGCTCGGGCAGGAGCCGCTTCTTCAGCTGGTCGCTGGCACCGGTGAGCATCGCGTTGATGACGATGCTGTTCTGCCCGGCCAGCTGGGCCAGCGCCATCGAGCCGGCCGCGGCCACTTCCTCACGGGCGATGCAGCCCGACAGCAGGTCGCCGCCGGGGCCGCCGTACTCCTCCGGAACGGCGAGCTGCACGAGGCCCATGTCGCCGAAGACGTCGATCAGGTGCTCGGGGAACTTGTCGGTCTTGTCGATCTCGTCGGCCACCGGCGCGACATGCGTGCGCGCCATCTCCCGGACCGCCTTGCGGAAGTCCTCGTGGTCCTGGGACAACTTCATCGCTCTGCTCCTATCGGGTGCTCCTCGCCGCGGTCGCCGAGGAAGTGGGTGGTGGGGTCGGCTGACCCCAGGAACGTACGGGCGTTGCGTGTGGTGACCTCGGCCCAGTCCCGGCCGTAGGGCAGCAGCCCGGCGGCGACGCCGTTGACGAACGACGCCCCGATCGGGGACTCCTGGGCATCGAAGGGGAAGTCGGACCCCACCACCATGTGCTCGGGGCCGAAGGTGCTCGCGGCGAGGGCGAGCGCGGCGGGGTCGTAGGTCAGGCCGTCGGCCCACAGCCGCGCCAGGAGGTGTCGCGGCCCGGCCCGGGGCGTGCGGGTGTCGACGGGCTGCCGGGACCACCCGTTGGCGAGCCGACCACGGATCGCCGGGATGCCGGCTCCGCCGTGCGCCAGGCACACCCGCAGGTCGGGGTGGCGCTCGAGGACCCCGCCGAAGACCAGCGACCCCACGGCCAGCTCGGTCTCGACCGGTCGGCCGAGACCGAAGGCGAGCCCGTGGTGGCTGGTGCGCGTGGGAGCCATCGGCTTCCACGGGTGTACGAACACCGGCAGGTCCAGCTGCTCGATCCGGGCGAACACCGGCTCCAGCTCCGGCGAGTGCAGCTCGAAGAGGTCCGCGTGGGTTCCGATGCCGACCCCTGCGAGGCCGAGCTCCAGCGCCATGCGACCTACCTCCGCGACCGCCGCCTCCGGGTCCTGGAGCGGCACGGACCCGAAGCCGGTCAGGCGGCCCTGCCCCGAAGCCACGAGCTCGGCCAGCACGTCGTTCTGGGCACGGGCGTAGTCGCCCGCTATGTCGGGGTCCGCGTCGTAGAGGAACGTGAAGGGGGTCGGCAGCACGACGTGGTGGTCGACCCCCAACCGGTCCATGGCCGCCAGGCGGGCCGTGGCGTCCCAGGCTGTCGCGTCGAGGACGCGGACCACTCGCCCCTGTTGCCGCACCTCCACGAGGTCACCGTCGGGGGCCAGCTCCGGCCACCCGTCCGCCAGCGCACGGTCGGACGGTGGCGGAAGGTGGCGTGGGAAGAAGTGCGTGTGGACGTCGAGCATGGACCTCGCCGCTCAGTCCAGGTCCACCGGCGGCACCCAGACGTTGGAGGTCCACCGCCCGGGCGCCATGCTCCGGGGTCGGTAGTCGGGGTCGGTGATCTTGGCGTGGTCGATGCAGAACTCCACGGTCGACGGACCGGGCAGGCCCTTGGCGTAGAAGCCCATCGACCCCGAGGTCGGGTGCCGGAGCAGGTCCCGGTCGAGCGGGATCTCCCGGGCGAGGAAGTTCTGCCGGACCCGCATCAGGTCGTCGATGTCCGCGAAGTGGAAGGCGACGTGGTCGAGGAACGGCGGCGTGCCGCGGCCGCCACCGAGCACCAGCGAGTGGTGGAACTGGTTCGCGGCCCGCAGGAAGATCGTCTTGCCCAGCACCCGGTCGGACTCGAGCAGCCCGAGCACCCGGCCGTAGAAGTCGAAGGACTCCTCGATGTCGTGCACCGCGACCACGGCGTGCAGCAGCTGGGTCGGGGGGACCCACGGCCTCGTCGGAGTGATGCCGACGTTGCCGAGGGCGTCGAAGAGCTCCACCTCGTAGCCGTTGGGGTCCTGGAAGCGGATCGCGTTCCCGGTCCACTCGCCGTCGTGGTCGGTGACCTGGATCCCTTCGTTCTTGAGCCGCTCACGGTAGGCGTCCAGGTGCTCGCGCCGCTGAACCTCGAAGGCCATCCGGCGCAGTCCGGGTTCTCCGTCGCTCTCGTGCAGCACCACCCAGTGGTGGTCGGTGCCGCCGCGCAGGTGGACGGTGCCCTCGGAGGTCTCCGAGACCTCCAGCATGCCGAGCCGGGTCCAGGCCTCCACGGCCTCGTCCAGGTCGGGGACGTTCAGCGCCACGTAGCCCAGGCGCCAGGGGATCAGGTTCTCGTCGGTGGTGGTCATCGGGTCCTCTCTCGCTGCTTCTCTGGGTGGTGGCGCGGATGGGTCACAACATCGTCGAGCCGCCGTTGACGCTGACCACCTGGCCAGTGATGAACGACGCCTCCCTGCTCGCCAGGTACAGGACGGCGGAGGCGACCTCGGCCGTCGTCCCGAACCGCCCCACGGGGATCAGGGCACGGTTCTTCTCGAAGCGCTCGACCGCGTCGGCGGGCCGCGAGGCGACGTACGGCGTCACGGTCCCCGTCGGCGCCACCGTGTTCACGGTGATCCCGTCGGGGGCGAACTCACGGGCGAGCCCGGTCGTGAGCCCGTGCACGCCGCCCTTGGCGGCGTTGTACATCGCGTGCTGGAAGAGTCCGTTGCGGACCGAGTCGGCGCCGACGTTCACGATCCGGCCGTAGCCGGCGCGTCGCATGACGGGCAGGACGCCGGTGGAGCAGTTCACCGCCGTCCACAGGTTCCGGTCCACGGTCTCCCGCCGCGACTCGTGGTCGTGGTCGAGGTAGTCCTTGATGATGCCGCCACCGGCGTTGTTGACCAGGACATCGACCCGGGCGAAGGTCTCGACGGCGTGGTCGACGAGAGCCTGTGCCCCCTCCACGGAGGCCAGGTCACGGTCCAGGTAGGTCCACTTCGGCGCGTCCGGGCCGAGGAACCCTGCCACCATCTCCTCGCCGTCCGGGCGCCGGTCGGATGCCACCACGTGGGCGCCCTCCCGCGCGAAGCGGCGGATGATCGCGCTGCCGATCCCCCCGGCCGCGCCGGTCACGACGACCACCTGGCCGTCGAACCGGCCGGGGCAGGTGAACTCCTCGGTCTCGCTCATCCGCGTCACGTCGCCAGGAGGAAGTCGAGGTGGATCTTGTTGAAGGTGTCCGCGTCCTCGAACTGGGGCCAGTGACCGCATCCGGTCATCAGCTCGAAGCGGGACTCCGGGATCCAGTCGGCGACCTCGCGGCCGACCTCGGGCGGCGCGGTGGGGTCGTGATCGGTCCACAGCACCAGCACCGGACACGCGACCTTCGCCCAGTCCTCCTCGACGAGGCAGTTGCGGTCCTGACCGGCCGGGTCGGTGTGCCGGGCGGCCAGGATGTTCGTCATCCGCTCGACGTAGTCCGGGTTCTGGTAGATGGCCAGGCGGGTCGACACCAGGTCCTCGGTCACGTCGGCCGGATCGTCGACCAGCCACTCGAGGCGCTTGCGGACGCTCTCCTCCGTAGCGTTGCGGACCGCCTCCATCGTGAGCGTGGCCATTCGCTGGATGACGTCGTCGGCGAGCCGCAGCGCGGCTCCGGTGTTCAACACCAGCTTGTCGATCCGGTCCGGGTGGAGCAGCGCGAACCACGCCCCGATGCCGGCACCCATCGACTCACCGCTGATCGAGGCTCTCTCGATGCCCTCGGCATCGAGGAAGGCCCGCAGGTGATCGGCGTAGTCCTTGAAGTCGTAGGTCTGGTCGGGCTTGTCGGTGAACCCGTGGCCGACCATGTCGATCGAGTAGACGTGGAAGTGCTCCGCGTGCGGACCGAGGTTGCGGGTGTAGGCCTCGGCGTGACCGCCGGTGCCGTGGATGAACACCACGGTGGGGTTGGCCCGGTCCCCGGCCTCGAGGACGCGCGTGCGGATGCCCCCGGCGTTCACCCAGCGCTGGGAGAACTCCACGTTGCGCAGGTCGGTCCAGACACTCTGATGCATTGGCCCTCTCTCTCAATGGTTGGTCCAAACTATGCACAACGGTGTGACGCGCGTCAATCCCCCTTCGAGGATCGGCGCCGTCAGCCGCGCGCGTGAGGTCGGCCGACGTAGTTGCCGACCACCCCGATCAGGGCGATGGCAACACCGAGGGCGAAGGATGCGTCCAGGGCGCGCGCCGTCGGGTAGAGGTGTCCCTGCCAGTCCAGGTGCATCGCGGCGACCAGCGACGCGTACCCCGCGCCCGCCGCTGCGATGCCGGTCTGGCGCATGGTCGTGCTGAGCGCCTGCGCCGACGCGGTCTCCGATGCAGGGGAGGTACGGGCCACCGCCATCGGCAGCGCGGCCAGGCAGATCGCGACGCCGGTCTGGACGACGACGTACCCCATCGTCACCTCGACGAGGTTCCGGTCGAGCAACGCCCGCAGTGCGTAGCCGGCGCCCACCACCGTCAGGCCGGTCCGCAGCACGGCCCTGACTCCCCACCTCCGGGCGCACCGTGCCGCCGGCACGGGGGCGACCAGCATCATCAGGTTGCCGGGGATGAGGCAGAGCCCCGCGACGAGTGCGGTGCGACCCAGGCCGTAGCCCGTCTCGAGGGGCCCCTGCACCACCACGACCACGGTGAGCAGGCTGAAGAAGAGCGCGCCGCCCGTGACCAGCGACACCGCGAGCGAGCCGCCGAAGCCCCAGGAGAACGCCAGGCGCAGGTTCACCATCGGATGCGACTGCCGGAGCTGGTGCCGCACCCACAGCGCCCCCACGACCACCGCGACCGCGGCCATCGACCACACCAGGGCCGAACCCCATCCCCATTCGGAGCCCTTGCTCAGCGGGATGAGCAGGCAGGTGAGCACGACGGCCAGCCCGACTGCGCCCCACACGTCGATCCGCCGATTGGTCGCGGACACGTCGGCCGGCACCAGCTTCAGGATCAGCACGAACACCAGTGCCGCGAGGACGCTGGTCGCCCCGAACACGAGACGCCAGCCGCCGTGCGCGAGCAGCACGCCGGCCAGGGTGATGCCGATGCCGCTGCCCAGGCCGAGCGTGGCGCTCAAGGCACCGATCACCACGCCCAGCTGGCGCGCGGGCACGACGTGCCGCACGATCCCCATCGCCAGGGGTACGGCTCCGACGGCGACCCCCTGCAGCACCCGCCCGACCAGCATCATCTCGAGGCTGGTGGCCAGCGCACACACCACGGAACCGACCACGAGGCAGGCCATCGCGCCGAGCAGGGTCCGCCTGGGGCCCCACGTGTCTCCCATGCGTCCGGTGACCGGCGTCGACACCGCCCCGGAGACCGAGTTGGCGACGATGATCCAGGTCGCGCTCGACGCGCTCACCGAGAAGATCGCGGGGAACTGTCCCAACAGGGGCATGGCGAGGCTGTAGACGAGTGACGAGACCGCGCTGGCTGCCACCAGCACCCCCGCCACGGTGGAGGGGCGTGCGGGCGCAGCCACGTCAGTCCTGGTGGCTGACGAGGACGACGACCTTGCCGGGACTTCGTCCCTCGACGAGCTGCCCGTAGGCGCCGGTGATTTCGCCCAGGTCCACGGTCGCGGCGATCACCGGCCGGACCCTGCCCTCGCGCACCACCGGCAGCACCTCGTCACACACGCCCGCGACGCTCTCGGCCAGCTGTTCCAGGGACTGGGTCTTCCAGGTGGTCCCGATCAGGCGGGCTCGCCGGCCGGCGAGCGCGGTCAGGTCCACGGGCACGCTCCGGTCCCCCAGACGACCGACCGAGACCACCCGTGCCCCGATGCGCAGGTGCGCCAGGGCTGCGACCAGCCAGTCGCCCCCGACGTGGTCGACCACGACGTCGTACCCGTCACCGTCGGGGTCTCCGACCGCCTGCGGGTCGCGCGCCACCCGGTCCGCACCGAGCTCGCGCAGCAGCGCGTCGGAGTCGTCGCGACGACTGGTGGTGACCAGCCACGACGGAGCGAGTGCCCGGGCCAGCTGGACGCCGACGAGGCCCACACCCGACGTGCCACCGACGACGAGGACCCGGTCGCCTGCGGACAGTCCACCCAGCCGGACCAGGGCCTCGTGCTCGGTCAGCAGCGCCATCGGCAGCGCCGCCGCCTCCGCCCACTCCAGGTGCTCGGGGACCGGCATCAGCAGGCGGGCGTCCACGACGGCGTAGTCGGCGTACGAGCGCGCGGTCATCGCCATCACCCTGGAGCCGACCAGGGAGTCGTCGACCCCGTCACCGACGTCCGACACGACGCCTG
Organism: Nocardioides sp. GCM10030259; assembly: GCF_042666375.1. Taxonomy (NCBI): domain Bacteria; kingdom Bacillati; phylum Actinomycetota; class Actinomycetes; order Propionibacteriales; family Nocardioidaceae; genus Nocardioides; species Nocardioides sp. GCM10030259. The sequence continues at coordinate 368,450 of NZ_JBHTDF010000002.1, read as the reverse complement.
CGAGCTCCATGCCGGCGACGTCGGGGCCCGTGGCACCGGCGAAGGCGCGCTGTCCGTAGCGGCCCGCCGCGTGCAGCAGGTCGGCCCGGTTCATGCCCGCGGCTCGGACCCGGATCCGGACTTGGCCCGGGCCGGGCTCGGGCACCGGGATGTCCGCCAGTGACACGACGCCACCGTCCGGGATCGCAGCCCGCATGCCGGGGCGCGACGCGTGCGCGCTCACAGGATGATCGACAGCACGCCGCCCACGTCGCGCAGGGTGTGGTGGTCGAGCAGCGCGTGCTTGAACGCGATCCGGAAGGAGCCGCCATCCCTGCGCAGGCGGTAGTGGACGTCGGCGACGTACGACGTCGTGCCCGGCACGCGAGAGCGGTAGACGACCACGGAGCAGCGCACGCCGACGTCGCCGTCGTCGTGGTCCCACACGCGCACGTTGCTGACGATGCGACGGGTCCGGGAGCGCGGGTTCTCGATGTGGGCATAGGTGCTCATCAGGCGCTGGACGCGGCCACGGAGACCCTCGGCGTCGTCGTCGATCAGGGCCAGGTCCATGGCGAGGTCACCGTCGGGGTTGTCCGTGGACGGGACGACGTAGTGGCCGTCCTCCTCGAACAGGTCGCGCCACTCCTCGAGCCTCCACGCGTCGAGCAGCTGGGCCTCGTAGTAGAGGAAGTCCTCGACCTCGGACCGGGCGACCTGCTTCGAGGAGACCTGCCGGTCCTCGGCGTACCTGAACGTCATGCGTCTTCTCCCATCAGGGTGTCCCAGCGCCGCCAGAAGGTCCGCATCTGAAGCTCGTCCCAGTTCGCGGGTTCTGCCTTGTCCATGCCGCGCGAGACGTCCGACCATCCTTCGCCCGGGCGGGCCTCGTAGCCGCGCTGGCACGACTCCAGCGCCTCGTTGTCGTCCGGGGTGGCAAGCCCGGCCGGCCCGAGGAAGGACAGGAACGACTCGTTGCGGACCCGCCGGGCCGCCGCGTCCTCGTCACCGGGCGCCAGCGACCAGGCGGTCACGTTCATGTGGCCGGGGGCGTTCGGGAAGAACGTCCGGACGATGACCGCCATGATGTTGTTCAGCACGAGGTTCGGGAAGATCAGCATGTTGAAGTCGAGGTTCGCGATCATCTCCGCGCGCTCGGCACCATGGGCCTCGACGAGCCGCTGGTGACTGCGCTCGACGGTCTCCTTGGTGTCCTCCCCCATCGACGGGGTCCACCGTGCGACCGGTCGACCCCACGGTGCCTGCTTGACGGTGACGGTGTGGCCGTTGCCCAGGTCGAAGGCGTGCGACTCCTTCCAGTCCTTCTCGGTGCTGCCCGCGATGTCGTCACCGCGTGAGCGCTGCACGTCCAGGTAGGTCTTGTGGACCGGAATCGCGTGGTAGCCGTCGGAGCTGTTCTCGGCCAGCAGCTTCCAGTTGCTGCGCATGGAGTACTCGTGCGTGCCCGGGGTGACCACGATGCCGGCCTCTCCGGAGGCCTGGTCGGCGGTGAGGTCGAGGTAGTACTTGGCGTCGGCCAGGTACTCCTCGAGCGGCTCCTGCTCCGGGTTGAAGGTCGCGAAGACGAAGCCCCGGTAGGAGTCGACCTGCTCCGGCTTCGCCAGGCCGTGGTCCTCCTTGCGGAAGCCCTCGGGGAAGCCGCCCTCGTCGGGCATGTTGATCAGGTCGCCGTCGTTGGAGAACGCCCAGGAGTGGTAGAAGCAGCGGAACCGCTTCTGGTTGCCGCGGCGCTCACGACACACCTCGGCACCACGGTGGGAGCAGGAGTTCAGCAGGACCCGCACCTCGTGGTCCTTGTTGCGCGTGAAGAGCACCGGGCGTCCGGCCACCTCGCGGGCCACGAAGTCGCCGGGCCTGGGGATCTCGGACTCGTGCCCGACGTAGATCCAGCACTTGTCGAAGATCCTGCGGCGCTCTGACTCGAACACCTGCTGATCCGTGAACACCTTGCGATGCACGAGGAACCGGTTGGGGGACCGCTCGTCCCGGAGGTAGTCGGTCTCCCGTGGGTCGATCCGTTGGATCTCCGGGATCCGGCTCGATTCAGGCGCGAAGCCAGCCATCGCAAAGGCCCCTTCTTCGAAGATGTCTATGGTTGGACCATTATCGAGTAGAGTGTGGTCCGGGTCAAGCGAGACGAGAGGAACCACCATGACGATCCTGCTGGGCTACAAGCCCAACGCCCTGGGGGACGCCGCCCTGGAGCGAGCCATCGACGAGGCGCGTCGACACGAAGACCGGCTGGTGGTCCTCAACGTCGCCCGCGGCGACGCCGCGATCGAGAACAACCGGCTCACGGATCCGCAGGCCGAGGGGCTGCAGCACCGACTCACCGAGAGCGGCGTCGAGTTCGAGATCGAGCGACTCGTCGATCCCGGCGAGGTGGCCGAGGAGGTCCTGGAGGCCGCCGACCGCCTCGGCGCGGACCTGATCGTGATCGGCCTGCGGCACCGCACCGCGGTGGGCAAGCTGATCCTGGGCAGCGACGCCCAGCGCATCCTGATGCACGCCACCTGCCCGGTGCTGGCGGTCAAGCCGCTCCTCTAGCCGGCCGCGCGTCCGCCCGCCCGACCGGCGAGCAGCACACGCATCAGGTCGGGCTCCACAACGTCCCACGCCCCGCCGTCGCCCTCGAGGAAGGCATCGAGCCCGCGATGGACGGCCGAGCGCGAGGTGAGCACCGCGTCTCGCGCGGGGTGTTCCGCGATCGTTGATGCCATCGTCAGCGCCTCGGCGAGCGGGTCGTCGGCGACCCTGCTGACCAGCCCCCACGTCAGCGCTCGTTCCGCATCGATCGGGTCACCGGTGAGGGCGAGGTCGAGGACCACCTTCATCGGGAGCTGGCGCGGGCCGCGCACCAGTCCCCCGGCGGCGGCCACCAGCCCGTGGCGGACCTCGGGCAGCCCGAAGGTCGCGGTCGGGGCAGCGACGGCGAGGTCGCTGGCGAGCACGAGCTCCATCCCGCCTCCGAAGGCGATCCCGTTGACGGCAGCGATGAGCGGCTTGGCGAGCTGCCGCCGCGCGAGGCTGGTGACGTTGCCGTTGCGCAGTCCGTCGGCGAAGGCCGGCCGGTCGTGGATCTCCTTGAGGTCGGAGCCTGCGCAGAACGCACGACCGGTTCCCGTGAGCACCGCGACGGTCAGGTCCGCGTCGTCCTCCAGCTGGTCGAAGGCGTCGTGGAGCTGCTGCGACATGGCGCGGTTGATCGCGTTCAGCGCTTGGGGCCGGTCGAGGGTGATGACGAGGACGCTGCCCTCGCGCTCGGTCCGGACACTCTGCGGGATCTCCACGACGTTCTCCTGTTCTGTGCTGTCGCTGCGGTTGTCAGCCGGCCCGCGACAGGTCGGTGCGGGTGTGGGAGCGACCGACGGGCAGGCCTCGATCGCGACGGATGATGCGGCGGGCCCACCGGATCACGACGATGCCGAGCGCGCCGACGACCGCGGTGCAGAGCCAGGCGACGCGGTAGGACGAGGTCTCCACGACCAGGCCGAGGAGCACGGGGCCGAACGCGGCGCCTCCGGAGAAGCCGGACTGCACGGTGCCCGTCGCGGCGGCCACCGCACCGTGACTGTCGCGGACGACGGCCAGGTGGAACAGGCCGGGCCAGGCCCAGCCGAGGTAGCCGAGGATCGCGCCGGCGACGAAGACCCAGCCGCTGCCGAATGCGAGCAGCACCATGCCGACGACGGTGCAGGTCATGATGTTCACCGATCCGACGTAGAGACTGCGCCCTGTCAGCCGGTCGGCCAGCCAGCCGGCCACGACCCGGCCCACCAGGCAGCAGGCGGCGCAGACCGCCAGCAGGTAGCCGGCGACCCCGGCGTCGACGCCGGCGTCCACCGCCGCGTCGACGAGGAAGACGCCCAGCGCCGTCGCCGAGCCGGCGGCCAGTCCGGCGCCCACGGTGAGCACCAGCAGCCCACGCCGGCTGAGCAGGGGTGGCGGCGGCACCCGGACCGCGTCGTACGGCGCGGCCGGGACATCCGGGAATGCCGGCTCCTTCGGCCTGTCGTCGTCCCCGACACCTCGCGTGCGGCGGCGTCCGCTGAGGAGCGTGAGCACGCAGAAGACGGCCGCACCCGCGATCGCCCAGCGCCAGCCGTACTGCACCGCCACGATCGGCACGGCCAGCCCGCCGAGCAGGGAGGCGATCGGGATGTAGGACTGCTTGATGCCCATGGCGAGGCCGAGGCGGTGACGGCCGACCATCTCGGTGATCATCAGGTTCGCGGCCGGCTGCGCGGCGGCGTTGCCCAGACCCGCGATGACGAGCCCGGCCGCGAGAATGGCGTACGACGGCGCCACCAGCACCACCACCAGCGCGAGGGTAGACAGCGCGAGTGCGAGGTGGAAGCCGAAACGGGACCCGCGCCGCTGGACCAGGCGCCCCATCGGTCGGGACGTCGCGCCGCCGACGCCGAAGGAGATCGAGGTGGCGAGGCCGAGTGCGCCCGGGCCGAAGTGGAGGTCGTCCTGCAGCTGGACGGCGAGCGCGCTGGTCAGGAACGTGGGCAGGGCACCGCCGATCGTGACGGCGACGGCGAGGAGGGTGCCCGTCGCCTGCGAGCCGCGGGTGTGCGCGTCAGGACCGGACACGTCGCGCCCCTGCCTCCGGGATCCGGCCGCGCAGGTCGCGGCTGATCGCCTCCAGGTCCGCCAGGCTCCCGAGCCCGGCGAGCACTCGATCGGGCCGGATCACCGCGACCTCGGCGCCATGGCGGCCGAACCAGGTGGCGAGGTGTCCGTGGACGTCCTCAACGCGCACTTGGTCGGGCACCTGCTCGGGGGCGGAGGAACGCGAGATGTCGACACGGACGAACGTGGTGCCCAACCGGGACCAGAAGTCGCGCAGGTCGCCGGGCATGGCCGTCGCGGGGTCGCAGCGGTAGCCGACCACTGCGAAACGGGGGCCGAGCGCGTCGTCGAGCCGCACCTCGCGACCATCCTGCTCGACCGCGGGCTGGACGAACATCGATCCCACGGCGGGATGCTGTCCGCCTCCTGCCCGGTGCACGAGGGCACCGTCCCGGTAGCGCAGCGGGGTGGAGAACCAACGTCGGGTGAGCGGGTCGCGCAGCCGCGCCGAGCTGCGGACGCCGTGCATCACGGCGTCGCGGACGGCGACGGCCCGCCGGTCACGCGGGATGAAGACCCTGCCGAAGCGGCGGGACAGGTCGATGACCTTGCGGACGTGGCCGGAGCGCTCGGCGTGGTAGCCGGCCAGCAGCGCGGACGAGTCGAAGCCGTCGCGGGCGGCGGCCAGCCGCCAGGCGAGGTTCGTGGCGTCCCTGACACCGCTGTTGAGACCCTGACCGGCCCACGGGGGCATCAGGTGCGCGGCATCACCGACCAGCGCGACGCGTCCGGCGACGAAGCTGCCGGCCTGGCGCGCCTGGTGGCGGTAGACCTGGGCCCGGATGATGTCGAGGTCGTCGAACGAGGGCACCAGCGGCGAGAGGAGTCGGCGCAGACCGGCCGCGCTGACGACCTCTTCGTCCGACTCACCTGGCAGCAGCATCAGCCCCCAGCGGCGGTGGCCGTGGGGCAGGTGGCCGGAGTAGATCGGACGTGCCGGATCGCAGAGGAATGAGGAGTACGGCGCGTCCCACGGATCGTTGCTCACCTCCAGGATCAGCCACGGCTCCTCGTAGGTGTCGCCCTCCAGCGGGAGGTTCGCCAGCCTGCGCACGGTGCTCCGCGCGCCGTCGGCGCCGACCACGTGGGAGGCGCACACCTCGCGGGACTCGCCGGTGCGCACGTCGCGCACCCCGAGCCGCACGAACTCATCCAACTGGTCCAGCGCGAAGACCTCGGCCTCGCGCTGCAGGTCCACGTGGGGGTAGCGCTCGATGCCGTCGGCGAGCACTCGGTCCGCGAGGTGCTGCATGAACATGTTGCGCCCGAACCAGCCGCCCCTGCGGCCACCCTCAGCCTGCCGCGGGATGTCGGCGAGGAGCGAGCCGTCGGCCGCGAAGAACTTGACGGCGGTGTTCTGGACGATGTCGGGCAGCATCCGGTCGACCAGGCCGATGGTCTGGAACGTGCGCAGCGCGTCGTGGTCGATCCCGACCGCACGGGGATAGCTGACCTCGCTCCCCCGCGCCGACCGCTCCAGCATCACCACGGAGAGGCCGAGCTGCCCGAGCAGGTTCGCCAGGGCCAGGCCGGTCGGCCCGGCCCCCACGATGGCCACGTCCGCATCCATCCGGCCTCCTCGACGTTCCCAGTTGGGTGAATGGTCCAATCATTGGTGGATGTGTCCGAGCGGTCAAGAGTGGCGTACCGCCCTGTGGGCAGGATGCAGGCGTGTGTCCGGAGGAGATCGACACCAAGAGCGTGCTGGGCAAGGTCGTGACGGTGCTGCAGGCATTCACCGTCGACGACCACGGCGTCAGCCTCGCCGAACTGGGTCGCCGTACCGGCCTGGCGAAGGCGACGCTGCACCGGACTCTCGGAGACCTGGTCGCCGTACGACTGGTCGACCGGACACCGTCGGGCTACCGCCTGAGCAGCCAGATGTTCGAGCTCGGCATGCGCGCCTCCGTGGAGCGAGGACTGCTCGAGGTCGCCACGCCGTTCCTCGAGGACCTCTACGAGCGCACCCACGAGATCGTGCACCTCGGAGTCCTCGAGGGCACGGAGGTGGTGTACGTCGGCAAGATCGCCGGCCACCGCCAGGCGTCCTCGCCGTCGCGTGTGGGGGGCCGGATGCCGCTCCACTGCACCGCGATCGGGAAGGTGCTGCTCGCGCACGGGGACGCGGACCTGTTCGTCCGGGTCGTCGGGGCAGGGCTGCCGCGCCGCACCCCGCGGACCATCGTCGCTCCCGGGCTCCTGCGCCGGCAGCTCAGCCTGGTCCGCTCCGCGGGCGTGGCGTACGAGTACGAAGAGTCGGCGACCGGCATCGCCTGTGTCGCCGCGCCGGTGCTGGACCGGGACGACAGGGTGGTGGCGGCCATCAGCGTGACGGGACCCGTCCACCGGTTCCGCCCCGAGGCCCACGCATCGGCGGTCAAGGCCGCGTCCGCCGGCACCTCGGCGATCCTGGCCCGCCGGGCTCAGCCGTCGGCTCCGGCAGGCTGACGGCTCCTACGCCGTGGCCGCGGTCGGGGCGGCCAGGTCGAGCGCGATGTCGATGATCATGTCCTCCTGGCCTCCGACCAGGTTGCGGCGGCCGCACTCCATCAGGATCTCGCGCACGTCGACGTCGTACCGGGCGGCCGCGTTCTCGGCGTGCCGCAGGAACGACGAGTAGACGCCCGCGTACCCGAGCGTGAGGGTCTCGCGGTCGACGCGGACCGGACGGTCCTGGAGCGGGCGGACGATGTCGTCGGCGGCGTCCTGCAACCGGAAGACGTCGCAGCGGTGCTCGAAGTCCAGCAGGTCGGCGACGGCGACGAACGCCTCGATCGGGCAGTTGCCCGCGCCGGCGCCGTGGCCGGCGAGGGAGGCGTCGACGCGGCGCACGCCGTTCTCGACGGCGACGACCGAGTTGGCGACCGAGAGCGAGAGGTTCTCGTGGGCGTGGATGCCGATCTCGGTCTCCGGCTCGAGGACGTCGCGGTATGCACGGACACGGTCGCGGACGTCGTTCATGGTCAGGCGGCCACCGGAGTCGGTGACGTAGACACAGTGAGCCCCGTAGGACTCCATCAGCTTCGCCTGCCTGGCGAGCTCCTCCGGCGGCGCCATGTGCGAGAGCATCAGGAAGCCGGCGACGTCCATGCCGATCTCGCGAGCGGCGGCGATGTGCTGGGCCGCGACGTCGGCCTCGGTGCAGTGCGTGGCCACGCGGACCGAGCGGACGCCCAGGTCGTAGGCGTGCTTCAGGTCGTGGATCGTGCCGACGCCCGGCAGCAGCAGCGTGGTGAGCCGCGCCCGGGTGATGGCCGACGCCGCCGCCTCGATCCACTCCCAGTCGGTGTGGGACCCCGGGCCGTAGTTGACCGAGCCGCCGGCGAGGCCGTCGCCGTGCGCGACCTCGATGGCGTCGACGCCGGCCTCGTCGAGCGCGACGACGATGCGCGTGACGTCGTCGGGGCTGATGCGGTGGCGGATCGCGTGCATGCCGTCACGCAGCGTCACGTCCTGGACGAAGATCGGGGTGCTCATGCTCGGACCTTCCCGGTGGCGGCGATCTTCTCGGCCATCTGGACTGCGGCCGAGGTCATGATGTCGAGGTTGCCGGCGTACGCCGGCAGGTACATGCCGGCGCCCTCGACCTTCAGGAACGTGCTGACCTGGTGGGTCGGACGGTCGGTGCGACCGTCGGCGAGCAAGGTCTCGACGGGCTGGTCGGCCGGGATCTCGGTGATCTGCACGTCCTGGACCAGCTGGTAGCCGGGGACGTACGCCGCCACCTCGGCGACCATCTTCCGGATGGAGTCGGCGACCTGCGCCCGGGCGGTCTCGCCGTCCGGTCCGGCCGGCAGCGTGACGAGGGCGAAGACGGTGTCGCGCATCATCAGCGGTGGCTCGGCCGGGTTGAGGATGATGACCGCCTTCCCGCGCTCGGCGCCACCGACCTCCACGATCGCCGTGGACGTCGTCTCGGTGAACTCGTCGATGTTCGCGCGGGTGCCCGGGCCGGCCGATCTCGAGGCGATCGACGCGACGATCTCGGCGTACGCGACCGGCACGACGCGGCTGATCGCCGCCACGATCGGGATGGTGGCCTGGCCACCGCAGGTGACCATGTTGACGTTCGGCGCGCCGAGGTGATCCTCGATGTTGACCGCCGGGATGACGAAGGGGCCGATGGCGGCGGGCGTCAGGTCGATCATCCGGATGCCGTGCGGGCTCAGCAGCTCCGCGTTGCGCCGGTGGGCGCCGGCCGAGGTGGCGTCGAAGACGATGCCGATCTCGTCGATCTGGGGCGACCCGAGCAGGCCCTCCACACCCTCGTGGGTGGTCTCGAGGCCGAGCTTCGCCGCGCGGGCGAGGCCGTCGGACGCCGGGTCGATGCCGACCATGACCCCCATCTCGAGGTGCTCGGCGTTGCGCATGATCTTGATCATCAGGTCGGTGCCGATGTTGCCCGACCCGATGATGGCCACCTTCGTGTTGCTCATCAGGACTCCTCGCCCATCGTGTTGATCAGGGTGAACTGGACGGCGCCGAGCGGCCGGACGACCGCGCGGACCCGGTCACCGGGGGCGATCGGCCGCATCGGGCCGAGCGCACCGGAGAGGATCACCTGCCCGGCTCGAAGCGGGTCGCCGAACCGGCGCGCCGTGCGGGCCAGCCAGACGACGGCGTCGATCGGGTCGCCGAGGCACGCGGCGCCGGTGCCGGTCGAGACCTCCTCGCCGTCGACGGTCATCGTCATCGTGACGTCCCGCGGCTCGAACTCGTCGAGCGTGAGGCGCTGCGGACCGAGCACGTAGGCACCGGAGGAGGCGTTGTCGGCGACGGTGTCGCTGAAGGAGATGTCCCAGCCCGCGACGCGGCTGCCGCAGATCTCGATGGCCGCGACGGCGTAGTCGATCGCGGCGCGGACCTGCTCGGCGTCGAGGTCGCCCTCGACGAGGTCGCTCTTGAGGACGAACGCCACCTCGGCCTCGGCGCGGGGCTGCAGGACCGCGCCGGCGGGCACGTCGTCACCCCCGTCGTACGCCATGTCGTCGAACAGCACGCCGAAGTCGGGTTGGGCGATGCCCATCTGCTGCTGCACGGCCGCGGACGTCAGCCCGATCTTGCGGCCGACGACGCGGGCCCCGGACGACAGCCGGGCCTCGGTCACCCGCTCCTGGACGGCGTACGCCGCCTGCACGTCGTCGCGCCCGATCAGGTCGCGCACGGGCGGGACCGGCGCGCCGGTCTCGGCGGCAGACAGCAGTCGGGTAGCCGCAGCGGCGATGGCATCGGTGCCGGCGTGGGCGGCGACGGTGGCTTCGGTCATGCCCCTCAGCATCCGGGTCGACGAGCCACGAGCGGAGCCGTTCGTTCCACTCACCGGTACGCTGTTCCCGTGGCCGCCGAGCTCGACACCGTCCTCGGGAAGGCGGTCGCGATCCTCCGCTCCTTCACGGCCGACGACCGCGTGCTGCCGCTGGCGGAGCTGGTCCGGCGCACCGGGCTGGCGAAGGGCACCGTGCACCGGGTCGCCGGCGACCTCGTCGAGCACCGGCTGCTCGACAAGACGCCGACCGGCTACCGGCTCTCGGGTGGCCTGTTCGAGCTGGGGCTGCGGGCCTCGGCCGAGCGCACGCTCCTGGAGATCGCCGTGCCGTTCCTGCAGGACCTCTACGAGCGCACGCACGAGACCGTCCACCTCGGCGTGCGCGAGGGCACCGAGGTCGTCTACATCGCCAAGATCGGCGGTCACCGCCAGGCCCGCACCCCGTCGCGGACCGGTGGTCGGATGCCGATGCACTGCACCGCGATCGGCAAGGCCCTGCTGGCCACCGCCGATCCGGAGCTGCAGCGCGAGGTGCTGGCCGGACCGCTCGAGCGGCGTACGCCGCACACCATCGTGGCGCCGGGCGTGCTGCTGAGACAGCTGCGCAAGTCCCTGGACACCGGCGTGACCTACGAGCGCGAGGAGTCGACGCCGGGCCTGCTGTGCGTCGCCGCCCCCGTGCTCGAGCCGGACGGACGCACGTCGATCGCCGCCATCTCGGTCACCGGCCCGGTGGGACGGTTCCGGCCCGAGACCCATGAGAACGCCGTACGCGCGGCGGCAGCCGGCCTCGGCACCACCCTGGCGCGCCGGCCCCGGTGACGAGCCAGACCTATCCCTCGGCCACGACGACCGCCGAGCCGGTGGCGCCGATCATCGCCACGTCGGGCGAGCCGGGGACCGTGAGCGGCAGGTCGAGGGGCGCGGTGACGTGGATCGTGACGGACGAGGTGGCCGGGTCGACGTCGACGTCGAACGCCAGGCCGGGATAGTCGGCGTAGGCACCGGACTGCTGGAGGAACTCCTGCACCGAGCCGCGCACCCGCTCGACGCTGAGCTCAAGGCGCCCCTCGGGCACCCCGCCGGCGTACACCTCCTCGCCGGTCGCGCCGAGGTCGGCGGCTCGCAGGGCTGCGCCGTCGGCGACGGTGTTGAGGCCCTGGCGCTGGAGGTACGCCGCCGACACGTCGACCACGGTCGCGACGGCCATCGCGAGCACCAGCGCGAAGCCGACGATCAACAGCGTCGTCTGGCCCTGCTCCCCACGGGGCTCACGGCGCCGCATCCGCGACCTCCTGGAACTGCCCGATCGGCACGGAGTGCGTCGAGTCGAGCGCGAAGCTCGGGGCACCGCCGCCGAGGATGTCGGGGATCAGCGGCAGGGCGACGCTCGACTCGACGACGACCGTGATCACCGAGGTCCCGCTGTGGCAGTCGTCCGGGTACGGCGTGCACGTGATCTGTACGGCGAGGGGCGCGCCACCGATCCCCTGGTCCTCGAGCGCCTGGCGGGCCGCGGCCTCCGCCCGAGCCACACCCACGGCGTGGTCGGGCGCCAGCGCGTAGGCGCGGCCGGCGGCCCGCGCGGCGCCCGAGACCGCGAACGCCCCGCGCTGCACCTCGAACACCGAGACCACGATCCAGAGCATCGGCACCAGCAGCAGGATGCCCAGCCAGCTCAGCTCGACCAGCGCGCTGCCGCGCTCGTCGCGGCGATGCTTCACGGCGGCTGCTCCTCCACGGCGTGACCCGTCACCTCGAGCGCGATTCCGGGGCCGCCGATGCCGAGCGCGGGGACGACGGCACGCACCGTGACGACGACGCCGGGTGCTCCGTCGACCGTCGCGGACTGCGCCGACACGTCGCGGGCGAATCGTCCCGAGATCGCACCGTCGATCTGGTCGCGAGTCCGCGCAGCGCCGTCTGCCGGCCCGCGGTCGAGCGTCGCGGCGTACCGCGCCCCCTCGGACGCCGCCGACGCGAGCGTGTTGCGCACCAGCAGCACGAGCGCGACCTGCAGGATGCCCAGGAACACCGGCACGAGCACGACGAGCACCAGCACGAAGTCGACGACCGCCGAGCCCCGGTCGTCGCGTCCGTGCCGAAGCGGCACTACCGCACCTTGGCGAGTGCCGAGCTGACCATGTCCTGCAGGGCCGGGCCGGCGATCGCGGTGATGCCGACGACGAGCCCCGCCGTCATCACGGTGATCATCACCCAACCGGGCACGTCACCGCGCTCGTCGCGCTCGCGTGGGGACAGCCAGGCCGCGAGGGCGAGGACGAGATGGTTCATCGACTTCCTCCTTGTGGGACGTCACGGGGTGGTCAGGGAGAGCCCGACGACGCCGGGCCAGAACGCGAAGAGCACGGTCACCGGCAGCACCAGGAAGACGACGGGCACCATCATCAGCACCTCGCGCCGGGCGGCCGACTCGATCAGCTCGCGGCGCCCGGCCTCGCGCACGTCCGCGGCCTGGGCGTGCAGCACGTCGGCGAGCGGCGTGCCGCGCTCGACAGCCACCGCGACGCCCTGGGCGAAGCGGGACACGACGGGCAGCCCGCTGCTCGCGGCCAGCGCGTCGAACGCCGACGCGACCGGCTCGCCGGTGCGGATGGCGGCGAGCACCCGGGCGAGCTCGCGGGAGAGCTCGCCGCCGCTACGGCGTACGACGCGGTCGAGCGCCATCACGGGGCTCTCACCGGCCGCGACCGCCAGGGCCAGCAGCTCGGCGACGGTCGGGAACTCGGCGAGGATCTGCCGCTCGCGTCGTCGCACCTGCCCGGTGAGGTGGTTGTCGCGAGCCAGCACCCCGGTCACGAACGCGATCGCGCACACGATCGCCCACAGCAGCACGCTGCCCGGCTGCGAGAGAGTGCGGACCACGGCGACGGCCGCGGTGGTGGCGAAGGTCACCAGGCCCCAGACGACCTGCTCGATCCGGAACTCGTGGACGCTCTTGTCGATGCCGGCTCGCGCGAGCCGGCGCTCCACCGAGGCCGCACCGCCGAGCACCCGCTCGACGCCGTCGGCCGCCGACCGCAGCAAGGGCCCGAAGACGCCCACGGCCGCCGACGTGGGCGGCGGGCTGACCCGCGGAACGGCCCCGTCGAGGGTCGGGAGGTCGCGTACGTAGGGCAGCACCCGGAGGGCGAGCTGCGGCCGCCGGATCGCCCGGACCCGGGCCAGGACGAGCAGCAACCCGGCGGCCGAGGTGGCGCCGAGGAGCGCTCCCCACATCGCGGGCGTCATCCGAGGATCCGTCGCTCGACGGGCAGGCGCCCGATCCGCATCATCAGCCGGTAGGCGACCACGCACACTCCGGCGCCGACGACGAGGACGACCACGCCGACCGGCGAGGCGTAGCGACGGATCACGTCGTGCTGGAAGGACATCAGCAGCAGCACCAGCCAGGGCGACGCGACGGCGAGCCGGGCGCCGTTGACGGTCCACGCCTGTCGCGACTCCATCTCGGAGCGGGTGCGCAGGTCCTCACGCAGGTATGTCGACAGGTTGCGCAGCAGCCGGCCGAGCTCTCCACCGCCGACCTCGCGGGCGACCCGCAACCCCTCGACCACACGGTCACCGACGGGGTCGGCGAGCCGGTCCTTGAGCCGGTCCAGCGACTCCCCGAAGCGGCCGGTGACCTGGTAGTCCAGCGCGAACTGGTCGAACGCCGGCCGCAGCGGCGCCGGGCCGCGCACGGCAAGGCCGGCCAGGGCATCGGGCAGCGACATGCCGGCTCGCACGGCCGACGTCAGGTTGTCCACGGCCTCCGGCCAGACCTCCGCGAGCTCCCGCTGACGCCGGCGGGCCCGCCCGGACACGACCGCGACCGGCAGACAGCCGCCCATCGCGCCGAACGCGAGCGCGACCGGCGGCGTACCCGAGACGACCTGCATCAGCAGCGTCGTGACCACGGCGCACACCACGCAGAGCAGCACGAACCCGGTCACCGAGACCTGGCCGAGCCCCGCCCGCGCGAGCAGGTCCGTCGTACGTCGTGCCCGCGGCGCCCGGGACGATCGGCGCGGGAGGAAGAAGGCGCTCCAGACCAGCAGCAGGCCGATGCCCACGCCGAGCCCGACCAGCGCGCCCATCAGGACGCCTCGGCCAGGATCCGGTGCACGTCGATGCCGGCGCGCTCGAACCGCTCGAGGTGGGGCGGCAGCCCGCCCGTCCGGCACAGCTCCCCGCCGCGGCGGTCGAAGACCGGCTCGGTCTCGATGACGTCCTGCTCCACCCGCCCGGGCACGCCGACGATCTCGTTGACCCGTCGGATGCCGCGCTCGTCGACGCCGAGGTGGACGACCAGGTCGACGGAGGCGGCGACGGTCGGGACCACGAAGCGCGCCGAGATGTTCTCCCCCGCCAGCAGTGGCAGGGTGCACATCTTCACCAGGGCCTCGCGGGCGCTGTTGGCGTGGATCGTGCACATGCCGGGCAGCCCGGCGTTGAGGGCGAGCAGCAGGTCGAGGCACTCCTCGGCGCGGACCTCGCCGACGATGATGCGGCTCGGCCGCATCCGCAGGCTCTCCTTGACGAGGTCGCGCAGCTTGACCTCGCCGGTGCCCTCCAGCCCGGACTGCCGGGTCTGGAGCGCGACCCAGTCCGGGTGGGGGAAGCGGAGCTCGAAGACCTCCTCGGCCGAGACCACCCGGTCGCCGCCGGGGATCGCGGCAGCGAGGCAGTTGAGCATGGTCGTCTTCCCGGCCTGGGTCCCGCCGGCGATGAGGATGTTGAGCCCGGCGCGCACCGAGGCCTCGAGGAACGCCGCGGCCGCGGGCGTCAGGCTGCCCAGCTCGACCAGCTCGCCGAGCCGGCCGGCGCGGAGCACGAACTTCCTGATGTTGACCGCCGAGAATCCACGGCTGATCCCCTCGAGCACGACGTGGAGCCGGTGCCCCTCCGGCAGCATCGCGTCGACGAACGGGCTGCTGACGTCGATGCGTCGCCCGCTCGACTTCAGCATCCGCTCGACCAGCTCCTGCACCTGGGCGCTCGTCAGCACCAGGGTCGTCAGCTCGTGCCGGCCGTTGCGGGCGATGAACACGCGACTCGGGTCGTTGATCCACACCTCTTCGACGGTGGGGTCGTCGAGGAACTGCTGCAGCGGCCCGAAGCCCGAGACCCGGGCCACCAGCTCGCCCACCATCGCGCCGACGTCGGGCACCGGGGCGACGAGGCCGGTCAGGCTGCGCTCGTCGTGGTCGCGGACCACGTCCTCCGCGATCCGCCGCACCAGCGTCGGGTCGCGCTGCGGGTCGACGCCCTCGCGGCGCACCAGCTCGCGGACGTGCTGGTCGAGCTGCTCGACGAGCTCACCGTGCGCGCCGCGAACGCCGTCCTGAGTACGGCGCGGCGCCGGATGGGTCAGTGCCATGGGCTCCCCCGAGCTGGATCCTTGCCGCCAGTCTCTCCGCCGACAGGCTCCGCGAAACAGACCCGATCAGCGATCTGTGGACAACGACCGGGCAGGTGCCCTCAGTCGAGGACGCCGGGGGCTGCGCCCTCGTCGTCGACCCAGTCCTCGCCGGCGTCGAAGAGCTCGCGCTTGCGGCCCTTCTCGTCGTCCTTGGCGCTACCGCTCCGACCGCCGGTTCCGGCGCCGCCGGCGGCGCGGCCGCCTGCGCCTGCGCGGCCCGAGGAGCCCGATCGTCCGGTGGCGCCGGCGCCGCCGCGACCGGCCGCGCCTGCACCCGAGCGCCCGGTGGCACCGGCTGCGCCGCGGCCCGTCGCTCCGGCGGTGCCGGCGCGTCCGGTGGCGCCGGCGGCGCCCGCCGCGCCACGGCCGAGAGTTCCGGCTGCACCGGCGCGCGCCGTGCTGCCGATGCCGCGGACGGCGCTCGACGCCGTACCGCGTCCGGCCGTGGCCGAGCCACCCGGGAAGAGCCCGCCCTTGAGCGCACCGGTGAGCTTGGCGCCGATCACGCCGGCGGCCGCGCCGCCGCCGACGGCGCCCGCCGTGCCGGCACCGATGGTGCCGAAGCCGGAGAGGCCCTCGGAGCCGGCCGTCCCGCCGGTGCCCGTGACGGTGGCGTCGACGGGCGTGGGCGTGAACGCGAAGTCGGGGACCGATCCCGGCGTCCCTCCGGGCCCGTCGCCACCGGGGGTGCCGGCATGGCCGGGTCCGTCGGTCGGCTCCCAGGCCGGGTCGAGCCCGGGCTCCCAGACCGGGGTGCCGATGACCCCGTCCCCGGGCCTGCCCTTGCCGCCTCCGGGCGCGCCGACGGCGCTGCCGGTCATGCCCGAGGGCATGCTGCCGGCGCCGCCGGAGCCGGAGGTCGAGGGCGGCGGGGGCGGCGGCGGGTCGGGCTCGCCGTGGATCTTCTTCATCGTCTCGGTCGACTTCTCGAGCGACTTCTCGAAGGCGTCGGCCGCGGCGCGCGCCCTCTCCTCCTGGTCGGCGTACGCCTGGGCCGCTGCCTGCTCACGCCCCTTGCTCTGCGCCTCCCGCTGGAGGTCCTCCGGCGGCGGGTTCGGCCCCGACGCCCGGAACGGCGTGGGCTGGGAGATGTCCTTGGTGCCCTTCTCGGCATCCTTGGCCGCCTTGACCGCGGCCCCGGCGTCGATGAGCGCGCTGGAGCCCTCCGTCAGCACGTCGGCCTTGGCGTTCAGCGCCTTCGACGACGTCGCGAAGGCCTTCTGCACGGCGGGGCCGGTCTCGCCACCGACCGCCCAGCCGACGGTCGACCCGGCGCCCTCCAGGTAGGTGCCGATGTCGCGCAGCAGCGTGCTGCACTTGATCCACTCGGTGGCGGCACTGTTGACGTTCTCCTCGTCCGCGCCGCCGATGGCCTGGCGCAGCCGCTCGACCTGAGGTCCGACCACCATCAGTCCGTCCCCCCGTCGTTGTGCAGGTCGTGCGAGTTCAGGCTGGTGCCAGCGTCGAGCAGCTCGCGCCTGCGCGACGGCGTCAGGGCGGCGGCGGCCTCGAAGTCGCGCTCGCTGAGGTCCCGGACGAAGTCGTTGAGGTTGGTGGCATAGCCCTGGAGTCCGGCGGCCATCTGGTTCAGCGCGTCGACCACGTGCTGGTGCGCGACGTTGGTGTGGTGCCCCATCTGGGCACCATGCGTGGATCCTCCGAACACGCCGGCCCCTGTCTGCATGGGGCTGGCCTCTTTCATGCTGCTCGCATGGTTGTCGAGAATCTCCCGACACTGGTTCACCAGGGCCTCCGGCAGCCCCAGCACCGTCAGCACGTCAATCGGTCCCATTGCGTGTGTCGCCCTTCCCCCGAGTGGCGCTTCGCGCGCCTTCCGTTCCTCGCCGGTGGACTGCCCCGACCGGGCGGTGCTGAAACCTCCGACTCCGTCCACCGGTCGGTCAGGTTTCACAACGATCGGGCGCGGCTAGGGTGACACCGTCGAATCCGGCGACTCTCGGACCCAGGAGGCCCCGCGTGGCTCACCCGCTCCAGGCCCGCGCGGCCCTCGCCGCCACGATCGCGGCCCTGCTGCTGCCACTCGCGGCCTGCGGCGGCGACGAGCCCGGCGGCGCCGACGAACCGTCGGCATCGCCATCCGAGTCGGCCTCGGAGTCTCCCGCTCCGAGCGAGGAACCCTCGTCGACGGTCGCCCCCGCGTCCGGGCCGCTCCTCGAGCTCCCGAACGCGGAGCTCCACGTCCCCGAGGGCTGGACGAAGGACGAGGCGATGATCGACCTGCAGTCCGGCGCCACCGGTCCCGACAGCACCTCCTCGGCCACGCTCACGGCCATCGAGATGCCGGCGGCCGCTCCTGATCTCCCGCTCGCGGAGCTGACCAGGAACGCGCTGAAGTCGGCGCCGACCCCGAAGCCGAAGGTCCTGGACACCGTCCAGATCGGGGAGGTCGACTGGTACCACCTGAGCGGTGAGACCGGCGGCCAGCACGCGGAGTCCTTCGGCACGGTCAACGACGGCTACCAGACGACGATCAACTTCTTCTTCTTCCCGACCATTCCGGTCCGGGAGCGGGAGGAGGTCATCGCCACCAGCCTTGCCTCCTTCGCCTGGCGCTGACCGGGGTCAGCCCCGACCGCGGAGCGTCCCGGCGAACCACGAGTTGGACCACACCCGGTCGGTGCGCACCCGGGTGCCGGAGTACGGCGAGTGCAGCACCATCCGGTGCCCGCGGTACCAGCCCGCGAAGACGCCGACGTGGTAGACGCCACCGCCACCCGTGAAGAACATCAGGTCGCCGCGTCGCATCGCCGAGCGGGGGATGTGCCGGGTGAAGCCGGCCTGTGCGGCCGATGTGCGGGGGATGCCGCCGAAGCCGGCCCGGCGGAAGCTGTAGTACGTCAGGCCGGAGCAGTCGAAGCGGTTCGGGCCGGCGCCGCCGTAACCGTACGGATCGCCCTTCTGGGCCACCGCGGTGCGCATCGCGACCTCGACGCGGCTGGGCTTGCGCTTGGGCTTGTCCTGGCGCTCGCGCTTCACCTGGTCGGTCGTCGCCGAGTGTGCCTCGGAGATGGGTGCGGTGCTGAGCAGTCCGATCGCGAGGGCGCCGCTGACGATGACGCGGGCACCCGCGCGGGTACAGGAGCGCAGGACAGTAGGAAGTGCTGTGGACATGTGCGTGGTTCCTCCCCACGCCTGTGAGGTGAGCTGTCGGGTTCGGGCAGGAAGGTGCCCGGCCGCGCTGGCGCGGCTTCACCCCGAGCGGCCGTGTGGCCGCGAAGAACCTGTGGGTCCCCCACTCCTGCCCGTGTGTTCGATCGTCGGTCGCGGTCCGGCCGCGACCAAGGTGGACCGGTGCCACGGACGGGCAGGACTCGGCGTACCCGGGACCGGCTGTGCTGGTGCAATCGTCAACGACGCTACCCACCTGGTCGGGTGAACCAACCCTCCATCGCCGCAAACCGGACGCAGATCACATAGTCGCGCGCGTGTGATTCAGGAGAGGACCCGGCCCTCGTCGAGCCGCACGACCCGGTCCGCGACCTCCCAGATCCGCTGGTCGTGGGACGCGACGAGGACCGCGGATCCGACGCGGGCGGCGTCCGCGAGCACGCCGATCACCTGGCCGACGTGGTCGTCGTCCTGGTGCCCGGTGGGCTCGTCGAGGATCGCCAGGCGGGGCGCGAGGACGAGCGCCCGCGCGACCGCGACCCGCTGCTGCTCGCCGAGCGACGTCTCGGTGACCCCGCGGTGTGCGAACTCCCCGATGTCCAGCGCCTCGGCGAGACGCGCGAACGCCGCCCCCGGGTCGACCTTGGCGCGCAGCGCCGGCAGCGTGACGTTGTCGCGCACCGAGAGCCCCGCCAGCAGCCCGTGCTGCTGGGGCACGACCGCGATCCGCGACCAGTCGGCGACATCGGCGGTCGGGCTGCCCCCGAGGGTCGCCGTGCCGTGCTCGGGCCGCTCGATGCCGGCGGCGAGGTGGCACACGGTCGTCTTGCCCGACCCCGACGGCCCGGCCAGCGCGACCAGCTCCCCCGGCGCGACGACGAGCGAGACGCCGTGGAGCACCTCGACGCGGCCGGTGCCGGCGCCGTACCCGTGCCGGACGGCGGCCATCTCCAGGGCGCTCATTCGGACACCTCCGGTGGTCGCAGGCGTACGCCGTCGCCGTCGTCCTCGATGATCACGCGCCGCGAGGGGAAGAGGTCCAGCAGCGCGGGCGGCAGCTGGAGCCGGCCGGTCGCGTCGATCACGGCGGTGGTGTCGCGACGGGTCGTCTCGCTGGAGAGCACGCCGTGCCGGAGCCGGAGCAGCCGATCGGCGCGGTGCATGATCCGCTCGTCGTGGCTGCTGATCACGACCGCGGCGCCGGCCGCGGCGGCGACGAGCAACGCGTCGACGACGAGGTCGGCGTTGGCGTGGTCGAGCTCGGCCGTGGGCTCGTCGGCGACGATCAGGCTCGGCGTGCCGGCGAGGGCGACGGCCACGGCCAGCCGCTGCTGCTCGCCGCCGGAGAGCGCGGCCGGCAGGTGGTCGGCCCGGTGCTCGAGGCCGACGGCCGCCAGCGCGTCGTACGCACCGTCGGCGGCGCCGCGCCAGGCGCCGACCTGGCGCACCTGGTCGACCGCGCGCAGGTGCGGGAAGACGCCGAGCGACGACCGCTGCGGCACGAACCCGATCCTCGATCGCCGCAGCGCGCGGAGCTGGCGGGTCGACGCGACGACGACGTCGCTGCCGAGGACCGCGAGCCGGCCGGCGCTCGGCCGGTCGCGCGCGCCGAGGAGGGTCAGCAGGCTGCTCTTGCCCGAGCCGGACGGTCCTGCGACGACCGTGAGCGCGCCCGGGTGGACCTCGAGTCCGATCCCCCGCAGCGCATGGGTCTCCCCCGTCGCCGAGCGGAAGACCTTGACGAGGTCCTCGCAACTGGCGGCCACGGTCTCAGACGCCGGCACGGAGCACCTCCGCGGGGTGTCGGCGCCGGGCGCGCCAGGCGCCGAGCAGCCAGGCGACCAGGACGGTCGCGACGAGCACCCCGACCAGTACGGCGACGTCCGCGAGCCCGGGTCGCGGGCGGGTGAGCGGCGGGATGGTGGCGGTCGCGTCGATGATCGTGGGGAGCAGCACGAGCACGGTCGAGGCGAGGACGGCGGCGAGGACGGCCGTGGCGACGGCGTACCCGACCTCCCACGCGCGCGAGCGCGCGAGCTCCGAGGGGCGCCAGCCCATCCGCGCGAGCAGCACGTCGGAGACGCTGTCGCGGTCGGCGAGCCGCAGTGCCAGCACGAGCGCACCGGCGACGGCGAGCACGAGGACGACGACGCCGAGGGCGAGCACGTAGCCGGCGGCCCAGGTCGCGGCGACGAGGCCGCCCCCGATCTGCGCCTGGGTCTGGTTCGTGACCTCGCCGTCGGTCGCGACGCCGGCGTCGGCGAGGCCGCGGCGGAGCACCCGGGCGGGGTCCGCCGACCACACTTCGGAGCTGAAGACCCCGGCGTCGCCGCTGGACGCACCGCGGCGGCCGGGGTGCACCGTCGGGAACACCAGGCGGAAGAGCCGCTGGGTGTCGGCGACGACCGTCACGGCGCCGGTGTCGGTCTCCGATCCCGGGAACGCCGGGACGACCCCCACGACCTCGAACGGGATCTGGAACTCGCCGCTGAAGTCGAGCGTGCCGTGGTCCCCGGCGTCGAGGTCGGTGTCGCCGGACAGCAGCACCGGGAGGCCCTTGGCCTCGCGGTCGAGCCTCGGCAGCAGGTCGCGGCCCGCGTCGAGGTCGCCGGAGCCGCCCCAGTCGGCGACCGCGGCGAACGAGCCCGTGTCGACGGCCATCAGCGGGTTGTCGCCGAACGCGGGCGGCAGCGCCACCGTGCGCCGCCACACGATCGAGGTGCCCTCAGCGGGCGGGGTCGACAGCACCGCCGTACGACGCGGGCCCTTCATCCCGCCACCCCGGAAGTCCTCGGCGACCTGGATCGTCGTGGCCGCACCGGCCAGGGCCGCGGTCTTGTCCGCGACTCCCTCGTCGATCCCGCGGTGCACGGTGAGCGCATAGGCGAACAGCCCGAGGCCCACGGCGACGACGGCGGTGAGGGCGGTGACCTCGCGGACGACGGGGCCGGTACGGCGCGTGGCCAGCCAGCGCGGCCGGCCGGGATGGGTGCGGGCCGGCCGGCGCGAGCGCAGCCAGCCGACGGCGCGGGCGACCAGCACGGCGACCGACCCTGCGACCAGCACGGGGAGGGCCATCGTCAGCGGCGCCTCGGCCCGGTCGGTGACGTCGACGGTGAAGACCGCGACGGCGACGGCGACCGTGGCCGCGAGCAGCGCCGCCGTCCACGGCACGGCGCGACGGCCCCGGCCGAGGAGCGACAGCCGGGCCAGGCTGTCGGTGCCGACGGCGGACAGCGCCGCGGTCGCCACGACGAGCGCCAGCCCGATGCCCGCGGCCACCGCCGCGCGCACGAGGTCGCCGGTCGAGGTGACGAGGCCGGTGTCGGTGGGCGGACCGGCGGTCAGCACGCCGAGGCAGGCCAGCCCGAGCCCGGCCGGTACGGCGAGCAGCGCGACCGGCAGCATCTCCAGACCGGCCAGGGCGGCGAGCTGGCCGGGGCTCAGGCCGAGCCCGGAGACGAGCAGCTGCTCGCGCCGTCGGCTGCGGCCCAGCAGCACCCACGCGGCCACCAGCAACGCGGCCGCGAGCGCCTGGCCGGCGACGGCGTACGGCCGCACCTGCTCGCGGGCGGTGCGGGCGGTCCCGTCGGTCTCGAACGCGATGTCGGGCAGTCCGGTGAGCACATTGAGCTCGGCTCCACCCTCCGGCTCGGTCCCGAGCAGCGCGCGGTAGAGCGCCGCGCGGGAGTCGAACGCGTCGTTGCCGAGCCGCTGGAGCTGGGTGACCGCTGCCGCCGCGTCGTCGGGGCTGATGTCGGCGTCGAGCGGGAGCTCGGCGAGGTAGAGCGGTATCTCCCCGGCATTGAGCACCAGCCGGTCGAAGGTGTCGCGGCCGGCAATCGCCAGCGGGGTCTTCCTGCTCGGGTCGTCGGGGTCGTAGGGCACGAACCACCGGTCGGCGTCGGGGTCGTCGGCGATCGCCTTCGGGAGCGCGGAGCCCGGCGCGGTCTCGTAGGTGCCGGCCACCTTCGTGCGGACCAGCGACGGCGGCGTGGCGATCAGGAAGGTCGGGACCAGGCCGAGCCGGATCACGTCGCCGGTCTCGACCCCCAGGTCGGCGGCGACGTCCTCGGCGAGCCAGACCCCGTCGGCGTCCTCGTCGCCGCCGATCGCCTCGATCGCGCCGTCGCGGTACCAGATCTCCGACCCGGCCCTGCGGCCGTCGGCCTCCACCACGGCGCGACGGGTACGGTTCTGCCCGTTGCCGGCCGCCGTCAGGACGGGGTCGCCGTACCCGCGCAGCGCAGCGAGCCGCTCCATCACGACGGCCTCGCCCTCCGGAAGGAGAACGGCGTCCCAGGTCACCCGCAGGTCGGCCGACTCCGAGCCGTACGGCGCGCCCGCCGCAGCGCGCAGGCCGTCGGAGAGCGCGGTCGCGCGCGCGGTCGCCGCGAACATCGGCGGCGCGACGACGGACGCCACGAAGAGGGTGGCCGCGACCAGGACCAGCAGCAGCCAGCCCGGCGTCCGCAGCAGGCGGAGCGGCGCCGCCCGCCACAGCGCCCCGCGCCGAGCACGGGCGGGGGCGCTGGTCACGGCGTCAGACTACGGACGTGGGAGCGCTCCCGCCACCGATCTCGGGAACCAGGTCGGCGATCGAGTCGACGACGCGGGTGGGCCGGTAGGGGAACCTCTCGACCTGGTCGGGACGGGTGGACCCGGTCGTCACCAGCACGGTGCGCAGCCCCGCCTCGAGACCGCTGATGATGTCGGTGTCCATCCGGTCGCCGATCATCACCGTCGTCTCCGAGTGCGCCTCCAGCCGGTTGAGCGCGCTGCGCATCATCAGCGGGTTCGGCTTGCCGATGAAGTACGGCGTGCGCCCGGTCGCGGTGCTGATCAGCGCGGCGACCGACCCGGTCGCGGGCAGCATCCCGTGCTGGCTCGGCCCGCTCGGGTCGGGGTTGGTCGCGATGAACCGGGCGCCGGCGGCGACCAGCCGGATGGCGCGGGTGATCGCCTCGAACGAGTAGGTGCGGGTCTCCCCCAGCACCACGTAGTCAGGGTCGCGGTCGGTCATCACGTAGCCGACGTCGTGCAGGGCCGTGGTCAGGCCGGCCTCGCCCACGACGTACGCCGTGCCGCCGGGTCGCTGCTCGTCGAGGAACTGCGCCGTCGCGAGCGCAGAGGTCCAGATCGACTCCTCGGGCACGTCGATGCCGCTGCCGAGCAAGCGGGCGCGCAGGTCTCGCGGGGTGTAGATCGAGTTGTTGGTGAGCACCAGGAACGCCAGTCCGGAGGCCTTCAGCGCCTCGATGAACTCCTGCGCACCCGGGATCGGCACCTCCTCGTGGACGAGCACGCCGTCCATGTCGGTCAGCCAGGTCTCCACGGGACGGTGAGTCATGTCGAGCATTATCGCCGCGGCAGGATGACGTCGACGCCGTCGGCGGGGTGGTCGCCGGTGACCCGCCCGCCGAGTGCCTCGACGACCACGCGGACCTGGCTCATCCGGTCCAGGCTCTCCCCGTCGAGGTCCTTCTCCGGGGTTCGGTCGGCGCACAGCACGTGGATGCGCAGGTGCCCCGCGGGGTCGCCGTGGAAGACGATCCGGACCGCACCCTTGCCACGGCGTACGACGTCGGCGAGGAGCAGGTCCGTCGCGTGCTCGACCGGTCCCGGCGTGTAGGTCAGCGTGAGGTCGCCCTCGACCGCGGCCGTGAGCGCGCGGTTGCGGGCGGCGAGCCGGTCGGCCCAGCGCTGCGCGAGCTGGGTGGAGAGCTCGGAGAGCGGGACCTCCGCCCCGACCACGAGGCTGCCGCGCCGGGTGATCTCGACGAGCTCGGCGGCGACCGTGGCCACCTGCTCGACGCGGGCCAGGCAGCGGGTGACGGTCTCCTGCGCGTCCTCCGGCAGGTCGTCGCGCATCGAGAGGTCCTCGAGCTCGAGCCGGATGCCGGTGAGCGGGGTGCGCAGCACGTGGGAGGCGTGCTCGGCGAACGCCCGCTCGCGGTGGACGCGGTCCTCCAGGGCGAGCGCGCTGGAGCGCAGCGCGTTGGCGATCGCGCGGGCCTCGGGGATGCGGGTCTCCGGCAGGTCCAGGTCGAAGCGCCCCCGGCCGAGCGCGGCCGCGGCGACCGCGAGCTTCTGGAAGGGCGCCGAGAGCAGCGCGGCGATGACCAGGCCGGCCAGGCCGGCGACGACGGCGATCAGCAGGAAGAGCGCCGCGATCGACCCGAGGTCGCGCCCCACGACGTCGTTGGCCACCGACGACGGCTCGCTGACGGTCACCGTCGTGTCGGCGGCGCCGTCGACCACGGCGGTCGCCGAGATGTCGTCGCCGTCGTCGTCCTCGTAGTCCTCGCCGGTGACCACGATCTCGGAGTCGCCGACGGCGAGGACCAGCCGGTCGTCGGGGCCGACGAGTTTCTGCAGCATCTCCTCGTCGACGGCCCCGCCGGCGGCCTGCCGGTCGGCCACGATCGCGGCGACGAGGCTGGCCTGCTGGTCCAGCTGGCCGGCGACCTGCTCGCGGACCATGTCGCGCAACACGAAGGTCCGCACCAGTCCGGCCCCGAGGAGCAGGACGATGGTGAGGATGATGAAGGCAGCTGTCAGGCGCTCACGCATCGGGTGAGCCCTCGAGGCGGAACCCCACGCCCCGGACAGCCACCACCCGATCGGTCACGCCCACGCTCTCGAGCTTCTGGCGCAACCGACCGATCGTGACGTCCAGCGTCTTGGTCGAGCCGTACCAGTTCTCGTCCCACACGTCGGCCATCAGCCGGCCGCGGGAGACCACCTTGTCCCGGTTCGCGGCAAGGATGCTCAGCACCTCGAACTCCTTGCCCGTCAGCGGGACCTCCTCGGCGCCGGCGTAGACCCGACGGGCCTCGACGTCGATGCGCAGCCCGTCGTCGACGGCATCGTCGCTCGTGCCGGCGAACGCTGAGGAGGTACGGCGCAGCAGCGCGCGGACCCGCGCCTGCAGCTCGGCCAGGCCGAACGGCTTGGCCAGGTAGTCGTCGGCCCCGTAGTCGAGACCGACCACCCGATCGAGCTCGCCGGCCCGGGCGGTGACGATGATGATCGCCCCCTGGTAGCCGGCTTCCCGGGCTCGACGGCAGACCTCGAGGCCGTCCATGTCCGGGAGTCCCAGGTCGAGGATCACGAGCTCCGGCGTCGTCGCGAGCGTGTCGAGGGCCTTCTGACCGCTCTCGACCCACTCGACGTCGTAGCCCTCGCGCTCCAGCGTGCGGACGAGGGGGAACGCGATGTCCTCCTCGTCCTCCACGACCATGACCCGGTGCGCCATGGGAGCGAGCATAGGGGCACGGAGGAGCTCGCCGACGGCACTATTCACGGTTCGCTCCTCGCGTGCGGCGCGGCGTCGGCCCCGCCCGAGCGCACGGCGACCACCTCGGCGGGCGTCTCGACGGGCGTCTCGGCGGGGCGCGGCGACGGCGTACCCCGGCGGCGGCCGCGGGCCGTCAGCGCCACCAGCACCACCGCCGAGGCGATCGTCAGGACCCAGCCCAGCGGGTGGAAGAGGACGAGGTACGCCCAGCCCACCCATGGGAGCGCGAACTCGACACGGGGCACTGCCGGGCCGTCCGGGCGCAGCGTCCACGGGTCGGCCGACGGCAGCGCGTCACCCTGCGTGACGATGCCGTCGGGCCCGATCGCCACGATCCGATGGGTCACCATGGCGTCCCCATCGGCACCGCCTGGGCGCGGATAAGTGATGACGTCCCCGACCCGGAGGTCGCCGACGGGCACGACCCGCTCGAAGGCGATCGACCCACGAGAGAGGCCGTCGTCGCCGGCGCCGTCCATCGACGTACTCGTGATGACGTAGCGCTCGAGGCCCAGGCCGGTCGGCAGCAGCACGAGGAGCGAGACAGGCACGAGGAGCACCGCGAGCAGCACCCATCGGCCCCACGGCGTCGGCGCCGGGGGGCGGGGAGCGGTCGGGATCTCCATCGTCGTGCTTTCCGAGAAGGGGGTCAGGGTCCAAGGCGACGGCCCCTGCCGGCCCGGCGCGTCCCCCGAGCGCCGGGCCGGCAGGTGCCTACCCTCCAGAGCGCCGTCCGCGCCTCCCCCCGGATGCGCGCACGGATGCCCGTGGTCGGGCTGACGGCGACCGTCCGCGCTCCCCCCAGATGCGCGGGCGGCCACCTTCAGCCCGGCGACCGGAGGGGCGAGAGCCCCTTCGGCCACAGCTCTTCAGTTGTGAGGCAGAACCCGATCCGGTCCGGACCGGTCCAGACCGGTGCGGGTCACCCCGTCGTGTCGGTGCTCTGCCAGGTGTACGTCGCGACCGCGGGGTCGCCCTGGTTCGCGAACGGCGCCGAGTCGGGCAGCGAGACCGTGAACGTGAACGTGCTGGCTCCCCCGGGCGGCAGGTTGCCGACGTCCTGTGCGACGTCGTTCATGCCGCCGAAGGCGCCGTCGTACACGGTCCGGCCGTCCTGCTCGATCCTCAGGTCCAGCACGCCGCCCGCGAAGGCCGACGGATCGGCGGCCTCCTCGAACGACAGCCGTGACTCGCCGGTCGCGGAGTTGCGGATCGTGATGGTCCTGACCACCGAGTCACCAGGCTCGAGCTCGGTGATGGTCAGCGTGGCGCCCTGACCGGGTGCGGCCTGGAGGCGGATGCCGGTCGCCGCCTCACTCGCCCCGGTCCACGGGATGCCGGTCACCGTCGCGAGCACGCCCACGGCGGCCAGCGCGACCACCGGGAGCACGAACCGGCTCGCCTGCACACGCGTGGTGCGGGTCGGCGCGGTCGTCGCGATGGTCATTGGGTCCTCCGGTTGCAGCCCCTCGGCGTGGCCACACGCTAGGAGGACGGCGTCCACGCAAGGTCAACACGGGCTCCACGCCGGACCCACTGTTTGGTAACAGACCGCCCTATCGCGGATCGGCGAAGAGGTCGCCGTGCTCGGCGATCCGCGCCAGCACCTGCTCGGGCGTGAACTGCTCGAGCCCCAGCGGGTCCTCGGCGCCCTCCTCGACCTCGTCCCAGCCGACGGGGGTGGCGACCGAGGGGCGCTCCCGGCCGCGGAGGGAGTACGGCGAGATGGTGGTCTTCGAGCCGGCGTTCTGGGACCAGTCGAGGAAGACCTTGCCGCTCCGCCGCGCCTTCGTCATCGTCGCGGTCACCAGCTTCGGGTGCTCTCCCTGGAGCTCCTCGGCGACCTCCTTCGCGAGCGCGCTGGACTCGTCGGAGGGCAGGCCGCCGGGCAGGTCGGCGTACAGGTGCAGGCCCTTGCTGCCGCTGGTGACCGGCTTGGCGTCCAGGTGGCGCTCGGCGAGCTTGTCGCGCACCAGCAGGGCGACCTGGCAGCACTCGTGCAGGCCGGCGGGCTCCCCCGGGTCGAGGTCGATGACGAGGCGGTCGGCGTTGCGGGGCCGGCCGTTCTTCCCCACGGTCCACTGGTGGACGTGCAGCTCGAGGGCGGCGAGGTTGACCAGCCAGGTGAGCGTCGCGAGATCGTCCACGATCGGGAAGACGAGCGTGTCACTCGAGGACTGCGCGCGGGAGCCGGTCGTCGGGACCTTCGCCGTCCGCACCCACGAGGGGGTGCCGTTGGGGGTGTTCTTCTCGAAGAAGCTGGCCTCCTGGACGCCGTGCGGCCAGCGGATCCGGGTCACGCAGCGGTCGCGCAGGTGCGGCAGCATCGTCGGCGCGACCTGGGCGTAGTAGTTGAGCACCTCGCCCTTGGTGTAGCCGGTGCGCGGGTAGAGCACCTTGTGGAGGTTGCTGAGCGTGAGGGTCCGGCCCTCGACGTCGACGCGCACCTCCTCCCGCTGCGCTGGCCTGTCCGGCACTGCTCCCCCTCAGCGGCCGACCGCGATCACGGGCCGGTGGTCCGGGTCCAGACGCCTCATGAGCGCGGCGATGAACCAGCGCGGCGCGCTCACGCACCCGGCGGTCGCCCCGCTGCCGTTGACGTGCAGGAAGATGCCGGAGCCGCGGTGCCGCACCTGCCCCTTGTTGAAGCCCATCACGATCGCCCACTCGTACTGCTGCCGGTAGTCGGTGAGCCGCTCCGAGGCGTTGGGGTCGCTGCTCGGGAGCCACCAGCGGAAGCCGCCCTGGCGCTGGTTGCGGTAGCGGTTGTAGTACGGCGAGGCGTTGTCCTGGACCCAGAAGTCCCCGCGGCGCACCTGGCGGTAGCGCAGGTCCCAGGAGTCGTCGCGGGCGTGCATCCCGAACGCCCACGGCAGGTCGTAGGTCCCCAGCGGCGTGGTGCCGGTGTTCTGGCGCCGGCGGTGCCCGGGCACCAGGCCGCCGTAGCCGATCCGCCCGTCGGCCGCCTGCATCCGCTGCTCCCAGCCGTCGCCGGTCAGCGCCCAGAACGTGATCCGGGCGCGGTGGCCGCCGGTGTGGTCGACCGTGACGACCTGGCGGGTGCCCTCCCGGAGGCGGACGTCGACGCCGTCGAGGGTGACGTGGGTGCGTTCGGCGGCGCCGGCAGGTGCGGGCGCCAGCCACGCGGTCGCGGCGACGACGAGGACGAGCAGGAGTCGGATCGGCCGGTTCACAGGTCCTCCGGTGCGAGGTCGGTGCGGACCCCCTGGAACGAGGGCTGTCGCAGGCGGTCATACCCACGACCGTGCGTGTCGATGTCGACGACGAGCACCGGCTCCAGCCAATGGGTGCCCTGGGCGTCGACCCGCGGCACCTCGTCGACGAACGGGCTGTCGGCCCGGCCCAGTCCGGCGACGAGACCGGTCAGCGCGGCGCTCTGCTTCGGCCCGATCCCGCTGCCCACCCGGCCACGGTAGACCAGCCCGTCGGGCGTCTGCTCCCCGACGAGCAGGGCGGCCAGCCGGTCGGACGAGCCCTCCTGGGGGCGCCAGCCGCCCACGACGTACGACAGCCGGTGGCGGTGTGCGAGCTTCAGCCAGTGCGGCGTGCGCTCGCCGGGTCGGTACGTCGAGGTCCGGCGCTTGCTGACCACGCCCTCCAGGCCCTGCTGGAGCGTGGCGTCGAAGAGCATCGCGCCGTCGTCGTACGCCGTCGGGACCTGCCAGCCGCCGTTGATGCCCAGCCCTTCGAGGACGCCGCGGCGCTTCTCCAGCGGCTCGCCGGTGAGGTCGCGCCCGTCGAGGCGGAGCAGGTCGAAGACCATGTAGATCGCGGGGACCTTGTCGGCGAGCCGGGCCGCGGTCGAGGCCTTGCGGACGTGCATCCGCTCCTGGAGCGTGCGGAAGTCGGGCAGGCCGCGGTCGTTGAGCGCGATGATCTCGCCGTCGACGACCAGGTCGCGGTCGCCGAGCGGGCTGGTGGCGAGGTCGGGCCACGCGAGCGTGATGGCGTTCTCGTTGCGGCTGGTCATCCGCAGCACGCCGCCGGTGACGGCGGTGATCGCCCGGACGCCGTCCCACTTGACCTCGTGGGTCCAGGCCCCGCCGGCGGGCACGTGGTCCGTCTTGGTGGCGAGCATCGGACGCATGCCTGACATCATGCCGGTCGTGACGGACGACACCTACGCCGTGATCGGCGCCGGGCCCTCCGGCCTGGCTGCTGCGCGGAACCTCCAGCGCTTCGACATCCCGTGGCACGGCTACGAGCTCTCCTCGGGCGTCGGCGGGCTGTGGGACATCGGCGGCCCGCGCAGCACGGTCTACGAGTCGGCGCACCTGATCTCCTCGAAGCGGACCACGGAGTTCGCCGAGTTCCCGATGCGCGACGAGGTCGCCGACTACCCCTCGCACCGCGACCTGCTGACCTACTTCCGCGACTTCGCCTCGACGTACTCGCTGACCGACGGGTTCTCCTTCGGCACCGAGGTCGTGTCGGCGAAGCCGTCGGGCGACGGCGGCTGGATCGTCGTCACGGAGGGACCTGACGGCCGCGTCGAGCGGCGCCACGCGGGCGTGATCGCGGCCAACGGGACACTGAGCGAGCCGTCGGTGCCGACGTTCGAGGGCTCCTTCGACGGCGAGGTGCTGCACACCAGCGCCTACAAGTCGCCGACGGTGTTCGCCGGCAAGCGGGTGCTGATCATCGGCGCCGGCAACTCCGGGTGCGACATCGCGGTCGACGCCGTCCACCACGCGGCGTCCGTCGACATGTCGGTGCGCCGCGGCTACTACTTCGTGCCGAAGTACCTCTTCGGCAAGCCGGCCGACACCCTCAACCAGGGCCGCCCGCTGCCACCGCGGATCAAGCAGGCGATCGACTCGCGGGTGCTGAGGCTCTTCACCGGTGACCCAGTGAAGTTCGGGTTCCCGAAGCCCGACTACAAGATCTACGAGTCGCACCCGATCGTGAACTCGCTGGTGCTCCACCACCTGGGCCACGGCGACCTGCACGTGCGGCCCGACGTACGCCGCTTCGCCGGCGACTCGGTCGAGTTCGTCGACGGCTCGTCGACGGCGTACGACGTGATCGTGCTGGCGACCGGCTACCACCTGCACTACCCGTTCCTCGACCCGGCGCTGCTGCGCTGGGCGGGCCGCGGGAGCGCGCCGGACCTCTACCTCAACATCTTCACGCAGGAGGACCCGAACCTCTTCGTGCTCGGCATGATCGAGGCGTCCGGCATCGGCTGGCAGGGCCGCTACGAGCAGGCCGAGCTGGTCGCGTCGTACCTCCGGGCGCGGGCGGACCGACCGGATGCCGCGCGCGCCCTCGAGGGCCGGGTCGCCGGACCCCGCCCCGACCTTTCGGGCGGATATCGCTACCTCGGGCTCGAGCGCATGGCTTACTACGTCAACAAGGACGCCTACCGGTCCGCGGTGCGCGACGAGATCGAAAGGCTCCGTTGATGCCGCCCCTGCTGACCAGCCTGGCCGCCGACGTCGACAGCATCAAGATCGACTTCAGCGGCGGCGCCTCGACCGTGCTGAAGATCGTGATCGCGACGATCCTGTTCGGCATCGCGCTGGACATCAGGATCACGGACTTCACCGCGGTGCTGCGACGGCCGTTCCCGATCCTGGTCGGCATCGTCGCGCAGTTCCTGTTCCTGCCCGCACTGACGCTGCTGCTGACGATCGTGCTCGACGTCCGCGGCTCCATCGCGCTCGGCATGATCCTGGTGGCCTGCTGCCCGCCCGGGAACGTCTCCAACATCCTGACCCACCGAGCCGGCGGTGACGTGGCGCTGTCGGTCTCGATGACCGCGATCAGCAACCTGCTGACGATCGTGATGCTGCCGATCAACTTCGCGTTCTGGGCCGGCCTCTCCCCCGCTGGCGAACCGCTCCTGCAGGACGTCGACCTCGACCCCGTGAAGACCTTCCTCGAGATCGCGCTGGTGATCGGGCTGCCGTTCGTCGCGGGTGTCACCATCAACCGGCTCTGGCCGAGCGTCGCGCACCGCGCCCACAAGGTCGTCGGGCCGATCTCGTTCGTCCTGCTGCTGCTGATCATCGTGCTGGCGTTCATCGGCAACTGGGACATCTTCACGAGCTACATCACCCTCGTGCTGCTCGCCGTGTTCATCCAGCACGCGATGGCGCTGGGGCTCGGGTACGGCGTGGCCCGCGGAACCGGACTGCCCAGCCGCAGCCGCAAGGCGATGACGTTCGAGGTGAGCGTCCGCAACACCGGGCTCGGGCTGGTCCTGGTGTTCGCGTACTTCGACGGCCTCGGCGGGATGGCGCTGGTCGCCGCCTGGTGGGGCCTGTACGACATCCTCGCAGGCCTCGTGGTCGCGGCGCTCTGGAAGCGCCGGACGGCCGACCTACCGGACCCGGTGAACGCGTGAAGGCGGTCCCAGAGGAGGTTGCGCAGCAACCGTCTCGAAGGGTGCTGGTGACGGGCGGGGCCGGCTTCCTCGGGCGCTCGGTCGTCGCCGGTCTCACCGCCGCCGGCCACGAGGTCGTGAGCGCCGACCTGCGCCCGCCCTCCGTGGTCATGGACGTGACGTCGGAGTCGAACGTGTCCGACGTGATCTCGTCGGTGCGGCCCGAGGTCGTCGTGCACCTCGCCTCGATCGTCACGCCGGGCCCCGGCTCGACGCGCGAGCTCGAGTACGCCGTCGACGTCACCGGCACCCGTCACGTGCTCGACGCCTGCGTCGCGCACGGCGTGCGCCGGGTCGTGGTGTCGTCGAGCGGTGCGGCGTACGGCTACCACCCCGACAACCCGGCCTGGATCACCGAGGACCAGCCGGTGCGCGGCAACGAGGAGTTCGCGTACAGCCACCACAAACGGCTGGTCGAGGAGATGCTGCCGGCGTACCCGACCCTCGAGCAGGTCGTGCTGCGCATCGGCACGATCCTCGGGGCGTCGGTCGACAACCAGATCACCGCGCTGTTCGAGCGGAAGCGCCTGCTGAAGATCCGCGGCTCGGAGTCGCCGTTCGTGTTCATCTGGGACACCGACGTGGTCGCCGTCATCGAGCAGTCGGTGACCGGTTCCGTGACCGGGGTGTTCAACGTCGCCGGCGACGGCGCGCTGACGATCACCGAGATCGCGGAGCTGCTCGGCAAGCCGGTGCTGACCATTCCCGAGCCGGTGCTGCGCGGAGCGCTGACGGTGCTGTCGCGGCTCGGCCTCTCGCCGTACGGGCCGGAGCAGACGATGTTCCTCCGGTACCGCCCCGTGCTCGCCAACGACCGGCTCAAGGAGGTCTTCGGCTACACGCCGAGCCGGACGAGCCGCGAAGCGTTCGATGAATGGAGGCGGGCTCGCAAGTCATACTGACACCATGCGAGCAATCTGGAAGGGCGCGGTGTCGTTCGGGCTGGTGAGCGTGCCGGTCAAGCTGTACGCCGCCACCGAGTCCCACGACGTGTCGTTCCGGCAGGTGCACGCCAAGGACGGCGGGCGCATCAAGTACCAGCGGGTCTGCTCGCTCGACGGCGAGGAGGTCGCGTACGCCGACATCGCCAAGGGCTACGAGACCGAGGACGGCGAGATGGTCATCCTCACCGACGACGACATGGCCGAGCTGCCGTCGACGTCGTCGCGGGAGATCTCCGTCGAGAAGTTCGTGCCGTCCGACCAGATCGACCCGATGCTCTTCGAGAAGTCCTACTACCTCGAGCCGGAGAAGACCGGCGCCAAGCCGTACGCCCTGCTGCGCCAGGCGCTCCTCGACGCCGACCGGATGGCCGTGGTCACCGTCGCGCTCCGGCAGCGGACGACGGTCGGCGTGCTACGGGTGAAGGACGACGTGATCGTGCTCCAGACGATGATGTGGCCCGACGAGATCCGCGTCCCCGACTTCTCGGTCGACACCGGCGAGGTGAAGCCGCAGGAGGTCAAGATGGCCAACATGCTCGTCGAGACACTCGCCGGCGACTTCGACGCCTCGGAGTTCGAGGACGACTACGCCGGGGCCGTCGACGCGCTCGTCAAGGCGAAGATCGAGGGCGGCGAGGTCAAGCGCACCGAGACCTCCACCAAGACCTCCGGCGAGGTCGTCGACCTGCTCGCCGCACTGCAGCGCTCGGTCGACGCGGCCAAGACCGCCCGCGGCGAGTCGGCGCCCGAGGAGGCAGAGGAGAAGCCGGCGAAGAAGGCTCCCGCCAAGAAGGCCGCGAAGAAGACCGCGGCCAAGAAGTCGACCACGAAGAAGTCGACGACCAAGAAGGCGGCGGCCAAGAAGGCCAGCTGAACCTCGGCCCGCGTGCCACCATGGGGGCATGGCGGATCCTGACTACCGGAAGCTCCCCGAGCCCGTGTCCCTGGAGGACACGGTGACGACCGTCGACCCGGCGCCCGCGCACGACCCCGAGGGCGACCGCAACAAGGAGCAGCACCGCGCCCTGCGCGACGACTGACCCCGCTCGTACGGCGACTGGCGTCAGCGCTGCCTGAGGTGGGACTCGATCCCGTCGAGGATGCGGGCGAGGCCGAACTCCAGCTCACGGCGCGGGTCGGTGCCGGCCTGGTAGGCCTCACCCGTGGCTGAGCCGACGCGGCCGGCGAGCGGGTAGTCCCGACCCGCCATCACGCGACCGAGCTCGTCGGCGTTGGCCTCCCACCACTCGAGGTCGGTCATCCCGGACTGGCGCTCCGCCCGCCGGACGGCGTGCTCGGCCCGGGCGACGTTCGCCGCGAAGCCCGCCACGAGCGTGATCGTCTGGTCCATCTCGATGTCGTCGAGGCCGACGCCCTCGATCGCGGACAGCTGCCACTCGTAGCGGTCCGCGACGTGCGGTCCCAGCCACGGCCGCACGCCGACGACGTCCAGCAGCCAGGGGTGCGCCCGGTGGATGGCGAGCGCGGCGTCGGCGACCAGCGTGAGCCGTGCACGGAGGTCGCCCGTCATGGGCTCGATCGGCTCGCGGCCGTAGACCTGGTCGACCATGAGAACGACCAGGTCGTCCCGGCTCGCGACGTACGAGTAGAGCGTCATGGCGCCGATCCCGAGGTGCTCGGCGAGGGGCCGCATCGAGAGCGCCTCGAGACCGTCCCGGTCGGCCAGCTCGATCGCGGCGTCGACGACCTCGTCGACGCTCACCTTCGGGCGCCGGCCCCGCTTCGGGCCCTCGTCCTCGGCACCCAGCACGTGTCGCCAGAGCAGGCGCAGGGTCGGGTCCGGTTCGGCTGGCACGCGGCGATCCTAACTTTCTCGTACGGCGTACGGAACAAATGCTACTCTCGGCGCGTTCTGATCCGTACAGCGTACGAATATTGGAGGAAGCATGCACCCACCCCTGGTCGCGCGCCAGGTCTGCAAGCGGTACGGCGACACCTTGGCCCTCGACGGGTTCGACCTCGTGGTCGAGGCCGGGACCGTGCACGCGCTGCTCGGCCCGAACGGCGCCGGCAAGAGCACCGCGGTCCGCACGTTCGCCACCCTCACCCGGTACGACGCGGGCGAGGTCCGCGTCGCCGGGCACGACGCCAGCCGCGCCGGCGCCGCGGTCCGTCAGTCGATCGGCCTGGTCGGCCAGTCCCCCGCACTCGACGAGGTGCTGTTCGGGCGGGAGAACCTGGTGCTGCTCGCCCGACTGTACGGCCTGTCCGCCCGCGCTGCCCGCAGCCGGGCCGACGAGCTGCTCGCGTCGTACGGGCTCGCCGAGGCGGGCGACCGCAAGGTGGCGACGTACTCCGGGGGGATGCGGCGGCGGCTCGACATCGCGGCGAGCCTGATCCGCCGGCCGAGCCTGCTGTTCCTCGACGAGCCAACCACCGGGCTGGACCCGCGGGGCCGCAACGAGGTCTGGGCGGCGGTCCGGCAGGTCGTCGCCGAGGGCACGACCGTGCTGCTCACGACGCAGTACCTCGACGAGGCCGACCAGCTCGCCGACCGGATCACGGTCATGGGCACCGGCTCCGTGATCGCCGAGGGGACGTCGGCTCAGCTGAAGGACCGCCTCGGTGGCGACCGCGTGATCGTCACGGCAGCCGACGTCGAGGCCGTCGCCGGGGCGCTGGGCGTCCCCGCCGACCCCGAGACCAGGCAGGTCGTGGTCGAGGCCGGGCCGGACGGCGGCACCGCCGCGCTGCTGCGGGTCGTGCGAGCGCTCGACTCCGCCGGGCTCGAGGTCGACGACGTCCTGCTGCGCCGCCCGACCCTCGACGAAGTGTTCCTCCACCTGACCGAAGGGAGCCTCCGATGAGCGGCTCGATCACTGCCCCGATGACTGCCTTGCGCCAGGGCTGGCTGATGACCCGGCGCGACCTCATGCACTGGCAGCGCGAGCCGTGGGGGCCGATCTTCGGGATCGCCTTCTCCCTGATGCTGCTCCTGGTGTTCGGCTACCTCTTCGGCGGCGCGATCGGGGTGCCGGGCGGCGGCGACTACCTGGACTACCTGCTCCCGGGCATGTTCGCGCTGACCATGCTCTTCGGGGTCGAGACCACGATGGCCGCGGTCACCCAGGACTCGAAGCGGGGCATCACGGACCGGTTCCGGTCGATGCCGATCCACGCCGTCGCCGTACCTCTCGGCCGGTCGGCCGCCGACCTCGCCAACTCCGCGGTCCAGCTCGCGGTGCTGATGGTCGGCGGCGTGATCGTCGGCTGGAGCATCGACGGCGGACCGGGTGGCGCCGCGCTCGCGGTCGCCCTGCTGCTGTGGCTGCGGTTCGCCGTGCTGTGGATCGGCATCTACCTCGGGCTCGCCCTGCGTGGTGAGGGATCGCTGGCCGCGGTGCAGGTCCTGGTCTGGCCGCTCGGGTTCCTCTCGAACCTGCTCGTGGCGCCGGAGACGATGCCGGACTGGCTCGGCACGCTCGCCCAGTGGAACCCCGTGTCGGCCACGGCCGCCGCCGCTCGCGATCTGTTCGGCAACCCCACCGGGATCACCGACGGCGTGCTCGCCGACCACGCGGTGCTGCTCGCGTTCGCGTGGCCCGCGGTGCTGACCGCCGTGTTCCTGCCGCTGTCGGCGCGCGCGTACCGGAACCTCTCCCGCTGAACGCTGGCGGCGTCACCAGCCCGGCAGCACCAGGGCCGCCCACACCAGCAGCGGTCCGGCGACGACGACGATCACGCTGTAGGTCAGGATCTGCTTGTAGTAGACCTGCTCCTCGATCGTGTCGGGGCGGTTGGCCAGCATCAGGGCGCCGTTGGTGGAGAACGGGCTGACGTCGACGATCGTCGACGACACCGCCAGGGCCGCGACGAAGAGGCCGGCGCTGACGCCGCCGTCGGCGATCAGCGGGATCGCGATCGGGATGATGACGGGCAGCAGCGCGGTCGACGACGCGAACGCCGAAACCACGCCGCCGACGTAGCAGAGCACCAGTGCGCCCAGGACCGCCGTGCCGAGCCCCGCCGCCCAGTCGCCGACGAACTCCGGCGAGCCGGCAGTCTCGAGGATCGTCGCGTAGGTGCTGACGCCGGCGACGAGCAGCACGGTGGGCCAGGCGATCTGCTTGACCGCGTCCTTGTGCTCGTTGGGCGACAGCATCGCGAGCAGCACCGCGGCGGTGATCGAGACGAAGCCGATGTTCTTGTCGAAGGCCAGGGCGATCAGGGCGACGCCGAGGAAGGCGAGGAGCGTCAGCACCTGGTCGCGGCGCACACCGACCGCCTGCGTGCCGACCGGCGCGGAGGCGCCCGTGCCGCGCGCCGGCACGGTGGCGCCGCCGCGGTGCAGGTCCTCGGTGAGGGTGTCGTCCTCGTCGGGGTCGATCCGCTGCGACATCAGCGAACGGCCGCCGAGCACGATGAAGAGCACGACGGCGAGCGCGAGGTTCACGAAGAGGCTCGCGAGGAAGATGGTGATCTCGCTGTTGGGCAGGTCGTTCTGCGCCATCACGGAGTTGGTGATGGTGCCGTAGATGCTGATCGGCGAGAACCCGCCGGCCTGCGCCCCGTGGACGACGAACATGCCCATCATCAGCGGACTGATGCCGTAGCGGCCCGCGAAGCCGAGCGCGATCGGGCCGATGATCGCGCACGCCGCCGGGCTGACCGCGCCGACCGCGGTCAGCACGGCGGTGACCGCGAACATCACCCACGGGATCAACGCCACCCGGCCGCCCACGGCCTTCACCGCGGTCCGGACGATCAGGTCGACCGTGCCGTTGTTGCGTGCGATCGCGAAGAGGTACGTGACGCCGATCAGCGTCAGGATCAGGTCACCGCTGACCCCGGCGACGATCTCCTTCTCGTCGAGATCGAGCGAGAACATGCCGACCAACCACGCGGCGACGTACGCCAGCGCTCCCATGTTGATCGGCAGCACCGTGCCGACGACGAACAGTGCGACGAGGGCGATGATCGCCACCCACTCCGGACCCATGCGGGCACTCCTTCGAAGCCGCCGGCGGGGGTCCCGAGTGACCCCGATCACGCCGGCGGCGCTCCTCTAGCCTTACCCGGTGACCGGCCTCGAACACCTCGCCATCGTCGGGACCGGCCTCGTGGCGGGGATCATGACCTCGACCGTCGGAGTGGCGTCCCTGCTGAGCTTCCCGGTGCTGGTGGCGCTCGGCCTGCCGCCCGTGGTCGCGAACGCCTCCAACACGGTGGGGATGGTGCCCGCGGGCCTGACCGGGTCGCTCGGCTACCGCCGCGAGCTGCGCGAGGAGCCGGCCGTGACGGCCGCCGTGATCACGACCTGCGCGGCGGGGGCCGTGGGCGGTGCCGCATTGCTGCTCGCGCTGCCGCCCGGGGTCTTCGAGGCGATCGTGCCGTGGCTGATCCTCGGCACCTGCCTGCTCGTCGGCGCCCAGCCACGGATCCGGCGCTGGCTCGGCCGCAAGCACGACGCGGTGGAGCCGGGCGACTCGCACCTCTCCCCCGCCACGACGTTCTTCTCCACGCTCGTCGGGGTGTACGGCGGCTACTTCGGCGCCGGGTCCGGCGTGATGATGATGGCGGTGCTCGGCATCGGGTCGCACCTCGACTTCCGCGTGATCAACGCGCTGAAGACACTGGCCGTGCTGGCCAGCAACCTCGTCGCCGCCGCGATCTTCCTGGTCGTCGCCGAGCTCGACTGGACGGCGGTGCTGCTGCTCGCTCTCGGCTCGGTGGTCGGCGGGTACGTCGGCGCGCACCTCGGCCGCCGGCTCAACCCGGCGCTGCTGCGCGGCCTGATCGTCGTGGTCGGCGTCAGCGCGGCGGTCTGGATGCTCGTCTGAGGTCCCCTCTGGCCGCGGCGGAGTCCGGGAAGAGCCGGTCGAAGCGGTGGAAGAGCCAGTCGGCGAACCGCGGGGCGACCAGGCCGAGGAGCTCGCCGACGTTGCCGGAGAGCGTGTTGACGTTGACCGGCCGCTTCTCCATGGCGCGCACGACGCGCGCGGCCGCCTGCTCGGGCGTCGCGCCGCGCCCGGCGTACGCCTCCGTCGGCGCGCTCATCGCCGTCCGCACCAGCGAGAAGCGCATGTTCGTGAACCGCACGTTGTCGCCGTAGCACTCGCGGGCCGCGACGCGGCTCCACGAGTCGAGCGCGGTCTTGGAGGCGATGTAGGCGCTGAACTTCGGCGCCTTGAGCTGCACGCCCCACGTCACGATGTTGACCACGTGCCCGAACCCCTGGGCACGCATCGCCGGGAGCAGCCCCAGCGTGAGCCGCACCGGCCCGAGGAAGTTGATCGCCATGCTGCGCTCGATGTCGTGGAAGCGGTCGTAGCTCAGGGCCAGCGACCGCCGGATCGACCGGCCCGCGTTGTTGACCAGGTGGTCGACGGCACCGTGCTCGTCGAGCACCTGCGCGACCAGCGCGTCGACGGCGTCGAGGTCCGTGAGGTCGCAGGGGTACGCCGCGGCGCGGCCACCCGTGGCCTCGATCTCGCGGCGGACGCGGTCGAGCTCGTCCGCCCGTCGGGCCACGAGCAGCACCGTCGCGCCCCGCGCGGCCACCGCCTTCGCGGTCGCCTCCCCGATCCCCGACGACGCACCGGTGACCAGGATCCGACGGCCGGCCAGGGAGTGTGGAGTGCTCATGTGGTCTCCCACCGGAAGAGCTTCGCCGAGATCAGCGTGACGACGACCGCGAAGATCGCGAGGAAGAGCATCGGCAGCAGCGCCGCCGTCCACGGCTCCCCCCGCACCATCACGTCGAGCATGCCGTCGTTGAGGTGCTTGAGCGGCAGCAGGTTCGACACGGTCTGCAGCCACTGCGGCGCGGCGTCGAGCGGGAAGAACGACCCGCTCAGGAAGGCCATCGGCAGCACCATGAAGTTGGCGGCGTTGACCGCGCCCTCCTGGGTCTTCGTGATCGCGCCGGCCAGCAGCCCGAGCGACATGAAGCACAGCGTGCCGACGACGAGCAGCGGGATCGCCATCCACCACGCCCCCGTCAGCGTGAGGCCGAAGAACAGCGCCCCGATGCCGATGAAGATCGCCATCTGCACCAGCGCCACCGCCACCGTCACCGACACCCGCGCGCCGACGACCGTGCGGGTCGACACGGGCGCGAGCTGGAGCCGGCGGAGCAGCTTGGTCTGGCGCCACCCCTGGATCGTCGCGGCCGCGCCGAAGGCGGCGCTCATCGCGACCGCCCAGCCGAGCAGTCCGGGGGTGAAGTACTGGATGGTGTCGAGCGAGTCGTCCTCGACCGACTCGACCTCCAGCGTGTACGTCGGCGGCTGGCCCGTCACCGCGACGTTGGTGCCGTCGACGAGTGCCTGCAGCGCGCCGGCCGTGATGCCCGCCTTCGCGGGGTCGGTGCGCGTGTAGTGCGCGACCAGCGTGTCGCCCTGTTGCTCGATCGCCACGTCGGCATCGCCCTTGCGCACCTGGTCGACCGCGTCATCGAGGTCGTCGGAGCGGGTGACCTCGAAGGTCGCGTCGAAGGTCGCGTCGGCCTCCTCCGGCAGGTCGTCGATCAGCGACACGTCCCCGACGACGATCATGTCGACCTTGCTCGCCGACTGGTCGCCGAAGAGGCCCCCGAAGAGCACGAGGAACATCAGCGGGAAGATCACCGCGAAGAAGACCGCGGTGCGGTCGCGCACGAAGCCGAGCAGGATCGCCCGCGACAGCGCCCAGAACGGGCCCTGCGTCAAGGACCTCATGCGCGGTACTCCCGCCCGGTCAGGTCGAGGAAGACGTCCTCGAGCGTGCCGGTCTGCACGCGGACGCCGTCGAGGCGGTTCTCCTCCGTGAGCCGGGCGATCTCCGCGGCCGGCTCACGCGTGGTGATCACATCGCCGTCGGCCAGCATGATCCGGGTCGGGGCGTCGAGCCGGTGGATCAGGGCCGACGGGGTGTCGTAGACGAGCAGCCGCCCATTGTCGATGATCGCGACCCGGTCGGCGAGAGCCTCCGCCTCGTCCATGTAGTGGGTGGTGATCACGACGGTGCGGCCCTGCTCGTTGATGTCGTTCAGCAGGTCCCAGAGGTTGCGCCGCGCCTGCGGGTCGAGTGAAGCCGTCGGTTCGTCGAGGAACACCAGCTCCGGGTCGTGCACCAGCGCGCAGGCGATCGACAGGCGCTGACCCTGGCCGCCCGACAGGTCCTCGACCCGGCTGTCCGCCTTCTCGACCAGCCCCACGCGCTCCAGCCACTCGTCGGCGTGCGCTGCGGGGACGCCGTACAGCGACGCGAAGGTGTGGATCTGCTCGCGGGCCGTCAACCGCTCGAAGAACGACGAGGCCTGGAGCTGGACGCCGATCCGCGGCAGCAGCGCGTGGTTGCGCGGCCACGCGGGCAGCCCGAGCACCGTGGCGGTCCCCTCGGTCGGCTCGCGCAGGCCCTCGATCATCTCCAGCAGCGTGGTCTTGCCGGCGCCGTTGGGCCCGAGGATGCCGACGAACTCGCCCTCGGCGACCGTGAGGTCCACGCCGTCGACGGCACGCAGCTCGCCGTACACCTTGGTGAGCCCGGCGACCTCGATCGCCGCCGTCATGCTGCGGCCACCGGAGCGAGCAACGGCCACGGGCGGGCCGACTCGATCTGCGCGGACAGCGAGAAGAGGGTGGCCTCGTCGTCGGTGCGCCCGACCAGCTGCACGGCGAGCGGGAGCCCGTCCGGCGCCGTACCGCAGGGCACCGACGCGGCGGGGTTGCCGGCGACGTTCCAGATCGCGGCGTACGCGATCGACGGCATCGCCCTCAGCGACGACTGGATCGTGCCGACGCCGTCCAGCCGGCCGACCGGTGGGGGTCGATGGGCGATGGCGGGCGTGAGCAGCACGTCTACCTCCTGGAAGATGCGGTTCGCCTTCGTCGACACCTTCTCGGTCTGCCCGAGCGCCCACTCGACGACCTTCGGGGTGACCCAGGCGCCGAGCCGGCAGGTCTCCCGGGTGCGTCGCTCGAGGCGGTCGTAGTGCTCGACGTGCTGGGCCTCGTGCCTGATGCCGGCGAAGAACTGCGGCACGAACGCCGCTGTCGGGTCGGGGTAGTGCGGATCGACCTGGCGTACGTCGTGGCCGAGGTCGGTCAGAAGGCGTGCGGCGTCCTCCACCGCGCGGACGTGCGCCGGGTCGGGCGCGACGCCGATCGTGACGGACTTGATCGACCAGCCGATCCGCAGCCGACCGGGCGCCCGCCCGACCGCGTCGACGAAGGAGTCGTCACCACCCGCCGTGTAGAGGTCGCCCTCGACGTTGCCGCGGATGACGTCGTAGACGATCGCGCTGTCCCGGACGGTGCGCGTGAGCGGCCCGGCCGTGCCGAGCGCGAACCACAGGTGCGACTGCGGCGCGGTGGTGACCCGGCCGCGCTGCGGCTTGAGGCCGAAGAGACCGCAGCTGGCGCTGGGGATCCGGATCGAGCCGCCGCCGTCTCCGCCCATGCCGGCCGGGACCATGCCCGACGCGACCGCGGCCGCCGTACCGCCGCTGGAGCCGCCGGGCGTGCGGTTGCGGTCCCAGGGGTTGCGGGTGATGCCGCGCGAGACCGACTCGGTGAACGGGAACGCCCCGAACTCCGGCATCGTCGTCTTGCCGACGATCACCGCTCCCGCGGCGCGCAGCCGGGTGACGACCTCGGCGTCCACGGCGGCCGGGGTGGAGTTGCCCTCGCCGCCGAAGGTCGTGACCGTGCCGGCGACGTCGATCTCCTCCTTGATGGCGATCGGCACACCGTGCAGCGGCCCGGGCGACGCACCGGAGGCCAGCGTGGCGTCCCGCGCCTCGGCCTCCGCGATCGCCTCGTCGGCGAGCACCCGGGAGAAGGCGTTGAGGTCGCGGTCGCGCTCGTCGATGCGAGCCAGTGCGGCCTCGACGGCACCGCGCGCGGAGACCTCACCCTCCCTCACCAGCCGTGCGGTCTCGGCCACACCGGCCGCGGCGAGATCGGTCATGGGAGGACGCTATCGGCTGGGGACGCTCAGCCCGAAGCGAGTAACCCGCGCACCACCCGCAGCGCCACCGACAGCCGGGCCAGGTCGGCCTGCTCGTCGGCGCAGATCTCGTCCAGGGTCGCGGCCGCTCGCGCGACGACGACCTCCTCGGCCGCCTCCCACGCCGCGACCCGCGCCGGTGCGGGGTCGTCGACCGACGTCGCCGCCAGCACCTGCGCGGTGAGCTGGGCGTGCACGGTGTGCAGATCGTCGCGCAGCGAGGCGCGCGCCATCGTCTGCCAGCGGTCGGCCCGCGGCAGCGCGAGGATCCGCTGCACCAGGGCCGGCAGCCCCAGCCGCTCCCCCAGGGCGAAGTGCACCCGGGCGACCGTGCTCGGGTCGAGGCCCTCGCGCTGGGCGATCTCGATGACGCCGAGCAGCATGTACGCCGGCGGCAGCACGGCCACCCGCGACGCCAGGTCCTCGGGCACGCCCGAGCGCTCGAGCGACTCCTTGCGCTCGACGTACGCCCCGAGCTCGCGGCCGCCCATCAGCTCGGGCAGCTCGGCCATCGTGCGCCGCACCGGCTCGCCGAACAGCTCGACCGTGGCCTCGCTGTCGAGCGGCGGCCGCCGGTTGTTGACCAGCCAGCGCGACGCGCGCTCCACCAGCGTCCGCATCTCGAGGCGCATCCGGGTCTGGACGGCCGCGTCGAGACGGTTGTCGTAGGTCGTCAGCTCCCTGCGGAGCTCGAGCGACGCGAAGATCTCCCGGGCCACGAAGTTCGCCCGGGTCAGCTCGCCCGCGCTCGCGCCGGTCTCCCCCGCGAGCCGCGGCCAGTAGGTCATGCCCGCGCCGTTGACGAGGTCGTTGACCACCTGGGTCACGATGATCTCGCGCCGCAGCGGGTGCTGGCCGACCTGGTCGACGAAGCCCTCCTGCACCTGGGTCGGGAAGTAGGCCCGCAGGTCGTAGTGGAGGTACGGGTCGTCCGGCAGGTCCGACTCCAGCAGCTCCTGGGCGAGCACGATCTTCGTCCACGCCAGCAGCACCGAGAGCTCGGGCGCCGTCAGCCCGTCGCCGCTGTCGAGCCGGCGCTTGACCTCGCGTGCCGGCGGCAGGCCCTCGAGCTCGCGGTCGAGCACGCCGTCGCGCTCCAGGCGCCGGATCCACTCCTCGTGGACGTGCAGCATCGAGGGCGCGTGGTCGATGGCGTTGGCGAGCGCGAGGTTCTGCTCGTAGTTGTCGCGCAGCACCAGGTCGGCGACCTCGTCGGTCATCTCCGCGAGCAGCCGGTTGCGCTGCTTCGCGGTCAGGTCGCCGTCCTTGACGACCCGGTCGAGCAGGATCTTCAGGTTCACCTCGTGGTCCGAGGTGTCGACGCCGGCGGAGTTGTCGATGAAGTCGGTGTTGATCCGGCCACCGTTGAGGGAGTACTCGATGCGGCCGAGCTGCGTGAGGCCGAGGTTGCCGCCCTCACCGACCGCGCGCGCCCGGACGTCGCGACCGTCGACGCGGATCCCGTCGTTGGCCTTGTCGCCGGCCGCCGCGTGGCTCTCGGTCGACGCCTTCACGTAGGTGCCGATGCCACCGTTCCAGAGCAGGTCGACCGGCGCCTGGAGGATGGCGTGCATCAGCTCGGCCGGTGTCATCGCGGTGACACCCGCCTCGATGCCGAGCGCGTCACGGACCGCGTCGTTGAGCGGGATCCGCTTCAGCTGGCGGGAGTAGATGCC
Source organism: Nocardioides sp. GCM10030259 (assembly GCF_042666375.1). NCBI lineage: Bacteria > Bacillati > Actinomycetota > Actinomycetes > Propionibacteriales > Nocardioidaceae > Nocardioides > Nocardioides sp. GCM10030259. The sequence continues at coordinate 323,712 of NZ_JBHTDF010000002.1, read as the reverse complement.
ACCGCCCTCGGAGATGAGGCCCTTGTCGTAGTCCTGCCAGCTCGATCGCGGCAGCTCGAACAGCCGCTTCCGCTCGGCGTACGACGCCGCCGGGTCCGGCGTCGGGTCGACGAAGATGTCGCGGTGGTCGAACGCCGCGACCAGCCTGATGTGCTCCGAGCAGAGCATGCCGTTGCCGAAGACGTCGCCGGACATGTCGCCGACGCCGACGACCGTGAAGTCCTCCGCCTGCGTGTCCACGCCGCGCTCGCGGAAGTGCCGCTGCACGGAGACCCACGCGCCGCGCGCCGTGATGCCCATGGCCTTGTGGTCGTAGCCGACCGAGCCACCGCTCGCGAACGCGTCGCCCAGCCAGAAGCCGTAGTCCTGCGCGACCCCGTTGGCGATGTCGGAGAACGTCGCGGTGCCCTTGTCGGCCGCCACGACGAGGTAGGTGTCGTCGCCGTCGTGGCGCACCACGTCGCGCGGCGGCACGGTCTCCCCGTCGACCAGGTTGTCGGTGATGTCGAGCAACCCGGAGATGAACGTCTTGTAGCAGGCGACGCCCTCGGCCAGCCAGGCGTCGCGGTCGCTGGCGTCGGGGAGCTGCTTGCAGAAGAACGCGCCCTTCGCGCCGACCGGCACGATGACGGTGTTCTTCACCATCTGCGCCTTGACCAGGCCGAGCACCTCGGTACGGAAGTCGTCGCGGCGGTCCGACCAGCGCAGGCCACCGCGGGCGACCGCGCCGAAGCGGAGGTGCGAGCCCTCCACGCGCGGCGAGTAGACGAAGATCTCGTACTTCGGCCGCGGCGCCGGCAGGTCCGGGATCGCGTCCGGCTCGAGCTTGAGCGCGATGTAGGCCTTCGGGCCGCCGTCGGACGCGGGCTGGAAGTAGTTGGTGCGCAGGGTCGCGCGCACGAGCGTCAGGTACGAGCGCAGGATGCGGTCGTGGTCGAGGCTGGCCACGTCGTCGAGCGCGCGGTTGATGCGCTCCTCGACCACCTCGGCGCGGCTGCGGTCGGCCTTCGGGTCGAACCGGATCTCGAACAGCTGCACCAGCAGCCGGGTGATGTCGACGTTCCCGCGCAGCGCGCCCTCGATGTAGTCGAGCGCGAACGGCGAGTTCCCCTGGCGCATGTACTTCGCGTAGGCGCGCAGCAGCGTCGCCTGCCGCCAGCTCAGCCCGGCGGCGAGCACCAGCGCGTTGAAGCCGTCGACCTCGTTGAAGCCGTCCCACACCGCGCGGACGGCGTCCTGGAAGAGCTCGCGGGCGTTGTCGGGCAGGCTCGCGCCGTACCGCAGCCCGAACTCGTAGATGTACGTCGGCCGCTCCAGGTCGACCTGGTAGGGCCGCTCGTCGACGACCTCGACGCCCATCGACGACAGCATCGGCAGCACGTTCGAGAGCGAGAGCGGGCGGCCGATCCGGTAGACCTTGAGGCGGGCCTCGCCGCGGCCGGCGTCGAGGTCCTCGTAGAGCGAGAGGTCGAGCCCGGACTCGTCGTCGTCGAGCCGGATGTCCTCGAGCCGGCCGAGGTCGACGGCGCCCACGCGCGCCGCGAAGTCCTCCTTGTACGCCTCCGGGAACGAGTCGAGGTAGCGGCGCAGCAGCGCCGTGCCGGCCTCCTCGCCGTACGACGCGAGCACCGCGGACGTGAAGTCGTCCCGCCACGACCGGGAGGCGTCGAGCAGCCGGCGCTCGAGATCGGTCGTGTCGACCTCGCGGATGTCGGCGCCCTTCGGCGGGTGCACCACGAAGTGGACGCGCGCCGTCGTCGACTCGGTCAGCCGGACCGTGAACTCGACCGACTCCCCACCCAGCCGGTCCCGCAGGATCTCCGAGAACCGCTCGCGGACCGCCGTGTTGTAGCGGTCGCGGGGCAGGTAGACGAGCACCGAGACGTAGCGGCCGTAGGTGTCGCGGCGGATGAAGAGCCGCAGCTGCCGGCGCTCCCGGGCGTGCATCGCCTGCTCGGCCATCGGCGCGAGCTCGTCGACGGTCGTGTGGAAGAGCTCGTCGCGCGGGTAGGTCTCGAGCGTGTCCATGAGCGCCTTGCCGTCGTGGCTCATCGGCGAGAACCCGATGCGCTTCAGGACGGCGGCCGCGCGCTCCCGCAGCAGCGGGATGCGGGTCAGCGACTCCGTGTAGGCAGCGCTGGAGTAGAGGCCGAGGAAGCGACGCTCGCCCACGACCTCGCCGTTCTCGAACTTCTTCACACCGACGTAGTCGAGGTACGCCGGGCGGTGCACGGTCGACCGCGAGTTGGCCTTGGTCAGCACCAGCACGGTCTTCTCGCGGGCCTTCGCGGCCGCCGCCGCGGGGAGCCGGCCGGACGTCGCGCCCATCAGCTGGTCGGCGCGCAGGATGCCGAGCCCGCTGCCGGGGACGCCGCGCAGGTACTCGTCGTCGCCCTGCCGCTCGAGCCGGTACTCCCGGTAGCCGAGGAACGTGAAGTGGTCGTCGGCCAGCCACTGCAGCAGGTTGCGGGCCTGCTGCACCTCGGCCGGGTCGACGCCCTCCGGCGGCTCGGCCGACAGCTCCTCCACGACTGTCGCGACCTGGGTGTGCATCTTGTCCCAGTCCTCGACGGCCTCGCGGACGTCGCGCAGCACCCGCTGCAACGCCTCCTCGATGGCGGCGACGTCGTCGCCCTCGGGGACCCGGTCGATCTCGACGTGCATCCAGGACTCGCGGACGACCCCGTCCTCGTGCTCGGTGCCGTCGGCCACGGGCCGCACGCTCTGGAGCGAGCCGGTGATGTCGCGGACCACGTCGAAGACGGGGTGGATCACCAGGTGGACGTCGTGGAGCTGGCGGGAGAGCTCCATCGTCAGGGAGTCGACGAGGAAGGGCATGTCGTCGACGACGACCTCGACGACGGAGTGCCCGTCGGCCGACCACCCCTGGTCGCTGGGGCCGGGCGTCAGGACCCGGACCCGGGCCGTGCCCTGCGGCCGGCTGCCCGCGAGCTTGTAGTGGGACGCGAACGCCCCGTAGACGTCGATCTCCGAGCGGTCGGCGATGTCCTCGGGGGCGACATGGCGGTAGTACGCACGGATCAGCGTGTCGACCTGGTCGTGGGGCGGACCGCCACTCCCCCTCCCCGATCGCGCCAGCTCGATCGCGCTCTCGAGGAGCGCGGACTTGTCCACATCATGCGTCGCCGTTGACACAGTTCTGACACTAGGACCCCACGTCGGCTACCGGCCAGTCAGGGTCGGACACGCCGCCCCTCAGAGCTCGCTGCGCAGGCCCCAGAGCAGGGGGTAGTACTGCACCGGCAGGCGCGATCGGAGGTACGTCGCGCCGGACGACCCGCCCGTGCCCGACTTGGCGCCGATCATCCGCTCCACCATCACCACGTGGCGGGCCCGCCAGCTGGCCGCGAGCTCGTCGTGCTGGAGGAGCGCTTCGGCGAGCGCCCAGACCACGGCGTACTGGTCCCGGTCGTGGGCGACCAGGCGCATCGACGCCGAGACGTCCTCGTCGGTGTCGGCCGCGAGGCCGAAGGAGCGCAGCACCGCGAGGAAGGCGTCCCACAGGCTCGGCTCGTCGAGCCGGGCCGCGAGCCGGGCCTCCTCGGCGTCGGTGAGGCCGCGGAACCGGCGCAGGTACGCCGGGTCCTTCGCGCCCGACAGGAACTCCAGCTCCCGGAACTGCACCGACTGGAAGCCGCTCGCGGGCGCCAGCCGCTGCCGGAACTCCAGGAAGTCCTGCGGCGTCATCGTCTCCAGGACGTCGACCTGCTGCACCAGCACCCGCTCGATCACGTGCACCCGGCCGAGCAGGTGCTGCGCCCACCAGAGCCGCCCACCTCCCTCTGACTTCGGGGCGACTCCGCTGAGCATCGCGTCGCGGGCCGCGGTCACCTCGTGCAGCAGCTGCTTGAACCACAGCTCGTAGACCTGGTGGATCGTGATGAACAGCAGCTCGTCGTGCGCCGGCGGGTCCGACTCGAGGTGCTGGGAGTCGAGCAGCTGCGGGAGCCGGAGGTAGCTGCCGTACGTCAGCTGCGCCCCCTGCTCGCCGAAGGACACGAAGCTCTCTGCCTGCTCGCTCATGGGCCAGAGCGTACGGCGACGGTCGCCCTCGCATGCCTGGGGTCGAGGTGGGCACCTGACCAGCAAGCCGCCTGCATCGTGTGGCCGCCGCCCAGGAGGCGCCGGCCGGGCGGGCTGAGGGTTTGGGGAGGACCACATGGCTGTGAACAACGACCCCTCCGGGGCCGGTACTGGAGAGAGCACGACGGGAGACCTGGTGTCCCGTCTGTCCGAGGACGTGTCCCGGCTGGTGCGCGACGAGCTGCGGCTCGCCCAGGTCGAGGTCACGGGCAAGGCGAAGACGGCCGGCATCGGCGCGGGCATGCTCGGAGGGGCCGGCATCCTGGCCCTCTACGGCATCGCGGTCGTCATCGCCACCGTCATCCTCGCTCTTGCCCTCGTGATGGACGCCTGGCTCGCCGCGCTCATCGTCGCCGTCGTGCTGCTCGCTGCTGCTGGGATCGCCGCGCTGCTCGGCAAGAAGCGGGTGGCCGAGGCGACGCCACCGATGCCCGAGCGCGCCGTCGACAACGTCAAGCGTGACGTCGAGGCGGTCAAGCACGCCCGCGAGCACTGACCCGCCGACCCACACCCAGGAGCGAGGGAGCCCTGACATGGCAACGAACGACACCGCCGGAGGCCCCGGCGCCCACCGCGCCGACGGGCACGCCCCGCCGGACCCGATGCCCACCGACGACGCGACCCCGGAGGTCGCCGCACTGCAGGCCGACATCGACCGCACCCGCGCGGACCTGGCCGAGACGGTGGACCAGCTCGCCGCGAAGCTGGACGTGAAGACCCGGGTCCGCGGGGCCCTCAGCGACGCCAGGGACAACGCGTCCGCGCGACTGCGCGGGCTCCGGGCCCGGGCGACCGATGACGAAGGCAAGCCCACCCCGGCCACGCTCGGCCTCGGGGGCGGCGTGATCGCGGCGGCGGCCGCCGTCGTGGTCGTCGTGCTGTGGCGCCGCAACAACTCGCCGCGACGGTCGAGGAGGCGGCGCTGATGGCCAGACAGATGACCGGGCCCGCGGCCGGCGAGAAGCGGTCCAGCAAGTCGGCCAAGATCCTGTACCGGCCGTGGGGGCTGGTCGCGAGCCTCGTCGGCGGGCTCATCGCCGGGCAGATCTTCCAGCAGGTGTGGAAGCGGCTCGACCCCCAGAGCTCCGACGACCCGCCGACGCCGTTGCAGTCCGAGTTCAACCTGTCGAAGATCCTCGTCGCCGCCCTCGTCCAGGGCGCGATCTTCTCCGTCGTCCGGGCCCTGATCGACCGCGGCGGCGCTCGCATGTTCGAGCGCTGGACCGGTGAGTGGCCCGGGGACTGACGGCCCGAGCCTCAGGGACCGGCATGATGTCGGCCATGAGGTTCACCCACACGATGACATACGACGCCCAGCTCGCCGAGGTGGGCGCCATGCTCGACGACCCGGCGTACCGCGACGAGGTCATCGCCGCGCAGGGGTCGCTGACCGGCTCGGCGCGCTTCGAGCAGGACGGCGACACGGTCGTGGTGGTCGTCGACCAGGTGCAGCCGGCGGAGGGCATCCCCGGGTTCGCGAAGAAGTTCGTCGGCTCGGAGATCAACATCGTGCAGCGCGAGGAGTGGACCTCGACCGAGCACGCCGACCTGCACGTCACGATCCCGGGCAAGCCGGGCCAGATGGTGGGCAGCATCGAGCTCGTCGAGGACGGCACGACGACGTCCGAGACCGTGGACGTCGAGATCACGGTCAACATCCCGCTGGTCGGCGGGAAGATCGAGAAGCTGATCGGCGACCTGCTCCGCAAGGCGCTGCGCGCCGAGGAGCGGGTCGCGCACGACTACCTGTCGCGCTGATCCTCGAGGTCGTCCTGCGCGGCGTCGTGCCGGCGCCGCTGCACGATCACGGCCCCGAGCACGACGAACGGGCCGAACGCCAGCGCCAGCACCAGCGCCTGCTCGTAGGTGTGCAGGGCGCCCATGTGCAGCGCCGTCGCGACCTGGGGCAGGGCCATCAGCCGAGGTAGGGGTAGCGGTAGTCGGTCGGCGGGACGAAGGTCTCCTTGATCGACCGCGGGCTGGTCCACCGCAGCAGGTTGACCGCGGCGCCGGCCTTGTCGTTGGTGCCCGACGCGCGCCCGCCACCGAACGGCTGCTGGCCCACGACGGCGCCCGTGGGCTTGTCGTTGATGTAGAAGTTGCCCGCGGCGAACCGCAGCTCCCGCTGCGCCCACGCGATCGCACGGCGGTCCTGGGCGATGACCGCGCCGGTGAGCGCGTACGGCGCGATCGACTCCATGCCGCGGACGACCTTCTCGAAGTCGCCGTCCTCGTAGACGTGGACCGCGAGGATCGGGCCGAAGTACTCGGTCGTGAACATCTCGTCGGTCGGGTCGCCGCCCTCGACGACGGTCGGGTTCACGAAGTAGCCCACCGAGTCGTCGAGGGTGCCGCCGACGAGGATGTCGAGCTTGCGGGACCGCTTCGCGCGCTCGATCGCCTTCTTGTGCTTGGCGAACGCCCGGTCGTCGATGACCGCGCCCATGAAGTTGGAGAAGTCGGTCGGGTCGCCCACGGTGATCGACTCGATCTCGGAGAGGAACGAGTCCTTCATCTTCTTCCACACCGAGCGCGCGACGTACGCCCGCGAGGCGGCCGAGCACTTCTGGCCCTGGAACTCGAAGGCGCCGCGGATCATCGCGGTCCGCACCACCTCGGGGTCGGCCGAGGGGTGGGCGACGATGAAGTCCTTGCCGCCGGTCTCGCCGACGATGCGCGGGTAGGAGCGGTACGACGCGATGTTCTCGCCGACCGTGCGCCACAGGTGCTGGAAGGTCGGCGTCGAGCCGGTGAAGTGGATGCCCGCCAGGTCCGGGGAGGCCAGCGTGACCTCGGAGACCTCGAGCCCGTCGCCCGGGAGCATGTTGATGACGCCCGGCGGCAGGCCGGCCTCCTCGAGCAGCTCCATCGTCAGCGACGCGGCGAGCTGCTGGGTCGGCGAGGGCTTCCAGATGACCGTGTTGCCCATCAGCGCCGGGGCCGTCGGCAGGTTGCCCGCGATCGCGGTGAAGTTGAACGGCGTGATCGCGTAGACGAAGCCCTCGAGCGGCCGGTGGTCCGTGCGGTTCCACACGCCGGGGCTGTTGGCGATCGGCTGGTCCGCCAGGATCCCGCGCGCGTAGTGGACGTTGTAGCGCCAGAAGTCGATCAGCTCGCAGGCGGCGTCGATCTCGGCCTGGAACGGCGTCTTGGACTGGCCGAGCACGGTCGCGGCGTTGAGGCGCTGGCGCCACGGGCCGGCCAGCAGGTCGGCCGCCTTGAGGATGACCGCAGCCCGGTCGTCGAACGACATGTCCCGCCAGCCCGGCGCCGCCTCGGTCGCCGCCTTGACCGCGGCGCGGGCGTCGGCCTGCGTCGAGTTCTTCAGCGTGCCGAGCACGTGCTGGTGGTCGTGCGGCTGGACGACCTGGATCTCCGCGCCGCCGCCGGCCTTCCAGCGACCGCCGACATAGGCACGCAGCGGCTTCTGCTTCTTCTCGAGCCGCGCGATCTCGGCCTCGAGCTCCTTGCGCTCCGGGGTGCCGGGTGCGTAGGTGAGGTTCGGCTCGTTCGTGGGAGCCGGCGGGGTGGTGACAGCGTCCATGTTGCGATGCTCTCACTGCCGGTCCGCGCCCCCAAACCCGGACCGGCTCAGATCAGGTGCTCGATCTCCTGCACCCCGAACCAGCCCAGGTCCTCGTCGGGGTCGGCGTCGGCGGGCCGGTCGGACGCGTCGGCGTGCACGGCGACCCAGCGCTTGCGCGGGATGACGTCGCCGGGCTCGGGCACCCGGTCGAGCTCGGCGACGAGCACGACCCGCCGCCCAGGTCCCTCGAGCAGCACCGTCGAGAGGTCGGCGGCCGTCATCAGCGCGGCGTACTCCTCCTCCTCGCTGTCGTCGACGGCGACCACGAGGTCGTCGTCGACGACGACCTCGCCGTCGGCGTCGGCGGAGGCGAGGCCGCCGAGGGTGAGCGCGACGTAGACGCGGTGGCTCACGAGTCGGCCTTCTTCGCGGCGCGCTTGCGGCGACCGCGCGGTGCGCGCGTGCGGCCCGCCGACGCGGAGTCGACGAGCTCGTCGAGCGCCTCGGTGATGCACGGGCCGAGCAGGTCGGCGTCGGGCAGCATGTCGCGGTCGGCGTTGAGGCCGTAGTACACCGCTCCGTCGTACGACGTCACGCCGATCGCGAGCGGGCGCCCCTCGAAGAGCGGCGGCACGGGGTACGTCGCGGCCATCCGCGCACCGGCCGCGTAGAGCGGCGCCTGCGGGCCGGGCACGTTGGTGACGCACAGCTGGTAGCCGCGCCGGCGCTCGACGGCCGCCACCCGCGCGCCGAGCGCGTGGAACGTCGCCGGCGCGAAGCCGGACATGCCGGCCAGCCGCGAGGCCGGGATCCCGCGGCCGGTCTCCTTGTGGGCGAGGAACGAGTAGGACACCTGGTGCAGCCGGACCACGGGGCTCGCCTCCCAGACGGGCAGGTCGACGAAGTGGGCCGCGATCTGGCTGCCGAGCGAGGTGGGCTCGAGCTCCTCGTCGATCACCGAGACCGGCACCAGCGCCCGGATGCGGCGGATGCCGCGCATGGACTCGCCCCGGGACATCAGCCAGGCGCGCAGCGCGCCGGTGACCGTGGCGAGCACGACGTCGTTGACCGAGCCGCCGTGCGCCTCGCGGACCTTGCGGTGGTCGGCGAGGTCGGTGCGGACGGTCACCACCCGCCGCTGCTGCGAGAGCGGCCCGATGATCGGCGACTCCGCGCGTGGAGTGCGATTGGTCAGGGCGTCGACCACGCGGCCCGTCGTACGCGCGCCGTCGGCGAAGCCGCGCAGCAGCGAGCCGGTCGTCGAGACCACGGTGTCGGTGACCGTGTCGATGTCGCTGACCGAGTCCTTGACCGCACCGGCCATCAGCGAGAACGGCGAGGGGCGGCCGTGCGGCCGCCAGTCGTCGTGGCCGAGCTCCTTGGCGTCCGGGGTCTTGTCGAGGAGCACCTGGCCGATGTCGACGGTCTGGCTGCCGTCCACCAGCACGTGGTGGGACTTCGTGAGCAGCGCGACCTGGCCGTCGGCGAGCCCCTCGACGACGTAGATCTCCCACAGCGGGCGGCTGCGGTCCAGCGGACGGGAGACGATCCGCGAGACCAGCTCGCGCAGCTGGTCGAGGCTGCCCGGCCGCGGCAGCGCGGAGCGTCGGACGTGGTAGCCGATGTCGAAGTTCTCGTCGTCCACCCAGACCGGGTTGGCGATCCGGCCCGGCACCGTCTGGATCCGCTGGCGGTAGCGCGGCACGAACGAGATGCGGTCCTGCACCAGCCGCACGAGGCACGCGTAGTCGAAGCCGGAGTCCCCCGGGTCGAAGATCTCGACCGTCGCGTTGTGCATCGGCGTGGACGGAGACTCCTCGGCCAGCAGGGCCACGTCCCGAGGCCGGAGCCGCTCGCTCATCCGTCCCCCTTCGTCACGGTCGGCCGGTGGACCCGGCGTACCGACGGTTGGTACGACATGGGATTCTGACAGACATCACCCGCACCAGAAGGATGCACGCATGCGACGTACCCTCGCAGCCGTGGCCGCAGTGCTCGCCACGCTCTCGCTCGCGACCGCCTGTGGCGACGAGGAGGAGCCCTCGTCGAACGGTGGGTCCTCGGGCGGCTCCACCGACGCGAAGGTCGTCGAGGTGACCTTCGAGGGCGGCACCGTCACGCCGAACGGCGAGCGGGTCGAGGTCGCGGTCGGCCAGGACGTCGAGCTCGCGGTGACCGCCGACGAGCCGGGTGAGATCCACGTGCACTCCGATCCGGAGCAGGAGCTCGAGTACGCCGCGGGCGAGAGCACCGTGACGATCCAGGGCATCGACCGGCCGGGCGTCGTCGACGTCGAGTCGCACACGCTCGACCAGGTCATCGTCCAGCTCGAGGTCAGCTAGTTGTCCGACGGCTCCAGCCTCGCCCACGGGATCGGCGGGGCGACAGACCTGCCGATCTCGCCCGAGCTCGCGATCGCCGGTGCGACCGCGGCGCTGGTCGTGTCGTTCACCGTGCTCGCGGTGGCGTGGCGCACCCCCCGGTACGACTCGGCGACCAGCGGCCGGCCGGCGCCCGCGTGGCTGGTCTCGATCGTCGACTCGACCTGGTGGCGAGTGCTGTGGCGCGTGCTCGGCATGGCGCTGTTCCTCTACGTCGGCGCCGCCGCGGTGTTCGGCGAGGACCTCGTCATCAACCCCGTCTTCGGGGTGTTCTACGTCTGGTGGTGGGTCGGGCTGGTCCCGCTCTCCCTCCTCTTCGGTCCGGTGTGGAAGGCCATCAGCCCGGTCCGCACGATCAACCTCGCCTTCGCGAAGCTGTCGGGCAGCGACCCGGAGAAGGGCGTCTTCACCTACCCCGCGTGGCTCGGCCACTGGCCCGCGGCCATCGGGCTCTACGCGTTCGTCTGGCTCGAGCTGGTCTACCCCTACTCCACCGAGCTCGGCCCGGTGCGGCTGTGGTGCGCGGCGTACGTCGCGGTGATGCTGGTCGGCGGCGCGCTCTTCGGCAACGTCTTCTACGAGCGGGCCGACCCGTTCGAGGTGTACTCGACGCTCGTCTCGCGGATGTCCGCCTGGGGTCGGCGCGGCCCGGGCGACACCGGCATGCTGGTGATCCGCAGCCCGCTCGCCAACCTCGACGCGACGCCGGTCCGCCCCGGCCTGCTCGCGGTGGTCGCGGTGCTCTTCGGCAGCACGGCGTTCGACTCGTTCAAGGACTCCACGCGCTGGATCCAGTTCGTGCAGGGCTCGACGACCTCGTCGTACCTCCTCAACAACCTGGCACTGCTGACCTTCTGCGTCGGCGTCGGCCTGGTGTTCGCGGCCGGCACGATGCTGACCGGCCTCGGCGACGACCTGAAGCGGCTCGAGCTGCCGAACCTGTTCGCACACTCGGTGGCGCCGATCGTGGTCGGGTACGTCGTCGCGCACTACCTCAGCTACTTCGTCGAGGTCGGGCAGATGACGCTGGTCCACCTCAGCGACCCGTTCAGCAACGGCAGCGACTTCCTCGGCACGGCGGACCTCGACGTCAACTACTGGCTCAGCTACCACCCGACGCTGCTGGCGAACGTCAAGGTGCTGGCCGTGGTCGCCGGCCACGTCCTCGGGGTGATCGCGGCACACGACCGGGCGGTCCGGATCCTGCCGCCGCGCCACCAGCTCACCGGTCAGCTGCCGCTGCTGGTGGCGATGATCGCCTTCACCGTGGGCGGGCTCTACCTGCTGTTCGCGTCCTGACCGCTGCTCAGGCGGCGGTCGGGCCGGCCGACATGCCGGCCAGCCACGGCTCGCTCGCGCTGACCACGAGCTGCTCGTCGACGACGTCGGAGAGGATCACGGCCGCGGCGCGGAGCCGGGTCGCGCGGAAGACGGGGCTGCGGCGGACGGTCGGGCTCGAGACCGTGGTGACCCGGGTGACCATCCGCAGGGACGCCTGGCGGCCGGTGACCGAGGCGGTGGCGAGGAAGGTGTCGGCGATGCCGTCCCAGTAGTACTCCGAGTGGGCGACCCACGCCGCGGTCACGGCCTGCACCCGGCGGGCGCTCCCCGTGAAGTCGGCGATGCCGTGGAGCACGTCGAGCACCTCGTCGTACCCGGGACCGAAGCCGAGCTGCTCCTCCGGTCCGACCAGCTGGCGCAGCGGGCGCAGCGTCTGCTCGGTGACCGCCGGCCGGATCCACCGCTCGAGGTGGAGCACGGTCGCGACGTCGCAGAGGGCGTCGATGCCGTTGCGGTGGACCTTCTCGAGGCCCGGCAGCAGGTCGAGGTAGAAGCGCACCAGGTTGGCGCGCACGCGCACCTGGCTGACGAGGAGGTCGGGCGGAGCTCCTGCGGGCAGCACGGTCGGGCTGACCGGTCCGCGCAGGGCGCCGAGCATGCCGAGCTCGGTCCGCGACATCCGCGGGATCAGCGCAGGGACGATCGAGCCGAGCAGCGGGGACACGAACGCCGTCCGTCGGCCGTTCGGATGGAGCAGACGCGTCTCCATCTCGGCGGCCGCCGGTTCCAGGTCATCGAGTTCCCACACGGGGGAATGGTCGGCACCGCGGGAGCCCGCCTGAGCGTTCCGGGCCCGCCGGTTTGGATCAGCCGACCGGCGGGAGCAGCCCGTCGACGATCCGGGCCACCGCTCGACCGAGCTCGGAGTCGCCGCCCTCGACCAGCGTGCGGCCCGCCACGAGGGCCCGGTCGACCGCCGGCTGGTCGTCGGGGAGGAAGTGGATCGCGCTCGGCCGGGCGAAGCCCGACACCATCGCGACGATCTCGCGCTCGGTCCAGCCGAGCGTCGGGCGCATCCGGTTGACGACGACCTGGACGGGCAGGCCGGCGCGGCGCTCGCGGACCTCGACCAGGCCGCGGGCCAGCCGGGACAGCCCGACGGGGTCGGCGCCGCCGACGACCAGCACCTCGTCGGCGGTCTCGAGCGCGGCGATCGTCAAGTGGTTGCGGCCGGGCCGGCCGCCGAGGTCGGGCACCGCGTCGTCCTCGAGACTGAAGCCGGTGTCGACCACCACCTCGGCGCGCGTGCGCGCGAGGGCCAGGAGCGCCTCGAGCGTGCCGGACCGCACCTCGACCCACCGGTCGGCGCGCGGCAGGCCGGTCACCACGCTCAGGTGCCGGTCGAGGCCCCGCTGGACCGAGCCGAGCCGCTCCTCGAGCTGTCCCGCGGCGTCCAGGCGCACGGCCGCGAGCAGGCCGGAGACCTCGTCGAGGATCCCGAGCTGCTGGGCGACCGCGCCGCCGTACGGGTCGGCGTCGACGAGCACGGCCGTCCGGCGGCGTCGGGCGATCTCCGCGGCGAGCGCGGACGCCAGCGTCGTCCGGCCGGAGCCGGCCGGTCCCCAGACCGTGACGACCCGGCCGGCCACGGCGGCCGCCGGTGCGGCCGGCGGTGCCTCGGGCGCGGGCGCCTCGGGCCGGCGTACCTGGGTCGGCGGCTGGTCGTCGGCGCAGAGCACGTCGGCGAGCGTGTCGAGCCGGTCGTCGGTGACCACGACCCGGATGCCGATCCGGCCGGCCCGCAGCCGCCCGCCGTCGAGGGTGGCGGCCCCGCTCGCGATCGCGACGGGGCGGACGCCGTTCGCGCGCAGGTGGTCGACCGCGACCCGGTCGAGGCCCGGAGCATCGATGCCGACGACGGCGACGTCCGCCTGACCGGCGGACGCGGCAGCCAGCAGGTCGTCGACGTCGACGCAGCGCTTGAGCACGACGACCCGGGGGTGGTCACCGAGCAGGCGCAACGCCTCCGGCTCCCACGCCGCGCCGGAGGCGACGATCAGCGCGACGACCCGGTCGGCCATGTCAGCCCCGGCGGACCACGGTCAGCACCGGGGCATCGAGGTCCGCGACTGTGGCGAAGTACGCCGCGGCCGCCTCCTCGGGCACCGCCAGCACCAGCTGTCGACGGCCGGCCGAGCCGCCGAACCCGGAGTCGACCGCGGGGGCGTCGACCACCGTCGCCTCGCGCAGCACCGGCGTGCCGGGCTCGGTGTCCCGGTCGTCGCCACCGCGGGCGGGCGAGCCGACGAGGTAGACGTCGACGACGGAGCCGGCGCCGACGGTCGGCGGCACCTGCTCGGTCTCGACGGCCACGGGCAGCTCGACCGTGTCGACGGGGGCGTCGTCCTCGCCGACGGCGCCGCGGGGCAGCAGCTCCCCCGCACCGACGCCGCGCACCAGGCGCAGGCCGTCGGGCAGGGCTGCGTCGACGGCGTAGTAGGCGGCCAGGTCGCCGGCGTCGGCGAACCGGACCCGCCGCGCGACCAGGTCGGCCTCGGTCAGCTGCGCGCCCGGGCCTGCGTCGGCCCGGACCGCCCAGACCCGGACGGTGTCGTCCGCGGCGGCGAGCAGCCGGGAGCCCGCGACGACCGAGACGGCGACGATCAGCAGGCCGATCCAGAGCCGTGGGTCGCGCCACCCCGGCGTCGACGTACGGGTCGCGGGCGCGACCGGGACGGCGTCGCGGCCGCCGGGCCGACGGCCGGCGTCCCGCTCGTCGTGCCTGACCCCGAGACTCACGACGACATGATCACCCCGGCGCCCGACGCCGAAACCCGGTCATCCACAGGCCTGCGGGGTCGGTCCCGGCCACCCCCGCGAAGGTGCGACGATGGCCCCATGGCCGCGAGTCCCCGCTTCCTCACCCTCGCCGACGTCGCCGAGGTGCTCAACACCTCGAGCGCGCAGGTCTACGCGCTGGTGCGGCGCGGCGAGCTGCCGGCGATCAAGATCGGCGGGCGCGGTCAGTGGCGGGTCGAGGCCGACCAGCTCGAGGAGTTCATCCAGCGCATGTACGACGACACGCGCACCTTCGTCCGCCAGCACCCGTTCGTCGAGTCGTCCTCCGAGGAGGAGACCCCCGTCGAGTGAGAATTCGCGGCTCAGCCGACCTCGCCGTCGAGGGTGAGCTGGACGGTCCGCTCCTCGCCGTCGCGGACGACGGTGAACTCGACCTGCTCCCCCGGCTGGTGGGTCCGGATCGCGACGATGAGTGCGATGCCGTCGGTGACGCGGGAGCCGTCGACCGCGGTGATGACGTCGCCCTTCTGCAGGCCACCGGCCTCGGCCGGCGTGTCCGGCATGACCGCGTCGATCTCGGCGCCGTCGCCGTCGGTCTCGCCGGTCTTCACCTGGGCGCCGATCACGGGGTACTTCGCCTCGCCGGTGCGCAGGATCTGGTCGGTGGTGACCTTCACCTGCTCGATCGGGATCGCGAAGCCGACGCCGATGTTGCCGGACTCGCCGCCGATCGCGCCGCCCGCGGTGGCGATCGCGGAGTTCACCCCGACGACCTGGCCGCGGAGGTTGACCAGCGGCCCGCCGGAGTTGCCCGGGTTGATCGCCGCGTCGGTCTGCACGGCGTTGATGTACGACGACTCGTTGCCGGAGTCGCCGGTGGTCACCGGGCGGTGCAGCGCGCTGACGATCCCGGCGGTCACCGTGGAGCTGAGCCCCAGCGGCGACCCGATCGCGACGACGCCCTCGCCGACGACGAGCCCCCGCGAGGCGCCGAGTGCCGCGGGCGCGAGGCCGCGGGCCTCCGGGACGTACAGCACCGCGAGGTCGTAGACCGGGCTGCGGCCGACGATCGTGGCGTCGTACCGGTCGCCGTCGCGGTCGACGATCTCGATCGGGCCGTCGCCGTCGGCGGCGTCGGCGACCACGTGGTTGTTGGTGACGACGTGGCCCTGGCGGTCGAGCACGAAGCCGGACCCCGTGGCGCCACCCTCCTCGCCCTCGAACTCCGCGATGATCTGCACGGTGCTCGGCAGCAGCTTCTGGGCGACGGCGGCGATCGAGCCGTTGTCGAGGGGCAGCGGCGGCACGGAGACCGTGTCGACGGCGGCGAGTCCGCCGTCGACCGTGCCCTCGTCGTCCTGGATCCGCTCGTAGGCGGCGCCGCCCACCAGCCCGCCGAGCACGCCGAGCACGAGCGCGAGCACGCACACGACCGGCCACAGCCAGCCGGGCACCCGGCCGCGCGGGGTCGCGTGCCGCGGCGGCGACGGCGGCGCGGCCACGTGCCAGGCCGGCGTGTACGGCGGGGCCTGCGTGGTCGGCGGCACCCAGGAGGGTGCCGGCGCGGTCGGCGGCTGGTACGGCAGCGGCCGGGTCGGCTCGGTGCCGGCCGTGGCGTCGTCGTGGCTCACGGCTCCATCATGTCCCGTGACCGAAGGAACCACGCGTTCCGGGGGCCGGCGGAGCCGCCGGATCACTGCTGCTGGCGAAGGAACGGGTTGACGGAGCGCAGCGAGCTCGGCGGCGTCTGGGCCGGCGCCTGCGGGGTCTGGATGACGGTCACGGGCGCCCGACGGTCGATCGTCGGCGCGTCGGCGGGGGCGATCCCGAGCGCGAGCACGCCCATGAACGCCGCACCGACGGCGCCGCCGCCCAGGGCGACGAGTCCGAGCTGGCGACGCCGGCCGTCGCGGTCGTCGACGAGGAACGGGTCGCCTGCCACCATGGGCAGCGGACCGAGGAGCGATCCCTTCAGCCCGGCCGGAGCCTCGGTGGCGCCGTACGCCAGCCCGGCGAGACGGGTCTTCACCCAGCCCTCGCGCTCGACCTGGTCGCGGCAGGTGTGGCACTGGTGGACGTGGGCCCAGGCCCGCTCGGTGTCCTCCGGCGAGAGCTGACCGTCGAGCAGCGCGCTGATGCGCGGTCCGAGGTGGCCCGGACCGATCACGACGACTGTCCCGAGAGCAGCGGGCCGGCGTACCGCACCCGCCCGGCACCGGGGGCGCGGTGCGCCAGGGCGGCACGCAGCATGTTGCGGCCGCGGTGGATGCGGGAGCGGACGGTGCCGAGCTTGGCGCCGAGGATCTCCGCGATCTCCTCGTAGCTGAGGCCCTCCACGTCGCACAGCACCACGGCGGCCCGGAAGTCGGGCGGCAGCGTCGCGAGGGCGCGCTCGATGTCGTCGTCGAAGGTCCGGTCGGCGTACGCCGTCTCCGGCGCGGGCGTCGCGGACGTGAGCCGCTCGGCGCGCTCGTCGGACAGGGCGTCGAAGCGGATGCGCTGCTTGCGGCGCGCCTGGTCGAGGAAGAGGTTGGTGGTGATGCGGTGCAGCCAGCCCTCGAAGGTGCCCGGCGTGTAGGTCGAGAGGGACCGGAACACCCGGACGAAGACCTCCTGGGTCAGGTCCTCGGCGTCGTGGCGGTTGCCGGTCAGGCGGTAGGCGAGTCGGTAGACGCGATCGGAGTGCTGCTCGACGATCTCGTCCCACGAGGGCACGTGCTGATCCGGAGTCGTCTCCACCGGAGCCTCCTGGTTGTGCACTGGGTCGCGCTGTCGCGCGGTTCCGCCGAACAGGGTCCTTGTCCTTCCTGACCTTAGGGACGAGTACTGAGAGGAACCTGTGAAGCCCGGTTCCCTCGAGCCCAGTGTCCCTCACCGGGCTCTCGGAGGGGAGAACGAGCGGGGTACGGCCGGTGTTCCCGCACGACGTTCCCGCCGGTGGGCGCGCGCTCGCGATACGTTGAACCCGTGAAGCCAGCGACGTGGAGCTACGCCGAGGAGTTCATCGCCGAGGACGAGGTGCTGGCCGCGGCCCGCGCCCGCGCGGCCGAGGTCGGCGTCGTGCCGATCGGGTCCGGGGTCGGGGCAGCCCTGCGCTTCCTCGCGTCCGCCCTCGAGGCCCGCGCGGTCGTGGAGATCGGCACCGGCACCGGCATCTCGGGGCTCTGGCTGCTCCGTGGGATGCGCGGTGACGGGGTGCTCACGACCGTCGACATCGAGACCGAGCACCAGCGCCTGGCGCGGCAGTCGTTCACCGACGCCGGCATCGCCAGCCAGCGGGTCCGGACGATCTCGGGGGCCGCGCTCGACGTGCTGCCGCGGCTCACCGACGGCCACTACGACCTGGTGTTCTGCGACGGCGACAAGCGCGAGTACTCGGCGTACCTCTCCGAGGCGCTGCGGCTGCTGCGCCCCGGCGGCGTCGTCGCGTTCGACAACGCGCTCTGGCACGACCGGGTCGCCGACCCCGCGCAGCGCGACGAGGAGACCGTCGCCATCCGCGAGCTGGGCCGCACCGTGGCCGAGCGCGACGACCTGGTCTCCGTGCTGCTGCCGGTCGGCGACGGCCTGCTCGCAGCGAAGAAGGTCTGGACGCCCGACGCGGACTGACCCCGGTCAGTCGCCGACGCCGGCGAGCGGCTCGGGCGAGCCCAGCCACTCGAGCAGCGCGCGGGCGCCGAACCCGGTGGGTCCGGGCGTCCACTCGTAGGCGTCCTCGGGGGAGTCGCCCACGGAGGCGATGTCGAGGTGCGCCCACGGCTTGTCACCGACGAAGTGCTGGAGGAAGAGGGCCGCGACGATCGCGCCGGGGCCGCCCGGTGCGTTGTCGGCGTCGGCCACCTTCGAGCTGAGCTTGCCCTCGTAGGAGTCGGTGAGGGGGAACCGCCACAGCGGCTCGCCCGCGACTTCGGCCGCACCGCCGAGCAGTCCCGCGAGCGCGTCGTCGTTGGCGAAGAGGCCGCCGACCTGCTGGCCGAGCGCGACCTTCATCGCTCCGGTCAGCGTGGCGACGTCGACGACGACGGCCGGGTCGAGGTTGCGCACGGCGTACGCGATCGCATCGGCCAGCACGAGCCGGCCCTCGGCGTCGGTGTTGGTGACCTCGCTGGTGCGGCCGCCGTAGTGGCGCACCACGTCGCCGGGCCGCAGCGCGTCGCCGCCGATGCTGTTCTCGGCGGCCGCGATCAGCCCGATCACCCGGACCGGGCAGCCGACGGCCTTCAGCGCCGCCATGGTCGCGATGACGACGGCGCCGCCGGTCATGTCGCGCTTCATGTTCGACATCGCCTCGCCCGGCTTGATCGAGAGGCCGCCGGTGTCGAACGTGATGCCCTTGCCGACCAGGACCACGGTGGGCGTACGCCGTCCGGCGCGGCGCGGCGCGTAGTCGAGGCGGATCAGCCGGGGCGGCGTCGCCGATGCCTGGCCGACCGCGAGCAGGCCGCCGAAGCCCTCGGCCGCGAGTCGCTGCTCGTCCCAGACCGCGCAGTCGAGGGAGTGGGCCTCCGCGACCGCCTCCGCCTGCGTGGCCAGCCAGGCGGGGTTCTTGAGGTTGGCGGGGACGGTGGCGAGCGTGCGCGCCAGCCAGGCCGCGCCACCGATCGCCACGGCCCGGTCGAGCGTGGCGGACTGGTCGTCGGGGATGTCGGCGAGCACGATCCGCGCGGCCGGGACGTGCTCGGGCGGCTTCGAGCGCCAGTGGAAGAGGAACGAGCCGAGCGTCGCGCCGACGACGAACGGAGTCACGGCGTCCGGGGCGATCGCCGGGATGGAGGTCGCGACCGCCGCCCGGTCGCGGGTGGCGCGCGCGAGCGCGGCGCCGGCCCGCCGGAAGTCCTGGTGCCGCTGCTGGCCGACGCCGACCAGCAGCACGGTGGTCAGCTCGGCGCTCACCGCGGTGCCGAGCGGCACCGGGATGCTCGTCACCTCACCGGTCCTGCCGGTGGCGGCGGACACCTCGAGCACGCGCAGGAGGTCGAGCCCGAGCAGGTCGGAGAGGTCGGCCGCGCCGGGGCCGAGCACCGGCCCGCCACCGTCCTCCCCGGGCAGCACGGGCAGGGCGACCACGTCGACCCCCGCGACGCCGTGCGGCGCGGCCGCACTCAGGGCGAAAGCGGGAGGTGAGACCTGGCTCGGAAGTATCGGGGTCGGTGTCGGCGGCACGTCAGCCGACGACATCCTTCAGCGCATCCCCGAGAGCGCCTGCCTCCTCGGCGTTGAGCTCGACAACGAGGCGGCCACCACCCTCGAGCGGAACGCGCATCACGATGCCCCGCCCCTCCTTGGTGACCTCCAGCGGACCGTCGCCCGTCCGCGGCTTCATCGCCGCCATCCGCGCACCTTCCTTCACCTGTCAGGGCGCAAGTCGAGCCTCCGAGCGAGCCCGCCGCGCCGTACGCGAGATCCATTATCCCCTATCCGCCGGTGACGTGGAGCACAGGGCGGAAACCCGGGCTGGCACACTCTGGCTATGCAGGCTCGCTCGGCGCTCTTCGACGTCTACGGCGACCACCTGCGCAGCCGCGGGAGCCAGGCGCCGGTGGCAGCCGTCGTACGGCTGCTCGACCCCGTGGGCATCGCCGCTCCGGCCGTGCGCACCGCGATCTCCCGGATGGTCATGCAGGGCTGGCTCGAGCCGGTCCAGCTCCGCGGCGGACGCGGCTACCGCACGACCGAGCGCGCGAACCGCCGCCTCGACGAGGCCGCCGACCGGATCTACGGCCGGCACGTGCCTCGCTGGGACAGCCGCTGGCACCTGGTCTTCGTCGATCCGCCGGCCGCGCGGTCGGCCCGGATCCGGCTCCGCGCCGACCTGGGCTTCGTCGGGTACGCCGAGCTCGCCGAGAACGTCTGGATCAGCCCCTACCCCCGCAGCGAGCTCACCGGGGTGCTCGAGCGTGCCGGCGCCACCGCCCGCACCGCCCGCGCCGACGAGTTCGACCTGGAGCCGACCGGGGCCTGGGACCTCGAGGGGCTCCGCACGGCGTACGACGGCTGGCTGAAGTCGGCCGAGCGCGTCGTCAGCGACCACCTCGATGCCCACGACGACCCCGACGAGGCGGCCTTCGCCGCCCGCTTCCACCTCGTGCACGAGTGGCGGAAGTTCCTCTTCGCCGACCCGGGGCTGCCCGACCAGCTGCTGCCGGACGACTGGCCCGGCCGGGATGCGGCAGAGCTGTTCGCCGCCGAGGCGAGCCGGCTCAAGCCGGGAACCGACCGGTTCGTGGCACGCTGCCTGGGCTCCTGACAGACTGCGCCCATGACCGACTCCCCCGTCCTGCCCGACCCTGTGTTGCTCGACGTGGCAGACGGCGTCGGCACCATCACGCTGAACCGTCCCGACGCCTACAACAGCCTCAACGTGGCCACCAAGGAGCTGCTGCTCGAGACCGTGCAGCGGGTGGCCGACGACCCCGCCGTCCGCTGCGTGGTGCTGACCGGCACCGGCAAGGCGTTCTGCACCGGGCAGGACCTCAAGGAGCACATCGAGCTGCTGGAGAACGGCGGCAGCGACGCGCTCTTCACCACCGTCGACAAGCACTACAACCCGACCGTCACCGCGCTGGCCGGCATGGCCAAGCCCGTGATCGCCGCGGTCAACGGCGTCGCCGCCGGCGCGGGCGCCAGCCTGGCCTTCGCGTGCGACCTGCGCATCGTCGCCGACACCGCCGGCTTCAACCTGGCGTTCGCGAACGTCGCGCTCTCCTGCGACACCGGCGCCAGCTACCACCTGCAGCGGCTCGTCGGGCGCGCCAAGGCGATCGAGCTGCTCTACTTCCCGAGCACCGTCACCGCCGCCGACGCCCTCGAGCTCGGCCTGGCCACCAAGGTGGTGCCCGCCGACCAGCTCGCGGCCGAGGTCGGCGCGCTCGCGACCCGGCTGGCGGCGGGGCCGACCGTCGCGCTCGGCGCGATGCGGCAGTCGGTGGCGTACGCCGCCGGGCACTCCTTCGAGGAGGCGCTCGAGCTCGAGAGCGCGATGATGACGAAGACCGGCGCCACCGCCGACCACCGCGCCGCGGTCGCGGCGTTCGTGGCCAAGGAGAAGCCGGTGTTCGAGGGCCGCTAGCGCTCGCAGCCCTTCTCGAGCTCGGCGTCGCAGGTGTCGGTGCCCTGGCGCCCGAACACGTCGTCGTTGCCCTCGCCGCCGATGAGCACGTCGTCGCGACTCCCGCCGTTGAGGACGTCGTCACCGCCGCGGCCGTCCGCGATCACGCGACCGAAGTCCAGGGTGAGCTCGTCCGGGCCGTCGGAGCCCAGGAACTCCAGGACCCCGCGCTGGATGCCGAAGCCGAGCTCCGCGAAGCCGGTGATCGTGCCGCCGGTCGCCCCGCCGGTGATCGTGCCGGCCCGGGCGTCGACCACGACGCGGGCCCCGGCCATGGGGCCGCGGCTGGAGATCCAGACGGCGTTGGTGTCCCAGGGCTTCGGGCCGGGCGGACCGCCGTCGATCACGGCACCCGACAGGTTGCGCAGGTCGCCGCCGACGTAGACGAAGACCAGGTCGCCGCCCTCGTCGCCGTGGACCTCGTCGCCGGCACCACCGCGCACGGAGATGACGTCGTCGGCGCGTTGGCCGTGGAGCTCGTCGCGGCCGGCGGTGCTGGTGATCTCGTCGGGTCCGCGGCCGCCGCGCACGATGTCGTCGCCGGCGTCGGCGCGCAGGACGTCGGGGCCGCCGAGGCCGATCAGCTCGTCGTCGCCACCGCGCCCGACCAGGTGGTCCGGCTCGTCGGTGCCGAGGATCCGGTCGTCGCCGTCGGACCCGACGACGCCGAGGGTGCGTCGCCAGGTGATCAGGTCGGTGCCCTGGCCGGTGGCGATGCCGGCGTCGAGGTCGACGGCCACGCCGTGCCGTCCCCCGAAGACGAGCAGGTCGGGCTGGACCAGTTCGACGCCGCGGATCGTCGGGCCGGGGTGCAACCGGTCGTCGCCGGGCCCGCCGTCGAGGCGGTCGCCGGTCGCGATCGTCTGGAACTGGTCGCGCCAGCGCCGGTCCGCCCCGCCGTACAGCCGGTCGTCGCCGTCGCCCCCGCAGAGCAGGTCGCTGCCGCCTCGGCCGCGGATCTCGTCGTCACCGCCGCGGCCGACGATCACGTCGCGCCCCGGGGTCCCGGTCAGGACGTCGCCGCGGTCTGTGCCGACGATCGTGGCCCGGTGGCCCTGGCAGGTCGGCGGCGCGGCGCCCCCGGCGGAGGCCGGCACCGCGACGAGTGCTGCCGCGACTGCTGTCGTGACGGCGAGGCCGAGCCCGCGGCGCATGTCAGCGCTCCCGGTGGGCGCCGCCGCCCTTGCCGACGCGGTGCGCGTCGAAGAGGTGGAGCACCTGGCGCGGCGCGGCCTCACGCATCCGCTTCCGCGGGGGGTTGTGGCCGTACTCCACCGTGAGGGCGGCGCCGTCGAAGCGGTTGTTGTACCAGCCCGTCATCGTGCCGTGGCAGACCCCACCGCAGGTCAGCGACTTCCGCGGCAGGCGCAGGTGGGAGGCCACCCGCCGCGAGAAGCCGCGGTCCTTGGTGACCGTGTCGACGCCGACGAGCGGCTGGTGGAAGCTGATGATGCGCGACGGCTTGATCTCCTTCAGGAACCGCATCATCGCGCGGGTCTCCGGCTCCGATCCCGGCCGCGGCCCGGACTCGTAGGAGCCGTCCAGGTCGGCCCAGGCGTTGGGGAAGTTGCGGTTGAGGTCGACGCCACGGGCGTTCTTGCGGGTGCCGCGGGCCAGGCCGTCGGGGTTGTAGACCGGCACCACCCAGAGGTCGATGCCGCGGATCGGGCGCCCGTCCCGCAGGCTCTCGAGGATGCGTCGCGTGTTGTCCTCGTCGCCGTGCATGGTCGAGATCAGCACCACCTTGCGCTGACCCGGCTCGCCGAGGTGCCAGGCCTTGATCGGCCGGCCGCGCACGGAGTGGCCGATCACGCGCTTCTCGATGACGGCGTTGCCGCGGTCGTCGCGCACGGGCGCGGCGTACGCCGATCCGCTGGTTGCCGTGGCGGCGGGCACCGTGAGCGTGGCTGCGAGCAGGGCGGTCGTGATCAGGGTCCCGAGACGCATGACCAGCACCCTGCCACAACGCCCGGGTCTCAAACCGCCGACGTGAGGTAGGCCCAGGTGAAGACGCAGACGCCGACGAGCATGCCCACGTGGGCGAGGATCGAGAGGCCGGGTCCCTCCGACCACGAGTCGGCGCTGCCCTCGGAGGCGTGCCTGCCGTGGGAGGGCAACCAGCGCACGAGGATCAGCAGCCCGGCGATCACGGTCACCCACCACAGAGCCAGCGACACGATGCCGAAGGTGGACGTCCCGACAGGGCTGTCCTCGGGGGCCACGAGGAACACGATCCACGTGATCAGGGCGAGTCCACCGGCCACCGTGTGCACGTTGACGAGGCTCGTCCCCATGCTGAGCCGGCCGGCCCCGCCCTTCCCCAGCCGCAGTCGGGTCAGCGACACCACGACGGCAGCCAGCGCGGTGAGGACGTAGACGATCACCTCGGTCGACACGCCGGGCAGTCTGCCCTACCCCGTGTGGTCGTCGCCACGGGCGGGGTCGTCGCCCGCATCCCGGACAGACTCCTCGCGCTCGCGGGCGAGCCGGTCGAGCAGGGCGTCGACCTCCGACATCCGGTAGCCGCGGAACGCCAGCGAGAAGCGCACGCGACGCAGGTCGTCGGCACCCAACGGACCGGTCGCGGGCACGGTCGAGTCGGGCCGGTCGTCGTACACCTCGGCCATCGGCGTGCCCCGTCCGGCGGCCAGCAACGCGATGCCGCCGAGCGCGAGCACGACGAGGATCGCGAAGAACCACATCATCGCCGGGCCTCCCGCGCGGCCACCATCCGCGCGACCGCGACCTCCACGTCGTCGGTGACGACCAGCCGGTCGATGTCGGCCTGGGCGATCGCACCCTCGGCGAGCTGGGTGCCGCGCATCCAGTCGATCAGGCCGCTCCAGTACGACGAGCCGACGAGCACGATCGGGAACTCGGTGACCTTGCCGGTCTGGACGAGCGTCAGCGCCTCGAAGAGCTCGTCGAGGGTGCCGACGCCGCCGGGGAGCACGATGAACCCCTGGGAGTACTTCACGAACATCGTCTTGCGCGCGAAGAAGTAGCGGAAGTTGATGCCGACGTCGACCCACTCGTTGAGACCGGCCTCGAAGGGCAGCTCGATCCCGAGCCCCACGCTGACGCCGCCCGCCTCGCTCGCGCCCTTGTTGGCGGCCTCCATCGCGCCCGGTCCGCCTCCGGTGATCACCGCGAAGTCGTGCTCGGCCAGGCTGCGGCCGGCCTGCTCGGCCATGGCGTACGTCGGGTGGTCGGGCGACGTGCGCGCGGAGCCGAACACCGAGACCGCCGGGCCGAGCTCGGCGAGGGCGCCGAAGCCCTCGATGAACTCGGCCTGCATCCGGAGCACGCGCCACGGATCGGTGTGCACCCAGTCGCTCGGGCCGCGCGAGTCGAGCAGCCGCTGGTCGGTCGTGCCGGGGTCGACCTGGTCTCGGCGCTGGATGATCGGACCCTTGAACTTGGCTCTCATGCGGTCAACCACCTGGTGAGGACTTCCTCGCAGCGCTGGATGTGCTCCACGGGCACGTGCTCCTCCTGCTTGTGGGCCAGCAGCGGGTCGCCGGGCCCGAAGTTCACGGCGGGTACACCGGCGGCGGTGAACCGCGCGACGTCGGTCCAGCCGAACTTGGGTGCGACCTCGCCACCGACGAGGTCGACGAACGCCTTCGCGGCGGGCCGGTCCAGGCCGGGCAGCGCCCCGGGTGCCGAGTCGGTGACGGTCACGTCGTACCCGTCGAAGAACTCGCGGGCGAACGCCTCGGCCTCCGCCTCGGAGCGGTCGGGCGCGAAGCGGTAGTTGACCTCGACGACGCACTCGTCGGGCACGACGTTGCCCGCGACGCCGCCGCGGACGGCGACGGCGTTGAGGCCCTCGTGGTACTCCAGCCCGTCGATGACCGGCTTGCGCGGCTCGTAGGCCTCGAGGCGGCGGAGCACCTCGCCCGCCTTGTGGATCGCGTTGACCCCGCGCCAGGCGCGGGCGGTGTGGGCGCGCTCGCCGGTGGTGCGCACGTCGACGCGGAGCGTGCCCTGGCAGCCGGCCTCGACGATCGCGTTGGACGGCTCCATGAGGATCGCGAAGTCCGCCGCGAGCAGGTCGGGTTGGCTCTCGGCCAGCTTGCGCAGGCCGTTGTGCTCGGCGGCGATCTCCTCGGCGTCGTAGAGGATGAACGTGACGTCGCGGTTGGGCTCCGGGATCGTCGCGGCGATGCGCAGCAGCACCGCGTCGCCGCCCTTCATGTCGCAGCTGCCGAGCCCATGGACGATCCCGTCCTCGAGCCGCGACGGCAGGTTGTCGTTGACCGGGACCGTGTCGAGGTGCCCGGCGATGACGACGCGCTCGCTGCGCCCGAGGTCGGTGCGGGCGACGATGGTGTGGCCGTGCCGGACGACGTCGAGGTGGCCGAGCCCGCGCAGCGCCTGCTCGACCGAGTCGGCGATCCGCTGCTCGTCCAGGCTCACCGACTCGATGTCCACGAGCTGCCTGGTCAGCGAGACGGCGTCGGTCGTCAGGTCGAGGGAGGTCACGGGCCTATCCAACCAGCCGCCCACTACCGGTAGAACTGGAACACGTTCTACTATGCGACCCATGCGCAACGGACTCGTGCTCTTCACCTCCGACCGCGGCATCCGGCCAGCCACCCTGGCCGCCGCAGCCGAGGAGCGGGGGTTCGACACGTTCTACGTGCCCGAGCACACCCACATCCCGGTGCGGCGCGACGCCGCGCACCCCGGCACCGGCGACGCGACGCTGCCCGACGACCGCTACCTGCGCACGCTCGACCCCTGGATCTCGCTCGCGACCGTCGCCCAGGCCACGTCGCGGATCCGGCTCTCGACGGCGGTCGCACTGCCCGTCGAGTCCGACCCGATCACGCTGGCCAAGCAGATCGCGACCCTCGACCACCTCTCCGGAGGCCGGGTCGAGATCGGCGCCGGCTTCGGCTGGAACACCGACGAGCTCGCCGACCACCACGTCCCGACCGACCGGCGGCGTACCGTCCTGCGCGAGTACGTCGAGGCGATGCGCGCGCTGTGGACGCAGGAGGAGGCGTCGTACGACGGGGAGTTCGTGTCGTTCGGGCCCTCGTGGGCCTACCCGAAGCCGGCCGCGCACATCCCGCTGGTCATCGGCGCCGGCGGCGGGCCGAAGACGTTCCGGTGGATCGCCCAGCACGCCGACGGCTGGATGACCACGCCGACCCAGCAGGACATCTCCGGGCAGATCGAGGCGCTCAGGAAGGCCTGGGCCGACGCCGGTCGCGACGGCTCCCCCGACATCCGGATCCTGATCGCCTTCAAGCCGGACCCCGCCGACCTCGTCGCCTGGGCCGAGCAGGGTGCCACCGAGCTGATCTGGGGCGTCCCGGACAGGTCCGAGGACGAGGTCCTCGCCTCCCTCGACCGCCTCGCCGGCCGACTCGGCATCAGCTGAGGTGTCCGGGGTCCCGGACGGTCCTTGACCTGAAGCGGACTTCAACTCCTAGCGTCGCCGCCAACGACGAACAGGAGGACGACATGGTGATGGCACTGGTGGCAGGAGCGACGGGGAAGGCCGGCCGGGAGACGATGACGGCCCTGCTCCGCAGGGACGTCCGGGTCCGGGCGATGGTGCGGGACCGGGATCGTGCCCACCTGCCGGCGGAGGTCGAGACCGTGGAGGGCGACCTGAGCCGGCCGGTCGACCTGGAGCGCGCAGCAGACGGCGCGGACTACGCGTTCCTGCTGTCCGGCGCGATGACCCCGGAGAGCGCCGCCGCGATCGGGGCGGCGCCGATCCGGCGCACGGTGCTGCTGTGGGCGGGCTACCGCGGCCCGGTCGAGGACGCCCTGGCGGCGTCCGGCACGGAGTGGGTCGGCCTGGAGCCGGTCAGCTTTCTCGGCAACACGCTCACCTGGGCGAGCGGTGTCCGCGACGGGTCGACGGTCGTGGAGCCGTTCGTCGACGTCGCCGAGTCGATGGTCGACGAGCGCGACGTCGCCGAGGTCGCGGCCGAGGTGATGCTGACCGACGGTCACGCCGGTCGCCGCTACTCCCTGACCGGGGCGGAGCCCGTCTCGGTCCGGGACCGGGTGCGGGGACTCTCAGCAGCCCTGGGCCGGGAGGTGACGCTGCGCGAGCTCACCGAGGAGCAGGCGCGGCGGCGCTGGTCGCAGGAGGGGTACGACGAGGCGCTCATCGACGCGCTGGTCGCCTGGCAGCAGCGTCCGCCGGCCGAGGCGACGCGCGTCGACGCCGCCGTGCCCGACCTGCTCGGTCGCCCGGCAGGCACGTTCGCGGGGTGGCTCGGGCGCCACCTCGACCGGTTCCGCAGGTAGCTCAGGCCCTGGCGACCGCCACGGTGGCCTTCTCGCCGTCGCCGACGACGACCTCGGCTCCGTCGACGGCGTCCACCACGTCGTACGACGTCGCGAGGGTCTCGGCCGTGATCAGCCCCTCGTGGGCGCGTGCGGCGGCCTGCACCGACGCACCGCCGGCGACGGTGAGCGCGATCCGGTCGGAGACGTCGAGGCCGGCGTCGCGGCGCGCCTGCTGGATGCCGCGCACCAGGTCGCGGGCGAGGCCCTCCAGCGCCAGCTCCGGGGTGACGTCGGTGTCGAGGACGACGAAGCCACCGCTGCGGAGCATGCCGGTCGCCGAGCCCGCGTCGGCCGACCCGGCGACGGTCTCGAGGGTGTACTCGCCCTCCTGGAGCGCCAGGCCACCGGCGGTGACGCTGCCGTCCTCGGCGACCGACCAGTCACCGGTCTTCGAGCCCTTGATGGCGAGCTGCACGTCCTTGCCGAGGCGCGGACCCGCGGCGCGGGCGTTGACGGTGAGCTTCTGCTCGACGCCGTACGTCGCCGCCTCGTCGGACTCGACCGAGAGCAGCCGGACCTCCTTGACGTTCACCTCGTCGCGGACGATCGCCTCGAAGCCCTCGAGCGCGGTCGGGTCGGCGACCACGACGGTCAGCGACCCGAGCGGCAGCCGGTTGCGCAGGTTGCGGGCCTTGCGCAGCGCCGACGCGGCCGAGCAGACCTCGCGGACGGTGTCCATCGCGGCCACCAGGGCGTCGTCGGCCGGCAGCTCGTCGACCAGCGGCCAGTCGGCGAGGTGCACCGAGCGACCGCCCGTGAGACCGCGCCAGACCTCCTCGGTCGTGAGCGGCATCAGCGGCGCCGTCGCGCGGCAGGCCGTCTCCAGCACCGTGTAGAGCGTGTCGAAGGCCGCCGGGTTGTCACCCCAGAAGCGGTCGCGCGAGCGGCGGATGTACCAGTTGGTCAGCACGTCGAGGAACGACCGCGTCGCATCGCACGCGTCCGCCACGGCGTACCCGTCGAGCGCCTCGGTCATCTCGCCCACGAAGTCGCGGCACTTGGCCAGCAGGTAGCGGTCGAGCGGGTCGGTCGAGTCGGTCGCCCGCCTCGCGTCGTACCCCTGCCCGTTCTTGGCGGCGTTCGCGTAGAGCTGGAAGAAGTACCAGCTGTTCCACAGCGGGATGAGCACCTGGCGCACCGAGTCGCGGATGCCCTGCTCGGTGACGACCAGGTTGCCGCCGCGCAGGATCGGCGACGACATCAGGAACCAGCGCATCGCGTCGGCGCCGTCGCGGTCGAAGACCTCGCGCACGTCGGGGTAGTTGCGCAGCGACTTCGACATCTTGTTGCCGTCGGAGCCGAGCACGATGCCGTGGCTGATGCAGTTCTCGAACGCCGGCTTGTCGAAGATCGCGCTGGCCAGGATGTGCAGCGTGTAGAACCAGCCGCGCGTCTGGCCGATGTACTCGACGATGAAGTCCGCCGGGAAGTGCCCGGAGGCGGAGCCTCCAGATTCAGTACCGTCGAACCAGTCGGAGTTCTCGAATGGGTAGTGCACCTGCGCGAACGACATCGAGCCGGAGTCGAACCACACGTCGAGCACGTCGGAGACGCGCCGCATCATCGACTTGCCGGTCGGGTCGTCGGGGTTCGGGCGCACCAGGTCGTCGACGTACGGCCGGTGCAGGTCGGGCTCCCCCGCCTTGTTGCGCGGCAGCGTGCCGAAGTCGCGCTCGATCTCCTCGAAGGAGCCGTAGACGTCGATGCGCGGGTACGCCGGGTCGTCGCTCTTCCACACCGGCACCGGGCTGCCCCAGAAGCGGTTGCGGGTGATCGACCAGTCCCGGGCGTTCTCGAGCCACTTGCCGAACTGGCCGTCCTTGATGTGCTCCGGCACCCAGTTGATCTGCTGGTTGAGCTCCATCATCCGCTGCTTGAACGCGGTGACCTCGACGAACCAGGACGAGACGCCCTTGTAGATCAGGGGCTCGCGGCAGCGCCAGCAGTGCGGGTAGCTGTGGTCGTAGGTCTCGCGGCGCAGCAGCACCGTGCCCGGCGTGACGGACCCGCTGGTCGCCTTGAGGTGGTCGATGATGTGCAGGTTCGCGTCGAAGACCTGCATGCCCTCGTAGTCGGTGACCGGGAACGTGAAGCGCCCGTCCTTGCCGACCGGCATCACGGCCTCGATGCCCTCGCGGTCGGTGACGATCTTGTCGTCCTCACCGAAGGCGCCGGCGGTGTGCACCATCCCGGTGCCGTCCGTGGTCGTGACGAACTCGGCCGCGACCACCCGGAAGGCACGCTCGTGGCCCCGGTAGTAGGTGAACGGCGGGTCGTAGGTCAGTCCGACGAGCTCCGAGCCGGGGCCGCGCCAGGTGATCTCGGGCGTCTCGCCCAGCTCACGTGCGTACGCCGACAGCCGCGCCGCGGCGAGGACGTACCGGGTGCCGTCCGCCCCCGAGTCCGACGGAGTGGCCACGACGTACTCGATGTCCTCGCCGACCATCACCGCGAGGTTGCTCGGCAGCGTCCACGGCGTGGTCGTCCAGACGAGCAGCTTCGCGCCCCGGAAGGGCCCGTCGGTCGCGATGTCGAAGCCGACCGTGACCGCGGGGTCCTGACGGTTCTGGTAGACGTCGTCGTCCATCCGCAGCTCGTGGTTGGAGAGCGGGGTCTCGTCGTTCCAGCAGTAGGGCAGCACGCGGAAGCCCTCGTAGACGAGGCCCTTGTCGTGGAGCTGCTTGAACGCCCAGATCACCGACTCCATGTAGTCGGGGTTCATGGTGCGGTAGTCGTTGTCGAAGTCGACCCAGCGCGCCTGGCGGGTGACGTACTCGCGCCACTCGCCGGTGTACTTCATCACCGACGCCCGGCAGGCCTCGTTGAACGCCTCGATGCCCAGCTCGAGGATCTCGTCGGTGGTCTTGATGCCGTTGAGCCGCATCGCCTCGAGCTCGGCGGGCAGGCCGTGGGTGTCCCAGCCGAAGCGCCGCTCGACGCGCTTGCCGCGCATCGTCTGGTAGCGCGGGATGAGGTCCTTGACGTAGCCGGTCAGCAGGTGGCCGTAGTGCGGGAGGCCGTTGGCGAACGGCGGGCCGTCGTAGAAGACGAACTCGTTGTCGCCGTTCTGGCCCGGGTCGCGCTGGTCGACGCTCGCCTGGAACGTGCCGTCCTTCTCCCAGAACTCGAGGATCCGCTCCTCGATCTCCGGAAAGCGAGGGCTCGAAGGCACGCTGCCGGACTCGTTCTTCGGATAGCTCATCGCGGGTCTCTCTGTGATCGGTGCGCCAACCACAGGGACGACTTCTCTGCCGCGGTACCACCCTGCTTGCTCCCCCAGCTGCTGGGAGCCACTCGTTCGAGGCTGTGACGGGCCCACCCGCCGGGTTCTACTGGGCCGAGGCCGTTCTTCCCGGGGCTCACCGTTGATGACGGCTCAGACGCCTGTCCCGAAAGCGTACGGCGCGGCGCGCCGCCGGTGCCAATCGGATTGCGCTCCCGCGCGTCGGACTGATCGGGTGCACCCATGACCGACGAGATTCTCCGCGGCGAGGAAGCCGTCCTCCAGGACTACCTGAGCCACTTCCGGGCCGCGTTCGAGCGCAAGTGCGAGGGGCTGGACGCCGAGCAGATGGCGCGCCGGTCGGTGCCGCCGTCGACGATGTCGCTGCTCGGCCTGGTGCGGCACCTCGCCGCCGTCGAGTACTCGTGGTGGCGACGGGTGATGGAGCGCCGCCTCGACCTGCCGAAGATGTGGGGCAAGGACGAGCACCGCGACGCCGACTTCGACGGCGCGGTCGCGGACGACGACGTGGTGGCCGAGGCCTGGGCGGCGTGGCGCGCGGAGGTGGCGTACGCCGCGGAGTTCCAGGCCAGCCACCCGATGGACCACCTCGGACTGCACGACGACGGCGACATCGAGATGCGCGAGGTGGTCGTCCACCTGATCGAGGAGTACGCGCGCCACTGCGGCCACGCCGACCTGCTCCGCGAGTGCATCGACGGCCGCACCGGTCAGTGACCCGGCGAGCGGCCCAGCGTCAGGCGGCGGCCTCCTCCAGGTAGGGCCGCAGCTGGTCGAGCGCGTACGGGATCGACAGCGGCGTGGGCGTGTTGAGCCCCACGATCGTGGCGTAGTCGAGCACCGCCACGGTCCCCGGCAGCTCGTCGAAGCCGGCGATGTCGGCGAGGTCGCCCTCGTCGCCGCCGTTGACGAGGAACGCCAGGAAGTCGGCGCGCAGCAGGTCCGCGCGCTCGGTGCTCACCTGGACCCGTGCCTCACCGGTCTTCTCGCCCTGCGCGCGGACCGGCTCGAACATGGTCATGCCGAGGTGCTCGAAGAAGACGCTGGACCCGTCGGCCTCGTCGGCGACGATGTACATCGAGTCGCCCACGACGTACTGCGCCAGCGCGAACGTCTGGTCGGCCAGCGCAGGCAGGTCCTCGGCGGTCTGCGCGACCGCGTCGTCGACATCGCTGATGACCGACTCGGCCTCGTCGGGGCGGTCCAGGACGGTGCCGGCCATCGTGACCAGGTCCTGCCACGGCTGGACCTGGGCCTCGTCGAGGTTCGGGATCGTCGGCGCGATCGCCGAGAGCAGCTCGTAGGTGCGCTTGTCGGTGATCGAGAAGGACCCGACGATCAGGTCCGGGTTCAGTGCTGCGATCTTCTCGATCGGGACCCCGTCGGTCAGGTCCAGCGCCTCCCCGTCGGCGGGCAGGTCCTGCCACGGCGCCGGGCCGTCGGGCATGTAGGGGTCGATCGTGTAGCCGACCGGCTCGACCCCCATCGCGAGCATGGCGTCGGTCCACTGCACGTCGATCGTCACGATCCGCTCCGGTACGCCGTCGACCTCGGTCGAGCCGTAGACGTGGTCGACCACGACCGGCTCGCGCGGCGTACTCGACGCGCCGGCGGCGTCCGCGGTGTCATCGCCCGTGTCGCCGCACGCGACGAGGGCGAGAGGGAGGACCAGGAGCGACGCGAGGGTCGCGAGACGACGATGCATGATAGGTGAGGCTAACCTAAGTTCCTGGTGCTCGCACTGCGACCCGAGGGGCGAGACCACCGACCGCGACCCCTAGGGTGGACTCCCGTGACCGACGAGCAGACACCCCGCACCGCCTGGGGCTTCGGCCTCGCCACCCTCGACGCCTCCGGGGCGGTCCTGGACGTCTGGTTCCCGGCGCCCGCGCTCGGCGAGAAGCCCGCCGACGCGATCACTCCGCCGGAGCTGAGCGCGCTGCAGGGCACGGACACCGACCGCGGCGTCACCCGCGAGGTGCTCCTCGTCGAGGTCGCGGACCTGCAGTCGGCGCCGGCGAGCACCGAGGACGTGTGGCTACGGCTGCACCTGCTGTCCGCTCGGCTGGTCACCCCCCACTCGGTCAGCCTCGACGGAGTCTTCGGCCTGCTCACCAACGTGGTGTGGACCAGCGCCGGCCCATGCGCGGTCGAGGGCTTCGAGCTCACCCGGGCCCGGCTGCGGGCGAACGGGCGCCACCTCACGGTGTACGGCGTCGACAAGTTCCCGCGGATGGTCGACTACGTGCTGCCCGCCGGGATCCGGATCGCGGACGCCGACCGGGTGCGTCTCGGCGCCCACCTCGCCGAGGGCACGACCGTCATGCACGAGGGCTTCGTCAACTACAACGCCGGCACCCTCGGCGCCTCGATGGTCGAGGGCCGGATCTCCGCGGGCGTGGTGGTCGGCGACGGCTCCGACGTCGGCGGCGGCGCGTCGATCATGGGCACGCTCTCGGGCGGCGGCCAGCAGGTCATCTCGATCGGCGAGCGCTGCCTGCTCGGCGCCAACGCCGGGCTCGGCATCTCGCTCGGCGACGACTGCGTGGTCGAGGCGGGCTGCTACGTCACCGCTGGCACCAAGGTCACCGTCAGCGACATGGACGGCAAGCCGAAGGTCATCAAGGCCCTCGAGCTCTCCGGCACCAGCAACGTGCTCTTCCGTCGCAACTCCGTGACCGGCGCCGTCGAGGCGGTCCCGTGGAAGAGCGCCGGCGTCGAGCTCAACGCGGCGCTGCACGCCAACTGACCGCGGCGATTCGGGGCTGTTGAACCACATCCGCACACTTGCTCCATGCGGATGCGGACCGGCGTCACCCTGCTCGGCCTCGCCACCGTCGGCGTGGCCGCGGCGGTGGGCTATGCCGTCGTGCAGCAGGTGTCGCCGCTCCTCCAGCCCGACGAGTGCACCGCCACCGTCGACGGCCGCACGGTCGCGCTCGACGTGGAGCAGGCCGAGAACGCCGCGCTGATCACCGCGGTCTCGATCCAGCGCGGCATGCCGGCCCGCGCCGCGACGATCGCCCTGGCCACGGCGTACCAGGAGTCGAAGCTCTACAACCTCGAGACCGGCGACCGCGACTCGCTCGGCCTCTTCCAGCAGCGGCCGTCGCAGGGGTGGGGCACGACCGACGAGATCCTCGATCCCGTGTACGCGACCAACGCGTTCTACGACGGGCTGGCGAAGGTCGACGGCTACGAGTCGATGCAGGTCACCGAGGCCGCGCAGCAGGTGCAGCGCTCGGGCTTCCCCGACGCGTACGCCGACCACGAGGCGGACGCTCGCGTGCTCGCCTCCGCACTGACGGGCAACTCCCCCCACGCGTTCAGCTGTCGCCTCGGCGACGAGCCGTCGTCGGCGGCGACGAGGCTCCGGGACTCCGGCCTGACGAAGCGCGCCGACGTCGTACGCCGTGAGGTCGCCGCCGTCTTCGGCGACCCGCCGGTCGGCGGGTTCGCCCCCGGCGGGGTCTCGACCGGCCACATGGAGGGCTCGGCCCACTACGAGGGGCGGGCCGTGGACGTCTTCGTGCGGCCGGTCAACGCCGAGAACAGGATCCGCGGATGGGCGATGGCGCAGTACCTCGTCGCCCAGGCCGACCGGCTCTCGATCCGCACGGTGATCTTCGACGGCCGCATCTGGACCGCGAACGACTCCGACGAGGGCTGGCGGCAGTACGACCCGCCGGCGCGGTCCGGCGACCGCGCGATCCTCGAGCACCGGGACCACGTGCACGTCGACGTCCACGAGTAGTCGTCCGCGACACGCCGGGTCGACTTCCTGTGGAGGACGTGTGTGAAGCGCGCCTCGGCGGAGCATGCTGGATGGGTTGGACGAACTGCTCAGGCTTCACCGACGCACTGCCGATGGAGACGGAGAACACAGACCCCCCGAGGAACGACGATGTGCATCCACTCACCCAGCTGCCCCGACAGCAACGCCGACGACTGCTGCACCGCCCAGGTGGTCGCCGACCACACCGAGCAGGGCTGGTGCCAGCTGTGCAACGGCGTGATCTGGTTCGACGACGGGCACTACCTGACGCCCGACGGCCTCGACCACACGCTGAGCGCCTGACGCTGCGCCTGACGCTGCGACTGACGCTGCGACCGACCTAGTCGGCCAACCGCGCGATCGCCTCGTCGACGCGCTCGTCGGTGGCGGTGAACGCGACCCGCACGTGACGCCCGCCGGCGCGGCCGTAGAAATCACCCGGAGCGACCAGGATGCCGCGCTCCGCGAGCCACGACACCGTCGCCCAGCACTCCTCCTCACGCGTCGACCAGAGGTAGAGCGACGCCTCGGAGTGGTCGACCCGGAAGCCGGCCGACTCGAGCGCCTCGCGCAGCTTCGCCCGCCGCGCGGCGTACCGCGCGTGCTGCTCCACGACGTGGTCGTCATCGTCGAGCGCGGCGGCCATCGCCACCTGCTGCGGGCCGGGCATGATCAGCCCGAGGTTCTTTCGCACGGCGAGCAGCTCGCCGACCAGCACGGGGTCGCCGGCTACGAAGGCGCACCGGTAGCCGGCCAGGTTCGAGCGCTTCGACAGCGAGTGGGCCGCGAGGATGCCCTCGTGGGACCCACCGCAGATGTCGGGGTGGAGCACCGACATCGGTGACGCCTCCCAGGCGCACTCGATGTAGCACTCGTCGGAGACCAGGATCGTGCCGCGCTCGCGGCACCAGTCGACGACCTTCCTCAGGTGCTCGGGCGGCAGCACCCGCCCGGTCGGGTTGGACGGCGAGTTCACCCACAGCAGCGCCGGCCGCTCCGGGCCGAGCGAGAGCAGCGAGTCTGTCGCGACGCCGCGGGCGCCCGCGAGCGCCGCGCCCACCTCGTACGTCGGGTAGGCGAGCTCGGGCCACGCCACGAGGTCACCCGGGCCGATGCCCAGCTGAACCGGCAGTGTCGCGACCAGCTCCTTGGAGCCGATCGTCGGCAGCACGCCCTCGGGGCCCAGGCCCGTGACGCCGTGGCGCCGGGCGAGCCAGTCGACGCACGCCCGCCGGAGGTCCTCGGTGCCGATCGTCAGCGGGTAGCCCGGCGAGTCGGCCGCGGTGGCCAGCGCCTCGCGGACGACCTTCGGCGTGGGGTCGACCGGGGTGCCGATCGACAGGTCGACGATCCCGTCGGGGTGCGCGGCCGCGCGCTCCCGGTGCTCGACCAGGTTGTCCCAGGGAAAGTCCGGGAGGCGCCCGGAGACACGCCCCTTCAAGACAGGATCAGCTGTCCTGGTTCTGCGGAGGCAGCTCGGCGATCATCGGGTGATCGTGGTCGATCTCGCCCATCTTCGCCGCGCCGCCGGGCGAGCCGAGGTCGTCGAAGAAGTGCACGTTGGCGTCGTAGTAGGCCTTCCACTCCTCCGGAGTGTCGTCCTCGTAGAAGATCGCCTCGACCGGGCAGACCGGCTCGCAGGCGCCGCAGTCGACGCACTCGTCGGGGTGGATGTAGAGCATCCGCTTGCCCTCGTAGATGCAGTCGACGGGGCACTCGTCAACGCAGGCCCGGTCCTTGACGTCGACGCACGGCTGGGAGATGACGTAGGTCACCGATTCCTCCTGATACTCACGAGAGCAGGTGCTCGACCACAGCCTAGTATCCCCGGGTGGCACCGTCGGCAGACCCCCAGTATGTGAACCAGCACGGGCTCGGCCCCCACGTGGTGGGCCAGCGCGTGGTGTTGCGCCGTCTGGTGCGCGGCGAGACCGGGCCCACGGGCGGGCCGGCCTTCACCGACGTCCTCGGCACCTGCCTGTCCTGGGCCGACGGCGCGTGCGTCGTGCAGCCCGAGTCGGGCCCGCCGGTCACGATCGCGCTCGCCGACATCGTCTCCGGCAAGCCGGTGCCGCCGCGGCCGTCGACCCGGCACCGCGTCACGCCGGCCGAGGCGCAGCGGCGGGCGCTCGCCCTCTTCCCCGACCTCCGGCCCGAGCCGCTCGGCGACTGGCTGCTCCGGCACACCCCCACGTCGACCGCGCGCCGCGCCAACTCCGTGCTCGCGATCGGCCCCTCGGGCCTCCCCGACGACTACGAGCTGGTGCTCGGCTGGTACGCCGAGCGCGGCGCCCGGCCGATCGCGGCGGTGCTGCCCGACTCCGACGAGGACGCGCTCTTCCGCGGGCACGGGTGGGTCGCCGAGAGCAGCGACGCCGACACGCTCTTCCAGATCACCTCGGTGGCCACAGCCCTGCGCACGCTGCGGGGGTCCCTTCGACGGGCTCAGGACGACGCTCGACAGGCTCGACCACCGGAGGCGGAGCACGACGAGGAGGGTGACCTGGTGACCGTCCGCGTCGGCGAGCACGCCCGGGGCATCGCGGCGTACGCCGACGACTGGGTGGGCTTCCGCGGCATCGAGGTCGACCCGGCGCACCGGCGCCAGGGGCTCGGGCTCGTGGTGATGGAGGCGCTGCTGGAGTGGGGTGCCGAGCGCGGCGCGACCACGGCGTACCTCCAGGTGCTCGCCGACAACCGCGGCGCGATCGCGATGTACGAGGAGCTCGGGTTCACGACGCATCACGCCTACCGCTACCTCGCGCCGCCGCTGGGTCGCTAGTCCTCGGCGAGGTCGGCCTGGCGGCCGAACAGCCGCTCCGACCAGGCGGTGAGCGGCGCCCAGCACCACCGCATCAGCAGCAGCACGATCGCGCCGGCGATCACCATGCCGACGATGTTGACGGCCAGCTGCGTGGCCGACCCGATGATCTCGTGGCTGTTGGCGAAGGCCAGTCCGAGCGCCAGGTTGCCGGCCGCCGGGACGGTCGTGACGCTGATGAAGACGCCGACCATCGTGGCGGACCGCGAGACGGCCAGCGCGAGCGCGCCGGCGGCCCCGGCCAGCAGGGCGACGATGAACGACCACTCGTCGGGGTGCCAGATGAAGCCGGTGTTCGGGCGCGGTCTCGTGACGTCGTCCAGGGTGATCAGCCCGGTCAGCCGGCCCGCCACCGAGAGCAGCGTGATCACGATGATCGCGAACGCGAACGAGAAGAGCAGCAGGCGGAGCCCGCGCCCGATCAGGCCCCGGCGGCCCAGCGCGATGCCGGCACAGACGGCGGCGACCGCAGTGAACTCCGGCCCGACCACCATCGCGCCGACGACGAGCACCGCCGAGTCGGTGATGACCGCGATCGCGGCGAGCGCGACGGCGAGGACCAGGAACAGGTGGTACGACACGGTGGGCACGGCTCCGGACTCGGCGTGTGCCTCGACCGCCTCCCAGATCACCGCGTCGTCCGGGTGCCCGGGCGCGGCGGCCTCGAGCCGGCGAGCCGCCTCGAACGGCGCACCCGTCGGCGTGGTGACGACGATCCCGCCCACCTTGTCGAGGTCGAGAGCGTTGAGCTTCGCGAGCAGGACGCCCGCCTTCTCCCGGGCGACGTCACACTCGACGAGGTCCCCGGGCGGCTGGACCACCGCGCCCTCCTGGCGCGTGACGTTCGTGATCCACTCACGCTCCCGCAGCACGTCCACGACGCGCTCGGTGAGGTCCGACGGCGACGTCAATCTGAAGTGCACGACCACGCGGCGCAGCGTACGCTGACCGCGGCGCCATGAGGCCTGACGAACCTCCCACGATCCGGTGGAGCGACGGGCGCCCGCGCGTGCGGCGTACCGACGAGAGGTCGACCGCCAGAAATCTGGACAGAGCGTCGACGAAGGTGTGGTGGCACCGCGACGTAGCCCCCGCCCACACCTCCAGGGCTTTCGCCTACTGGAGGTAGCCATGCAACGCACACTCTGTATCGACCTTCCCCTCGCGACGCCCGGTGAGACCGTCCGGCTCCAGGGCTGGGTGCATCGCCGGCGGGCGCTTGCCGCTGTGACGTTCCTCGTGGTCCGCGACCGCAGCGGCCTGGCCCAGGTCGTGGTCCGCGGGGGCGAGGTGCCGCCCGAGGAGACGACCGTCGAGGTGGTCGGTACGGCGACCGCGAACGCCCAGGCCCCGGGCGGCGTCGAGGTGACCGATCCGGTCATCACCCCGCTCACCGAGCCGGCCGCGACGCCGCCGGTGGAGCTGTGGCGACCGGCGCTGAGCGCCGGCCTCCCGACGCTGCTCGACCACGCGCCGGTCACCTGGCGCCACCCCGCGCAGCGGGCCCGCTGGGAGCTCGCCGCCGCGTCGGTGCGCGGGTTCCGCGCGACGCTGGACGCGGCCGGGTTCACCGAGATCCAGACCCCGAAGTTCGTGGCGTCGGCGACCGAGTCGGGCGCGAACGTCTTCGAGGTCGACTACTTCGGCCGGCCGGCGTACCTCGCGCAGAGCCCGCAGTTCTACAAGCAGCAGCTCGTCGGCGTCTTCGAGCGGGTCTACGAGGTCGGACCGGTCTTCCGGGCCGAGCCGCACGACACGGTGCGGCACCTCGCGGAGTACGTCTCGCTCGACGTGGAGCTCGGCTTCATCGACGATCACCGCGACGTGCTCCGGGTGCTCCGTGAGGTCGTCGCCGGCATGGTCGCGGGCATCCACGAGCACGCCCCCGGCGCGGTCGAGCGCACCGGCGCGCAGGTCCCGGTCGTGCCCGAGGAGATCCCGGTGATCCACTTCCGCGACGCCCTCGCTCTGGTCGGCGCGCCCGAGGACGAGCCCGACCTCGCTCCCGAGCACGAGCGCGCGCTCGGGGCGTGGGCGCTCGAGGAGCACGGCAGCGACTTCGTCGCGGTCGAGGGCTACCCGATGGTGAAGCGGCCGTTCTACACCCACCCTTGGTCTCGAGACGGCGCTGGCGCGCCTCCTCGACCACCGGCTCGATCGCGCTGGAGCAACAGCTTCGACCTGCTCTTCCGCGGGCTCGAGCTGGTCACCGGCGGGCAGCGCCTGCACCGGCCCTCGGCGTACGACGCGGCGATCCGGGCGCGCGGCGAGGACCCGGCGGCGTACGCGTCGTACCTCCAGGCGTTCGAGCACGGCATGCCGCCACACGGCGGCTTCGCGATCGGCCTGGAGCGGTGGGCCGCCCGGCTCACCGGCGTCGCGAACGTCCGGGAGGTCACGCTCTTCCCGCGCGACCTGACCCGGCTCACGCCCTAGTCGTCGCCCTTCTCCTGCTTGGGCTCCTTGGGCTGCTTGCAGACGACCGTGTCGGAGGGGATGTAGCTGGTGTGGAACTTCTCCGTCTTCTCGACGGCGCTGCTGCCGGGCTCGTGGAAGTAGCGCCAGACATCGACGTCGAAGCCCGAGTAGCCGGTGTTGGGGTAGCAGTCCGGCGTGGTGAGGGTGCGGGTGGCGGGCTCGCGGAAGTTGTAGCGGTCGGAGGTCTTCGTCGTGATGTCCCAGGTCTTCGTCGAGTACATCGAGACGGTCACGACGCCCTGCGACGACGGCGTGCTCGGCCGCACGGTCGCGTGGACGAGCACGCCGTACGGCGTGTCGTTCTCGAAGCGCAGGTCGACCGATCCCCAGGCGACGGTGGCCTCGCGGCCGACCGGGTAGCGGTCGATGTAGAACGAGTGCGGCTTGTGCTCGATGTCCTTCAGGCCGGCGAAGAACATCGCGTTGAAGGTCGTCGTCGCCATCTGCGAGACGCCGCCGCCGAGGTCCTCCTTGAAGATGCCGTCGCTGATGATGAAGCCCTCGGTGAAGCCGTTCTCGGCGGTGCGCTCGCCGACGATGTCGTTGAGCGAGAAGACGTCGCCGGGCTTGAGCACGGTGCCGTCGACGATCTCGGCGGCCCGGCCGATGTTCACGTTGCGGTACTCCGCGTAGGGGTAGTACGTCGTGAACGACGAGACCCGCTCCTTGATCCGGAGGGCCTTGGCGTCGGCGGTCGTGAACTCCGGCTCGGCGACCGTCGCCTCGACCTCCATCCGACGCGCGTCGCCCTCCTGCGTGACCAGCTGGAGGAAGGCGCTGCTCACGGCCGCGGGGTCGTAGGTCACGCCCGGCTTCGCCGGCACCACGCGCGGCCTGCCGTTGACGAGCTCGACGGTGGCGTCGACCGGCTGGTCCTCCTCGCTGACGCCCTGGGCGACGAGCGCGGTCAGCTTCTTCGTCTTCAGGTCGGGCACGAGCGCGCCGTTCTCCGCCTTCATCCGGAGCGCGACCGAGAACTCACGCGGCCGCAGCTGCACGGGCGAGTCGCCGAAGACCAGCGTGACCGGCGCCGACATCGCGGGGTTGGCGAACGTGTCGAGCGCCTCCTGCACGGCCGCCTGGTCGATCTCGGGCTGCACGGTCGCGGGCTCGAGCTCGACGACCTCGTCGTCCGTGGAGAGGTACGACGACAGCACCCCCGTGCGGGCCGCATCCGGGTCGAAGCCCGTGCCGGGCGCGGGGTCCGTCACCGTGATCTCGCCGCCGCGGAACTTCACTGCGCCGTCGGTGGCCGGCGTGCCGACCTGGTCGGCCAGGCCGTCGAGGGCCGCGTCGAACGCCGCGTCGTCGACCGTGACCGTCGGCTCCTGCTCGTCGCCACCGGTCCAGTAGTCCCACAGCCGGCCGGGAGACCAGCTCTTCCCGCCGCCCGCGTCGCCGACCGTGGCGGCGTAGTCGACCTGGAGACCGGCCTCGCTCGGCGTGAGCGACGCGGTGCGGCCCTCGGCGCTGAGGTTCACCGGGCGGTCGGCGCGGTCGGCGAGCCCCTCGCGCAGCGCCTGCTCGGCGTCGTCGGGAGCGAGGCCGCCGATCTCGACGCCCTCGACGCTGGTGCCGCGCGGCACCTTGTCGCCGGCGGCGAAGTAGGCCGCGGCGTAGGCGCCACCTGCCAGCAGCAGGAGGCCGCCCAGCAGGAGCAGCACCACCTTGCCGCCGGCGGACTCCCGGGCGGTCTCTCGCTTGATCACTGCGCGATCCTACGTAAGTGGTGGCGTTCGCCGCGGCAGTGTGGCGAGTCCCACGACGATGAGCACCATGCCGAGACCGAGCACGAGGTAGCCCTGCCAGTCCTGGCTGACCAGGTAGTCGCCCTCCGGCCGCGGCAGGGTCAGCCAGCCCACGAGCAGCACCCAGCCGGCCACGAAGGCGAG
Source organism: Nocardioides sp. GCM10030259 (assembly GCF_042666375.1). Taxonomy (NCBI): domain Bacteria; kingdom Bacillati; phylum Actinomycetota; class Actinomycetes; order Propionibacteriales; family Nocardioidaceae; genus Nocardioides; species Nocardioides sp. GCM10030259. Next base: position 281,982 of record NZ_JBHTDF010000002.1, on the reverse strand, counting down.
CCGGGTCCACCACCCGGGCGGCAGCGCGTACGTCGTCACCACGGTGGCCGCGACGGCGAGTGCAAGGCCCCAGGCCAGGTCATGGACCGCGACGGTGGCGATCCCGGTGCCGGCACCGAGCAGCAGCAGCGCCACGGCCACCCCGATGGCTGGGAGGAGCCTCACGGTCGGTCGGCGAGGCCCGCGAAGAGATCGGTCTCCAGGCCGTCGGGACCGAGCTCGCCGCGCTGCCCCTTGGCGAGGCGGTAGAACTCGACGCCCATCGCCTCCGCGCCGACGTTGTTGGACAGCGCGAAGAACGGTCCGTCGGTGGTGATCTGGGTGGCGTGGGCGCGCAGCGCATCCAGCTTCTGGTCGATGTAGGCGGTCGCGTCGACCGCGGCGGCGAGGTTCTCGTCGCTGGTCACGAACGGCGGGAGCGGACCGTCGGGGTCCATCCCCTCGAAGGTCGTCGAGTCGCCCGCCGCCCGGAGCGCCCGCAGCCCGGCCCGCAGCCGGCTCTCGGACATCGCGCCCCAGTAGACCTTCGGGATGTCCCAGCTCTCGCCGAGGTCCTTGCGGTACGACGGCACCGCGGCGAGCGAGGCGGCGTACGTCGCGACCCGGTGGGCCTGGATGTGGTCGGGGTGGCCGTAGCCGCCGAACTGGTCGTAGGTGACCAGCACCTGCGGGCGCACCTCGCGGATGATCGCGACCAGGTGGTCGGCCGCCTCGGTGAGGTCGGCGTTCCAGAACGCGTTGGGGTGCTTGGCGATCACCTCCGGGTCGCCGACCGCGTGACCGTCGGGGTGCCACGCCATCCCGGAGTCGCGGTAGGTGCCGAAGCCCCCGAGGAACCGGTGGTCGGCGACGCCGAGCGCGGCCATCGCGTCGGCGAGCTCGCCCTTGCGGTGCTCGCCGAGCCGGTCGTCGCGGTCGGCGGCGAGGTGCTCGAGGTCGGGGACGAGGATCTCGCCCATCTCGCCGGCGGTGCAGGTGACGAGCGTGACGTGGCGACCCTCGGCGGCGTACTTGGCCATCGTGGCGCCCTGGCCGATCGACTCGTCGTCGGGGTGGGCGTGCACGAGGAGGATGCGCTGGTCAGTGCTCATGGCTTCGATCCTAGGGAGGGGTGCCGACAGTGTTCTGTGGCCTCAACCATCGGAGGGCCGCTTGATCTTCCGCGGACCGGTCGGAAGCTGCAGCGGCGGGTGGGCGGGCTCGGGCTCGTCCATGTCGAGCCAGCCGTCGTGCTCGTCGACGAGCACGTCGAGCACGAGCTCCGGCGCGTCGGTCACCACCGCCCACGGGTGGTCCTCGTCGTCGTCCTCGCCGGCCAGGCGCTCGCGCTCGGCGCGGGCGGAGTAGCCGGCCGCCACCAGGCGCCCCACGACCGCCCGGGCGTCGTCCTCGTCGAAGAAGATGCCGCGCACGCGCTCATCCTCTCCCGTCGGTCGAGAGCAGCGCGCGCAGGTGTGGGAGGAACGGCCGGTCGGGCTCCAGCCAGTCGATGCTCTCGAGCTCGCCGGCCTCCAGCCAGCGCACCTCGTCGTGCTCGACCGGGTCGGGGTCGACGTCGTCGGCGGCCGCGGCGATCGCCACGCGCAGCACGTGCCGCTCCCCGATCGCGACCTCGCCGGGCAGCCAGCCGGTCACGGCGACGTCGCAGCAGAGCTCCTCACGGACCTCGCGGACGACCGCCGCCTCAGGGCTCTCCCCCTCCTCGACCTTGCCGCCCGGGAACTCCCAGCGCCCGGCCGTCTCGGGCGGCGCCGTACGCCGCGCTGCCAGCACGCGCCGGCCCCGGACGATCGCTGCTCCCACCACCGCGGCCATGGACCCCACCGTAGGGGTAGCGGCTACCGTTCCGCGGGTGCACCTGGAGCGGACCCCCGACCTCACCGCCGAGGTCGACGCGTTCGTCGCACGGCACGGCGGGCGAGCCGGCCTCCACGCGGTCCTCGGCGACCTGGACCGCCGGCTGCGGCGTACCTGGGCCCCCTGCCTGACCCTGAACCGCGCGTGGGCCTGGGAGCGCGCCGACCGCCGGGACCCGGAGTGGTGGCCCCAGGGCATCGCGCACCAGCCGGACGGGCCGCACGTCGCGACGACCTGGTACGCCAAGGGCGGCGGCGTCCGCGTCTCCGTTCTCGACCCCCGGCGCCGGCGCTATCGGCACGTCACGGTCGTCGTGCCGACCACCACGGGCCACGAGCCGCTGAAGGCGCACGCCGGCGGGATCGCGTGGCACGGATCCCGGCTGTACGTCGCCGCCACCCGCGCCGGGCTCTGGGTGTGCGAGACCGGCGACGTGGTCCGCTCGGGCGGCGACTACCTGCTGCCGGTGCGCCACCAGCTCACGCCGCGCACGGACGAGGGCGACGAGCCGGTGCGCTTCTCCTTCGTCACCGTGGACGACGCGACCGAGCCGCCGAGCCTGGTCGTCGGCGAGTACGGCAACCGCCGGCAGACCCGCCGGATCGCCGAGATGCCCATCGACGGCGGGCCGGCGACCGTGGTCGCGCACGACGTGCTCCGCGCGCAGGGCGTCGCCCGGGTCCGCGGCCGCGTCTACCTGTCGTCGTCCAACGGGCCGTGGGGCCTCGGGTCGATCTGGTCGGGCGCGCCCGGCGACCTGCGGCAGCACCGGCGGGCGCTGCCGATGGGACCGGAGGACCTCTCGTACGACGGACGCACCGGCCGGCTCTGGACCGTCACCGAGCACCCGCGCCGGCGGTGGGTGGTGTCGATGCGGCTGTCCCGCTTCGACTGACTCGGTTTCGAGATGGGCGCCAGGGCGCCCTCCTCAACCACCGATGGGTCGCGGCTGTCGGGCGAGCTGGCGGCTCTGCGCGACGAGGCGGCCGGCGGAGTCCCAGACCTCGCAGTCCTCCTCGAACATCCCGCCGGCGAGGTTGCGGGTCGCGTGCCGCACCTTGAGCCAGCCGGGCGCCGGCTTCGCGCGGACGTGTGCGGTCAGCTCGAGCGTCGGCGCCCAGCCCATCATCCCGAGGTCGAAGGTCACCGGCGGCAGCGCGTCGACGACCATCAGGAGCGAGACCGGGTCGGGCTCCCGGCCGTCGACGAGCCGGAACCACGCCGCGATCTCGCCGCGCCCGCTCGGCTGCCCGACCGCCCACCCGACGTGGTCGGGGTGGAAGCGCATGTCGAAGCGGGCCATCATCGGCGCGAGCTCGAGCACCTCCTTCGGCGCGAACGTGTTCGCGACGCACTCGTCCGGCGGCGGCAGCACCGGCTCCTCGGCCGTCGTCCGCACGTCGTCGCCGAGCCGGTCGAGGTCGCCGTACGTCGCGAGCGCGGCGATCCGGGTCTCCTCCCCCTGCGCTCCCGGTTGGCGGAGCTCGGCGGACGCAGTCGCGACCGAGCCGCCCTCGCGGCGTACGTCCACGGCCACGGTCGCCGGGCCGGGCGTCGCGGCGCTCAGGTAGTAGGCCGAGATCGCCAGCGGGTCGGGCTTCTTGGGGAACGTCTCGTGCAGCGCGCTGCCGATCACCGCGAGCAGGTAGCCGCCGTTGACCCCGCCGCCGACGACCCAGCCGGTGTCGAGGTCGGCGGCGTACTCGAGCTCGCCTCCGCCGTCGACGGGCCGGACCTCGGTGTGGGCATCGAACTCGAACGTCACAAACCGAGAGCGTAGAGGTCGGTCCGTGCGGAAGGATGGGCGCCATGACGCGACGTCGGCCGCACTGGGTCTACGACGCCGGGGAGGAGCCTGATCCGCGCTACACCCTGGCCAACGAGCGCACGTTCCTGGCGTGGGTGCGCACGGCGCTGGCGATGATGGCCGGTGGCGTGGCGCTGCACGCGCTCGGACTGCCGGACAACGACTCGGTCCGCGGCCTCCTCGCGATCGCACTCGTGCTGCTCGGTGGCGTCGCCACGGTGTTCGCCATGCTGCGGTGGGCGCGCATCGAGCGCGCGATGCGCACGGGCACGCCACTCCCGGCCTTCAACCTCGGCATCCTGCTGGCCGGGGTCGTCATGGTGGGGGCCGTCCTCCTGGCCTTCGCGCTCGCGTGAGGGGCCGCGCGGCCTGGGGTGTCGCCGGGCTCGCCGCGGCGGCGGGGCTGTGCGCCGTGCCGTACGCCGGACGCCCGCTGTCGCCCGACGAGGGCGGCCTGCTGCTGCTCGCGTCGCAGTGGTCGCCGGGGTCGTCGCTGTACGGCGACTACTTCGTCGACCGCCCGCCCGGCCTGATCGCCCTGGTCGCGCTCGCCGACGCCGCCGGTGGCGGCTGGGCGCTGCGCGCGCTCGGGGTCATGGCCGCCGTGACGGCGGTGCTGCTGAGCGGGGTCGTCGGCCGGCTGGCCGCGCCGGAACGTCCGGTCGCCCCGGTGCTCACCGCGGCGACCGCCGCGCTGCTGACGGCCTCCCCGCTCTTCGGCGGGACGGTCGTCAACGGCGAGCTCCTCGGGCTGCCGCTCCTGCTCGGCGCGATGGTGTCGGTGCTGCGGTCCGTGGCGGCGCCCACCACCAGGGCGATGCTCTGGTGGGGCGTGCTGGCCGGCGCCGCCGCCGCGGGCGGGGCGCTGGTGAAGCAGAGCCTGCTCGACGCGTTCGTGTTCACCGTCGTGCTGCTGCTGGTGAGCCGCCGTGCTCGCCCGGCAGTCGGCGTCGCCGTCGGCGCGATCGTCACCGTCGGCCTCGCGGTCTGGGCCGCCGCGGAGCGCGGCACCGACCCGGTAGCGCTCTGGGACGCGGTCTTCGTCTTCCGCGGGGACGCCGCGACGGTCATCGCCGAGTCGGCCACCAGCGCCACGACCCGCCGGCTCGGCGCGATGCTGCTTGCGCTGCTCGCCACCGGGGTGCCGGTGCTGGTCGCGCTGCTCGCCCGCGGCCTGCCGCACCCGGCCCGGACCGGCGCCCCGGACCTGCGCTGGCCGGCGGCGGCCACCCTGGCGTGGGAGCTCACGACCGTGCTGCTCGGCGGCAGCTACTGGCTGCACTACCTGATGGGCCTGGTGCCCGGGCTGGTGCTGCTCACGGCCGCCGCGTGCCAACGGCCGCTGCCCGGTCGACGCGCCCTCGCAGCGGCGTACGCGGTGATGGCGCTGTCGGCCGCGAGCACGCTGGTGTGGGTGGCGGTCCAGCCGATCGACCGTCCCGAGCAGCCCGCGATCGACTGGCTCGACGCACACGCGGAGGCCGGAGACACGGCGGTCGTGGCGTTCGGCGCCCCCAACATCCTCGAGGCGACCGGTCTGCGCAGCCCGTACGCCGACCTGTGGAGCCTCCCCGTGCGCGTGCGCGACCCCGAGCTCGTGGACCTCACCGCGCTGCTGCGCAGCGACGAGCGCCCCGACTGGGTCGTGGTCGCCGGCCGCTCCCTCGGATCCTGGGGAATCGACGCCACGAACGCCGATCCCGTCCTCGCCGAGAACTACGATCGCGCCACGAGCACCGGCGAGTGGACGATCTGGCGGGAGGTGACCCGGTGACGACGTTGGCGCCTGCTCCCAGCACCAGTCGCGCGGTGCGCAACCGCGCGATGACGGCGTACGCCGCGCTCCTGCTGGCCTGGTCGTGGTTCGTCGGCATCCCCAACGACCCCGCGGGGGTGATCCTCTGGATCTGGCTCGCGACGGTCGCGTGGGACATCGAGGCCCCACGGCGTACGCACCTGGAGTTCTGGCGCGCCTGGTGGAAGCCACTGCTCCTGCTCGTCGGCTACTGGCTCGCGCGCGGGCTGGCCGACGAGATCGGCATCGCCCCGCACTACTCGATGCCGGTGCGCTTCGACGAGTGGCTCTTCGGGGGTACGGCCCCCACCGTGTGGCTGCAGCAGGAGTGGTGCGGCGACCCGTGCGTGAAGTCGCTGCCGCCGCACTGGTACGACGTGCTCTTCACCAGCGTCTACGCCTCGCACTTCCTGGTCGCGTTGACGCTCGCCGGCGTGCTCTGGGTCCGCAACCGCGACGAGTGGGCGCGCTGGCTGCGCCGCTACCTCACCCTCCTCTACGCCGGGCTGGCGATCTACATCGTCTACCCGATGGCGCCGCCGTGGATGGCCGCGCGCGACGGCTACCTCGACGAGGTCCACCGGATCACCAGCCGAGGCTGGTCGGAGATCGACCTGCACCGCCAGACGATGGTCATGTGGGGCATGGGCAACAAGGTGGCCGCGATGCCGTCGCTGCACGCCGGCATCGCGTTCCTGGTCGCCTTCTGGTTCATCAGCCGGTTGCGCTCGCCGTGGCGCTGGGCGCTGCTGCTCTACCCGTTGGCGATGTCGCTCGCGCTGACCTACTTCGCCGAGCACTACGTCGTCGACACGATCGCCGGGGCCGCCCTCGCGGCGCTCGTCATGGTCGGCGTCGGTCGGTGGGAGCGGCGCCGGGCGGCCTAGCTGCCGACGTACTCCGCCTTCAGCTTGCCCTTGACCATCTTCCCCGTCGGCGTGCGGGGCAGCTCGTCGCGGAAGTGGAACTCCCGCGGCACCTTGAAGTGGGCGATCCGCTCGCGGGCGTACGCCGTGAGCTCCGCCGCCAGCTCGTCCCCGGCGGTGACGCCAGGTGCGGGCTGCACGAACGCGACGACGCGCTCCCCCATCTCGTCGTCGGGCACACCGATGACGGCGATGTCGGTGACGGCCGGGTGGAGGCTGAAGAGGTCCTCGACCTCCTGCGGGTAGATGTTCACGCCACCCGAGATGATCATGAAGGCCTTGCGGTCGGTGAGGAACAGGTAGCCCTCCTCGTCGAGGTAGCCGAGGTCGCCGACCGTCGTCCAGCTGTCGTGCTCGGGGTGCTGCGTGCTGCGGGTGCGCTCCTCGTCGTTGTGGTAGCTGAAGTTCCGCTCCTCGCGCTCGAAGTAGACGGTGCCGACCTCGCCCGGCCCGAGCACGGCGCCGTCCTCGCCGCAGATCCGGACGATGCCCATCAGCGCGGTGCCGACCGAGCCGGGCTTGCGGAGCCAGGCAGCGGAGTCGATGAAGGTCGCGCCGTTGGCCTCGGTCGACGCGTAGTACTCCTGGATGATCGGCCCGAACCAGTCGATCATCGCCCGCTTCACGGCGACCGGGCACGGCGCGGCGGCATGGATGACCGTGCGCAGCGAGCCCACGTCGTACGACGCGCGCACCTCCTCGGGCAGCTTGAGCATCCGGACGAACATCGTCGGCACCATCTGCGTGTGCGTGACGCCGTACTGCTCGATCGCGCGCAGCGCACCTTCCGCGTCGAACCTCTCCATCATCACGAGCGTGCCGCCGAGCGCGTGGATCACGCCGCCGAAGCGCAGCGGAGCCGCGTGGTAGACGGGCGCCGGCGACAGGTACACGGTGTCCTCGTCGAAGCCGTAGAGGGCCCCGAACACCGTGGGGTAGCCGTATCCCGGCTCGTCCACGGCGATCTGCGGCAGCGGCGGCTTGATGCCCTTCGGGCGGCCCGTGGTGCCGGAGGAGTAGAGCAGGTCGTCGCCGTGCGGCTGCTCCGCGAGGGGCTCGGGCGAGGCCACGGCCAGCGTCTCCTCGTACGGCACGTAGCCGTCGATCGCGCCGCCGTGGACCAGCCGCGTCGGTACGTCGACGTCGAGACCGGACACGACCTCGGCCTTGGCCGCCGAGACGACGAGTGCCTTGGCGCCGCAGTCTCGGATGATGTAGCTCGCCTCCTCGGCCGACAGGTTGTGGTTGACCGCCGTGATGTAGAGACCCGAGCGCAGTGCCGCCCAGTAGACCTCGTAGGTCTCCGGGGTGTTGTCCGAGAGCATCGCGACCACGTCGCCGACGACCAGGCCGGCGGTGTCGTGGAGGTGGCGCGAGAGCCGCGTGCTGCGCTCCTCGAGCTGCGCATAGGTCAGCGTTCGGCCGGAGCCGGCCATGACGATTGCGGGCTTGTCGGGGGTCTTCGCGGCCCAGGTGCCTGGATACATGCGCCGAAACGTACTCCGGCTCAACCACGGGCGAAATAGGGACGGATGAGGTCTCGAAGACCTGTCACATTTCGGTTGCGGCGTTCGTCGTACCGGTGTCCGATGAGTTCATCGACAGCGGGTGGTCGGACTAGGGGAAAACCCCGATGCCGACTGTCCCCGCCCCCTGAGAGGGTTCCCCCATGCACCGTCAGATCGCCGGTAGATTGACCGGCCCCATCACCAAGTGGCTCGTGCTCCTCTTCTGGCTCGTCGCCCTCGGCGTGTTCGGGTCGCTGTCCGCGAAGCTCGTCGATGTCCAGAACAACGAGGCATCGTCGTGGCTGCCGGCCAGCGCCGAGTCGACCGAGGTCTCCGAGGAGCTCGCGAGCACGGTCGACCCCAACAACATCCCGACGCTGATCGTCTACTACAACGAGGACGGTCTCTCCGAGGAGGACCGGGCGACGATCGCTGAGCAGGCCGAGGAGATGGCCGGCATCGACGGGGTGGTCGAGGGCACGGTCCTGACTCCCCAGCAGGCCGCGGAGCAGGGCATGGGCGGGTTCTCCGAGGACGGCCAGGTGGCGGTCACGTCGGTGACCTTCAACTTCGGCGCCAACGGCTGGAACGACATCCCCGACGCCGCGGAGTCCATCCGTGACATCGCGCAGCTCGACGGGGCAGAGGTCCACCTGGCCGGCTATGGCGGTCAGGCCGCCGACGCCGCCGAGGTCTTCGAGGGCGTCGACACGACGCTGATCCTCGGTGCGCTCGTCGTGGTCGTGATCATCCTGCTGTTCACCTACCGCAGCCCGATCCTGTGGCTGCTGCCGATCTTCAGCGTCGTGGTGGCCTACAGCGTCTCGGGCGGCGTGGTCTACCTGCTCGCCAAGTACGCCGACCTGACCGTCAACGGGCAGAGTCAGGCGATCCTCGGCATCCTGGTGATCGGCGCCGGCACCGACTACGCGTTGCTGCTCGTCGCCCGATATCGCGAGGAGCTGCGCCGCCACGAGAACCGCCACGAGGCGATGGCGTTCGCGCTGCACCGCGCGGCCCCGGCGATCCTCGCCAGCGCGGCCACCGTGGCCGTCGGCATGCTCTGCCTGCTGCTCGCCGACCTCAACTCCACGGCCGGTCTGGGCCCGGTCAACGCCGTCGGCATCGCGGTCACCTTCCTCGTGATGGTGACCCTGCTCCCGGCACTGCTGGTGATCTTCGGCCGCTGGATGTTCTGGCCGATGCGTCCGGCGTTCGGCTCCCGCGAGCCCAACACCACCGGCTTCTGGTCCAAGGTCGGTCGCGCGATCGCGCCGCGGCCGCGCCGGGTCTGGCTGGTCACCACCGGCCTGCTCCTCATCGCCTGCCTCGGCGTCCTCAAGATCGACGCGGCCGGCATGGCGACCGAGGACACCTACACCAAGGAGTTCGACGCCATCAAGGGCCAGAAGGTGCTCGCCGCGCACGGCATGGTCGACAGCTCCAACACCATCCAGGTGATCGCGAACTCCGACCAGGTCGAGGACGTCGCCGCGTCGCTCGAGGGCATCGACGGGCTCGGGGCGCCCACCGAGATCCAGCCGATCTCCGACGACCGGAGCTACTTCGAGGCGCCGATCGACGCGGACATCTCGTCGACGACGGCCTACGGCATCGTCGAGGAGAGTCGCGCTGCAGCTCATGGCGTCGACGGCGCTGATGCGCTGGTCGGAGGCGGGTCGGCCTTCTACCTCGACACCAAGTCCGCGTCCAACCGCGACAACAAGGTGATCATCCCGACGGTGCTCCTGGTGGTGCTGCTGATCCTGATCTTCCTGCTGCGTGCACTCGCGGCACCGTTGATCCTGATCGCCACCGTGGTGCTGTCCTTCGGGGCCGCGATGGGCTTGTCGGCCCTGGTCTTCGACTACTTCATGCCGCTGATCACCGACCATTGGCCGGACGGCGTGCAGGTCGATCCAGGGTTCCCGTTGTTCGCGTTCGTCTTCCTGGTCGCCCTGGGCATCGACTACAACATCTTCCTGATGACCCGGGTGCGCGAGGAGACCGCACAGCACGGAACCCGCCAGGGCTCGCTGATCGCGCTGAGCTCCACCGGCGGCGTGATCACCTCGGCCGGCATCGTGCTCGCCGCGACGTTCCTGGTGCTCGGCTCGATCCCGTTCGTCTTCCTCGCCGAGCTCGGCGTGGCGGTCGCACTGGGTGTCCTGCTCGACACCTTGATCGTCCGGTCCGTGCTGGTGACCGCGATCAACCTCGACCTCGGCGGCAAGATCTGGTGGCCGAGCGCGCTCGACCGCAAGCCGCCCGTCGAGCCGCGGCCGGCGGACGTCGAGGAGTCGGAGCCGGTCTCGGTCTGACCCGGACCCCCGCTGCGGGCGGCGCGCGTCAACCCTGGCGCGCGTCGCCCCAGGCGACTCCGAGGGCGAGCATCGAGCCCACGCCGAAGTGGTCCATCGCCTCGGAGACCCGGCGCCGGCCGGTGCGCTCGGAGATGCCGAGGGCGCGGGCCGCCCCCTCGAGGGTGGCGCCGCCGTTCATCAGCGTGAGCAGCGGGTCCCAGGTGGCGGTCTCGGTGCGCGCCGGGACCGCGCGCTCCCACATCCGCTCGAAGAGCCAGCTCGCCATGCCGGCGACCGCGCGGCTGCGCACGGCGATGACCGACGTCGGCCAGCGCTCTCCCCAGACGAGCGGCAGCGCCACGGTCGAGTCGTCGGTGATCCAGAACCACCCGGGCGGCTCGGCCATCAGCCGGATCTGCACCCCACCGTCGAGCTCCTCGGTGAGCCGCTGCTGGGCGAGCGGGTGGACGGCGTCGGAGAGCCGGGCGATCACCCGGGCCCGGCGCCCCTCGCCCTGGCTGGCCTCGTGCCAGAACTTCTGCATCGCCGGGTCGGCGACGTACAGCCGGGACGCGTCGGGCAGCACGACGTCGGTGCGGCGGGCCGGCTCGCGGGCCTGCCGGACGTGCCACAGGTCCACGACCGCCTCGGGTCCGTGGAAGACCTCGATGTCGAGCAGCTGGTGCTCGCTGGCGCCGACGTCCCACTGCTGCGCGAGCGCCGGCAGCTGGCCGACGACCTCGGCCAGGTCGGCGAGGCGGCGCAGCATCTCGGCGCCCAGGTCACCGGCGCGACGGCGTACGACGTCGGCCACGACCTCCTCCGGCGCCGTGTAGCTGATCTGGTCACCGCGCAGCACCACGAAGCCGTCGGCGTCGAGGCGCTCCAGGTCGCGGCGCACGTCGGTCTCGTCACGCACGGCCAGCGCCGCCAGCTCCGCGACGGTCGCCGCACGGGAGCGCAGGCCGACGCCGAGGAGCTCGAGGGCGGTCAGCTCGGGCGAGCGGGAAGCAGGCTCCGAGGACACCGGGTGATGATCGCATGCCTCAGCGAAGCAGCGCAGGTACTTCCCGAGCCCGTCCGATCCCGGCCATGGCAGGAACCGGTCAGTCCGATTGCTGCCATGGCCTGATTCGGACACACATCGATGCCCCAGGTGCCGACAGGATCCGGCGTCGGGCCCCACGGTGGTGCCCCTGTCGGGAGGAACTGCAATGCACGCACTGAGGGCCGCGAAGCCCCCTAGGTCACGACTGATCGCCGGCGTCGCCGCCGTGGCGCTGGGCGCCGGCGGCATCGTCGGTCTGGCTGCTCCGGCGCAGGCCGCGACGGCCGCACCGGCGAACCTGTCGGCCGCGCCGAACGAATGGTCCATCGACGCCGTCGACATCACCTGGGAGCAGGGGAAGTACTACTGGGAGCTCGAGGAGGCCGGCGAGGAGCTGGTCGAGTACGAGTACCGGGTCCTCGACGCCGGCGACGAGGTCGTCTACGCCGACATCACGGTCAGCCAGAACGCGTGGGTGGACCAGCTGGAGCCGGGTGCGACGTACACCGTCGAGGTCGCCAGCATCGTCGACGACGAGTACAGCGACTGGGCGTCGGAGCAGGTCACGACCTACGAGCGGTTCGTCGGCGCGCCGTCGGACGTCGCGATCCAGGGCAGCCTGACCGTGGGCAGCACCCTCAGCGTGGCCACGACCGGCGCCTGGGAGGACGGCGCCGACGTCACCTACGAGTGGTTCGGCACGCTCCCGGAGGCCCAGTCGAGCGGCCCCGTGATCGCCACCGGCCCGACGCTGCCGCTGACCCAGGCGCACCTCGACATGGCCATCTACGTCGTCGTGACCGGGACCAAGGACGGCCTCGCCACCGTGGGGCTCGCGTCCGCTCCCAACCTGACGACGCGGGTCACGAACCCGGCACCGCCGGTCACCGCGCCGACCACCCCGGCCGCGCCGGCACCGGCCGCGCCGAAGGTGCTGACCGCCGCGACCCCGAAGATCACCGGCAAGGCCGAGGTCGGCGAGACCCTGACCGCCAAGGCGGGCGACTGGACCGACGGCGCGAAGCTCACCTACCGGTGGGAGGCCGACGGCAAGGCGATCAAGGGCGCCGACGACCGCACGCTCGAGCTCACGAAGGCCCTCAAGGGCAAGCGGATCTCCGTCACCGTCACCGGCACGCTCACCGGCTACGCCACCGTGTCCAAGGCCAGCGCCGAGACCGCCAAGGTCAGCGCCGCCGACAAGCCCGGCAAGGATGACAAGGGCAAGGGCAAGGGCGACAAGCCCGGCAAGGGCAAGCCGGGGAAGGGCAAGGGCGGCAAGCCCGGCAAGGGCGGCAAGGGCAAGCCCGGCAAGGGCCGCTGACCCGGCCCGCACGATCGTCCTGCGCCGGCCCGTACACGGGGGTGGGCCGGCGCAGGAGTGACCGACAGGCGGCCAGCCGTCCCACGGAAACGACGGCTGGCTAGCCTGTCGGGGTGAGCGAGCAGCCCACCCCCCAGCAGATACGCCGCGCGCTGGCCCGAGCCGAGCGCGGGGCGGCACTCGACGTCCCCGAGGCCACCGCGCTCCTGGCCGCCACCGGCGAGGAGCTCGACCGGCTGACCGCCGCCGCCGCGAAGGTGCGCGACGCGGGCCTGGTCGCCGCCGGGAGACCGGGCGTCGTGACGTACTCCCCCAAGGTCTTCATCCCGGTCACACGGCTGTGCCGCGACCGGTGCCACTACTGCACGTTCGTCGAGACGCCCGGCCAGGCCGCGCGCGACGGGCGCGCGCCGTACCTCTCCCCCGACGAGATCCTCGACATCGCCTCCCGAGGCGCCGAGATGGGCTGCCTCGAGGCGCTCTTCACGCTCGGCGACCGGCCCGAGGACCGGTGGCCCGAGGCCCGCGCCTGGCTCGACGAGCAGGGCTACGACTCCACGCTCGCCTACGTCCGCGCCATGGCGATCCGGGTGCTCGAGGAGACCGGGCTGCTGCCGCACCTCAACCCCGGCGTGCTGTCGTGGGAGGAGCTCAACCGGCTCAAGCCGGTGTCCCCGTCGATGGGGATGATGCTCGAGACGACCTCGCGCCGGCTGTTCGAGACCAAGGGGCTGGCCCACTTCGGCTCCCCCGACAAGGACCCCGACGTCCGCCTCCGGACGCTCGACGACGCCGGTCGGCTGTCGATCCCGTTCACCACGGGGCTGCTGGTCGGAATCGGCGAGACGCTGACGGAGCGCGCGGAGACGATCTTCGCGCTCCGCTCGACGCTCAAGGCGTACGGCGCGGTCCAGGAGGTGATCGTCCAGAACTTCCGGGCCAAGCCCGACACCGCGATGCGGCACACCGACGACCTCGGGCTCGACGAGTACCGCGCCGCCATCGCCGTCACCCGCATCGTGCTCGGCCCGAAGGCGCGGGTGCAGGCGCCCCCGAACCTGGTCGACACTCAGTCATCTTCGGAGGAGTGCCGGGCCCTGCTCGGCGCCGGCATCGACGACTGGGGCGGGGTCTCGCCGCTCACCCCCGACCACGTCAACCCCGAGCGCCCGTGGCCGTCCCTGGAGCGGCTCCGGTCGATCACCGCCGAGTGCGGCTTCGACCTCAGGGCGCGGCTGACCGTGCACCCGGAGTACGTCGTGGCGGGCGAGCCGTGGCTGGACCCGCGGGTCTCCGCGCACGTGGCCGCCCTGGCCATCCCTTCCGGACCGATGGCCGGGCTGGCGAAGCCCGGCGTACGGCCGCAGGGCCTGCCCTGGCAGGAGCCCGACGGCGGCTTCGCGAGCCTGACCACCAGCACCGGGCGCACGGACCTCTTCGCCGCCGTGGACACCGAGGGCCGGAGCGAGGACCGTCGGTCGGACTTCGCGAACGTCTACGGCGACTGGGACGAGGTGCGCGAGGCTGCCTCGCACAGCGGTGGTCTCGAGACGGGACTTCGTCCCTCCTCAACCACCGGCTCTGCCGCCCTGAGGGCGGCCGAGAAGGACCCGGGCAACCTCTCCGACGAGCACGCGCTGACGCTGATGACGGCCGAGGGCGACCTGCTGCGCGAGGTGTGCCGGCTGGCCGACGACCTGCGCCGCGAGACCGTCGGCGACGACGTGACGTACGTCGTCAACCGCAACATCAACTTCACCAACGTCTGCTATGTCGGCTGCCGCTTCTGCGCGTTCGCCCAGCGCCGCACCGACGCCGACGCCTACTCGCTCTCGCTCGACGAGGTGGCCGACCGCGCCCAGGAGGCCTGGGACCTCGGCGCCACCGAGGTGTGCATGCAGGGCGGCATCGACCCGGAGCTCCCGGCGACGGCGTACTTCGACCTCGTGTCGGCGGTGAAGCAGCGGGTGCCGGAGATGCACGTGCACGCCTTCAGTCCGATGGAGATCGTCAACGGCACCGCCCGCACCGGGCTGTCGATCGAGGACTTCCTGATCAAGGCGCGCGAGGCCGGCCTCGGGTCGCTGCCGGGCACGGCCGCGGAGATCCTCGACGACGAGGTCCGCTGGGTGCTCACCAAGGGGAAGCTCCCCACCAGGACCTGGGTCGAGATCGTCTCCACCGCGCACCGCGTGGGCATCCCGACGACGTCGACGATGATGTACGGCCACGTCGACCATCCGCGGCACTGGGTCGGCCACCTCCGGGTCCTGAGCAGGATCCAGGACGACTCCCTGAATTCTGGGGGAAGTGGGTTCACCGAGTTCGTGCCGCTCCCCTTCGTGCACACGAGCGCGCCGATCTACCTCGCCGGCGTCGCCCGCCCCGGCCCGACCCTGCGCGACAACCTCGCCGTCCACGCGATGGCGCGGATCATGCTCCACGGCCGGATCCGCAACATCCAGACCTCGTGGGTCAAGCTCGGCGGCGACGGCACCCGCGCGATGCTCCAGTCCGGCGCCAACGACGTCGGCGGGACGTTGATGGAGGAGACCATCTCCCGGATGGCCGGCTCCGAGCACGGCTCGGCGAAGACGGTCGCGGAGCTCGTCGAGATCGGCGCCGGCATCGGCCGACCGGTCCGCGAGCGGACTACGACGTACCAGCTCCGCTGACCACCGCCCGGACCTCCCGCTCGATCTCGAGGTCCTCCCGGGCGGTGACGACGAGGGTCGAGCCGGTGGTGCCGGAGGCCGAGATGTCCGCGTCGTCGGTGACCTCGTCGTTGAGCAGCTCGTCGACGGCGAGGCCGAGGAACGCCAGGCGCTCCACGGTCGCGAGGCGTACGTCGGGCGCGTGCTCGCCCACCCCGCCGGTGAACACCAGGGCGTCGACACCGCCGGTCGCCGCGGCCATCGCCCCGACCTCGCGCGCCAGCCGGTGGACGTAGACCTCGAGCCCGGCGGCAGCGGCGGCCGACCCGTCGCGGATGGCCTTCCGGACCTCGCGGATGTCGCCGGACGTGCCGGTCAGCCCGCACAGTCCGGACTCGCGCTCGAGCACTCGCTCCAGCTCGTCGGCCGACACCCCGCGCGACCGCATCACGTGGAGCATCAGGCCGGGGTCGACCGAGCCCGCCCGGGTCTGCATCACGAGGCCCTCCATCGGCGTCAGGCCCATGGTCGTGTCGACCGACCGGCCGCCACGCACGGCGCACAGGGATGCGCCGCCGCCGAGGTGGCAGGTCACGATGCGCAGCTCCTCGACGGGCCGGCGGAGCATCTCGGCAGCCCGGCGAGCGGCGTACGAGTGCGAGAGCCCGTGGAACCCGTAGCGCCGGAGCCCCCAGTCCTCGCGCCACTCGCGGGGCAGTGCGTAGGTCGCCGCCGGGGCCGGGATCGTGGCGTGGAAGGCGGTGTCGAAGCACGCGACGACGGGTGTGCCCGGGTGCTTCTCCACCAGGTCCCGCGCCGCGTCCAGCGCCGGGGGGTTGTGCAGCGGAGCCAGCTCGGAGACGGCGGCGAGCTCGTCGAGGACCTCAGCCGTGGCCAGCACGGACGAGGTCCGGGGCCCGCCGTGCACGAAGCGCACGCCGATCGCGTCGTAGGGCCCGCCGTCGTCGGGCACCTCCCACCCGTCGTCGAGCAGCGTGACCTTGAGGCTGCTCGATCCGGGGTTCACCACCAGCGTGCGCACGTCAGCTCGCCGTCCACGCCCAGTCGCGGATCTCCGGCAGGTCCTCGCCTGCGGTCCGCACGTGGTGGTGGTGCCGGATCAGCGCGTCCTTGAACCGTTCGCGCGCCCTGCCCGACGTGTTGTGCAGCCGCGGCACGCGGTCGATGACGTCCATCGCGAGGTGGTAGCGGTCGATCTCGTTGAGCACCGTCATGTCGAACGGCGTGGTCGTGGTGCCCTCCTCCTTGTAGCCACGGACGTGGAGGTTCTCGTGGTTGGTGCGCCGGTAGGTGAGGCGGTGGATGAGCCACGGGTAGCCGTGATAGGCGAAGATCACGGGCTTGTCGCGGGTGAAGAGCGCGTCGAAGTCGGCGTCGGAGAGCCCGTGCGAGTGCTCGGACTCCGGCTGCAGCCGCATCAGGTCGACGATGTTCACGACGCGGATCTTCAGGTCGGGCAGCTCCTCGCGCAGCAGCTGCACGGCGGCCAGCGTCTCCATGGTCGGCACGTCGCCCGCGCACGCCATCACGACGTCGGGCTCGCCGTCGCCCTCATTGGACGCCCAGTCCCAGATGCCGGCGCCCTTGGTGCAGTGGATGATCGCGTCCTCCATGGAGAGGTACTGCGGCGCCGGCTGCTTGCCCGCGACGATCACGTTCACGTAGTGCTTGCTGCGCAGGCAGTGGTCGCCCACCGAGAGCAGCGTGTTCGCGTCCGGCGGCAGGTAGACCCGCACGACCGTCGCCTTCTTGTTCACGACGTGGTCGATGAAGCCCGGGTCCTGGTGGGAGAAGCCGTTGTGGTCCTGGCGCCACACGTGCGACGTGAGCAGGTAGTTCAGCGACGCGACCGGACGTCGCCACGGGATCCGGCGCGTGGTCTCCAGCCACTTCGCGTGCTGGTTGAACATCGAGTCGACGAGGTGGATGAACGCCTCGTAGCAGGAGAAGAACCCGTGCCGCCCGGTCAGCAGGTAGCCCTCGAGCCAGCCCTGGCACGTGTGCTCCGACAGGATCTCCATGATCCGGCCGTCCGGCGCCAGGTGGTCGTCGTACTCGTAGGTCTCGGCGTTCCAGGTGCGGTCGGTGACCTCCATGACGTCCTGGAGCCGGTTGGAGCTGTTCTCGTCGGGCGAGAACACCCGGAAGTTGTCCATGTTCCGAGCCATCACGTCGCGCAGGAACCCGCCCAGCACCCGGGTCGCCTCGGCCGACCCGGCGCCCGGCGCGTCGACCTTGACCGCGTAGTCGCGGAAGTCGGGCATCCGGAGGTCGCGGAGCAGCAGGCCGCCGTTCGTGTACGGCGACGCGCTCATCCTCAGGTCGCCGGCGGGGCGCAGGTCGGTGATGTCCGCGACCGGGGCGCCGGTCTCGTCGAAGAGCTCCTCCGGCGCGTAGCTGCGCATCCACTCCTCCAGCACCTTGCGGTGCGCCTTGTCGCTGCGGGCGTTGGCGAACGGCACCTGGTGGGAGCGCCAGAAGTCCTCGACCTTGAGGCCGTCGACCTCCTTCGGGCCGGTCCAGCCCTTCGGCGAGCGGAGCACGATCATCGGCCACGGACGCCGCGGCGGCGCCGTCGAGGAGGCCCGTGCCTCCCCCTGGATGTCGGCGATCTCGTCGAGCGCCTGCGCGAGCGTCCCCGCGAAGTCCGCGTGCATCTGGGCGGGGTCGGACCCGGCGACGACGTACGGCGCGTGCCCGTAGCCGCGCAGCAGCGCGACCAGCTCGTCCTCGGGGATCCGGGCCAGCACCGTCGGGTTGGCGATCTTGTAGCCGTTGAGGTGCAGGATCGGCAGCACCGCGCCGTCGCGGCGCGGGTCGACGAACTTGGTGCCGTGCCAGCTGGTCGCGAGCGGCCCGGTCTCCGCCTCCCCGTCACCGACCACGGCGGCGACCACCAGGTCGGGGTTGTCGAACGCGGCGCCGTACGCGTGCGAGAGGGCGTAGCCGAGCTCGCCGCCCTCGTGGATCGACCCGGGCGTCTCGGGCGCCGCGTGGCTGGGGATGCCGCCGGGGAACGAGAACTGCATGAACAGCCGGCCCAGCCCGCGCTCGTCGAGCCCGACGTCGGGGTAGATCTCGGAGTAGGTGCCCTCGAGGTACGACGCGGCGACCACGCCGGGCCCGCCATGCCCGGGACCGGCGATGTAGATCATCGCCTGGTCGCGCTGCATGATCGCGCGGTTGAGGTGGGCGTAGATGAAGGTCAGCCCGGGGGTGGTGCCCCAGTGGCCGAGCAGGCGGGGCTTGACGTGCTCCTCGCGGAGCGGCTCCCGCAGCAGTGGGTTGCCCATCAGGTAGATCTGCCCGACGGAGAGGTAGTTGGCCGCGCGCCACCAGCGGTCGAGCGCCACGAAGTCCGCATCCATGGCCACACGGTTCCCGGCGCGGACCGCCGCACGCAAGAGGCGGCGACCAACGGCAGGCGAATCTCGCGAGAATCGGGTGGGCACCGGGTGCCCAGTAGCGTGGATGCACCGACCAGGCCCCGGAGCGAAGGAGGAGTCGTGACCACCAGCCATGGAGACGGCGACCAGGAGATCTACGGCGACTACAGCGTCGACGACGAGGACCAGCCGGGGAACATCGACGACCTCGGCGACCAGGACGTCGACGACGAGCTCGATCGCGGCTACTCGCCGCCCGAGCGCTACTCCGCCGGTCAGGGCTACGGCAACACGCCCTGGGAGGAGGAGCACCGGGAGTCGATCGACCAGCGCCTCGGGCAGGAGGAGCCGGAGCCCGATCCGTACGCCGAGACCGACACCCGGTTCGACGACACGAGCCTCGACGACGACGAGGTCGGCGACCTGCGGGCGGGCCGCCTCGTCGACCCCGACCAGGGACTCGGTGAGGACCTCGAGAAGGACCTCGTCGGCGACGACGTCGGCATCGACGACGGGGCGTCCTCCGCCGAGGAGGCCGCCGTCCACGTGGTCGACGAGAACGAGGACCGGTACTGAACCCGCACCGAAACGGGTAACTGTCCCTTATCGAGAGGGAGGTACCAGCTCATGGCATTCCTGCTGTGGATCCTCGCCGTCATCCTGGTGATCGGCGGCATCGTCCAGCTGTTCCGTGGCCAGCTTCTGTTCGGCATCGCACTGATCGTCATCGGCTTCCTGGTCGGCCCCGGAGGCGTCAGCCTCTTCACCTAGGTCATGCCGTCCGCGGGCGATGCTTCCTGAAGCCTGCCTGAAGCACGGGGCGGCGGGACCGGCTCACTGCGTGAGGGCCGGTACCGCCGCCATGGTCTTCGTACCCCGGGCGGCCCGGCCGCACCTCCACCCACTCGGGTGACACCGGCGCGGACCCGTTGACGAGAACGTGTTCCAGTTCGGCCCTAGGCTGGGCGCGTGCGCTTCGCGATCAGTACGGCGTTCCAGCCGGTCGACCACCTCGTCCCCCTGGCCCGTGCGGCCGACGACCTCGGGTATCACTCGCTCGCCGTGCCCGACCACGTGGTCGACCTCGAGGAGCTGGCGACGCCGTACCCCTACACGGCCGACGGCGCCCGGCGCTGGCAGCACGACGCCGCGTGGCCGGATCCGTGGGTGCTGGTCGGCGCGCTGTCGGCCGTCACGACCCGGCTGCGCTTCTTCACGTCGGTCTACGTGCCCGCGATCCGCAACCCGTTCCAGGTCGCGAAGAGCGTCGGCACGGCGGCCGTGCTGTCCGGCAACCGCGTGAGCCTCGGTGTCGGCGTCGGCTGGTGCCGCGAGGAGTTCGAGCTGCTGGGCCAGGACTTCCGCAACCGGGGTCGGCGCACCGACGAGGCGCTCGCGTTGCTGGCTGAGCTGTGGCGCCCCGGCTGGACGGAGTTCGAGGGCGAGTTCTACAGCGCGCCGCGGCTCGTGATGGAGCCGACGCCGTCCGAGCCGATCCCGATCATCGTCGGCGGCCTCTCCGACATCGCGATCCGTCGCGCCGCCCGGCACGACGGCTGGGTCGGCGACCTCTACACGGTCGACGAGGCCGGCGCGATCGCGGCGCGGCTCGCGGCCGCCCGGGCCGACGTCGGCGCAGAGGGCGACTTCGCGGTGATCACGGCGCTGAGCGACGCGTTCCTGCCCGAGCACTTCGAGCGCGCCGCGTCCCTCGGCGTCACCGACTGCTGGACGATGCCGTGGGCCTACTACCACGGTGTCGACGCCACGCTCGAGCAGAAGCTCGACGCGATGGAGCGCTTCGCGGCCGACGTGCTGGTGCCACTGAACTGAGCCGGCCTACCGCCGCCGATGGAACCTCACGTCGCCGTTGGGGAGCAGCTCGGTCTGGTAGCGCTGGTCGTGGACGGCGTGGTGATGGCGGCTGCAGAGCAGCCGGGCGTGGTGGAGGTCGGTGTGGCCGCCGTGGGCCCAGTCGAGCAGGTGGTGGGCCTCGCACCAGGTGCCGGGGATGCTGCAGTCTTCGGCGCGGCAGGTCTGGTCGCGCAGCAGCAAGGCCCGGCGTTGGGCGGGGCTGAAGAGGCGGCGTGAGCGGCCGAGGTCGAGGACCTCGGAGTCGGCGCCGAGCACGGCCGGGATGATCTGGGCGGTGCAGGCGAGGCGTCGGGCTTCGGCGGCGGTGATCCGGCTCGGCTGGTCGCCGCCGGGGACGTGGCCGGTGCCGAGGAGGTCCGCGGTGGCCAGTTCCTTGCGGAGATCCTCCAGCGAGATCGTCACGACCACGGTGGTCGCGTCGCCGCCGTGGACCGGGAGCCGCGTGGGGTCGAGGGCCTCGAGGAGCTGGCAGAACGCCTGCCCGAGCCGGCGGGGGTACGGGAGCCGGTCATCGCCGGTGGGCCGGGGCTCGCGGCGGGGGTTGGTGTACGCCTGGAGGTAGGTGAGGAGCCGGTCGGCGGTGGCGTCGGGGACCAGGCCGCTGATCCGGGTGGTGCCGTCGCCGCGGCGGAGCAGGCCGAGCCGGGTCTTGGCGTGGGCGTGGGCGTCGAGGTCGGCCAGCCGCCGGGCTTCCGCGGCCTCGGCGATCTCGGGGGCGATGGCGTCGAGGATCCGGGCCCCCAGGCGGGCGAGCGGGCGGGGGCCGAAGTCCGCCGCGTGGCCGACCAGCACCTCTTCGGCGCGGGCCAGGATGCCGGTCGGCACGTCGTCGGGCAACTGGTCCAGTGCGCGGGCGATGACCTGGGCCTGGGCGAGGGTGGCCTCCCCGTCGCGGAGCGCGGTGCCCAGAACCGTCCAGCGCCGCTCGACCGCGACGGCGAGGGCCAGGTCGGCGCTGGCGTCCTCGCGGCGGAGGTGGGTCTGGGTGGCGAGCCATTCGGCGACTGTGTGGGCGGCGGTGGTCTCGGCGACGTCGCCGGCGTCGGCGAGGATCCGCAGCCGCAGCTCGGCGAGCCGGGTCTCGAGGGTGACCAGCTCGCGCAACGCGGCCGCCTTGTCGGCTGTGGCCATGAAGGTCGGGTTCACGTCCGCGACGGCCTTGAGCGCCTCGTCGATGGAGGCGACCGCGGCGAGGACCGGGTGGGTCATCGGGGGCCTCCTGGCAAGCGTGGACACGACCTTGATGGGGTCGTCGCTCCTGGAGGCCCGGGTGCCGGGCTATTACTCACCCTCGCGGCTGGCGTTCATCCTCGATGCCCTGGACCGGGTCGGTGGTCGGCGTCGTGGATAAAGCGCTTGCGCCGATCCTAGCAGGTCGTGCCAACATGGGCAAGAGTTTTCGGAAATTCGCGGCGCGGACCTGCAGCCCGTCGGCGACCGCAACCCCGCGCCCGCCGCACCGTCTTCGCAGCCTTCCGGTCGCAACCCCGGACCGGCCGCAAGATGCAGGCATCGGGCCTACGATCCGCTCATACGACGGCGACCAGGAGACCACCGTGCCCCACCTCGAGGCGATCACGATCCACGCCCGCCGGCCGGCGGAGCTAGCGACGTTCTGGTCGGCCGCGCTCGGCCTGCCCGTCGATCCGGACGACGAGCGGGCGATCGCCGCCGGGACGCTGGAGCCTGACGAGTCCGTGCTGCTCGGCCGGCGCGACGCGCTGCACGTGTGGATCAGCCCGGCCGACGAGCTCGCACCCGTCGGTGGGCGGCTGCACCTCGACATCCAGCTCACCGCGCCTGAGGACGCGGAGCGCCTGGTCGCGCTGGGCGCACGGCACCGGTGGGACGAGCCGCGTGGCCGGTGGACCGTCTACGAGGACCCGGAGGGCAACGTCTTCTGCGCGGTTCCGAGCGCCTGACTCACTCCCACTCGATGGTGCCGGGCGGCTTCGAGGTGATGTCGACGGTGACGCGGTTGATCTCGCGCACCTCGTTGGTGATGCGCGTGGAGATCCGCTCTAGAACGTCGTACGGGAGCCGCGCCCAGTCGGCGGTCATCGCGTCCTCGGAGGTGACCGGGCGCAGCACGACCGGGTGGCCGTAGGTGCGGTGGTCGCCCTGGACGCCGACGCTGCGTACGTCGGCGAGCAGCACGACCGGGAACTGCCAGATGTCCCGGTCGAGCCCGGCCCGGGTCAGCTCCTCGCGCGCGATGGCGTCGGCCTCGCGGAGGATGTCGAGCCGCTCGCGGGTCACCTCGCCGACGATGCGGATGCCCAGGCCCGGGCCCGGGAACGGGTGGCGCCAGACGATCTCGGCGGGCAGGCCCAGCTGCTCGCCGACGAGCCGGACCTCGTCCTTGAAGAGCGTGCGGAGCGGCTCGACGAGCTCGAACTCGAGGTCGTCGGGCAGCCCGCCGACGTTGTGGTGGGACTTGATGTTCGAGGTGCCCGCTCCCCCGCCGGACTCGACTACGTCCGGGTAGAGCGTGCCCTGCACCAGGAACGCGACCTTCTCGCCCTCGGCGGCGGCCGGGCCCAGCACCTCGGCCTCGGCGGCCTCGAAGACCCGGATGAACTCGCGCCCGATGATCTTGCGCTTCTCCTCGGGGTCGCTCACGCCGGCGAGCGCGTCGAGGAACTGCTTCTCCGCGTCGACGACCTTGAGGTCGGCTCCGGTGGCGGCCACGAAGTCGCGCTCGATCTGCTCGGTCTCGCCTTTGCGCATCAGGCCGTGGTCGACGTAGACGCAGGTCAGCCGGTCGCCGATCGCCCGCTGGACGAGCGCAGCGGCGACCGCCGAGTCGACGCCGCCGGAGAGGGCGCAGATGGCCTGGCCGCGCTCCCCGATCTGCTCACGGATCCGGTCGACCTGCTCGTCGACGATGTTGACCATCGTCCAGGTCTGGCGGCAGTGCGCGATGTCGACGAGGAAGTGCTCGAGCACCCGCTGGCCGTGCTCGGTGTGCAGCACCTCGGGGTGCCACTGGACGCCGGCCAGGCCACGCGCGACGTCCTCGAACGCCGCGACCGGGGTCGTGTCGGTCGACGCCAGCACGTCGAACCCGGCCGGGGCGGCCGTCACCGAGTCGCCGTGGGACATCCAGACGGTGTGCTGGGCGGGTACGTCGCCGAGCAGCGTGCCGCCCTGCCCGACCCGGACCGCCGTGCGGCCGTACTCGCGGGCGCCGGTGTGGGAGACCTCGCCGCCGAGTCCCTGCGCCATGAGCTGGAAGCCGTAGCACATGCCGAAGACGGGCGTGCCGGCCTGGAACACGGCCGGGTCGATGCCCGGGGCGCCCTCCGCGTACACGGACGAGGGACCGCCGGAGAGGACGATCGCCTTCGGCCCGCGGGCGAGCATCTCGGCGACCGGCATCGTGTGCGGCACGATCTCGGAGTAGACGCGCGCCTCGCGCACGCGGCGGGCGATCAGCTGGGCGTACTGGGCCCCGAAGTCGACCACCAGGACCAGATCGTGCTCCGGCGTCTGCGTCATGCGCGCAGCCTATCGAGGCCAGGGGTTGATGTCGGACTCACGGGTGTCTCGACACGACCGTCGTTCGCCGACACCGGGCGCGCGCTCCGCGCGCGCCCGGCTGGCGAAAGCATCAGGGCCCGGCCGGGGAGGGAGGGATGGCCGGGCCCTGACCGTCCACGCAACTGCCGGACAGCGCCTGGACACGGGACCCGGCGGTGGGAGGGAGCGTTTGACCGGGTCCGCTGGCTCAACGAGGGGTCCCGAGCCGGGTCACGGGCAATTCGGTCATTTCTCGTCGGTGCGACGGGCGGTCGGTCCCGTACGACGAACGGGTCGGCTCAGCTGACCCCGACGATCGGCAGTCGCAGCGCTCCCGGTGCCTCGTCTGGCACCACCGGGGCGACCGGGCGCACCGGCTCGATCCGGTGGTACGGCGCGCCCAGGTCCGGGCGGCCGTCGGCCTCACCCTTGTTGGGCCAGAACGCCATCGCCCGCTCGGCCTGCGCGGTGATCGTGAGTGACGGGTTGACGCCGAGGTTCGCGGTCACCGCGGAGCCGTCGGCGACGTGCAGCCCGGGGTGCCCGTAGACCCGCTGGAACGGGTCGATCACACCGGTCGCGGGCGACTCGCCGATCGCGCAGCCGCCGATGAAGTGGGCGGTGAGCGGCTTGTTGAACGCGTCGCCCACCGCGCTGCCCGGGAACCCGTCCATGATCGAGGCCATGGTGCGGATCGCCTCGTTGCCGGCGGGGATCCACGTCGGGTTGGGCACGCCGTGGCCCTGCTTCGACGTCAGGTAGCGCCGGCGGGTGCCGGGGATCCGCTTCGTGTACGTCGTGATCGAGTTGTCCAGGCTCTGCATCACCAGCGCGATCACGGTGCGCTCCGACCAGTGCTTCATGTCGTAGAGGTTCGTGAGCTGCCCGCGCTGCCGCCACATCTCCCGCAGCCAGGTGCGCCACCGCGGCTCGTCGCCGTCGCCGTCGGTCAGCACCGACTGCAGCAGGGACATCAGGTTGCTGCCGGGCCCGTAGCGCACCGGCTCGATGTGGGTGTCCTCGTCCGGGTGGAAGCTCGAGGTGATCGCGATGCCCTGGGAGTAGTCGACGCTGTTGTCGGGCGCGATCACGCCGCCGATCGACTCCGAGTTGGTGCGGGAGAGGTGGCCGAGCCGGTCGGAGAGGCGGGGCAGGTGGCCCTCGTCCTTCAGCCGGTGCAGCAGCCGCTGGGTGCCGAGCGCGCTCGCGGCGAAGACGACCTGCTCGGCCGTCAGCACCCGCTCGGCCGAGCGGCGACGCACCTTGGCCTTGGTGAACCGCACGTGCACGTCGTACCCGCCGGCCTCCCGGGGGCGGACCCGGGTGACGGTGGTCAGCGGGAGGACCTTCGCGCCGTTCTGCTCGGCGAGGTAGAGGTAGTTCTTGACCAGGGTGTTCTTCGCGTTGTGTCGGCACCCGGTCATGCAGGAGCCGCACGCGATGCAGGTCCTGCGGTCCGGGCCGGCGCCGCCGAAGTACGGGTCGTCGATCTCCTGCCCCATGCCGGCGCCCTGCTCACCGAAGAAGACGCCGACCGGGGTCGGGTGGAAGGTGTCGTGCACCCCCATCTCGGTGGCGACCTTCTCCATCACGTCGTCGGACGGCGTGCGCAGCGGGTTCTCAACCACGCCGAGCATCCGCTTCGCCTGGTCGTAGTACGGCGCCAGCTCGTCGCGCCAGTCGGTGATGTGGCTCCACTGCGGGTCGTCGTAGAAGGGCGAGAGCGGCTCGTAGAGCGTGTTCGCGTAGACCAGCGAGCCGCCGCCGACGCCGGCGCCCGACACGATCAGGCAGTCACGCAGCGCGTCGATGCGCTGGATGCCGTAGCAGCCGACCTCCGGCCGGAAGAGGTACTTCCGCACCTCGAACGACGTCTCCGGCAGGTCGTCGTCCTCGAACCGGGCGCCGGCCTCGAGCACGCCGACGCGGTAACCCTTCTCCGTGAGCCGGAGCGCCGTGACGGACCCGCCGAAGCCGGAGCCGACGACGAGGACGTCGAAGTCGTACGTCGTGCTCATGCCCGTCCCAGCCTCTTCATCAGGCGGAGGTTGGCGCTCATCATCTTGGCGTAGCTCTCGTCGGACAGGCCGAACTGGGGGCCGAACCGGATCAACCGCTGGGTCGCGACCGACTGGGTCTCGGTGAAGCGCAGCACCCCCTCGGCACCCTGGCGCCGGCCGATGCCGCTCTCGCGCATCCCGCCCATGGGGGCGTCGAGGCTCGCGAAGGTGGCGGCGAAGGCCTCGTTGACGTTCACCGTGCCGCACTTCAGGTGTCGCGCGACGACCCGCGCGCGGCCGGTGTCCTCGCTGTAGACCGAGGCGTTGAGGCCGTACTCGCCGCTGTTCGCGCGGGCGACCGCGTCGGCCTCGTCGTGGAACCGGTAGACGGACACGACCGGCCCGAACGTCTCGCGCCCGAAGCAGGTCATGTCGGGGCTGACGCCCTCGAGGATCGTCGGCTCGAAGAAGTACGGGCCGAGGTCGGGCCGGGCGTTGCCACCGACCAGCACCCGGGCACCCTTGGCGACCGCGTCGTCGACGTGGGCCGTGACCGTGTCCAGCTGCGCCTGCGAGATCAGCGGGCCCATGTCGTTGCCCCACTCGAGGGTGGATCCGAGCGTCATCGCCTCGGTGCGGGCGACGAACCGCTCCACGAACCGGTCGTAGACCTGGTCGGCCACGAAGATCCGCTCCATCGAGACGCACAGCTGGCCGGAGTTGGAGAACGACGCCCGGACGGCGCCCTCGGCCGCCTTCTCGATGTCGGCGTCACGGAGCACGAGCAGGGGGTTCTTGCCACCGAGCTCCAGCGAGCACCCGATCAGCCGGTCGGCCGCGCTCCGCGCGATGTGGCGGCCGGTGGCCGTCGACCCGGTGAAGCAGATGTAGTCGGCGCGCTCGACGATCGCCCCGCCGATCTCGGCGCCGGGGCCGGCCACGACCTGCCACAGGTCGCGCGGGATGCCGGCCTGCTCGAGCAGCTGGGCGCCGAGCAGGGCGGACAGCATGGTCTGCGCGTCCGGCTTGGCGACCACGGCGTTGCCCGCGACGAGGGCGGCGATGCCGTCGACCAGCGCCAGGTCGAAGGGGTAGTTCCAGGGCGAGATGATCCCGACGACGCCCTTCGGCACCCGGTTGACCTCGACCCGGGTCAGGCCGGGTACGACGCCCGGCCGACGGGTCGTGGCGAGATGGCGGGTCGCCGTACGTCCGTGGTAGCGGGCGGTGAGCGCGACGTGCAGCGGCTCGTCGAACGCGTGCTTGCGCGCCTTGCCGGTCTCCCACTGGACCAGGTCGATGATCTCGTCCTGCCGGTCGAGCACGAGGTCGTGCAGCCGCAGCAGCGCGCGCTGGCGCTCCTCGACCGGGGTGCGCGCCCACGCCACCTGGGCGCGCCGGGCGCGACCGAAGGCCTCGGCCACGTCGGCCACCGTGGACTGCGGGACGTGCGCGAGCGGGGCGTCGTTGAGCGGGGAGCGCACCTCCGCGGTCCGCCCGCTCGTCGCCACCAGGCGGTTGGTGAGCGCCGCGACGTACGCCCGATCCAGGGCGTACGACGCGCGCGGGTCGTGCTCGGGGTCGTGCGGTCCGACGACGGCGGGGTCTCCCGCCGGCGTGGGGTTCTGGGAGCTCATGTGTCCCGAGGGTATGTGACGCCCGTCTCCGTCACTACCCCGGAGTAGCATCTGTGGCGTTTTACACAGCCGGTCGATCTGTCAAGCGGTGTCGCGACGGCTCCCAGCGTCGTCGTCCAGCACCTTCTGGAGCGCCGAGGCGACCCAGTCCCGGGTCGTCGCGACGTGCACCGCGGCGACCGACTCGGCCAGCCGCGCGTCGCGAGTCGCGATCGCATCGAGGATCGCCCCGTGCTCGGCA
Organism: Nocardioides sp. GCM10030259; assembly: GCF_042666375.1. Lineage (NCBI taxonomy): Bacteria > Bacillati > Actinomycetota > Actinomycetes > Propionibacteriales > Nocardioidaceae > Nocardioides > Nocardioides sp. GCM10030259. The sequence goes on along the minus strand of NZ_JBHTDF010000002.1, from coordinate 254,078 downwards.
AGCGTCCGGTCGCTCGACCCGGGCACCTGCTGACCGCGCCAGGCCCGGGCCCGCTGCGTGCGGCTGGACACCGCCGTGAGCATGGAGGCGAGAGCCTGGTTGCCGGTCGCCCGGGCGACGCAGGCATGGAAGTCGGCGTCCCGGAGGATCAGCTCCTCGGGACGGTCGCGCACCTCGTGCATCGCGTCGAGGCAGGCGCGCAGCTCGGCCAGGCCCGCGTCGTCGATCCGGGCGGCGGCGAGCGCGGTGGCGGCCGGCTCGAGGAGCATCCGCACCTCGACCAGGTCGAGGAGCGAGTCGTCCTGGACCAGGTCGATCGCGAACCCGAGGCCCTCCAGGAGCAGCTCGGGCCGCAGGCTGGTGACGTACGTGCCGTCGCCGCGCCGTACGTCGAGGACCCGCGCGGTGATCAGCGCACGGACCGCCTCGCGCGCGGTGTTGCGGGACGTGCCGAGCTGCTTCGCGAGCTCCGGCTCCGCGGGCAGGCGCGAGCCGGGACGCAGCTCGCCGGCGAGGATCAGCTCCCGGATCCGCGCGATCGCGGACTCGATCAACGGTGCAGCCATCCAACCTCCTCGATGCTCGGGCTCCAGTCGCCATTCAAGCAGAACCGCGGATTCCCGCGTGGACAAGCGTGATCTCGCTTCGAGGTGTCACCCGTCGACAGGTGGCTGTGACGTGCCTTACAGTCCAAACATCCAATGTTTCCCCCCTTCTCTCGGGGGTCCCGAACCGAAGGAGTCCGACCATGGTCGAGTTCAGCAGGCGCCGCGTGCTGCAGACCGCCACCGGCGTCGCCGCCGGAGCTGCGGTGGTTCGTCCGACGACCGCAGCCGCCGCCGTCACCCAGGCGGCGGAGCACAACCCGCTCCAGCTGTGGTACCGCAAGCCGGCCGTGGAGTGGCTCCAGGCGCTCGCCGTCGGCAACGGCCGCATGGGCGCCATGGTCTGGGGCGGCGTCGCGACCGAGACGCTCAACCTCAACGAGGACAGCGTCTGGGGCGGCGGGCCGCACCAGTACGACGACCCGCAGGGCGCCGCCGCGCTTCCGGAGATCCGGCGGCTCATCGGGGAGGACAACTGGGTCGGTGCCCAGCGCCTCGCCGACCAGAAGTTCATGGGGCGGCCGACGGAGCAGATGCCCTACCAGCCGGTCGGCGACCTGTTGCTCGAGTTCCAGGGCGTCGATGGTGAGCTGACGTCGTACCGCCGCTCGCTGGACCTCACCACGGCCGTGACCACGACGGAGTTCGTCGTCGGCGGCGTCCGTCACAAGCGCGAGGTCTTCGCCAGCCACCCGGACCAGGTCATCGTCATGCGGATCAGCACCAGTGATCGCACCCCGCTGTCGTTCGACGCGCTGTACCGGACACCCCAGGCCGCGACCGCGCAGCCGCACGACCGCACCACCCTCGCGCTCGAGGGCGTCAGCGGGGACGCCGAGGGCATCGAGGGCGCGGTGCGCTTCGTCAGCCTGGTGCGCGCCGTCACCGACGGCGGCTCGGCGGTGGCCCGGGGAGACCGGCTCCTCGTCCGGGACGCGCGCGAGGTCACCCTGCTGATCTCGATGGCGTCCAGCTACCGCAACTACGCCGACGTCGGCGACGACCACATCGGGAAGGCGGAGCGGCCCCTCGCGCGGGTGACCCACCGCGGCTACGACCAGCTGCTGGGCACACACCTGCGCGACTACCAGGCGCTCTTCGGGCGCGTCGACATCGACCTCGGCACCTCCGACGCGATCAACCGTCCGACCGACGAGCGCCTGCTGACCTTCCGCGACGGCGGGGACCCGCAGTTCGCCGCCCTCTACTACCAGTTCGGCCGCTACCTGCTGATCTCCTCCTCCCGCACCCCCGGCCAGCCGGCGAACCTGCAGGGCATCTGGAGCCTCAAGATGGCCCCGGAGTGGCAGTCGAAGTTCACACTGAACATCAACGCCGAGATGAACTACTGGCCGGCGGGCCCGGCGAACCTGGCGGAGTGCTGGGAGCCCATGTTCCAGATGACCGAGGAGCTCTCCGAGACCGGCCGCCGCACGGCCGAGCTCATGTGGGACGCCGACGGCTGGGTGGCCCACCACAACACCGACGCCTGGCGCGGGACGGCCCCGGTCGACTTCGCGTACTACGGGGTCTGGCCGATGGGTGGAGCCTGGCTCTGCCTGCTCTTCTGGGAGCAGTTCGAGTACACCGGTGACACCGGCACCCTCGCGAAGTACTACCCGGTGCTGCGGGGCTCCGTCGAGTTCTTCCTCAGCACGCTGGTCCGCGACGAGCGCACCGGCTACCTGGTGACCAACCCCTCGCACTCGCCGGAGGTGAAGCACCACGAGCAGGACGACGAGGGCGTCTCGATCTGCGCCGGCCCCACGATGGACTGCCAGATCCTGCGCGACCTCTTCACGGCGTTCGAGAAGGCCGCCGACGTGCTCGACAAGAGCGACCCGATGGTCGCCCAGGCCGTCGCGGCCCGGGCGGAGCTCCCGCCGAACCAGATCGGCTACCTGGGCCAGCTGCAGGAGTGGCTGATCGACTGGGAGGAGGCCGCCCTCGAGCGGAGCCGGCACGTCTCGCACCTGTGGGGCGTCTTCCCGAGCGACCAGATCACGCCGCTCCGCACCCCCGAGCTCGCCGACGCGGCGCGCAAGGCGCTGGAGCTGCGCGGCCCCGCCGTCACCGCCGGCTGGTCCCTCGCCTGGAAGATGAACATCCGGGCCCGGCTGCTCGAGCCGGACAACGCCTACCTCCACGTGCGCCAGCTGCTCGCACCCGGCCGGACCGCGCCCAACCTGTTCGACCTGCACCCGCCGTTCCAGATCGACGGCAACTTCGGCGGCGTCTCGGGCATCACCGAGATGGTCCTCCAGAGCCACTCCGGCGAGGTCTTCCTGCTGCCCTGCCTGCCGTCCGCCTGGCCGACGGGACGGGTGCGCGGACTGCGGGCGCGCGGCGGCCACGAGCTCGAGATCCGGTGGGAGGACGGTCGGCTCGCCGACGCCCGCCTGCGCTCGCTGCTGGGCAACCGCGTGCGGCTGCGCACCGACCGCCCGGTCGACATCGTCGGCGTGGACGCGGTGGAGCGGCCCGAGGCGAACGTCGTGGAGTTCGACACCCGGCGCAACCAGACCTACCGGGTCCGGCCGCGCTGAGTCGGGCTCGTCAGGGCTTGTAGATGGACTTCAGCTCCGTGTAGTGGGACAGCCCCTCGGGACCGAACTCGCGGCCGATCCCCGAGGACTTGTAGCCACCGAAGGGAGCCGCGAAGTCCATCGTGTAGGTGTTGACGCCATAGGTGCCGGTGCGCACCCGGCGGGCGACGTCGAGGCCGGCCTCGACGTCGCCCGTCCACACGGTGCCGGCCAGGCCGTACTCCGAGTCGTTGGCGATCCGGACGGCGTCGTCGACGTCGTCGTACGCGATCACCGACAGCACCGGCCCGAAGATCTCCTCCTGGGCGATCCGCATCCGGTTGTCGACGTCGGCGAACACGGTGGGCCGGACGTACCAGCCCGACGACAGCCCGTCGGGCATGCCGTTGCCGCCGGTCACGACGCGGGCGCCCTCCTCCTGGCCGAGCGCGATGTACTTCTCGACGCGCTCCTGCTGGCGCTGCGCGACCATCGGGCCGATCTCGGTGGCGGGGTCGAGCGGGTCGCCGACGACCATGCCGGAGACGGTCTCGGCGAGCGCGTCGACGACCGCGCCGTAGTTCGAGCGGGGCGCCAGGATGCGGGTCTGCGCGACGCAGGCCTGCCCGGAGTTCATCAGCGCGGTGAACTTCAGGCCCTCCATGGTCGCGGCCAGGTCGGCGTCGTCGAGCACGATCGCCGCCGACTTGCCGCCGAGCTCGAGCGAGACCCGCTTGAGCTGCTCGCCGCAGATCGACGCGATCGTGCGGCCAGCGGCGGTCGAGCCGGTGAAGGCGACCTTGTCGACGTCCGGGTGGCGCACGAGGTGCTCGCCCACCTCGCGACCGGCGGCCACGATGTTCACGACGCCGTTGGGTACGCCGGCCTCCTGGAGGAGCTCGGCCATCAGGTAGGGGTCGAGTGGGGTCTCGGGCGCCGGCTTGATCACGATGGTGCAGCCGGCCAGCAGCGCGGGCACGAGCTTGGACATGATCGTGAACTGCGGGACGTTCCACGGCGGGATGGCCGCGACCACGCCGACCGGCTCGCGGCGCACGATGACCTCGCCCAGCGAGCCGGCGCGGGTCTCCTCCCACGGGTAGGACCGCGCGATGCCGAGGAACGCCTCGATCTGCATCCACGGCGCGGGCGCCTGGGCCAGGTTGGAGAAGGACACCGGCGCGCCCATCTCGGTCGAGATCACCTCGGCCATCTCACCCAGCTTCGCGGCGTACAGGTTCGAGAAGTTCTGCACCACCTCGATGCGCTCCTCGGGCGACATCCGCGGCCACGGGCCCTCGTCGAACGCCCGCCGCGCGGCCGCGACCGCGGCGTCGATGTCGGCCCTGCTGCCCTCGGGCACGGTCGCGACGACCTGCTCGGAGTGCGGTGAGACGACCTGGATCGTGCCGCCGCTGGCGGGCGCGGCCCAGTCGCCGTCGATGAAGAAGGCGGTGCGGTCGAGAGTCATGTGTCCTGGTTCTCCCTGTGGCGGTTGCGGGGTTGCGGTTACGGGGCGACGGTGAAGAAGTCGGTGAAGCCGGAGGGGTCGTGGCGGCCGATGGAGAAGTGCTCGAAGAGGCCCCAGCCCTCCTGGCCGTCGGCCCCACTGGTGCTGCAGAGTGCGCGGCCGACGTGGTCGACGCAGCCGAACATGAAGCGGCCCCGCACGGCGTCGTCGGCCATGTCGTAGGTGACGCGCTCGCTGAAGCCCTCGCCCTTCCACGTGCCGTGGATCCAGTCGGGGTCGCCGCCGTACCCGCCGCCGACGTGGAGGGGTACGGCGAGCCGCGACTCGACCTCCAGCACCAGCGGCTTGCCCTCGGGCGTGGTGCAGCGGATCGTCGCGCCGGTCGGCGTACGCGTGCCGGACTCGTAGTGGATGTCGATCAGCGGCCAGCCGAGCTGCTCGACGCGGCCGTCCTTCCAGACCCGGGTGCAGTCGTTGAGGGTGCGGAACCCGTCCGGGCTCTCCTGGATGATCAGCACGATCGCGAAGTCCTCGAACTGCATCGGCACGTAGAGCCACCACATGCCCTCGAAGGGCGGGTCGGCCGGGGCTCCCGGCGGATCCGCCTCCCCCACGGGGCGGATCCCCCAGGAGCGGTCCCGACTGCCCAGCCAGACGTTCGGGTCGACCGCGATGTCCTCGCCGTCGATGGCGATCGTGCCGCTCCAGCTGCCGAGCTGGGCGAAGCGCTGGGCGTCGAGCGTGACGCGGCTGCCCGCGCGCAGCACGTGCGGCTGCTCCTGGACGACGTCGGAAGTGCCCTCCCAGGTCAGGTCGAGGGCGATGCCGCCGGTCTCCTCGAGCACGACCCGCACCTTCCGGAGCGGGTCCGGCACCTCGATGCGGTAGCCGCCGACCCTCGGGTTCATCCGGTCCTGGTCCATCAGGTCGGACAGGTGGACGGCGGTCTGCTTGCCGTTGCGGGCGACGAGGACGAAGGCGTCCTTGGTGCCGAGGTTGGGGTAGTAGCCCATGCCGGTGATCAGCATGATGTCGCCGGTGCGGTCGTGGGCGTTGAAGTACCAGCGGTCGTAGAAGTTGCGGTCGCTGCTGTTGGCGTACGCGAGGGGCAGCGGCGCCTGGTGGAGCGGGAACTCGTCGAGCGGCGTGATGTCGTTCATGCCCCGACCTCCTCGAGTAGCCGCTCGATCAGCGGCTTGCAGTGGAAGAGGCTCTCGATGTCGTCGGGACGCTCGATCTCGCCGAAGTGGATCTGCCGGGCGCCGGTGCGCATGAAGACGATGCACCACTGGACGCCGTTGTAGACGTGGTACCACTGCAGGTCGCCCAGCTCGACGCCGGCGATGCGCTCGTACTCGGCCTTCACGTCCTCCTCGTGCAGGAAGTGCGGCATGCCCGGCATCTCCAGCATCCCGGTGATGGTCTCGAACACCTGGTGGGCGAAGGCCATCCACGACACGTCGAGCTCGCGCGGGCCGATGGCGGCCATCTCCCAGTCGAGCACCGCTACCGGCTCGAAGTCGCGGTACATGACGTTGCCGATGCGGGAGTCGCCCCAGCACAGGACGGCCTCGTCGGTGGCCGGGAGGTTGGCCTCGAGCCAGGCCAGCGCCCGCTCGACCAGTGGCGAGCGGCCGATGTCGGAGACCGCGAACTCGTACCACTCCCGGGTGCGGGCCAGGTTGCGCCCGAGCAGCGTGTCGCCGCCGTGGCCGTGGCGCGCCGGGTCGAGGAAGTCGAACGTCGTCGCCGCGTGGGGGATCGCGTGCAGCTGCGCGAGCACCCGGACGCTGTTGTCCTGGAGCCGGCGCTGGTCGTCACGGCTGGCGTCGTGGAGCCAGTTGTCGCCGAAGTTGTAGGGCAGCACGTCCTGCGGGACGACGCCCTCGACGCGGTCCATGAGGAAGAACGGCGTGCCGAGCACGTCGCCGGTCGGCTCCATCCAGCGCACGGCCGGCACGGGTACGTCGGTCCGCTCGCCGACGATCCGCATCGCGTCGTACTGGTCCTGGAGCTCGTAGTGCGCGAACACCGGCAGGTCGTGGGCGGCCGGCGCGACGCGCGCGACGTACTCGCCGTGCCGGCGCTCGCCGGCCTCGGTCCAGTCCACGTCGAGGATGATCGTCTCCGACGACATGCCGTTGGCGTCGACGCCGCTGTGCAGCGTGACGACCGGGTCGGCGTCCGCCGGGAGCACGGTCGCCAGCCACTCGGCCAGTCGGGCGGGCAGCGTGGTCGCGTCACGACTCGAGCGCTGCATCTTCATGTCTGCCGGCGGTGGCGCCTGGGTCACATTCCCTCCCGGTGGCTGTGACGTGGCTCTCAGCGTGGTGGAACGTGTTCTAGTTGTCAACGGTGGGTCGAGGTCAGACGACGTCTCCCACGACGACCCGCGCCTCGTCCGCCTCCTGGTCGGTGAGCTTGAGCTGCGACTGGCGCTCCGCCTCGACGCGGCGCAGGTAGTGGTCGACCTCCTCGGCGGTTCGCTCCGGGGACCAGCCGAGCTCGGCGGCCATCAGGGCCGCCGCGGCGGGGGCGGCGGCGACGCCGCGGTCGAAGGTCTCGATCGAGATGCGGGTACGGCGGGTGAGCACGTCGTCGAGGTGGCGGGCGCCCTCGTGGGTGACGGCGTAGACGACCTCGGCGGACAGGTAGTCCTCCGTGCCCTCCAGGGGCAGGGCGAGCGACCGCCGCGAGGCGATGAGCGCCAGCAGGTCATCGACGAGCCCGCCGTACCTGCCCAGCAGGTGGTCGATCCGGGCGACGTGCAGGCCGGAGCGGCGGGCGAGCAGCACCCGCTGGTTGGAGCGCGTCTCCCAGTCGGCGGCGCCGAGCAGCGGCACCCGGTCGGTGATCGAGTCGCGCACCGGCAGCCCGAGCGTCGTGGTCAGCGTGTGGGCGGCGGCGTCGACCGCGTCGCGCCCCATCACGCGGTACGTCGTGAGCTTGCCGCCGGCGATCATCACCAGCCCGGGGACCGGGGTGACGACGGTGTGCTCGCGGGAGATCCGCGAGGTCGGCTCCGACTCCCCGGACAGCAGCGGCCGCAGCCCGGCGTACACGCCCTCGACGTCGGAGTGGTCGAGCGGCTCCCGCAGGATCGCGTTGACGTGGTCGAGCACGTAGTCGATGTCGGCCCGCGACGCCGCGGGGTGGGCCTTGTCGAGGTTCCACGCGGTGTCGGTGGTGCCGATGATCCAGTGCCGGCCCCACGGGATCACGAACAGCACGGACGTCTCGGTGCGCACGATGAAGCCGGCCTCGGAGCGGATCCGGTCGCGCGGCACGACGAGGTGGATGCCCTTCGACGCCTGCACGTGCAGCGCGCCCCGGCCGCCGACGAGGTCCTGGATCTCGTCGGTCCACACGCCGGCGGCGTTGATGACGGCGCGGGCACGGACCTCGATGTCGCGCCCCTCCTCGAGGTCCCGGGCGCGTACGCCGACGACGCGCTCGCCCTCGCGCAGGAAGCCGGTCACCTTCACCCGCGTCGCGACGTGCGCGCCGTGGGCGGCGGCCGTGCGCGCGATCGTGACGACGAGGCGGGCGTCGTCGACCTGGCAGTCCCAGTACTTGATCGCCCCGGCCAGCGACGCCGGGTCGAAGTCCGGCGCGATCCGCTGCACGCCCCGGCGGGAGAGGTGGCGGTGGCGGGGCAGGCCCATCTCGTAGCGCCCCGTCATGGCCATGCCGTCGTAGAGCGCGAGGCCGGCGCCGACGTACGGCCGCTCCCAGGCGCGGTGCGTGAGCGGGTAGAGGAACGGCACCGGGCGCACCAGGTGCGGCGCCAGCCGGGTGAGCAGCAGCCCGCGCTCCTGGAGGGCCTCGCGGACCAGGCCGAGGTCGAGCATCTCCAGGTAGCGCAGGCCACCGTGGATCAGCTTGCTGCTGCGGCTGCTGGTGCCGCTGGCGAGGTCGCGCTGCTCGAGCAGACCGGTGCTGAGCCCGCGGGTGACGGCGTCCAGGGCGGTGCCGGCGCCGACCACGCCGCCGCCGACGACGAGGACGTCGAGCTCGCCCTGCCCCTCGGCGCCGGTCATCGCCGCGAGCGCCTCCACTCGAGCCTGCGTTCCGAGCGCGCTGGAGCGGGTCATGTGGTCCAGTCTGGCAAACCGGCCCGAGCGACTACCCCGATGAGGGGACGCGGCCACCGCTCCGGATCCCTAGGCTCCGGGTCATGGCCCCGCGCATTCCGTCGGCCGATCGGATCACCCTGTACCTAGGCGGGCTGGTGACGGCGGCGGCCCTGATCGTGGTGTGGCTGAAGACCCGATGACCCCGCAGGGCCCGAGCCAGGTGCGGTCCGTGGACCTGCTCCCAGCTCGGGCTCCGAACCCGAGATGGTTCCCCACGTTCCCCCACGCAGGAAGGTAGACCCTGCCCCCCGTGCGTCGGCATAGCCCAGTTGCGTCATTCATCCGCCAGCAGGGCGGCGCGTCGATGGCACGGATGGGCGGTCAGAACCGGACGCGCGGCCCCAGCGTGGCCCGGTGGTCGCCGATCATCGTGTGCGTGGCCCGGGTCTCGGCGACGACCTCGGTGTCGATCTCGGCGATGGCGAGGCCCTCCTCCTCACCGAGCCGGGCCAGGGGACGGCCCTCGGGGTCGTAGACCGCCGAGCCGCCGATGAACTCGGACGTACCGCACCGGCCGGTCAGGCCGGCGAGGACGACGTACATGCCGTTCTCGACCGCGCGGGCGGCGTAGTAGAGGTCGCGGCGGTGGGCACCGCCGGGGAAGTACGCCGCCGACGCGAGGTAGCCGACCGCGCCGTCGAGCGCCGCCGCCTGGGCGTGCTCTGGGAAGCAGCCGTCGTAGCAGATCGAGAGCCCCAGCTCGACGCCGTCGACCGTGATCGACGCGCCGTGGTCGCCGACCGTGAAGAGCTCCTTCTCGACGCCGTCGAGGTGCTGCTTGTCGTACGGCGCACTGGTGGTGCCGTCGGGACGCACCACGACCTGCGAGAGCCGGCGCTCGTCGCCGCGGCGCAGCGCGGTGCTCGCCACGACGGTGACGTCGCCCGCGGCCGCGGCGGCGCGGAGCGGGTCGAGCCAGGCGCCGGCGAGCCCGTCGGCGTCGGGCAGCGGGCCGAGGAAGGCGTCGGCGTCGTACCCGGTCAGGAACGCCTCGGGCAGCACGAGCACCCGGACGCCCTGGGTCGCGGCGAGCCCGACCAGCCGGGCGGACGTCGCGACGTTGGCGTCGAGGTCGCCCGAGACCGAGGCGGCCTGGCCGGCGGCGACGAGGAGCCGCGTCATGACGGTGCCGCCGGCGCGGCTGCGACCGCCTCGGCGAGGCCGCGGGCGGCGAGCCGGTCGGCGCGCTCGTTGCCCTCGTCGCCGGCGTGGCCCTTGACCCAGTGCCACTCGACGTCGTGCCGCTCGCACGCGGCGACCAGCTCCTGCCAGAGGTCGACGTTCTTGACCGGCTGCTTCGCCGACGTCAGCCAGCCGTTGCTCGCCCAGCCCGCGCACCACTTGGTGATGCCGCTGCGGACGTAGGTGCTGTCGGTGTAGATGTGCACGACCGACCGGCGGTTCAGCGCCTCCAGGGCCCGGATCGGCGCGGTCAGCTCCATGCGGTTGTTGGTGGTCGGCTCGACCTGCCCGCCGCAGAGCTCGCGCTCGTGCCCGCCGTACCTCAGCAGCGCACCCCAGCCGCCCGGGCCGGGGTTGGGCACGCACGCGCCGTCGGTGTGGATGGTCACCGCGACGGGCTCGGTCACTCGACGACGACCTCGACGCGCTGGAACTCCTTGACCTCGGTGTAGCCGGTGGTGGCCATCGAGCGGCGCAGCGCGCCGACGAGGTTCATGGTGCCGTCGGCGACCCGCGAGGGGCCGAAGAGGATCTCCTCGAGCGTGCCGATCGTCTCGAACTGCACGCGCTGGCCGCGCGGCAGGTCGTGGTGGTGCGCCTCGGTTCCCCAGTGGAAGCCGCGCCCCGGTGCGTCGCTGGCGCGGGCGAACGGCGAGCCGACCATGACCGCGTCGGCGCCGCAGGCGATCGCCTTGGCGACGTCGCCGGACTTGCCGATCGAGCCGTCGGCGATGACGTGGACGTAGCGGCCGCCGGACTCGTCGAGGTAGTCGCGACGGGCGGCGGCGACGTCAGCGACCGCCGAGGCCATCGGTACGGCGACGCCCAGGACCGTCCGCGTCGTGTGGGCCGCGCCGCCGCCGAAGCCGACGAGCACGCCGGCGGCGCCGGTGCGCATCAGGTGCAGCGCGGCCTGGTGGGTGGCACACCCGCCGACGATCACCGGCACGTCGAGCTCGTAGATGAACTCCTTGAGGTTCAGCGGCTCGGCCTGCGACGAGACGTGCTCGGCCGAGACGGTGGTGCCCCGGATGACGAACATGTCGACGCCCGCGTCGACGACCGCCTTCGCGAACTCCTTGGTCTTGCCCGGGGACAGCGAGCCGGCGACGGTGACGCCCGCCTCGCGGATCTCGCGCAGCCGCTCGGTGATCAGCTCACCCTTGATCGGCTCGCGGTAGATCTCCTGCAGCCGGCGCGTGGCCTCGGTGCCGCGCAGCCCGGCGACCTCCTCGAGCAGCGGGTCCGGATCCTCGTAGCGGCTCCACAGGCCCTCGAGGTTCAGCACGCCCAGTCCGCCGTACCGACCCAGGGCGATCGCGGTCGCCGGCGACATCACCGAGTCCATCGGCGCCGCGAGCACGGGGATCTCGAACCGATAGGCGTCGATCTGCCAGGCCGTGCTGACCTCCTCGGGGTCGCGGGTACGCCGCGACGGCACGATCGCGATGTCGTCGAAGGAGTAGGCGCGGCGGGCGCGCTTGGCCCGGCCGATCTCGATGTCGGTCACCGGTCCAGCCTATCGGCGCTACCGACCGGAGTAGTTGGGTGCCTCGACGGTCATCTGCACGCCGTGCGGGTGGCTCTCCTGGAGCGAGGCCTGGGTGATCCGGACGAACCTGCCCTTGTCCTGGAGCTCCGGGATGGTCCGCGCGCCGACGTAGAACATCGACTGGTTGAGGCCGCCGATGAGCTGGTGGGCGACGGCGGCGAGCGGGCCGCGGTAGGCGACCTGGCCCTCGATGCCCTCGGGGACGATCTTGTCGTCGCTGCTGACCTCGGCCTGGAAGTAGCGGTCCTTGGAGTAGGACTTCTTGCCGCGGCTCGACATCGCGCCGAGCGAGCCCATGCCGCGGTAGGACTTGAACTGCTTGCCGTTGACGAAGACGAGCTCGCCGGGCGACTCCTCGCAGCCCGCGAGCAGCGACCCGACCATCACGGTGTCGGCGCCGGCGACGACGGCCTTCGCGATCTCGCCGGAGTGCTTGAGGCCGCCGTCGGCGATCACCGGGATGCCGGCCGGCCTGCAGGCGAGCGACGCCTCGTGGACCGCGGTCACCTGCGGCACGCCGACACCGGTCACGACGCGGGTGGTGCAGATCGAGCCCGGTCCGACGCCTACCTTGACCGCGTCGGCACCCGCGTCGACGAAAGCCTGCGCGCCCTCCTGGGTCGCGACGTTGCCGCCGATGACCTGCACGTGCCGGGTGGCCGGGTCGGACTTCAGCCGCTGGACCATGTCGAGCAGCATCCGCACGTTTCCGTGTGCCGTGTCGGCGACGAGAACGTCGACGCCGGCCTCGATGAGGGTGGTGGCGCGCTGCCAGGCGTCGCCGAAGTAGCCGATGGCCGCGCCGACCATGAGCCGGCCGGAGCCGTCGTACGTCGCGTTCGGGAACTGCTCGCCCTTGACGAAGTCCTTGACGGTGATCAGGCCGGCGAGGCGACCCTGCTCGTCGACCAGCGGGAGCCGCTCGCGCTTGTGCTTGCGCAGCAGCGTCGTCGCCTCGTCCCGGTCGATGTCGGCCGGACCGGTGATGAGCGGCATGGGCGTCATCACCTCGTCGACCTTGGTGGTCGACCACTCAGCGACCGGTGTGAACCGGAGGTCGCGGTTGGTGATGATGCCGAGGAGTCGGTTGTCGGTGTCGACGACGGGGAAGCCGGAGACGCGGTACTCCCCCGCGAGCCGGTCGAGCTCCTCGAGCGTCGCGTCGGGGCCGATCGTGACCGGGTTGGGGATGATGCCGGTCTGGGTCCTCTTCACGAGGTCGACCTGGTAGGCCTGGTCCTCGATCGAGAGGTTGCGGTGCAGTACGCCGAGGCCGCCCTGGCGCGCCATCGCGATGGCCATCCGGGACTCGGTGACGGTGTCCATCGCCGCGCTGATCAGCGGCACCTTGAGCGAGATCTCGCGGGTGAGTCGCGAGGTCGTGTCGATGTCCGCGGGTGCCAGGTCCGAGTGACCGGGCAGCAGGAGGACGTCGTCGTAGGTCAGGCCGAGCGGGGCGAACTTCTCCGGTACCTCCATTGCCCCAGCCTACCGACGGCGACACGCCTCCCGGGAATCGTGGCCGGCCCTCAGACCCGCAGCCGCTTGAGGTCCCGTACCGCGATCCGCACGGTCAGTGTGTCGGCCGCCATCCGGATCCGGCCGCGCAGCCCGGCGGCCAGCACCATCGGCAGGATCGCCTGGTTGTCCGACCGGGTGGTCAGCACGATCTCCTCGGCGCCGAGAGCGTGGGCGAGCCGGGCGACGTCGCCCAGCAGACGGGAGCCGATCCCCCGCCGCTGCCAGGCGGGGTCGACCCTGAGGGTGACGGGCCGCACGCCGGGCTCTCCCGTGGCCGGGCGCACGACCGCCAGCCCGACCGGCACGCCGTCGATCAGGGCCGACACGGAGTCGTCGCCCACGACGTACTCCGGGGTCGCGCCGCCGCCCATGAGCCGACCGGGCCGGGACACCATGGCGCTCTCGCGCGCACGCTCGATGACGTCCGTGACCAGGTCGGCCAGCGCCGTGCCGCGCGCGTGCTCGGTGGCGGTGAACGGCGCGGCGCGGCGCACCTGCACCTGCACGTCCCCGACGGTCATCTCCATGACGTCGCCGGCCGTGGCGGGATCGGGCTCGGCGTCGAAGAGCCGGCCGACCACGTCGGGGAAGGACGCCGGCTGCGCGAGGATCGCGCGGGCCGCCTGCACGTAGCGGGTCGGCTGGTCGGCCAGCGCGGCCTCGGTGCATCGCTGCGCGCTCACCAGCACGCCGCCGGAGCGGCCGAGCAGGCTGGCGAGGTCGGCCTCGGACCAGTCGTCCGGCGAGCTGAGCACCAGCTCGTCGGTGACGGCCTCGACTCCGGGGAAGATCTGCAGTCCCAGGATGTTGACGCCGGCCTCCCCACAGGTCGCCGCAAGCACGGCCAGGGCGCCCGGTCGATCGGGCAACGTCGTACGGATCCTCCACAACATGGCGCCAGCGTGGCCGGGCGAGGTTGCGCCGCGACGTCCGGGTTGTTTCGGGCGCTTTACAGTTCACGCGTGACGTTCCTGCGCCGGTATCCCGTCGCCGTCGCGGTGGTCGTCACGATCCTCGCGCGGCTGCCCGCGCTCACCCGACCGGTGCGGGCCGACGAGGCCGGGTTCCTGCTCGTCGCCGGGGCGTGGGACCCGCGGCCGGACAGTGTCTTCGGCACCTACTGGGTGGACCGGCCGCCCTCGCTGGTCGCGGTCTTCGACGCCGTCGACGCGCTGGGCGGCGTGACGACGCTGCGCGTGCTCGGCGCCCTGGTCGCCGGGCTCGCGGTGCTGCTCGCCGCCGCCGTCGCAGGCACCGTCAGTGGTCCACGGGCGACCGTGTGGACCGCGGTGCTGACCGCCGCGCTGCTGTCGAACCCGATGATCGACGTCGTCGCGGTGAAGGGCGAGCTGCTCGCGCTCCCCTGCGTGCTCGGCAGCATGCTGCTCACGCTGCTGGCCGTACGCCGCGAGTCGTGGCCGGTCGCGTTCGCGGCCGGCGTCACCGCGGCGCTGGCCGTCGGGCTGAAGCAGAACCTCGCGACCGGGCTGCTCTTCGCCGGCGTGCTGCTGCTCGTCGCGTGGCGCACCGGCCGGCTGCCCGGCCGGTCGGCGGCCGCGCTCGCCGTGGCCGGCGCGGCCGGCGCGGCCGCACCGGTGCTGACCACCGTCGCATGGGCCGAGGCCGCCGGGGTCCGGCTCGGCGTGCTCTGGGACACCGTCTACGGGTTCCGCGCCGCCGCGGCGCAAGTGATCGCGGACGGGTCCACGGACGCCACCGAGCGCCGGGCCTGGATCCTGCTGGTGATCGCGCTCGCCACCGGCCTGTTCGCCGTGCTGGCCGGCGTCGTCGCCCACCTGGGCGAGCTCTGGCGCTACGACCCGCCGGTGACCGCGGCGACGCTCGCCGTGATGGCCGTAGACCTGGTCTCGCTCGGTGCCGGCGGCAGCTTCTGGCAGGACTACCTGATCCCGCTCGTGCCCGGCGCCGCGCTGTGCACTGCCCTGCTCGCCGGCCGCGACGGACGCCCGGGCCGGACCATGCGCGGCGTGGTGGTCTTCGCGACGGCGTCGGCCTGCGCGGGCATGGTGTTCTGGCTGGCCTGGAACGCGACCGGGCAGCAGGAGTTCGACGAGGTGCGCACGGGCGAGGCGATCGCGGCGTCCGCCGAGCCGGGCGACACCCTCGTCGTCTTCGGCGGCCGGCCCGACCTGCAGCGGACGAGCGGCCTCTCCTCGTCGTACCCCTACCTGTGGAGCCTCCCGATGCGCACGAACGATCCCGGGTACGCCGACCTCACCACCCTGCTGGCCGGCCCCGACGCACCCACCTGGCTGGTGCGGTGGGTCCACCTCGACGCGTGGTCCGACGAGGGGGTCGACGACCTCGAGGCCGCGATCGAGCAGGAGTACGTCGTGGCGGGCGCGACCTGCAACGACCAGCCGGTCTACCTGCGGCGTGGCGTCGAACGGACCCCGGTGGAGCCGAACTGCTGAGAAACTCGGACGGTGGATGCAACGGGTCCGGCGCCGACCACGTTGGAAGGGCATGACGCGCGACGCGGGCGTTGACGCCGCCTTCACCGAGTTCGCGACCGCCAGCCGGTCGCGACTGCGGAGCACGGCGTACCTGCTCTGCGGCGACTGGGACCGCGCCTCCGACCACGTCCAGGAGGCGCTGATCCGGGTCTACGTGGCGTGGCCGCGACTGCAGCGGCAGGGGCGCGAGCTCGCCTACGCCCGCAAGGCCGTGGTGAGCGTGGTCCTCGACGCCGGTCGCAAGCGCTCCAACCGGGAGCGTCCGCTGGCCTCGACGCCCGACGTGTCCTCGCCGGAGGACGTGGCCGCCGGGGTCTCCGACCGCGCCGCGCTGATGACCGCCCTCGCCCGGCTGCCCGAGAGGCAGCGCGCCTGCGTGGTGCTGCGGTACTTCGAGGACCTCGACGTCCGCGAGACCGCAGCCGCCCTCGGGTGCAGCGAGGGCACCGTCAAGAGCCAGACCTCGCGCGCTCTCGCCTCGTTGCGGGGGATGTTCGAGGCCGCCCACCGCGACGAGCTCGTCGTGGCCGGAAAGGAGAACCTGCCGTGGTGAACGACCTCCAGGAGCTGCTGCGCCGCAATGTCGAGAGCGCGCCGCCCGACCACCTCGACCTCGCCGGCGTCATGGACGCCGGGCGCCGTCGGGTACGCCGCCGCCGCGGCGCCGTCGGCTCCGCGGCCCTGGCCGCGGCGGGCGTCGTCGCCGTCGCCGCGCTCGGCTGGCCCGGCACCGACGGGAGCGGCGTCAGCACTACCGACGCGCCGCCGAAGCCGGACGCACCGACGATCTCGCTCGCCGACGCGACGCGTGCGGTGGAGGGACGCGACTACGAGGTGCTCGCGTTGTACACCAACAAGAACCTCATGCGCGACAACGGGCAGTACCTCGACGGCGTCACCGACGACGGGATGATCCTCCTGCGCGACGGACCGCGCGCCGACCAGGCCGAGGCCCGCTACGCACTGATGGATCCCGCGACCGGCGCCAAGGACTGGCTGCCGGACCTCCACGCCGGGGCGAGCCAGACCTGGCCCATCGAGCTCGGCAGCGAGGAGCTGACCCTGCTCGGCGACGACGGCGACGGGTTCCCGCTCGCCTACTTCTTCGACCGGGACGGCGGCCGGTGGAGCGGCATGAAGTGGCCGGAGCTCCCCGCGGTCGACGTCTGGCGATCGGTGCTCGGGCCCGACGACCGGCTGTACGTCTTCCAGCCGGCCACCCAGGGCCGGGTCCCCGAGGGCGGCTGGCCGACCGGCCCCGACGGCGAGGCCGACGACGCGGACGCCGAGGGCGACACCTACCACCTGTGGTCGGCCTCGCTCGACGACATGCACGACGTCCGCGACGAGGGGATGACCGTCGGCAGCCTCGCCTTCACCGACTCGTCGATGATCTGGACCGACTCGACGAACGGCGACGCCGGCCTGGTGCACGTGCGCGACCTGGCGACCGGTGAGGAGCACTCCTTCGATCCGCACACCGGCGAGAGGTGCAACCTGCTGTCCTTCGGGGCGACGGACGACCGCATCGTGATGGGCCAGTACTGCGGCACCTACTCGGGCAACACCCGCGACGACCGGGTGCAGGTCCTCAGCACCGACGGCGAGCAGGTGGCCACTCTCCAGGACAACGGCGTCGACGGCTGGCTCCCGACCGGCAGCGACGTCGTGAACGTGACGGTGTTCCAGGGTGGCGGCGATGGCGGCACCTACGTGTACGACCTCGCGACCGACCGGCTGCTGCAGGTCAGCGACACGATCTCGTCGTACGCGCTCGGCGGCCGGCTCGGCAACCCCGGCCAGTTCCAGTGGCACACCCCGGTCGACGGCGCGAAGGGCGCCACCCAGCACATTGGCACGCTGCTTCCCTGAGACGACTGCCCTGAAATGACGCTGACCCGGCAGAGAGCTCTCTGCCGGGTCAGCGCACAGGTGGTGCCGGGTCAGTGGCCGATCAGTGGCCGTGCCCGTGGCCGTGACCGTGACCGGCGCCCGCGGACTCGTCCTCGTCCTCGGGCTTGTCGACGACCAGGGTCTCGGTCGTGAGCAGCATGCCCGCGATCGAGGTGGCGTTGACGAGCGCGGACCGGGTCACCTTGACCGGGTCGAGCACGCCCTGGGCGACCAGGTCGCCGTACTCGCCGGTGGCGGCGTTGTAGCCGTTGCCCTTGCCGAGCTCGCGCACCTTGGTGGTGACGACGTAGCCGTTCTCGCCGCCGTTCTCGGCGATCCAGCGCAGCGGCTCGTCGGCCGCCTTGCGGACCACGCGGACGCCGACCGCCTCGTCGCCTGACAGGCCGAGGTCACCCTCGAGCACCGACACAGCGTGGATGAGCGCGGAGCCACCGCCGGGCACGATGCCCTCCTCGATCGCGGCGCGGGTCGCGGAGACGGCGTCCTCGATGCGGTGCTTCTTCTCCTTCAGCTCCACCTCGGTGGCGGCGCCGACCTTGATCACGCACACGCCGCCGGCCAGCTTCGCGAGGCGCTCCTGGAGCTTCTCGCGGTCCCAGTCGGAGTCGGTGGACTCGATCTCGGCCTTGATCTGGTTGACGCGGCCCTCGACCTCGGCGTGGTCGCCGGCACCCTCGACGATCGTGGTGTTGTCCTTGGTCACCACGACGCGGCGGGCCTGGCCGAGCACCTCGAGGCCGACCTGGTCGAGCTTGAGGCCGACCTCGGGGGCGACGACCTGACCGCCGGTCAGGGTCGCGATGTCCTGCATCATCGCCTTGCGGCGGTCGCCGAAGGCCGGGCTCTTCACCGCGACGGCGTTGAACGTGCCGCGGATCTTGTTGACGACCAGCGTCGACAGCGCCTCGCCCTCGACGTCCTCGGCGAGGATGAAGAGCGGCTTGCCGGACTGGATGACCTTCTCCAGCAGCGGGAGCAGCTCGGCAACGGCCGAGATCTTGCCCTGGTGGAGCAGGATGTACGGGTCGTCGAGGACGGCCTCCATGCGCTCCGGGTCGGACACGAAGTACTGGCTGATGTAGCCCTTGTCGAACTGCATGCCCTCGGTGAAGTCGAGCTCGGTGCCCAGGGTGTTGGACTCCTCGACGGTGATGACACCGTCCTTGCCGACCTTGTCGAAGGCCTGCGACAGCAGGTCGCCGATGACGCTGTCGCGGCTCGAGATCGTCGCGACGGACGCCATGTCCTCGACGGAGTCGACCTCGCGGGCCGCCTCCTTGAGCGCGTCGCCGACGGCCTCGGCCGCGGCGTCCATGCCCCGCTTGAGGCCCATCGGGTTGGCGCCCGCGGCCACCGCGCGGAGGCCCTCGTGGACCATCGCCTGGGCGAGCACGGTCGCGGTCGTCGTACCGTCACCGGCGATGTCGTTGGTCTTGGTGGCGACCTCCTTGGTGAGCTGGGCACCAAGGTTCTCGAACGGGTCGTCCAGCTCGACCTCACGCGCGACGGTCACGCCGTCGTTGGTGATGGTCGGGGCGCCCCACTTCTTGTCGAGGACGACGTAGCGACCCTTGGGGCCCAGCGTCACCTTGACGGCGTTGGCGAGTGCGTCGACGCCGCGCTCCAGCTTGCGGCGGGCGCTCTCGTCGAACTCCAGGATCTTCGGCATGACTCTCCTCTAACGAAGACCGGGTCGTGTGCCTGAGCACGCGCCATGGCGCGGCGTCAGGCACACGACCCGTCGGTGATTCAGGAAACGATGGCGAGGACGTCGCGCGCGGAGAGGATGAGGTACTCCTCGCCCGCGTACTTGACCTCGGTGCCGCCGTACTTGCTGTAGATGACCTTGTCGCCGACGTTCACGTCGAGCGGGACGCGGTTGCCGTTGTCGTCGATCCGGCCCGGACCGATCGCCAGGACCTCGCCCTCCTGGGGCTTCTCCTTGGCGGTGTCCGGGATGACCAGGCCCGAGGCCGTGGTCTGCTCGGCGTCGAGCGGCTTGACGACGATGCGGTCCTCGAGAGGCTTGATGTTGACCGACACGATGTCGACCTCCACTTTCTGGCACTTCGATGATGTGGGTGATGCACGTCTGGTGCCTGGGAATCGGTACGCCGTCGCGGGGGTCGCACCGGGTCACAGGCGCTGGCACACTCACGGGGAGAGTGCCAGATCAGAAACTAGCACTCTGCCCGACTGAGTGCCAGCGATACCCCCGGCTGACAGGATCGGGGCCGTGGACCTCGACGCCTTCCGCTGGCTGCTCACCGACGACGGGCAGCTGCTGCTCGCCGAGGCGATCGCCGCGGGTGACGACTCGCTTGCGACCCAGACCCGGCTGCGGCGTACGGCGGAGCCGGCGCACGTCGCCGCGGCCCTGACCCAGGCCACGTTGAGGGTTCGGGCCCGCGAGAAGCTCGGCGACCTCGCCGACCGGATGTACTTCACGCCCGACGGCCTCGAGCAGGCGACCCGCCTACGGGTCGCCGAGCACCGGGCCGCCCGGGTGGTCGCGTCGTCGGCCACGACGCTGATCGACCTCGGCTGCGGCATCGGCGGCGACCTCGTGGCCGCCGCCCGCGCCGGACTGGTCTGCGCGGGCATCGACCTCGACCCGGTCCGCGTCGAGGTGGCCCGCGCCAACCTCGCGGCCCTCGACCTGCCCGGCGCGGTGCAGGTCGCCGACGCGACGACGATCGACACCACACCCTTCGACGTGGCCTTCGCCGACCCGGCCCGCCGTGGTGCCCGGGGCCGCACCTTCGACGTCGACGGCTGGACGCCGCCGTGGTCTTTCGTGGAGCGCCTGCTGACCCGCGACTCGTGCGTGAAGGTCGCGCCGGGCGTCCCGCACGAGCTGCTGCCGCCGGGCATCGAGGCCGAATGGGTGAGCGACCACGGCGAGGTCAAGGAGGCCGCGCTCTGGTCCGGGCGGCTCGCCACGACCGACCGCCGGGCGACGGTGATCGCCGGCGGCGGGCTGGCCTCGCTCACCTCGGAGGACGACCCGGGCGGCGCCCCCGTTCGGTCGTTCGGCGAGTTCCTCTACGAGCCCGACGGCGCGGTGATCCGGGCCGGACTCGTGACCGCCGTGGCCGCCGGCGTGCAGGGCGGCCTCATCGACGAGCACATCGCCTACGTCACCTCGGACGCGTCGTTCCGTACGCCGTTCGCGCGCGGCTACCGGGTGCTGGAGGAGCTCCCCTACCGGGAGAAGCAGCTGCGCGCCGCGCTGCGCGAGCGCGGGGTCGGCCGGCTGACCATCAAGAAGCGCGGCGTCGACGTCGTACCCGACCAGCTGCGCAAGCGCCTCGACCTCAGCGGCGACAGCGAGGCGACGATCGTGCTCACCCGGGCCGCCGGGCACGGGATCGCCCTGCTGGTCGCGCCGTTCTGACGCGAACGTGCCGAGTCGGCGCCGGTTTGCGTGAAACCGGCGCCGACTCGGCGTGGTGGGGTCAGGCGTGCTGGGGAACTGCCCGCGGGACCTCGGTGCCACCCTCCTGGCGAGCCTTCCTGGCGTGCCAGAGGCCGAGCCCGAAGAGGAGCAGCAGGGCGGCCGCCCCGGCGAAGGCCGCGATGGCGGCGATCCCGGCGATGGTGCCGACGGTCGCGAAGGCGTAGCCGTAGAGGAGCAGGCCGCGGAGGGTGTTGCCCATGAAGAGCGACTCACGCAGGTCCATCCACGCGGCTGCCTCGTCCTTCTGCGCCTGGGTGGCGTTCGGGTTCTCGGCGATCTCGGCCGCGAGGGCGCGAGCCTGGCCGCTGGCCTCCTCGTAGGTGACGGGCTCGCCCGCGAGCGCCTCACCCGAGGAGTTCATGTGCACCAGGATGTAGTGGTCCGCGAACGCCTTGGCCTCGGGCCCGGTGTCGAGCGGGCTGCCGGCGTAGGGCTCCAGGGCTTCGGCGTCGGCCTTCGGGAGGCTGGCGAGCGCCTCGCCCTCCGGCATCACGATGTCCTGCTGCGCGAACTGGGCCTCGACCTGGTCACCGATGAACACGTTCGCCCAGGTGAGCAGGCCACCGGCCATGAGAAGGACGGCGGCCAGGGCCAGTCCCGTCCACGAGATCAACTTGTCGAATGCCGAGCGCATCGTGCGCCTCCCTTGGTTGGCGGGACTCCTTTGTCCTCGCTTCACCAAGAACGTTAGAAATTGCTGAGCGCCGTCGGCAGGGCCCGAAGCACGGTGCTGGCGGGACCTAGGTCCCGCCAGCACCGATCGGCAGTGCGTCAGCCGAGGTCGGCCTTCTCGGCCCCGATCGTGGTGTCGTCGCCGTGGCCGGTGTGCACGACCGTGTCGTCGGGCAGCGCGAAGAGCTTCGCCCGGATCGACTCCTTGATGAGGTCCTCGTCGGAGAACGACCGTCCGGTCGCCCCGGGGCCGCCGTTGAAGAGCGTGTCGCCGGTGAAGACGCAGCCGAGGTCGGGCGCGTAGAGGCAGACCGCACCGGGGGCGTGGCCCGGCGTGTGCAGCACCTGCAACGTCGTACCGGCCACCTCTATCGTGAGTCCGTCGGAGAGGTCGAGGTCCCAGAGGTACTTCGTGTGGGTCAGCTCCCACAGCGGCTTGTCGTCGGGGTGCAGCATGATCGGCGCGACCACCTCCTCACGCAGCCCCGGCGCGACCCGCACGTGGTCGTCATGGGCGTGGGTGCACACGATCGCCTTGACCTTGCGGTCCCCGACGATCGCGAGGATGTCGGCGACGTCGTGCGGCGCGTCGATCACGACGCACTCGGCCTCGTCGCCGACCACCCAGATGTTGTTGTCCACGTCGAAGGTCTGGCCGTCGAGGCTGAAGGTGCCGGAGGAGACGCCGTGGTCCACTCGCGCCGTCATCAGATGATCACCACCGAGCGCAGCACGCTCTGCTGATCGGGGGCGTGGTGCATGCGTTCGAACGCCGCCTCGATGTCGCCGATGCCGATCTCCTCGGACACGAACGCGTCGAGGTCGAGCCGGCCCTGCCGGTAGAGGTCGACCAGCATCGGGAAGTCGCGGCTGGGCAGGCAGTCGCCGTACCAGCTGGACTTCAGTGCCCCGCCCCGGCCGAACACGTCGATGAGCGGCAGGTCGGGCACCTTCATGTCGGGCGTGGGTACGCCGACCAGCACGACGGTGCCGGCGAGGTCGCGGGCGTAGAACGCCTGCTTCCAGGTCTCCGGCCGGCCGACCGCCTCGATGACGACGTCGGCGCCGTCGGCACCCTCGTAGAACTCCGCGGAGATCCGCTTGATCTCCTCGACCGGGTCGACCTTCGAGGAGTCGACGGTGTGGGTCGCGCCCATCCGCTCGGCGGTCTCGAGCTTCTTGGCGTCGATGTCGACGGCGATGATCGGGCTCGCTCCCACGAGCGCGGAGCCGGCGATCGCGGCCACGCCCACGCCACCGCAGCCGATCACGGCGACCGACTTGCCGCGCGTGACGGCGCCGGTGTTGATCGCCGAGCCGATGCCGGCCATCACGCCGCAGCCGAGCAGGCCGACCGCGGCCGGCCGCGCCGCCGGGTCGACCTTCGTGCACTGGCCGGCGGCGACCAGCGTCTTCTCCGCGAACGCCCCGATGCCCAGCGCCGGCGACAGCTCGGTCCCGTCCTCGAGCGTCATCTTCTGCGTCGCGTTGTAGGTCGCGAAGCAGTACTGCAGGTCGCCGCGCTTGCAGGCCCGGCACTCGCCGCACACCGCACGCCAGTTGAGCACGACGAAGTCGCCCGGCGCCACGCCGGTCACGTCCGGCCCGACCGCCTCGACCACGCCTGCGGCCTCGTGGCCGAGCAGGAACGGGAAGTCGTCGTTGATGCCGCCCTCGCGGTAGTGCAGGTCGGTGTGGCAGACCCCGCAGGCCTGCACCTTCACCAGCGCCTCACCCGGCCCCGGATCCGGGACGTTGATCGTGACGACCTCGACCGGCTGACCTTTCCCACGGGCGACCACGCCCTTCACCTGATGCATGCGGCCAGCCAAGCGCATCACGCAAGAATTGCAACCATCGCCCACCGGACCGCGTCTTCGGAGTGTGCAGACGATCGGGGAGACTGGAGCGGCGATGACGGACCGCGACGCCGACTTCACGGCGTACCTCCAGGCGCGCCAGGCGCGACTGCTGCGCACGGCGTACCTGCTCACGGGCGACCAGCACCAGGCCGAGGACCTGCTCCAGACGGCGTTCGCGAAGCTCTACCTCGCCTGGGACCGGGTGCACGACCGGGAGTCGGTCGACGCCTACGTGCGCCGGATCATCGTGAACGAGAACAACTCGCTGTGGCGGCGAGCCTGGCGGCGGCGCGAGGTCCCGACCGGGGAGGTGCCCGACCGCACCGAGAGCCACGACGAGTACGACGAGGGACGGTCCGCCGCGGTCTGGCAGGTCGTCCAGACACTGCCGCGCAAGGCGCGCGCCGTCGTCGTGCTGCGCTACTACGAGCAGCTGACCGAGGCCGAGACCGCCGAAGTGCTGGGCATCTCCGTCGGCACCGTGAAGTCCCAGTGCAGCCGGGCGCTCGCCGCCCTGCGCGAACGGACGCCCGCCGAGCTCCGGGAGGAGGAGCGATGACCGAGGAGACCTTCGCGCGCGAGCTGGAGCGCCGCGCCGACCAGATCCAGGGAGCCCCGCTCGCGCTCGAGACCGTGCGCGGCCGCGCCCGCCGGATCCAGCGCCGCCGGCGTACGGCGGTGGCGGCCGGCGTCGCCGCCGCAGTGGCGGCCGTCGTGCTGGTGCCGGCGGTCCTGACGGGCGGCGGCAGCGACCGGGCACCCGAGCCCGCACCCGTGCCGCCCGCTGCGCCGGGCGCCTCGGTCCTGCACGACGGCGTCGTCACGCTGCCGAGCGGAGACACCGTGCCGCTCGACGTCGACGACGCCGACGTCTCGCAGCTGGCGGTCCTCACCGACGGGCGGATCGTGGTCGGGATGTCGCAGCCGCTCGGGGTGCGCGTCTACGCGCCCGACGGCACCCGCCAGGCGACATACGACGTGGACACCAACGCGATCACCAGCTCGGCGCAGGACGACGCGGTCGCTTGGGTCGCCGAGGACCTGACCGTGCGGGTGCTGGCGAGCGGCGTCGCCGAGCCGACGACCCTGGCCGGGATCCCGATGCCCGGCGAGGCCTCCGGGAGCATCGACGCAGTCCTCGATCCGGAGCACGTGCTGGTGGGCGACTGGAACACCACCACGGGTGAGCTGACCGTCGAGGGATACCGGGAGCTGACCACCAGCGAGCCACTGCGGGTGACCGACGTCAGTCCCGACGGCGACCTCTGGGCCGTGCAGTACGCCGACGACTCGGACCCGCAGTTCGGGTGTTCGGGTCTGTACGAACCCGAGGCCGCGCAGGAGATGGTCGCGCGCACCTGCGGGGCCGCGAGCCTGAGGTTCTCCCCCGACGGGCAGCACCTGCTGAGCCTCGTGGGCGACAACAACATGTTCGGCATCGGCACGACGTACGACCTCGACCTCGAGGAGGTCGGCGGCTTCGAGTCCGCGGGCAAGGGCGACGTGATCAGCAGAGCCGCGTGGGCGGACGCGACCCACCTGCTGGTCGCCCGGACCAACTGGGACACCTTGCAGTGGTCGCTGGACCGCGTCGGCGTCGACTGGGGCGACGCCGAGGTCGTCGTACCCGAGCAGGGTGGCGGGAACCCCGAGATCGTCCAGGAGTTCGTCTTCTCCGAGTAGCCAGGAGTTCGGCCGGAGATAGACGAAAGTCGGAGGCATCCGGACGCCCACCGTCGGTAGAGTCGGGCAACGTGTTCGCAGCCCTTGGTCGTCTCACGTCCCGTCGTCCCTGGTTCGTCATCGGCGCATGGGTGGCAATAGCCATCGCGGTCGCCGCCTTCGCACCCGCACTCACCACCACGCAGGAGGAGTCGGAGTTCCTGCCCGACCACTACGAGTCGGTGCAGGCGATGAAGATCCAGGAGGAGAAGTTCCCCGGCGCCACGACGCCCGCCGCCCTGATCGTCTTCGAGCGCGAGGACGGCGAGGCGCTGTCCGAGGAGGACCAGGCCGAGGTCGGCCGGATCTCGGAGGAGCTCGGCCCGCAGCTGGGGGCGGACACCTTCGTCCAGCAGGTGGTGACCGTCAGCCCCGACGGCCAGCCCAACGTCTCCGAGGACGGTCAGGTCCAGATCGGCATCGTCGGCCTCGCCGACGGCTCGACCGGGTACGACACCCAGGCGTTCGAGGACGCCGAGTCGATGCGCGACTCCATCGCGGACCTCACCGAGGGCACCGACCTGAAGGTGACGACCACCGGCTCCGTGCCGCAGGGTTTCGACTCCCAGGAGTCCAGCGAGCGCGCGCTCGCCATCGTCGGCATCGTCACCATCGTGCTGATCGTCGGCCTCCTGGCGATCATCTTCCGCAGCGTGATCATCTGCCTGATGCCGATCGTCGTCGTCACGATCGTGTCGATCGTCGCGACCGGACTGATCGGCTGGGCCAACGAGGCGTTCGACCTCAAGGCCGACTCCTCGATCCAGACGATCCTCGTCGTCGTGCTCTACGGCATCGGCACCGACTACATCCTGTTCTTCCTGTTCCGCTACCGCGAGCGACTGCGGCAGGGCGAGGACACCCGCGCGTCCGTCGTCCACGCTCTCGAGCGGGCCGGTGAGGCGATCGCCTCCGCCGGTGGCGCCGTGATCGTGGCCTTCCTCGCGCTGCTGCTCAGCTCGCTCGGCATCTTCAAGGCGATCGGCCCGGCGCTCGCCATCGCGGTCGCGGTCACGCTCGTCGCCGCGCTGACCCTGGTCCCGGCCGTGGTCACCCTCCTCGGACGCGCGCTCTTCTGGCCCTCGAAGAAGTGGAAGCGGGAGCCCCAGGCCGCCCGGTTCGCGAAGATCGGCGAGAACCTCGGCCGCCGCCCCGGCGCCTTCGCCGGCGCCTCCGGCCTGCTCCTCGCCGTGCTCGCGGTCTTCGCGTTCGGCTTCAACCCGTCGTTCGACTTCAACTCGAGCCTGCCCGACGACGTCGAGTCGACCGAGGCGCTGCACACGTTCCAGGACCACTTCGCCGCCGGCGCGAGCGAGCCGGTGCCGGTGATCCTGCAGGCCGAGGACGGCACCCTCGACGAGGGTGGCCTCGAAGCCTTCGGCGCAGCGCTCGGCGAGGCGAAGGGCGTGGCCCAGGTCTTCCCGGCCACCCCGTCGGAGGACGGTACGACCGCACAGTTCATGGTCGTGCTCGACAGCGACCCGGTCTCCGACCAGGCGCTCAACGACGTCAAGGGCCCGATCCGCGACGCCGCCCACGAGGCGGCGCCCGACGGCACCGAGGCGTTCGTCGGCGGTACGCCGGGCGTCTTCGCCGACCTCCAGAAGGCGATGGTCCGCGACTACAAGGTGGTCTTCCCGGTCGCCGCGCTGGTGATCATGCTGATCCTCGCGCTGCTGCTGCGCAGCCTGGTCGCGCCGCTCTACCTGATGGCCGCGGTGGGCCTGAGCTTCGCCGCGACCCTCGGCGCGACGGTGATCGCCTTCCAGGGCATCGGGGGCGACAGCGGCCTGATCTTCATGCTGCCGATCTACATCTACCTGTTCGTGACGGCGCTCGGCACCGACTACAACATCCTGATGATCGCGCGACTGCGCGAGGAGGCCCGCGAGGGCAAGGAGCCGCGTCCGGCGGCCGCCGAGGCGGTCAGGCACGCAGGTCCGACCATCGCGGCGGCCGGTGTGATCCTGGCCGGCACGTTCGCCTCGCTGATGCTCAGCGGCAACAGCCTGATGATGTCGATGGGCTTCGCCCTGTCGTTCGGCATCTTCATCGCGGCGTTCGTGATGTCGATGTTCTTCACCCCGGCCCTGACCGCCCTCATCGGCCACGCCGCCTGGTGGCCCGGCCACGAGGACCGGAAGGCACCCAAGGAGCTGTCCGAGGTCCCCGAGGAGCCGGTCCACACGCCGTGACGGCGGGCACGCCGTAACGACGGGATAGTCCGTCACGTTCTGGTCGTCGACACGGGGGTGCGACCGACCGCAACGTGACGGACTATCCCGATTTCGGGCTCAGACGAGGACCTCGGTCACCGGCTGCGAGGAGTCGGCGGGTAGGTCGAGACGGGACGGCGTACGACCGCGGGTGACCATCTCGGCGCCCAGGGCGGCGACCATCGCGCCGTTGTCGGTGCAGAGGCCGGGGCGCGGGACGCGGACCCGGATGCCGCGGGCGGCGGCGCGCTCCTCGGCCATCGAGCGCAGGCGTGAGTTCGCGGCGACGCCGCCACCGATGAGGATGTCGTCGATGCCCTCGGTGGCGGCCGCGTCGATCGCCTTGCGGGTGAGCACGTCGCAGACGGCCTCCTGGAACGACGCCGCGACGTCGTTGACCGGCACCGGCTCCCCCGACTTCTCGCGGGCCTCGACCCACCGCGCGACGGCGGTCTTGAGGCCCGAGAACGAGAAGTCGAAGCGGTGCCGCTCGAGGTCGCGCCGGGAGGTGAGGCCGCGGGGGAAGTCGACGTAGACGGTGCTCCCCTCGCGGGCCGCGCGGTCGATGTGCGGGCCGCCGGGGAACGGCAGGCCGAGCAGCCGCGCGACCTTGTCGAACGCCTCCCCCGCCGCGTCGTCGATCGTCGAGCCGAGCGGGTCGACGCCGATGGTCACGTCGGTGACCCGCAGCAGCGACGAGTGCCCACCGCTCACCAGCAGCGCCAGGCACGGCTCGGGCAGCGGACCGTGCTCGAGCTGGTCGACGGCGACGTGCGCGGCGAGGTGGTTCACGCCGTAGATCGGCTTGCCGAGCCCGACGGCGAGCGCCTTCGCGGCGGCGACGCCGACCATCAGCGCGCCGGCGAGCCCGGGTCCGCTGGTCACCGCGATCGCGTCGACGTCGTACAGGCGTACGCCGGCGGTCTCGCACGCCCGCTCGATCGTCGGCACCATCGCCTCGAGGTGGGCGCGGCTGGCGACCTCGGGCACCACGCCGCCGAACCGCGCGTGCTCGTCGACGCTGCTCGCGATGGCGTCCGCGAGCAGGGTGCGCCCGCGCACGATGCCGACGCCGGTCTCGTCGCAGGAGGTCTCGATCCCGAGGATCAGCGGCTCGTCCGTCACCCGTTCATTGTGCCGACCGGGCGTACGCCGCCGGGCCGACCCCCAGCATCCGGCGGAAGTGGCGCGTCAGGTGGGCCTGGTCGTGGAAGCCGACGGCGACGGCGACGTCGGCCGCCCGCTCCCCGGCGAGCAGCATCCGGCGGGCGCGGTCCAGGCGCCGGCCGGTCAGGTAGCGGTGCGGTGCGATCCCGAACTCGGCGCCGAACGACCGCACCAGGTGGGTCGGGCTCACGCCGAGCCCGACCGCCGCGTCGGAGAGCGTCACGCCCTCGACGACGCGCTCGTCGAGGAGGTCCCGCAGGCGATGGGCCAGCGGCCGGTCGCGGGGTACGACGTGGGTCGTGCCGGCCAGCCGCTGCCGCAGCCCGTCGGTGACGACCGCGAGCCGGACCTCGGCCTCGAACGCGTCGCCCGGATGGCCCAGCGCGTCGTGGAGCGCGCTGACCTCACGACGCAGCGCCGGCTCGACCCAGCCGGGATGGTCGACGGCGGCGCCGACCCGGTCGAGCCCGATCCGGTCGGCGTCGAGGTAGACGACCCGCTTGCGGAAGCCGTCGGTCTCGACCGACCGCCCGTCGTGCGGAACGTGCGGCGGCAGCAGCGTCACCCGGTCGCCGAGCGCGCCGTGCTCGTGGCGGTCGAGGTCGTAGCGGACCGTGCCGCTGTCGACGATCAGCAGCGTCCACGTGTCGTGGGTGTGCGGCGGGTAGGCATGGTCCGGGAAGTGGGCGTGCAGCACCTCAGCGACTCCGGCGACCTGCGGCCGCCAGGCCCGGATCGTGGGCGCCGACATGTCACGAACGTACAAGACCGCGGGGCGCCGGTCGCGCGATCGTCGCACCATGCCCTTCGACACCAAGATCGCCGTGCTGGTCCGCGAGGACCTCGCCCCCTGGCAGCGGCTCAACATGACGGCGTTCCTCGTCAGCGGCATCGCCTACGAGTGGCCGCAGCTCATCGGGAAGCCCTACGAGGACGCCGACGGCACGACGTACCTCGCGATGCTCGGACAGCCGGTGCTCGTCTTCGAGGCCGACGCGGAGACGCTCCGGCTGGCGCACGAGCGGGCGCTGCGCCGCGACCTCACCGTCGGCGTCTTCACCGCCGACCTCTTCCGCACCGGCAACGACGAGGACAACCGGGCGGCGGTGGCCGCCGTCGGCCGGGACGACCTCGACCTCGTCGGGCTGGCGATCCACGCGCCCCGCAACGCGGTCGACAAGATCGTCAAGGGCGCGCGGATGCACCCCTAGGCGCGGCCGCAGCCGACGCCGAGGCCCCGGCGCAGCACGACGGCGGTCGCACCGTCGCGGTAGTAGCGGCGCCGCCGGTCGACCTCGACGAAGCCGCGGGCGGCGTAGAACGCCAGCGCGCCGGCGTTGTCCTCGCGCACCTCGAGCAGCAGCCGGTCGGCGCCGCCCGCGCGCGCCGCGGCCAGCACGGCGTCGAGGAGCGCGGATGCGAGCCCGTGGCGGCGGTGCGCCGGGTCGACGGCGATCCGCTGGAGCTCGGCGATGTCGCCGGCGACGCTGGCCACCGCGTGGCCGACAGTGCTGGGCCCGTCTCCGGCGTCGACCTCGGCGACCAGGTAGGTGATCGTCGGGAGCGCACCCGTCACGCCCTCCGCGACCAGCGCCTCGGACCAGGCGTCGGCGCCGAGGTTGTCGCGTTCCAGCGCGGCGATGGCGGGTACGTCGTCCTCGCGCGCCGGCCGGACGGTCACGAGACCGGCTTGCGGGTGGGTGCCGCGTCGGCGTCCGGGCGGCGCAGGTAGAGCGGCTCGGGGTCGAGCAGCTCGGCCCGCTCCTCCGCGACGGTTCGCGCCAGCCATCCGGCGCTCGGGGCCTCCGGCCCGACCCGATGCGGGAAGTGGTCGGGGTAGAGCACCGCGCCCTGGCCGACCACCGGGCCGTCCCAGGCGAGCGTCGCGGGCTTGTCGACGAGCGGTCCGTCGAGGCGGGCACCGTCGGCGTCGTACCGCGCGAGGTAGACCTCCTTGCGCCGCGCGTCGGTCGCGACGGCGAACGGCGCCGTCACCGCGCCGGTGTCGACGGCCTCGACGGCGAGCACGTCGAGCGAGCACACGCCGTAGACTGGGATGTCGAGCACGAAGCCGAGCGTCCGCGCGGTCACCAGACCCACCCGCAGGCCGGTGAACGGGCCGGGGCCGACGCCGGCGGCGATCGCGGTGAGGTCCTGCCGGACGATGCCGGCGTCGGACATCGCCCGGTCGATGAGCGGGGCGAGCTGCTCGGCGTGCTTCATCGGGCGCTCGGCGAGGTGCTCCACGACGACGTCGCCCGACTCCCCGTCGTGGAGGGCGACGGAGACGAGCGGGGTCGCGGTGTCGAAGGCGAGCAGCACGGGGTCGAGGCTAACCGTTGCCGAACGGTGGACGTCCCGTGGATCCGGCGTGGCCGCTCTGTGCATCGGCGCGCCATAGCGTCGTACCCGACGATCGACCGGAACGTGACCGCGACACATGGGGGCGCGGTGGGCGTTGGGGGACGCCCGGTCCGTTCGGTCACCAGGAACCCGTCCCGCGCTCTCGTAGTCAGAGAAGGCGGGGCGGGTTCCTGCGCGTGTGCCCTCGAGTACGCCGCTCAGCGCCGGTCGCCGAGCTCGACCACGATGTCGAGGTGCCCGGCGTGCCGTGCGTACTCGGCCAGCACGTGGAAGCAGATCCACTCCAGCGACGGCGGGTCGTCGGCGAACCGGCCGCCCGGCGACGCGACCGCGTCGAGCGGGAAGTCGCGCAACACCCCGCGGGTGCGCTCCCCGATCCGGTCCAGTCGCTCGGCGAGCTCCTCGGCGGTCACGTCGTCGGCGACGATCCAGCGTCCGCCGGCGGACTCGTCCCACGGCTCGTCGACCGTCCAGTCGCCCCACGGCTCGTCGACCGGCTCGCCCAGGAAGCCCCACACGAACCAGCGCTGCTCCATGTGCAGCACGTGGCTCAGGAGCTCGATCGGGGTCCAGCCGGACGGCACCAGCGCCGTACGCCGCCGCTCCTCCGGCAGCGCCAGCACGGCGGCCGCGACGTCGGCGCGGACCCAGTCGAGGTACGCCGCCCAGCGGGGAGCGCCCGCGGGGCCGTGCTTGTCGGGCTCGCCGAGGTTGCGGGCGACCCGGCTGTCCTCTGTCATCGGGGGATGGTCATCAGGGGGTGGCCATCAGGCCGAGGCGGTGGCGGCCGCGACGGAGTCGTGGATGTCGAAGACCTTGTCGAGGCAGACCATCTCGAGCAGCCGCAGCGCGGGCCCGGGGGTGCACACCAGGGTGATCGTGGCGTCGCGCGAGGTCAGCCAGCGCCGGGCCGCCACGAGCGTGCCGATGCCGGTGGAGTCCATGAAGGTGATGCCGTCGAGGTCGACCACGACGTGCGGACCGCTGCACAGCACCGGGTCGAAGAGCACCTGCCGCAGGCGGGTGGCGGTGAAGACGTCGAGGTCGCCACTGACTTCGACGACCGTGTGGCCCGCGGAATGGGCGATCCCGACCTCGAACGTCGGCTCCGCGGTCTCGGTCTCGGTCACATCCGGACCTTACCCGTCCGCTCGCGGGCGCAACCTCACCCGATCCGGTTGCCCTGCTCGTCCCAGTGCTCGGCGACCTTCTTGCTCGGCTGCACCCGGGGCGGCTCGCCGGGCATCTTCGGGTAGTCCGGCGGGAAGTTCATCTCGCCGCCCGGCAGCTCCTCCCACAGGCGCAGCAGCGGCTCGAGGGAGTGAGCGGTGTCGTCGATCGTCGCCCACGGGTCGCCGTCGGCGACGCGGTCGGGCACGGTGAACAGGTTGAACTCGCGCGGGTCCGTCAGACCCGCGAGCTCCTCCCAGGTCACCGGCGTCGAGACCGGGGCGCCCGGCAGCGGCCGCAGGGAGTACGCCGACGCGATGGTCCGGTCGCGGTTGTTCTGGTTGAAGTCGACGAAGATGCGCTCGCCGCGCTCCTCCTTCCACCAGTCCATCGTCACGCCCTCGTCGCGTCGGGCCAGCTCGCGGCCGAACCCGATCGCGGCGTGCCGCACGTCGGTGAACTCCCACCGAGGCTCGATGCGCACGTAGATGTGCACGCCCCGGTTGCCCGAGGTCTTCGGGTAGCCGCGCAGGCCGAGCTCCTCGAGCAGCTCGCGGGCGACGCCGGCGACGCGGACGGCGTCGGTGAACGTCGTGCCCGGCTGCGGGTCGAGGTCGATCCGCAGCTCGTCGGGGTGGTCGGTGTCCGCGCGTCGCACCGGCCACGGGTGGAAGACCAGCGTGCCCATGTGGGCGCACCAGACCGGCACCGCGATCTCGGTCGGGCAGATCTCGTCGGCCGTGCGGCCGGAGGGAAAGGTGACCTGCACGGTCTCGACGTACTCGGGCGCACCCTTGGGCACGCGCTTCTGGTAGAACGCGTCGGCGTTCTTGTCCGCCGGCCCGGTCGCGAGCCGCATGCCGGGCCGTACGCCGGAGGTCCAGCGCTCCAGCGCGGTCGGCCGGTCGCGCAGGGCGCGCATCAGACCGTCGTCGACGCTCGCGAAGTACTGGGCGACCATCAGCTTGGTGACGTCGGGCGTCCGCTCGGTCGCCTCGTAGATCACCCGGTCCGGGCTGGACACGCGGACGGCACGGCCGCCCGCCTCGACCTCGACCGCCGGGGGCTTCGCCATGGGCCCCAACCTACAATCGAGCCATGGCCTACAACGTGGAGAAGTCCGACGCGGAGTGGCGGGAGGAGCTCTCGCCGGAGGAGTACGCCGTGCTGCGGCAGGCCGGCACCGAGCGGGCGTTCACGGGTGAGTACACCGACACCGAGACCACGGGCGTCTACCGCTGCAAGGCGTGCCAGGCCAAGCTGTTCGAGTCGGACACCAAGTTCCACTCCGGCTGCGGCTGGCCGTCCTTCTACCAGCCGATCAGCGACACGATCGAGTACCTCGAGGACAACTCGCACGGCATGAAGCGGGTCGAGGTCCGCTGCGCCAGCTGCGGTTCCCACCTCGGCCACGTCTTCCCCGACGGCTACGGCACCCCCACCGGCGACCGCTACTGCATCAACTCGATCAGCCTGTCGCTCGAAGCAGCGGACTCCTGAGCCGCAGGGCTCACTCGTCGTCGACCAGCGCCGGGACGACGACCACCACGGCCTCGCCGTAGGTCTGGTCCGCCCACGTCTGCAACGAGCCGTCGTCGTACACCGCGTCGACGATCACGCGCGGCCCGTCGACGTACGCACCCTGGGCGCCGGGGAGGTCCTGCACCTCGGCCTGGATGCGCTCGAGGTCGGCCTGGCCGAGCGACTCGGCCGGCTCGGGGTGCGTGGGCCCCTCGACGGGCATCGCGTCGTACAGCGCGGCCGGGATCGCGCCGGAGACCGTGAGCCGCTCGCCGTCCCACGTGCCGGTGACGTGGAACTGCCCCCACCGGGTGTCGCCCTGCCGCTCGAAGACGCCGTTCTGGTCCTGCCAGCTCCAGCCGACGAGCTCGGGGCCGCCGCACTGCGGCGGATAGGACTCGGCGACGGGGCCGAGGCAGAGCTCGGGCGTGCCGGTGTCCATGACGGTCGCGAGGACGCGGGTGTGGACCGAACCGGGTGCGGGCGGCACGGCCGTCGGACGGTCGGTGGTCGCTGCGGCGTCGGTCGGCCCGGCGTCCGTCGCGGTGCTGTCGCCGTCGTCGCTGCCGCAGGCGGTCAGGGCCAGGAGCAGCGCGGCGGTTGTCAGGATCGTTCTCACGCGGGTACGACGTCGCGCCCGGCGGACCGGTTCCCGGCCGGTCCAGACCGGCGCGGGGTCAGGGCAGCTGGTCGAGCAGGTCGCCCACGTCGATGCGCCGACCGGTGTAGAACGGCACCTCCTCGCGCACGTGGCGGCGCGTCTCGGAGCCGCGCAGGTGCCGCATCAGGTCGACGATGCGGGAGAGGTCGTCGGCCTCGAACGCCAGGATCCACTCGTAGTCGCCGAGCGCGAACGACGGCACCGTGTTGGCGCGCACGTCGGGGTAGCCGCGCGCCATCTGGCCGTGCTCGGCGAGCAGCCGACGGCGCTCGGCGTCGTCGAGGAGGTACCACTCGTAGGACCGCACGAACGGGTAGACCGCGACGTAGTCGTGCGTGCGCTCGTCGGCGAGGAACGCCGGCAGGTGGCTGCGGTTGAACTCCGCCGGCCGGTGCAGCGCCATCTGCGACCAGACCGGCGCGAGCCGGGTGCCGAAGCGGGTGCGGCGCAGCCGGTGGTACGCCGCCTGGAGCTGGTCCGCGGACCCGGCGTGCCACCACACCATGACGTCGGCGTCGGCGCGCAGGCCGGCGACGTCGTACACGCCCCGGACGACGACGTCGTCCGCCGCCAGCTCGGCGATCAGCTCCTCGACCTCGACCGCCTCGCGCTTGCGGTCGGCACTTGCGTTGGACCCGGGGCAGCCGAGCCGGTCCTCGAGGCGGAAGACCGACCACATCGTGTAGCGGATCAGGTCGTTGAGCTCGTTGATCCGTGCGGCGTTGGACTTGATGTGAGCCTGCGGGTCGGTCTCGGTCATGCCTCCATGATGAGGCCCGCCTCAATCCCGACCGTAGCCGGCCTCCCGGGCCTTGATGATGGCCTCGGCACGGCCGGCGGCGTGGAGCTTCGCGTAGATGCCGGAGACCGCGTTGCGGACGGTCTTGTTGGAGACGTAGAGCTCCGCGGCGATCGCGTCGTTGGACCGGCCGACGGCGAGCAGCCGCAGCACGTCGCGCTCGCGGTCCGTGAGGTCGGGGAACGGCTCGGGCTCGTCGGCCTGCGCCAGCGCGCCGGAGAAGTACGTCGAGACGCGCGCCGCGAGCCGCGCCCCGAAGACCATGCCGCCGGCGGCCGCGGCGCGGATCGCCGTCTGCACCTCCTCGGCGCCCGACCCCTTGAGCAGGTAGCCGCTCGCCCCGGCGCGGATCGCACTCAGCACGGTGTCGTCGTCCTCGTTCATCGTCAGCATCACCACCCGCACGCCGGACTGGCGGCCGGTGATGTGCCGGGTCGCCTCGATGCCGTCGAGCTGGGGCATCTGGATGTCCATCACGACGACGTCGGGCGCGGTCTCGCCGACGACGTGGATGGCGTCGCGGCCGTCCGCGGCGGTGCCGACGACCTCGATGCCGTCGAGCGCGCCGAGCAGGCTGGACAGCCCCTCGCGGACGATCTGGTGGTCGTCGACGACCACGACCCGGATGTCGGTCATGCGCTCTCCCTCAGGGGCAGCCAGGCGCGCACGACCGTGCCGCCCGTGGGTGGACAGGTGACCTCGCTGCGGCCGCCGAGCTCGGCCGCGCGTTCGCGGAGCCCGACCAGGCCGACGCCGGCCTGCGCCGTTGGGTCGATGCCGACGCCGTCGTCGGCGACCTCGACGAGCAACGCGGCGTCGACGACCTCCAGGCGGACCGTGCAGCGGGTGGCCCGGGCGTGCCGGGCGACGTTCGTCATCGCCTCGCTCGCGATGCGGTAGGCCGCGACCTCGACGGCGGCCGGCAGCGGGCCGAGCTCGTCGGCCTCGACCGTGGCGGCCGGCTCGAGCTGCTCGCCCTGCTGGCGCAGTGCGCCGACCAGCCCGCGATCGTCGAGGGCGGGCGGGCGAAGGTCGTGGACGAGACGGCGTACGTCGGCGACGACCTCCTGCAGGTGCGCCCGGACGCCGTCGACCTGCGCCTTCGCGGACTCCGGCTCCCGGTCGACCAGCAGGCGCGCGGACTCGAGCTGGAAGACCGCGCCGCTGAGCGCCGGGCCGAGGCCGTCGTGGAGGTCGCGGCGGATCCGGCGACGCTCCTCCTCGCGAGCGGTGACGAGCCGCTCGCGGCTCTCCTGGAGCTCGTCGGCGAGGCGGCTGGTGCGCGCGGCGGTCGCCGCCTGGCGCACCAGGTCGCCGAGCAGCTCCTCGTCGCGGCGGGACAGCTGGCTGCGCAGCCCGCGGGCGGGCAGCACCAACCGGCCGACGTCGGCGCCGCGGTAGGTGATCGGCAGGGTGCGGATCTGCTCGGGCGGGGTGCCGGACGTCGCGATCAGCCGCTCGCCGTTGCTGCGGTCGACCTCGACGCTGACGTAGCCGAC
Source organism: Nocardioides sp. GCM10030259 (assembly GCF_042666375.1). NCBI lineage: Bacteria > Bacillati > Actinomycetota > Actinomycetes > Propionibacteriales > Nocardioidaceae > Nocardioides > Nocardioides sp. GCM10030259. The sequence continues at coordinate 217,582 of NZ_JBHTDF010000002.1, read as the reverse complement.
GCCGAAGGCGCTCGCCACCGACCGCGCGACGGCGGCGAGCTGCTCGGCGCCCTCGTCGGTGGACTCCAGGGTCGAGGCGAGGCCGGCCACCACGTCGTACGGGTTGGCCCGGTCGCCGAAGAAGTAGCGGCGCACACCGCTCGACAGCCGCTGGCGCACCGGGCCGTAGAGCAGCACGGTCGTCAGCAGCACGAGGAGCACGACCTGCGACTGGGCCATCTCGTCGTCGAGGAGCGCGCTCAGCGCCGCGACGACGACGAAGTCGATCGCGACGAGCACGACCGCGAGGAGCGACAGCAGCAGCGTGCGGCCGAGGAGCTCCTCGATCGAGACGACGCGGGGGTTGACCACGGCGACCGTCATCGCGATCGGCGTCAGCGTGATGCAGAGGAAGAAGACGGCGCCGGTCAGCGCGCCGAGGTCGAGGAAGATCGTGACGACGATGACCGTGGCGGTCACCAGCGCGCCCCAGAGCAGCCAGCGCATCTGGTCGCGCTCGGTGCCGCGCGAGCGGCGGTAGCGGTGCACGACGACGCCGATCGGCACGACCAGGCCGATGACCGTCAGTGCCTGGAGGCCGCCGGTGAGCAGGTCGGCGATCGGCTCGAGCGCCCAGATCGTGGTCGGGTCGGGGTCGACGCCCGGAGGCAGTCGGTCGGTGGCGAGGTCGTACGGCGCGATCGTCGTCGCGACCGCGACGAGCACCAGGACCGCCATGCACACCCAGCTCGCGACGCCCCACGCGCCGCGGAGGAAGCGGCCCTCGGGGAAGAGCAGCGGCAGCACCACGATCGTCGCGGGGAGCAGCGCGGTGAACCGCGCCAGGAACCAGACCGCGAACGACATCCCGGGCAGGGCGTGGTCGGTGACCATCCCGAGGCGGACGTAGGACTCCGCGAGCCCGTCGAGCGCCCAGAAGAGGCCGACCCCGCCGAGGGTCCAGCCGATGACCTGGTGGCCGGGGTGGCGCAGCACGATCGTCGACAGCACCCCGAGGACGAGGCCGACGAGGCCGGTGCCGATGCCGTGGCCGATCTCCATGCCCTCGCCGAACGACCAGAGCTCCGGCTCGCCGTACGACCTGCTCTCGAAGAGGAGGACGCCGACGACACAGGCCAGGCAGAGCGCGGGCAGCACGGCAGCGACCGGCCAGGAGGCCGGCCGCTGCACGGTGCTGCGCGAGCTGCTGGTGTCGTTCACCGGCACATCATGACCGGAACGCGCGGTCGCCGAGGGCAAACCCGGCAGCCGTCACGACGAGCCAGAGCGGACCGGTCATGCCGGCCATGTACTGCAGCGGCGAGATGCCGAGCAGCAGGGTGAGGCCGCCCAGGACCAGGCCGACCCGGCCGATCCAGCGCGGCGCGGCGCCGGCGCGAGCCGCGACGAAGACGGCGAGGCCGCTGAGGCCCGCGAGCGTCCAGAGCCACGGGATGGTGCCGATCCAGTGGTTGAACAGCGCGGCGTTGGCGGGGTCGACCATCGTCGGGTCCTCGACGAAGGCCATGATGAACTCGGTGTCGAGGCCGCTGCCCAGGATGCCGACGACGGCGGTGCCGAGCAGGCCGGAGAAGGCCACCAGCGGGGCGGTGGATCCGTCGCCGAGGGCGGCGCGCAGCCGGCGGAAGAGCCCGGCGGCGAACACGATGGTCAGCACGGCGCCGACCGTCGCGAACGTGTGGAACGCGAACATCGGCCCGGTCTGGTCGGCCAGCTTCGCCGCGATCGCCGGGGTGTCGCCGACGAGCTTCTCGTCGTACACGGCGTTGACCATGCCGCTGGTGACGATGACGCCGATGCCGGCCACGCCGGCGCCGATGCCGGCCAGCGCCCAGGAGCGGGACGCGCTGCCGGTGCGCGGGTTGATCGTCGTGAGGTCCGATCGGACGGGGTTCTCGGTGGTGACGTGGGTGGTCATCTCGGTGCGCTTTCTGTGAGTGGGTGCTTCTCGATGACCAGAGGTTGCTGGGCCGGTTGTCCCGGCGACGAGGGACAACGGGGCAGAGGTGGGTGGGCGTTCGGGATAGTCCGGCACGAAATGGCCGTGGATCGTGCCGGATGGCGACCAGAACGTGACGGACTATCCCAGCGGTGCGACGGCGTCGGCGGCGGCCCGGTGAGCGGAGCCGATGACGGCGGGGATGCCGACGCCGTCGTAGGCGGCTCCACAGAGGGCGAGGCGGGGTACGTCGGCGACGGCCGCGCGGGTGCGGGCCACGCGGTCGAGGTGGCCGACGGCGTACTGCGGGAGTCCGCCGCCCCAGCGCTGGACGTGGGTGTCGACGGGGCGGGCGGCGACGCCGACGGCGTCGTGGAGGTCGGCGAGCGACCAGGCGACGAGCTCCTCGTCGGTGGCCTGGAGCGCGGTCTCCTCGCCGTACCGGCCGAGCGAGGTGCGAAGGAGCAGGAGGCCGTCGCCGGCCGCGCGGACCCAGCCCCACTTGGCGAAGGAGAACGTCGACGCCTTGATCCGGCGTCCCTCGATCGGCGGCACCAGGAAGCCCGAGGAGTCCGTGGCGTCCAGGGACGGTACGTCGGCGGCGCGGAAGGCGAACGTCACCACCGCCATCGACGCCGACTCCACCTCGGCCAGCGCGGCCGCGGCTGCGGGGGCGACCGCCGACAGCAGCCGCGCGGTCGGGGCCGCCGGGGTCGCCAGCACGACGGCGTCCGCGGCGACCAGCTCGGGGGCGGTGGTCGGGCCGACGACGAGCTCGAACCCGGCGGCGCCGCGCCGCAGCTCGCGCACGGTCGCTCCGGTCCGCACCGACAGGCCGGTGGCCAGCGCCTCGGGGAGCTGCCCCATCCCGCCGGGGATGCCGGCGAAGACCGGCAGGTCGTACGTCGTGGGCGCCCCCGCGGCCTGCTCCAGCACCGACCCGCGGGAGGCGTAGGCGACCAGCTGGGGCACGGCGGCGCGGGCGGAGATGAGCCGGGCGTTGCCGGCGTACACGCCCCCGAGCAGCGGCTCGACCAGCAGGTCGGTGACCTCGGGCCCGAACCGGCGGTCGACCAGGGCGCCCACCGAAACGTCCTCGACCAGCGCCTCGGGCGGCAGCGTCGGCTCGCGACGGACCCGTTCCACGGCCTCCGGCGAGAGCACGCCGGACGCGGCGAGCTGCTCCAGGTCGAGCGGGACGCCCATCAGCGAGCGGGGCAGCGGCCGCAGCGCGTCGCGCGTCCAGATCCGCGACGACGCGGTCGTCGGGTGCTCGATCGGCAGCCCGAGCTCGCGGGCCAGGCCGACGCCCTCCGCGCGACGGTTGAGCATGGCCTCGGCGCCGACGTCGACGGTCACGCCGGCCACGGAGGCCCGGAGCAGCTTGCCGCCGACCCGCGCGGACGTCTCCAGCACGACGACGTCGTGCCCGGCGGCGACGAGGTCGCGGGCGGCGGTCAGTCCGGCGACGCCGGCACCGACCACGACCACCCTGAGCGCGCCGACCACGCGCCCAACTCTGTCAGACCGGGTTCGGCGGCTCCCACAGGCCGCGGCGGGCCAGCTCGGGCAGCACACCCTCGCCGAACCAGTACGCCTCCTCGAGGTGCGGGTAGCCGGAGAGCACGAACTCCTCGATGCCGACCTCGTGGTACTGCTCGACGAGGTCCGCGATCTCGGCGTACGACCCGACCATCGCGGTCCCGGCGCCGCCACGCACCAGCCCGACGCCGGCCCACAGGTTGGGGTGGATCTCGAGCCCGTCCTTCGAGCCCCGGTTGAGGTCGAGCATCCGCGCCTGCCCGACCGACTCGCTCTGGCGCAGTCCCGCCTGCACCCGCGCGATCTCCTCCTCGGAGATGCCGGCGAGCAGGCGGTCCGCCTCGGCCCACGCCGCCTCGGAGGTGTCGCGCGCGATCGTGTGCAGGCGGATGCCGAAGCGCACCCGGCCCTCGCGACCGGCGTCGGCCGCGAGCTTGCGGATCCACTCGACCTTCTCGAGTACGGCGGCCGGCGGCTCGCCCCAGGTCAGGTAGACGTCGACGTGCTTCGCGGCGACGCGACCCGCCGCGGGCGACGAGCCGCCGAAGTAGATCTCCGGCAGCGGGTCGGGGACCTGCGACAGCACGGCGTCCTGCACGCGCAGGTGCTCGCCCTCGAAGGTGACGGGCTCCCCCGTCCACAGCCGCCGCACGATCGTGAGGAACTCGTCGCAGCGGGCGTAGCGGTCGTCCTTGTCGAGGAAGTCACCGAACATCCGCTGCTCCCGGCTCTCGCCCCCGGTGACGACGTTCAGCGCGAGCCGGCCGGCCGAGAGATTCTGGAACGTGCCCGCCATCTGCGCGGCGAGGAACGGCGCGGTGAGTCCGGGCCGGAACGCGACCAGGAACCGCAGCCGCTCCGAGACCTGGCTGAGCATCGCGGTCGTCACCCACGCGTCCTCGCACCAGGCGCCGGTGGGCGTCAGCGCGGCCTCGAAGCCGAGCTGCTCCGCCGAGCGCGCGACCTGGCCCAGGTAGGGCACCGACGCGGGTCGGCCGGACGGCCCGGCCTCGACGCCGTGTCCGCCGCCGACCACCTGACGGCCGTCCCCGCCGTTGGTGGGCAGGAACCAGTGGAACTTCATGGAGGGTCCTCTCGTCGCGACTGCCGGAATCAAACTGAGTCTAGTCATTTTGTGGATTATGGGCTCGGAGAGGGCCGCGGGAACCGACGAGGCCCGGTCCCCGTCCGAGCCGGCATGAACCACTCACTCACCCGCTCGCTGGCGACCGCGATCCTCGGCGCGGCGCTGGCCGCCGCACTCATCGGCTGCTCCGGGGGCGGCAGCGACAGTGACAGCAGCAGCGCCGGGGACGCCGCCGCTGTGGACGAAGGTGCCGCCGGCGGGTCTGCCGAGAGCCTCACCGGCGCCGCGGACCAGCCCGCGGCCCGCGAGCAGTCGGCGGACGTGCCCCGCGCCGTGATCCGCAAGGGCAACGTCGCGCTCCGCGCCGACGACGTCGACCGCGCGCGGATCGACGTGCAGAAGGTCGTCGACCGCCACGCCGGCGAGGTGACGGAGGAGGAGACCATGGCCGACGAGGACGGCAGCGCGGCGTACGCCCGTCTGGTGCTGCGCGTGCCGTCCGACGACTTCGCCGACGCCGTGTCAGAGCTCAAGGAGATCGGCGAGCTCGAGTCGGCGAACACCAACGAGGACGACGTGACGACCAAGGTCATCGACGTGCAGACCCGGATGAAGGTGCAGGAGCGCAGCATCGCCCGGATCTCCGTGCTCTTCCAGCAGGCGCGGAGCATCCGCGACATCATGGCGATCGAGGCGGAGCTCTCGCGGCGCCAGGCCGAGCTGGAGACGCTCCAGCAGCAGGCGGCCTACCTCGAGAACCAGACGTCGCTGTCGACGATCGTCGTCAGCATCGACAAGATCCCGGCGAAGGACGGCGGGCCGAAGGGCGACGACGACACGGGCTTCCTGGCCGGGCTGTCGGCCGGGTGGGGCGCGCTGTCGGCGTTCGCGGTCGGCCTCGCCACCGCCCTCGGCGCGCTGCTGCCGTGGCTGGTCGTCGCGGCGATCATCGGCGTGCCGGCGCTGCTGCTGGTCCGGTCACTGCGGCGGCGCCGGCCGGCACCGCCGGAGGCGCCTCAGGCCAGCGAGTAGCCCTGCACGAACTCGGTCAGCCGCTGCAGCTGGTCGGGGTTCGTCGAGGGCAGCACGCCGTGGCCGAGGTTGAAGACGTGGCCGCGGGCCTGCCGGCCGGCCTCGATGACCTCGGCGGCGCGCGCGGTCATCACCTCGGTCGGGGCGAAGACGAGCGTCGGGTCGAGGTTGCCCTGGACGGCGCGGTCACCGACCCGCGGGATGGCCTCGTCGAGCGGGGTGCGCCAGTCGACGCCGACCACGTCGGCACCGGCCTCGCCCATGAGGCCGAGCAGGTTCGACGTACCGACGCCGAAGTGGATGCGCGGCACCCCGAGCTCGCCGGCGCGGGCGAGCACGCGCGCGGAGTGCGGCATCACGTGGTCGCGGTAGTCGCGCGGCGTGAGCGCGCCGGCCCAGGAGTCGAAGAGCTGGACGGCGGAGGCGCCCGCGGCGACCTGCACCTCGAGGTACGTCGCGGAGATCGCGGCGATCTTGCTCAGCAGCGCGTCCCAGACGTCGGGGGCGCCGAACATCATCGCCTTGGTGCGGGCGTGGTCCTTGGAGGGGCCGCCCTCGACGAGGTACGACGCGACCGTGAACGGCGCACCGGCGAACCCGATCAGCGGCGTCCCGCCGAGCTCGCCGACGAGGCTGCGCACCGCCTCGGTGATGAAGGGCACGTGCTCCGCGGTGAGGTCGGGGATGCGCGAGACGTCCCTCAGCGTGCGCACCGGCCGCGCGACGACCGGGCCGACGCCCGGCTTGATCTCGAGGTCGACGCCGACCGCCTTGAGGGGCAGCACGATGTCGGAGAAGAAGATCGCCGCGTCGACGCCGTACCTCCGGACCGGCTGGAGGGTGATCTCGGTGACCAGCGCGGGGTCCATGCAGGACTCCAGCATGCCGATCCCCTCGCGCACCGCGAGGTACTCGGGGAGAGAGCGGCCGGCCTGGCGCATGAACCACACGGGCGTGTGGGGCACCGGCTCGCCCCGGACCGCCTTGAGGAAGGCGCTGTCGCGCAGCTCAGGCAGGGGGCTCTGCGGGTCCGGCATGGGCGAAGCCTCGCAGGTCAGTCGGCGTGTTCGCACATCCGCGACCCGGGACCGACCTACTGTGAACCCTATGGTCGTCGGTCAGGAGGCGCACCCGGGCGCGGGTGCGGGCGCGGCACCCGCGGAGTTCCGCGAGGCCGTCGCCAGCATGCACGCCGCCCGGCTGCGGCCCGAGGTGTTCTGCGAGGAGATGCCCGCGCCCCAGCGGATCGCCCCGTGGGCGTCCGCGCTCTCCGCCGACGTAACCGTCGACGGCACCGACATCGGGACCGGCCGCATCATCCTGCTGCACGACCCCGCCGGCAACGACGCGTGGTCGGGCACCTTCCGCTGCGTCGCGTACGCCCGCGCCGAGGTCGACCTCGAGCTGATCTCCGACCCGATGCTCGCGGCGGTGGGGTGGTCCTGGCTGACCGAGGCGCTCGACGAGCACGGCGCGGCGTACCTCGCCGCCTCGGGCACGGTGACCCGCGTCGCCACCGAGAGCTTCGGCGGCATGGCCGACGAGGGCGGCACCGCCCAGGTCGAGATCCGCGCCTCCTGGACGCCCGTGCTCCCGGAGGACGCCCCCGACCTCGCTCCGCTCGACCTGGCCCCGCACGTCGAGGCCTGGGGCGAGCTGCTGTGCACCGCGGCCGGCCTGCCGCCCGTCCCGGAGGGCGTGGCGGTGATGCCGAGTCGCCGCGGACAGCGGGGCGGTGGATCCGGAGACGCCCCCGGTGGCGGACACTGACCCAATGCCCGAGGACGACGACACCACCACTCCCCCTCCGCCGCTGCTGCGGCTGCGCGACGACCTCCCGCCGGTCGTCGAGTCCGAAGCGGCGCTGGACGAGGTGGCCGACGCGATCGCGCACGGCACCGGGCCGGTGGCGATCGACGCCGAGCGTGCCTCCGGCTACCGCTACTCCTCGCGCGCCTACCTGATCCAGCTGCGTCGCGAGGGATCGGGCACGTTCCTCGTCGACCCGATCGCCTTCGACTCGCTCGAGCGGCTCCAGCAGGCGCTCGACGGCACCGAGTGGATCCTGCACGCGGCGACCCAGGACCTGCCGTGCCTCACCGAGGTCGGCCTGCGGCCGACCACCCTCTTCGACACCGAGCTCGCCGGCCGGCTGCTCGGCTACCCGCGGGTGGGGCTGGCCACGCTCGTCGAGCAGCTGCTCGGCTCCCGGCTCGCCAAGGAGCACTCGGCCGCCGACTGGTCCACCCGCCCGCTGCCGCGGCCGTGGCTGGAGTACGCCGCGCTCGACGTCGAGGTGCTGGTCGAGCTCCGCGGCCTGCTGGGCGAGGAGCTCGAGAAGGCCGGCAAGGCCGAGTGGGCGCTCCAGGAGTTCGAGTACCTGCGCCACTTCCGGCCCGCGCCGCGCACCGACGCCTGGCGGCGGACCTCCGGGGTGCACCGGGTGCGCGGGCGACGCGCCCTCGGCGCCGTACGCGAGCTCTGGGAGACCCGCGACGAGATCGCCGCCCAACGCGACGTGACGCCCGGCCGGATCATCCCCGACGCGGCGATCGTCGCAGCCGCCACGGCGATGCCGACCGACCGGGACGCACTGCTCGGCACGCACGGCTTCCACGGCCGCGGCGCCGAGCGCTACGCCTCCCGGTGGGTGGCGGCGCTGCGTCGCGTCGCCGAGATGGACGACAACGACCTGCCGACCCGCACGCCCCGCGGCGACGGCCCGCCGCTGCCTCGCGCCTGGGCGGAGAAGGACCCCGTCGCGGCCCGGCGCCTGGCGCTCGCGCGCGAGGGCCTGAACCACCTCTCGGAGGAGCTGTCGGTGCCGGTCGAGAACCTGCTGACGCCCGACTACATGCGCCGCACGCTGTGGACGCCGCCCGCCACCCGCGACCCGGTCCGCCTGGCGCCCGCGGTCGCAGAGCGGCTCGCGGGGTACGGCGCGCGGCCGTGGCAGATCGAGATCGACGCCCCGATCCTCACCGACGCGATCCTCGTCGCCGAGGACGAGAAGGACCCGGCCGACGACTGAGCGCCGCTACTCCGAGTCGGTCTCCGACGGGTCGGGCGACTCGGAGAGCGACTCGGGGTCGAGCACGGTGCGGGACGTCTCGTCGATCTCGGTCGTGACGGCGTCGAGGTCGAGGACGCCGACACCGAACACCAGCTGCCGGAGCTGGGGCGCCACGGCCTCCTCGAGCTCGGGGAGGGTGTCGATCAACGGCGCCACCGCAATGGACCGCACGCTGGTGTTGAAGAACAGCGAGTGCTCCGGCCGGCGGCCGGGCTGCAGGAAGTCGTCGGAGAGCGCGACCTCGACGTTCGCGGGCTGGAGGTAGCCGGTGCGGCTGACCGTCGCGACGGAGTCGGGGCCGATCTCGTGCACGATGAAGTCGGCCGCGATCGCCGGCGACGGCGTCTCCGCCGACATGCACAGGGCGGTGACGTCACCGACGGTCGCGGAGCCGTCGAGGCGCGGCATCGGCAGCACGTCGAAGTCGAGGTCCGCCTGCTGGCGCAGGGTCGGCACGAGCGACCGGTCGCCGGCGATCATCCCGAGCTTGCCGCGCAGGAACCACCGCAGCGCCGGCGCCTGCTCGAGCTGGGCTTCGTCGAGCGTGACCTGCGGGTTGCGCAGCAGCTCGAGGGTCCGCTCGAGGGCGTCCTTGGTGTCGTCGCTGGAGAACGCCAGCGACGTCGGCGAGCTGGAGTCGTCGAAGACCGAGCCGCCGCCGGAGAGGATGAACGGCCCGAGCCCGTCGAGCGTCGGGTCGATGTGCACCCCCTTCGCGCCGCGCGCCGGGCGGCTCGCGAACTCGGCGGCCGCGGTGAACTGGTCGAACGACCAGCCGGTCGCCTCCTCGTCGGGGGCGTCCAGCTCGCGGTTGCGCATCCGGTCGAAGTTCACGAGGCGCTTGTTGTAGAAGATGACCTGGGGCGTGACGCCGTACGGCATGCACTGCAGGTGCTCGTCCGCGCTCAGCTGCTCGAGCGCGCTGCGCGTGTAGTTGTCGCCGAACTCCACGCCCCGCTCGTCGAGCAGCTCGTCGACCGGCTGGGTGTACTGGTTGTCGAGCAGCCAGCGCAGCTGGGAGCGCGACGCCAGGAACACGTCGGGCAGCTTCTCGCCGCCCTCGATGGCGTCGCGCATCGAGGCCTCGGAGGTCCAGCTCCGGATCTTGGCGTCGACGTGGTCGGGGTCGACGTTCCAGGCACCGACCGTGGCCCCGAACGCGCGCTGCACGTCGCGCGGACCGACGACGCCGAACGTGATCTGGTCGGGCGGCGTCGGCTCGGCACTGGTGGGGGTCGGAGTCGGGGTCGGCTGTTCCGGGTCACCGGTGCAGGCCGCGGTGGTCAGGACCGTCGCGGCCACGACGACCGCCAGCATTCGGTTCACCCTCACCGGGGCTCCACACCACCTCTCGGACGCACTCATGAAGCCGCCCGGGCAGGCCCGGGCGCGGCCCACCCTATCGACCCGGAGGCGGGTCGGGGTCAGTCGAACGCGTGGTGAGAGCGTGCGGCGTCGATCACGCGCGCGAACACGGCGGGGTCGAGCGCGGCGCCCTCACGGCGTACGGCGTCCGCCTCGAGCCGGATCAGCCGGTCGAGCCGCACCTCGCTCGGCCGTCGCGACCGGTCCCAGCCGCCGCTGCCGACGTCCATCCAGTGTCGGCCCCACCGCGCCTCCTGCTCGGCGTCGCGGTCGTGGTCCTTGCTGGTCAGCATCAGGCCGAGCAGCTCGCGGCCCTGCACGCCGACCAGCAGCACCGGCCGGTCCTTGCCCCGGGACGGGTCGTCCTCGTAGGGCACCCAGCCCCAGACCACCTCGCCGGGGTCGGGCCGCCCGTCCGCCTTCGGCGCGTAGGAGACCGGGAACGGCGACCGGGCGACCGGGGACACGGGGCGAGCTCGCTTCAGCCCCCGGAGAAGACGATGACGCAGACCCATGGGACCGAGGATAGAAGCACGCCGGACCGGGAGCGCCTCACGGCGCGTGGCCGCTCGTAGCGGCTGATGTTGGGACCCGGGGCTGCCGCGGCCCGGCGTGCTCCGACGATTGTAACGGCGTCAGGCGAGCGGATGTTCCAGTTCGGCGTGACCCGCCGCCTCGAGCTGCTCCGAGAGCACCAGGATCCGCTGGACCTCCGCCTCGGTCGGGTCGCTCAGCGCCGCCCGCCCCGCGGCGACGACCCGCGCGAACGCCGCCGCCCGCAGCAGGACGTCGGCAAAGTCACTCTCGGCGATGCCGCGCAGCACCTGGTCGACCATCGCCTTGAGCTGGTCGGGTCCCGGCGGGTCCGCCACCCCGGCGACGACCCGCGCGACCGGCGCGCTGCGCAGCCCGGCCTCGAACTCGCGGGAGACCGCGAGCGGGTCGGCGTACACCCAGGAGCGCAGCAGGTAGAGCCGCCACAGGCAGCCCGCGAGCGAGTCGGCCGGCGCGCCGGACCAGACCTCCGCGATCGTCTCGATGCCCTCGCTGTCTGCGAGGCGCAGCACGCGCTCGGCGACCGCGGCGTCGTCGGTGTCACGCGCGCCCCGCACGAGCAGGTACGCCGCCCGGTCCGCCGCCTCGCTGACCAGCGCCGGGTCGGCGCCGCCGGTCAGCGCCTCGAAGAAGTTGCTGCCGGGCGTCATCGGCCGGTGGTACTGACGGTCCGTCACGCCTGCAGGCTACGCGTCGGACTAGCTGGTGAGGGTGCGCCGGATGCGCTGATCGCTGACGGGGTACGGCGTGCCGAGCTGCTGCGCCCACAGCGAGACGCGGTACTCCTCCAGCATCCAGCGCACCTGCCGCAGCCGCTCGCCCGGCGGCCGGCCGTCGGGCAGCGCGTCGCGCTGGTGGAGGTAGGCGTCCTGGACGTCGGCGATCTGGTCCATCATCTGCCGGTCGCGGTTGACCTGACCGGGCAGCTTGTCGCGGCGCTGCTCGAGCGCGGCGAGGTAGGTCGGGTAGCGGCGCAGCTGGGTGGCGCCGGACTCGCCGACGAAGCCGGGGTGCACCAGCCGCGCGAGCTGGGCGCGCATGTCGGTGAGCGCGGGCAGCATCGTCATCTCCGCCCGTCCGCTGAGCGCCTTCTCCGCGCGCCGCCACGCGTCGAGCACCCGGACGACGTCGGCCATCGTGGCGCGCACCTGCGCCTCGTGCTCGCGGGCGGCGTCGGCGAGCAGCGCCGCGTACGCCGCCTCGTCGCGCACGGCCGGTCGCGCGTCGACGACGTCCTGCAGCACGGCCGCGCGCACGTCCTCCAGCAGGTCAGCCACGCTGGCGTGGGGCGATCCGGCGAGGCCGAGCTTCTCGGCGTTGGTGAGCCCGGCGACGATCCGCTTGACGGGCGAGTCGACGGCCAGGAGCAGCAGCCGGCGTACGCCGAGCCGGTGCCGCGCCTCCTGCTCCTCGGCCGACCCGAAGACCTGGAGCCCGACGGTCGCGCCCTCGTCGACCAGCGCCGGGAACACCTGCACCTCGTGGCCGGCCCGCCGCTGCGTGAACGACCGCTCGATGGTGCCGAACGTCCACGTGGTCTCGCCGGTCCGGGCGAGGCCGCTGTCGCTGGCGACCTCGGCGATCGCCTCGGCGAACTGCGGCCGCAGCGGCTCCTTGAGCGCCTCCAGGTCCTTGCCGCGCGCCTGCTCCTGGCCCCCGTCGTCGATGACGCGGTAGGTCGGGCGCAGGTGCTCCGGCACCTTCGACCAGTCCCAGGCCTCGCGCGGCACCACCGCGCCGGTCGTCGCCCTGCACCACCGCTCGAGGGCGTCGAGCAGCGGCTCCTCACCGGGCGGCACGGCGGCGAGGAACTCGCGCGCCTTGTCGGGCGCAGGCACGAAGCTGACGCGGAGGTTCTTGGGCAGGCTGCGGATCAGGCTGGTGACCAGCTCCGCGCGCAGGCCGGGCACGTTCCAGGAGAAGTCATCGGCCTCGACGCGGTTGAGGGTCGCGACCGGCACGTCGATGGTGAGGCCGTCGTCCGCGGCGCCCGGCTCGAAGTGGTAGCTGATCGGGAAGGTCAGCCCCTCCCCTTCCCACTGCGCCGGGTAGTCGCCGGCACTCACCTCGCCGGCGGTGTCGTGGGTCAGCATCGCTGGGTCGAAGGTGAGCAGCTCCGGCGTCGTGCGGCGGGCCTGCTTCCACCACTGGTCGAAGTGCGCGCCGCTGACCACGTCCGCGCCCACCCGGGCGTCGTAGAAGTCGAAGAGCGTGTGCTCGTCGACGACGATGTCGCGGCGCCGGGCCCGGTGCTCGAGCTCCTCGGCCTCCTCGAGCAGCCGCCGGTTGGTGTCCATGAAGCGGTGGCGAGTGTGCCACTCGCCGTAGACCAGCGCGTGCCGGATGAAGAGCTCGCGGGCGAGCGCGGCGTCGACCTTGCCGTAGGAGACCAGGCGGTCGGCGACGAGGGGCACGCCGTACAGCGTCACGCGCTCGTAGGCCATGACGGCCGCGCGCTTCTTGCTCCAGTGCGGCTCGGAGTACGTGCGCTTCACGAGGTCGCCGCCGAGCCGCTCGGCCCACTCGGGCTTGATCGCGGCGTTCTGGCGGGCCCAGAGGCGGCTGGTCTCGACGAGCTCGCCGGCCATCAGGAACTGCGGGTTCTTGCGGTGCAGCACGCTGCCCGGGAAGACCGCGAAGCGGGCTCCGCGGGCGCCGAGGTACTCGCGGGGGCCTCGCTTCTCCTTCTCCCGCTCCTCCAGCAGGCCGATGTGCGAGAGCAGGCCGGAGAGCAGCGCCTGGTGGATGCCGTCGCTGTCGTACGGCGCCCCCGCGGTAGCGGTGGTTGAGGAAGGCGCGCTAGCGCCTGTCTCGAAACCCATCTCTTTGCAGACCTGGCGCAGCTGCGACTCGAAGTCCTGCCATTCCCGGACCCGCAGGTAGTTGAGGAACTCCCGCCGGCACATCCGGCGGAACGCCGAGGACGAGAGCTCCTGCTGCTGCTCCTTGAGGTAGCGCCAGAGATTCAGCCAGGTGAGGAAGTCGCTGCCCTCGGCCTTGAAGCGCGCGTGGAGCTGGTCGGCCTGCGCCTGCTCCTTGGGGTGGTCGGCGCCGGGCCGCTCGCGTGGGTCCTGCAGCGACAGGGCGGCCGCGATGACGACCACCTCGCGCACGCAGCCGAGCCGCTCGGCCTCGACGATCATCCGGGCCAGGCGGGGGTCGATCGGCAGGCGGGCGAGCCGCCGCCCGAGCTTCGACAGCCGGCCCTCCCGCAGCGCGCCGAGCTCCTCGAGGAGCTGCACGCCGGACTGCACGTTGCGCCGGTCGGGCGGCTCGACGAACGGGAACCGCGCGATGTCGCCGAGCCCGAGCGAGGCCATCTGGAGGATGACGCTGGCCAGGTTCGTGCGCAGGATCTCGGGGTCGGTGAACTCCGGACGCCCCTCGAAGTCCGCCTCGGAGTACAGCCGGACCGCGATGCCGGCCTCGACGCGGCCACACCGTCCCGAGCGCTGGTTGGCCGAGGCCTGGCTGATCGGCTCGATGGGCAGCCGCTGCACCTTCGTGCGCACCGAGTAGCGGCTGATCCGGGCGACGCCGGTGTCGACGACGTACCGGATGCCGGGCACGGTCAGCGACGTCTCGGCGACGTTGGTGGCCAGCACGACGCGGCGTACGGCGTTGCCGTGGGAGCTGAACACGCGGTGCTGCTCGGCAGCCGTCAGCCGGGAGTAGAGCGGCAGGACCTCCGTCCTGGGCAGGTCGCCGAGCGCGTCGGCGGTGTCGCGGATCTCGCGCTCGCCGGGCAGGAAGACGAGCACGTCGCCGGGGCCCTCGGCCGAGAGCTCCTTGATCGCCTCGACGATCGCCTCGGTCTGGTCGCGGACGACGACCTCGCCCTCGTCGTCCTCGTCGTCGAAGGCCATCAGCGGGCGGTAGCGGACCTCGACGGGGTAGGTGCGTCCGGAGACCTCGACGACCGGGGCGTCGAAGTGCTTCGCGAACCGCTCCACGTCGATCGTCGCGGAGGTGATGATCAGCTTGAGGTCGGGCCGGCGGGGCAGCAGCCGCTTGAGGTAGCCGAGCAGGAAGTCGATGTTGAGGCTCCGCTCGTGGGCCTCGTCGATGATGATCGTGTCGTACTTCCGCAGCTGCCGGTCGCGCTGGAGCTCCGCGAGCAGGATGCCGTCGGTCATCAGCTTCACGCGGCTGCTCTTCGACGTGCGGTCGGTGAAGCGGACCTGGTAGCCCACGAGGTCGCCGAGCTCGGTCTCGAGCTCGCTCGCGATCCGCTCGGCCACCGACCGCGCAGCGATCCGGCGCGGCTGGGTGTGCCCGATCAGGCCCTTCGTGCCGCGGCCGAGCTCGAGGCAGATCTTCGGCAGCTGGGTGGTCTTGCCGGACCCGGTCTCGCCGGCGACGATCACGACCTGGTGATCACGGATGGCCGCGGCGATGTCGACGCGGCGCTGGGTGACCGGCAGCTCCGGCGGGTAGGCGATCTGGAGCTCTGCGGTCGGCGGGGTCATGACCGGCCCATTCTGCCAACCCTGTCCACTAGAACATGTTCTAGTATCCGGAGCATGACGGATGCCCAGCAGTACGACGTCGTCGTGGTCGGCTCGGGCGGGGGCGCGCTGACCGGCGCGCTCCTCGCCCAGAGGGCAGGCCTGTCCACGGTGGTGGTGGAGAAGACCGCGTGGGTGGGCGGCACCTCGGCGTACTCCGGCGGGGCCTGCTGGCTGCCCGGCAGCCAGGTGCAGCAGCGCCCGGACCTCCCGGACTCGACCGAGTCGGCGCGGACCTACCTCGCCTCGGTGCTCACCGACCCGGACTGGCACCCGGACGACGAGAAGGTCGAGACGTTCCTGGCGCACTCCCCCGAACTGGTGGCCGAGCTCGAGGCGGCAGGCATCCCCTTCGAGTGGCTGCCCTTCTCGGAGTACTACGACGCCCCGGGTCGCGTGGCGATGGGCCGCTCGATCCAGCCGACGAGCATCAAGCGCGGCGACCTCTCCCCCGAGGTCGCGGCGCTGGTCCGTCCGCCGGTGGAGCGCGACCGGCTCGGCCAAGGCGGCCGCAACACGCTGACCGGCGGCCAGGCACTGATCGCGCGGCTGCTCGAGGGCTTCGTCGCCGCTGGTGGCACGGTGCTCACCGAGCTACCGATGACCGGCCTGGTGCTCGACGGCGACCGGGTCGCGGGCGTCGCGGCGATGACACCCGAGGGGCCGGTGGAGATCCGGGCCCGGCGGGGCGTGCTGGTGGCCGCCGGCGGCTTCGAGGGGAACGCCGAGGAGCGGGCCGCCCACGGCGTGCCCGGCGACGTCGCGTGGACGATGGCCCCGCGTGGCACCAACACCGGCGAGCCGATCGCCGCCGGCATCGCGGTCGGTGCCGCCTCCGACTA
Organism: Nocardioides sp. GCM10030259; assembly: GCF_042666375.1. Classification (NCBI taxonomy): domain Bacteria; kingdom Bacillati; phylum Actinomycetota; class Actinomycetes; order Propionibacteriales; family Nocardioidaceae; genus Nocardioides; species Nocardioides sp. GCM10030259. The sequence goes on along the minus strand of NZ_JBHTDF010000002.1, from coordinate 201,639 downwards.
CGGCGGGCTGGGGTGGTTCTGCCCCGGGCTCGCGCAGCCCGACGGCGGCGGGTCGTTCACCCTCGGCTTCCGGTCGGGTCTGATGGTCGACCAACGCGGGCAGCGCTACGGCAACGAGTCGCTCCCCTACGACCGCTTCGGCCGGATCATGGCGGAGGCCCCCGAGCGGATCCCGTCGTGGTTCGTGTTCGACTCCCGCGAGGGCGGGCGGCTGCCGGCGATCGCGATGCCCGAGGGCGACCCCACGGAGCACCTCGAGGCGGGCACCTGGGTGCGCGCCGACTCGATCGCGGACCTGGCCGAGCGGATCGGCGTACCCGCCGACGCCCTCGTCGCCACCGTCGAGCGGTTCAACGGCTTCTGCGCGAGCGGGGTCGACGAGGACTTCGGCCGCGGCAGCGACGAGTACGACACGTTCTTCACCGGCGGAGCAGGCCCCACGCCGTGCGACCAGGGGCCCTTCTTCGCCGCGCGCTTCGTGCTCTCCGACCTCGGCACCAAGGGCGGCCTGGTCACCGACGCGGCCGCGCGGGTGCTGCGCGAGGACGGGTCGGCGATCGAGGGCCTCTACGCCGCGAGCAACAGCGCGGCGTCGCTGTTCGGGCCGCGCTACCCGGGCCCGGGTGCGCCGCTCGGCTCGGCCATGGTGTTCGCGTCGCTGGCCGTGCGGGACATGCGGGGCTGACCGGAACGACCGGGCTGCGTCACTCGCCGGGTGAGGCCCCGACGATCGCCGGCAGCGAGCCGGTGATGATCGCGAGCAGGTCGTCGCGGGTGACGCCGCGCGGGTCGTCGATCCACGAGAGCACCAGCTCCTCGACCATCGCGGACCAGCCGCGCACCACCAGCCGGTTGGCCGGGGTGTCGGCGATGATCTCGCCCTCCCCAGAATGCAACCGAGCGTCCTCGCGGAAGATGCGGCTGTTGAGCGCCGACCGGGCGTCCTCGTAGATTGCGCGCAGGCTCTCGTTGCCGCCGGCCGCGGCCTTCACGAGCGACACGTAGCCCTCGTGGTTGGCGACCACGTAGTCGACGTACGCCGTCACCGAGGTGAGCAGCCGCTCCAGCGGGTCGCCGTCGGTCGGCGGCGTGGTCTGCGCGATCAGGTCGTCGGCGGCGTGCCGCACCACGGCCTCGTGGAAGGCCTGCTTGCTGCCGAAGTAGTGATAGAGAAGACCCCGGGAGATCCCGGCCTCCTCGGCCAGCAGGTCGATCGACAGCTCGTCGAGCGATCGGTGCGCGAGCAGGCGTACGCCGAGGTCGAGCAGCTGCTCACGGCGCTGCTCGGGCGAGAGCCGCGTGCGGGACGTGGTGGACACGACCCCACTCTATTGACGTTCGTTCAATAACGCCACTACCGTCGACGCCATGAGTGTCCAGCACGTCGACCACCTCATCGTCGGCGCCGGCTTCGCCGGTCTCTGCGCCGCGATCAAGCTGCAGGAGGACGGGGAGCGCGACTTCCTCGTCGTCGAGCAGGGGGCGGAGGTGGGTGGCACCTGGCGCGACAACACCTACCCCGGCGCGGCGTGCGACGTGCCGAGCCAGCTCTACTCGTTCTCGTTCGCACCCAATCCCGAGTGGTCGCGATCGTTCTCGCCGCAGCCGGAGATCCAGGCCTACCTGCGCAAGGTCGCGGCGGAGTCGGGCACCCTCGACCGGTTCGTCTTCGACACCACCTTCGACGACGCCGCGTGGGACGACGCCGCCGGACGCTGGACCGCTCGGATCACGGGGCCACAGGGCACCCGCACGATCTCGGCGCGCACCCTCGTGGTCGGCGCCGGCGGCCTCTCCGCGCCGCGCATGCCGGACATCGAGGGCATCGAGACCTTCCAGGGAGAGCTGTTCCACTCCGCGCGCTGGGACCACTCCGTCGACCTCAGGGGCAAGCGCGTCGCGGTGATCGGCACCGGCGCGTCGGCGATCCAGATCGTGCCCGAAGTGCAGAAGGTGGCCGCGCACCTCGACGTCTACCAGCGCACCGCGCCGTGGGTGATCACCCGCTCCGACCGCGCCTACACGCGCCTCGAGCGCGCCGCGATGCGCCGCCTGCCCGCGGTGCAGTCGCTCTACCGCACGGCGACGTACTGGTCGCGCGAGGCGCTGGTGCCCGGGCTGACCGTCGACTCGCACCTGTCGGCCCCGGTCAAGGCGGTGGCCCGGCAGAACCTCCGCAGGGGCGTCGCGGACCCCGCGCTCCGCGAGCGGCTGACCCCGCACTTCGAGCTCGGGTGCAAGCGGATCCTGATCTCCAACGATTACTACCCGGCCGTCGCCTCGGACAACGTCGACCTGGTCACCGACCCGATCGCGAAGGTCACCGGCGACGCGGTGGTGACCGCCGACGGCGTCGAGCGGCCCATCGACGTGCTGGTCGTGGCGACCGGCTTCTGGACCACCGAGCTGCCCGTGACCGAGCACATCACCGGCACCGCCGGGCGCACCCTCGCCGACGTCTGGCGCGAGGGCGGCATGGCGGCGTACAAGGGCACGACCGTACCCGGCTTCCCGAACCTCTTCGTGCTGGTCGGCCCCAACACCGGGCAGGGCCACACCAGCATGGTGTTCATCATCGAGTCGCAGATCGCCTACGTCCGCGACGCGATCCGCACCATGCGCGAACGCGGCTGGGCCGCGGTCGAGCCGCGACGCGGCGCCTTCCGGCGCTGGAACGCAGGCCTGCAGCGCCGGATGGGCCGCACCGTGTGGACCCGCGGCGGCTGCCAGAGCTGGTACCTCGACGAGCACGGCCGCAACACGACGCTGTGGCCGAAGGCCACGTTCACCTTCCGGCGCCAGCTCGCCCGGTTCGACGCAGACGCCTACGACGTACGACAGGAGATGGCAGCGTGAAGGACTTCAACGGCAAGGTCGTCGTGATCACGGGCGCCGGCTCGGGGATCGGCCGGGCCCTGGCGGTCAACCTCGCACGCCGCGGCGCGCGGCTGGCGATCTCCGACGTGAACGACGACGGCCTCGCCGAGACCGTGGACCTCGTCAAGGGCGCCGGCGCGCGCGAGGTGCGGTCCGACCACCTCGACGTCGCCGACCGGGCCGCGTTCGCCTCGTACGCCGCGACCGTGGTCGACCACTTCGGCCAGGTCAACCTCGTCGTCAACAACGCCGGCGTCGCGCTCGCGGGGGACCTCGTCGACCTCGAGTACGACGACATGGACTGGATCATGGGCATCAACTTCTGGGGCGTCGTGCACGGCACGAAGGAGTTCCTGCCCCACCTGGTGGCGTCCGGCGACGGCCACCTCGTCAACATCTCGTCTCTCTTCGGGCTGGTGTCGATGCCCGGGCAGAGCATGTACAACGCCGCCAAGTACGCCGTGCGCGGCCTGTCCGAGGCGGTCCGCGAGGAGATGCTGGTCGCCGGCCACCGGGTCGGCGTCACCGTCGTCCACCCGGGTGGCATCAAGACCGCGATCGCCCGCAACGCCCGCTACTCGGCGGCCGAGGACGGCGTCGAGAGCGCGAAGCGGTTCGACGAGAAGCTCGCCAAGATGACGCCCGAGCGGGCCGCCGAGATCATCGTCGCCGGCGTCGAGAAGGACAAGGCGCGGGTGCTCGTCGGGCTCGACGCCCACGCCGTGCACCACCTGGCGAAGCTGACCGGGTCGCGCTACCAGGACATCGTGGCGCGCGGCTACCGCAAGGTCATGCCTCCGAAGACGACGATCGTCTGAGGCTCCGGCTCCGGCGCCGCGGCTTGACCCGCAGCGGCCCGACCAGGCGCGGACCTGCCAGCCGGCTCTCGAGCCTGCGGGCCTCGCGCTTGAGGGGCTGCGCGACGTACTCGCCGAGGATCACCCCGGCCGCGAGCGCGAGCGCCACCGAGCCGGCCGTGAAGAGTGCCAGCAGGCCCTCGGACGTTGCGGCTCCGCCCTCGGACAGCAGGCTCAGGCCGCGGTAGATCGAGAGGCCCGGCAGCATCGGCACGACGGCGGGGACGATCACGACCAGGGGCGGCACCCGGAGCCGGGCCGCGACGCCGTAGCTGACCAGGCCGACGAAGAACGCCGCCACCCCGGTCGGCCAGGAGCGCCCGATCCCGCTGACGTCGACCGACTGGCTGATCAGCACCGCGACCGCGGCGACCAGGCCGATCGTCGCGAGCGTGCGGCGCGGGGCGTACGACGCGAATGCGAACGCCGCGGCACAGATCGCGGCGCCGATCGCGGCCGCCGACGCCTGCTTGAGGTCCGCGGCCGCGCCGGGGTCGAGGCGTCCGACGTCGACGCCGACTACGTTGCCGATCTGGAGGCCGCCGCCGACGCCGGCGATGATGCCGGCGGTCGCGAGCAGGGCCTCGGTGAGCCGCGCTCCGGCCGTCACGTAGAAGCCGGACAACGCGTCCTGCAGGGCGCCCATGAAGCCGATGCCGGCCAGCAGCATGATGATGTTGGCGGTCACGACGACCGACGGGTCGAGGTCGGCCGGGGTCGCGGCGACCGCGACCGCGATCAGCGTGGCCACGCCGCCGCCCGCGACCTGGAGGTAGAAGAACGGCAGCCGGCGTCGCGCCATCATCATCTGCAGCCGGTCGATGCAGACCGCGGCCACGAACGCGATCGACACGACCTCCCAGCCGCCGCCGAGCTGTAGACCGACGCCCGCGCACATCGCACCCCAGCCGAGCGTGGCGGCCCAGCGCGGCAGGGTGTGTCCGGACGAGACGATCCGGGCCAGGCGCGCACGCGCGTCCTTGAGGTCGACCTCACCACGGAGCACCTCGCGCGCCAGGTGGTCGACCAGCGTCAGGTCCTCGTAGTCGATGTCGCGCTGCTTGACCTGGCGGATCAGCACGAACGCCGGGAGCTCCGGGTCGGGCTGGTAGCTCATCGACAGCGACGTGAAAGTCACGTCGACCTCGGGGTTGCGCACCCCGAGCTGCCAGGCCAGCGCCTGCATGGTCGCGGTGACGTCCGCCGCGCCGGCGCCCGAGGAGAGCAGCAGCTCCCCGACGCGGAGGCAGAAGTCGAGAGTCAGGTTGAGCTCGCGCGCCTCCAGCATGGTGGCCATGTTTCCAGTACTACTTTGGGCATGTGCCACTGGCTGCTGGAGACGATGTCCGTGTCGTGATGTCGAAGTGGGGTGACCGTCCGCACTGGGAGTTCGACACGTTCTACCTCGGCACCGACCGACGCGGTGACTGGCTCGGCATCCCTGCCGGCACCGTCATGGTGCGGCCGGGCGCGACGTACGTCGCCCCCACGAACCAGGTCGGCCTCGTGCCACCGCCCGGACCCGACGCCGAGCGCGGCTGGCTCGCGACCTTCCACGCCGTGGGCGGCCCGGTGCGGATCTACGTCGACGTCACCACGCCGCCGGTGTGGGACGGCTCGACCGTGCGTGCCGTCGACCTCGATCTCGACATCGTCCTGGGCAACTCGGGCCGCGTCTGGGTCGACGACGAGGACGAGTTCGCGGACCACCGGACCCGGTTCGGCTACCCCGACGACGTCACCGCGGCCGCGATGGCCTCGTGCGACTGGGTGCACGAGCTCGTGGCCGGCGGGCACGCGCCGTACGACGGCAGCGCATCGGCGTGGCTCGCCCGGCTGGGGGGCTTGTCGACCCGATGACGTGTGGAACGCTGGTGTCGTGCGCATCGACTTCCACGGGTCGCCCGAGCCGACGCTCGGAGTGGAGTGGGAGCTCGCGCTCGTCGACCGCCGCACGCGCGACCTGCGCAACGACGCGACCCACCTCTTCGCCCGGGCGAAGCCGCGGCTCGATGACCCGAACAAGCTCCACAAGGAGCTGCTGCGCAACACCGTCGAGATCGTCAGCGGCGTCTGCCACACCGTCGGGGAGGCGATGGCCGACCTGCGCCGGACGCTGGGGGTGGTGGTGCCGGCCGGCGACGAGCTCGGCATCGACCTGTACGGCGCCGGCACCCACCCCTTCGCCTCGTGGACGGTCCAGCAGCTCACCGAGGGGCACCGCTACGAGGAGCTGATCAACCGCACCCAGTGGTGGGGACGGCAGATGCTGATCTGGGGCGTGCACGTGCACGTCGGGATGCCCGAGGAGAAGCGCGTGATGGGCGTCCTGTCGGCGCTGCTGAACTACCACCCGCACCTCCAGGCGCTCTCGGCGTCCTCCCCGATCTGGGCCGGGCTCGACACCGGCTACGCCTCCAACCGGGCGCTGATGTTCCAGCAGCTGCCGACCGCGGGCCTGCCCTTCCAGTTCGAGGAGTGGTCGGAGTTCGAGGCGTTCGTGGAGAGCCAGCTGACGACCGGGGTCATCGAGGTCCTCTCCGAGATCCGGTGGGACGTCCGGCCGGCCCCGCACCTCGGCACGCTCGAGAACCGGGTGTGCGACGGCGTCTCCACCCTCACCGAGCTGGCGGCGCTCACCGCGCTGATGCACTGCCTCGTCGTCGACCTCGACACCCGGATGGCCGCCGGCGAGGAGCTGCCCACGCTGCCGCCGTGGCACGTCCAGGAGAACAAGTGGCGCGCCGCCCGCTACGGCCTCGACGCCATCATCATCACCGACGCCGCCTCGAACGAGCGGCTGGTCACCGACGACCTGGCCGACCTGCTCGAGCGGCTCTCCCCCGTCGCCGACCGGCTCGGCTGCAGCGCCGAGCTCGCCTCGGTCGAGGGCATCTGGCGCCGGGGTGCGTCGTACCAGCGCCAGCGGGCCGTCGCCGCCGACTCCGAGGGCGACCTCGTCGCGGTCGTCGACTCGGTCGTCCGGGAACTGCGCGGCAGCCTGTAGCTCAGTAGCCCTCGGGCGGCGGCACCATCTCCAGGCGTACGCCGAGCAGCCGGACCGGCCGGTCGTGGTCGACCCGGTCGAGCAGCGACACCGCCGCCTCGGCGAGCACGTCGGGGTCGTTGGTCGGCTCGGGCAGGGTCAGGCTGCGGCTGAGCGTGATGAACGGCTTCAGCCGGATCTTCAGGCCCACCCGCGCGGCCGGCCGCCCCTCGGCGTCGATGTCCTCGACCGCCCGCCGGGTGATCCGGCGCGCGGCCTCGGCGACCTCGGCCCAGTCCTCGATGTCCTGCTGGAACGTCTCCTCGCGGCCGTGCGCCCGCGGCACCCAAGGCGTCGCGTCGACGGGGCTGGTGTCGACGCCCCGGCCGAGCCGGTGGAACCACGGCCCCATCGTCGGCCCGATCTCGGCCGCCAGCACCCGGGCGTCCGACGCGGCCAGCTGGTCGACCGTGTCGATGCCCAGCGCGGCCAGCCGCTTGCCGGTCTTGCTGCCGACGCCCCACAGCGCCGTCGTCGGGCGCTCGCCCATCACCTCCTGCCAGTTCGCCGCCGTCAGCTGCCACACGCCGCGCGGCTTGCCGAAGTCGGTGGCGATCTTGGCGCGCAGCTTGTTGTCACCGATGCCCACCGAGCAGTGCAGCCCCGTCGCGTCGAGCACGGCCGACCGGATCTGCTCGGCGTACCCCCGCGGGTCGCCGAGCTCGCCGTGCCCGGGCCCCGCCGCCAGGAACGCCTCGTCCCAGCCGAGCACCTCCAGCACGACCGGCACGCCGCCCCAGACGAGCGAGCGCAGCGTGGCCATGACCTGAGCGGAGGCCTCGTCGTAGACGTCCTTGTCCACCGGCAGGAACACCGCATCGGGGCACTTGCGCGCCGCCAACCGCAGCGGCATGCCCGAGCCCACGCCGTACGCGCGCGCCTCGTACGACGCCGTCGACACCACCCCGCGCTCCGTCGGGTCGCCGCGACCGCCCACGACCACCGGCAGGCCGGCCAGCTCCGGGCGGCGCAGCACCTCGACCGCCGCCAGGAACTGGTCGAGGTCGACGTGCAGCACCCACGGCTGACCCTCCGGACCCTGCCGCAGCGCCGTCATCGCGGTGGTGGCGGCAGCGCGTCGGTGGACTCGAGCTGGTCCATGCCCGCGACCATGAGCAGGTCGACGATCACGGAGCGGAGCTGGGCGAGCACGGCCTCCGCGGCCAGCACCTCGGTGCGCTCGACCCGTCCCGTGGCCTCACCGACCTCGACCAGCGGTCCGCGGGCGGCAGCCGCCATCCGGTCGGCCGCGAGCTCGTCGGCGGCCAGATCGGCGGCGTCGGCGAGCTCGCGCGCCAGTCGGGCGTAGGACGGTGGGACCGGCCGGCGGTGGTAGGCCGCGACCGCGGTCTGCCGCACCAGCACGCGGGTGCTGCGCAGCGCCCGGTCGAGCGGATCGACCAGCTCGGACATCTTGCGCAGGTCGTCGCGGTGCCGCACCCGGAACGGCGACGACGTGACGACGTCGAGCCCCTCGTCGGCCGCGGCCTGGAGCTCCCGGATCAGGTAGTCGGTCGAGCGCGCGTCGGCGAGCAGCTCGAGCGCGTCGGCGGCCTCCCCCTCCGACATCACGTCACCGGCCGCCCGCAGCAGCCCGGCGATCTTGCGCATCACGACCGCCGCCTGCTCGCGGGGTCGCCGCAGCGGCGCGGCCGGCACCACCGTGGCGGCCACGAGCGCCACCAGGCCGCCGACGACCGCGTCGGTCCACCGCGTGAACGCCGCACCCGGGTCGGGCACCAGCGAGGCGACCACGATCGACTGGACGGCCGCCTGGGTGACCAGCAGCTGCCCGCCGTCGAGCAGGAACGCCGCGGTCATCGACAGCGCGACGATCAGGGCGATCTGCCACGCCCCGGAGCCCAGCCAGACGACCAGCAGGTCGGCCAGGAAGACGCCGACGGCGACGCCGACGGTGACCTCCGCGACGCGGCGGAAGCGCTGGCCGTAGGAGGTGCCGAGCGCGACGACGGCGGCGACCGGGGCGAAGAACGGCGTCGGGTGGCCGAGCAGGTCCGCGGCCACGAACCACGCGACGCCCGCCGCGACGGCGCACTGGCCGATCTGCCACCACTTCCCCTGCCAGCGGCGCACCCGGGCGCGGACGGACGTGCGGCCCCGGTCCCACGCGCGGTCGAGCGGTCCGGCCTCCTCCACGACGCCGATCCTGCCACGGGTCCTGGCGCCCGGTTGTGGCTGCCGTCACGACGTGCCACAGTCGGCGCACCGCCGACCGGCGGCCACGGAGCAAGGACGGCGAGGGGGAACGGCGTGGTCTCACTGATCGACCCGACAGCGACGGCGTTCCTGCTGACGGAGAACCGCAGCATGCCGATGCACGTCGGCGGGCTGCACCTCTTCGAGAAGCCCGAGGGCGCCGGGCGCAACTACGGGCGCGAGATGTACGAGTCGATGCGCGACGTGCTCGAGGTCGCGCCGCTCTTCCTCAAGCGCCCGCACCGGTCGCTGACGACGGCCGGCCAGCTGGTCTGGGTCGAGGACGACCAGTTCGACATCGAGCACCACGTCCGGCACGGCGCGCTCCCGAAGCCCGGCCGGATCCGCGAGCTGCTGGAGCTGGCCGGTCGCCTGCACGGCACCCGGCTCGCGTGGGAGCGCCCGCTGTGGGAGGCGACGGTCATCGAGGGGCTGCGCGACGGCCGGATCGCGCTCTACACGAAGACCCACCACGCGCTCGTCGACGGCGTCTCCGCGATGCGGCTGCTGCAGAGCGTGCTGTCCACGGACCCCGACCGCACCGGCATGCCGGCCCCGTGGGACGCCCGCACCCAGGAGCGCCGTACGCCGGGCGCGGAGCCGGCCGCGCTGACGGACCTCCCGGTCCGGACCCTCCGCTCGGCCCTCGGCGTCGCAGCCGAGGCGGCCGGGATGCCCGGCGCGCTGGCACGCACGGTGAGCAAGGGCGTCCGCAACGAGACCTCGGCCATCTCGCTCTACGCACCGCGCACGATCTTCAACCAGAAGATCACGGGCTCGCGCCGGTTCGCCGCGCAGGACTGGCCGATCGCGCGGTTGCGCGCCATCGGCAAGGCGACGGGCACGACGATCAACGACGTGGTGCTCGCGATGTGCAGCGGCGCCGTGCGCGCCTACCTGCTCGAGCTCGACGCGCTCCCCGACGCCCCGCTCGTGGCGATGGTGCCGGTCGGCCTCAATGCCAGGCAGGCAGGCGCCGCCTCCACCGAAGGCGGCAACGCCGTCGGCTCGGTGATGTGCCAGCTCGGCACCGACCTCGCCGACCCGGCCGACCGGCTCGTCACCATCCACACGTCGATGGCCGACGGCAAGCACGCGCTCTCGAGCATGACCCCCGCGCAGATCATCGCCATGAGCGCCCTCGGCCAGGCGCCCGCGATCATCTCCCCGCTGCTGCGGATGGAGGGCATGGTGCGCCCGCCGTACAACCTGATCATCAGCAACGTGCCCGGCCCGCGCACCGCGCACTACTGGAACGGCGCGCGCCTCGACGGCACCTACCCGCTCTCCATCCCGATCAACGGCATGGCGCTGAACATCACCTGCACGTCGTACGACGGCAAGATCGCCTTCGGGCTGATCGGCTGCCGCCGCACCGTGCCGCACCTCCAGCGCATGCTGGTCCACCTCGACGACGAGCTCGCGGCGCTGGAGAAGGCGGCGGGGGTCTAGACCTCCTCGTAGCCCCCGCCGACGGTGTCGGCGACCGCCTGCAGCCGCGCCCGGGTGATGTCGGCGACCGTGCGGAGCCCGGCGCCATGTGCATTGGAGCCGACGCGCGTGGGCTCGGCCGAGTTGATGCTCACGCAGCGTCGGGTGCCGCCGTCGGCGTCGTTCTGGAGGGCGACCGCGTGACCGGTCGTGCCGGAGCCCGCGAAGAAGTCGACGACGAGCGCGTCGTCGGGCATCGTGCCCAGGATCCGCCGGACCAGGCCGGTCGGCTTCGGCGACTCGAAGACGTGGCCGACCAGCTCCTTGAGCTCCGCGACCGCGGTGTCCGTGGAGCCGATCTCCTCGGCCAGCCAGATCGTGCGGAGCTTCTTGCGTCGCCCGCCCGGGACGTCGCGGTGCAGCCAGTCGCGCTGGAAGACGTCGACCCGCTCCCCCGCCCGGCCCTTCACCACGCGACAGACCACGTCGTCCGGTCGGGCCTCGATCAGCGGTCGGCTCCACCGCCACACGGCCGGCGTGCCGTCGCCGAACACCGGGGAGATCTCGACCGACCCCTCGAACGGCGCCGTGCCCACCCGCCCGCTCGCCGGGTCGCCCCAGACCGGGAAGTGCAGGGTGCGTGCCGTGACCGGGTTGAACTTCTTGTTGGTGTTGCGCAGCGGCAGGTGCCGGTAGCGACGGCCGTCGGCCGCGGTCAGCGGGAAGTCGCGCTCGTCGACCGCGTCGGGGCTGCTGGCGTCGAGGACGGTACGGCGTACGTCGCGGGCGTAGACGAGCAGGTACTCGTGGCTCGTCGCGAAGCCCTTGCCGAGCTGGCGCCCCTTCGGGTTCAGGTTGACCACGACCTGCGCCAGCAGGTTGTCCTCGCCGAAGACCTCGTCCATGAGCAGCCGCAGGTGCGCGACCTCGTTGTCGTCGATGCTCACGAAGATCGCCCCGGTGTCCGCGAGGACGTCTCGGGCGGCGGTCAGCCGCGGACGCATCATCGCGACCCAGGCCTCGTGCCGGCTGCGTCGCGACCCGTCGGCGCGGAAGTCGTCGCGGTAGGCGAAGTCGTTGCCGGTGTTGTACGGCGGGTCGATGTAGACGAGGTCGACGGGGCGTCCCAGCAGCCGTGGCAGGGTCGGCAGGACGTCGAGGTTGTCGCCCTCGACGAAGACGTTCCACGGCTCGCCCACCCTCGCAGCGTAGAGACACACGAGGCCCGGCTGACCGATCCACGCCCAGTGGCGACCTACTCTTGGGCAGGTGCGCACTCGGGTTACCTTGACCGCCGGGCTCACCGCCTGTGCCCTTCTCGCTGCGACGCCTGCCCTCGGCGACCCGGGACCCGACCGGCCGACGCAGTCGCAGCGGCAGTACGCCGTCGAGAAGGATCGGTCCCACGGCCGGGACCTCAACCCGCGGCACACCTCGGGCGGCGAGCCGGGCTGGATCGCCCCGAAGCTCACCCCGGCGCAGCGACGCGCCCCCGCGCGCAAGACCGAGGCGACGACGTACACCGTCGTGCCGGGCGTGACCTACTCGACCTGGGCGCAGACCGACGCGCGCGGGCAGATCGTGGCCCACCTGCTGGCCGTCGACCCCAAGGCCGCCGGCATCGGCATCGACTACCTCGGGCCCGGCCACGTCGGCGAGACCGCGCCGCTCGGGGACATGCTCGCCGAGCATCCCAAGGCGGTGGCCGGCGTCAACGCCGACTTCTTCGACATCGGCCGCACCGGCGCCCCGCTCGGCGTCGGCGAGCCGAAGGCCAAGAAGCTGCTCCACGCGCGAGTCGAGGGTCGCAACTGGGCGTTCTACTTCGACAAGTCCGGCGCGCCCCAGGTCGGCGAGCTGCCGATGGTCGCCCGCGTGCGCGACCGGCCGCGCATCGAGGTGACCGGGCTCAACCAGCCGTACGTCGCGCCGGGCGGCGTCGGTGTCTACACGAAGGCCTGGGGCAAGACCGACGGCTACACGATGACCCAGGGGCAGCGGAAGCACATCCGCGTCGTGTGGGTGCGCAAGGGCCGGGTCCACAAGGTCCGCAAGGTCCTCAAGAACAACCGCAAGATCCCCGGCACCATCCTGATCGGCCGCGGCGAGGGCGCGAAGCAGCTCAAGAAGCTGAAGAAGGGCCGCAAGGTGGTCGTCAAGGCCTGGCTCAAGGGCAAGCCGAAGATGGCGATCAGCGGCGACCGGCCCCTCATCGACGACGGCATCATCAAGGTCGTCGACAACCGCGTGATGCACCCGCGGACCGCGGTCGGCATCGACCGCGACACCGGGCAGGTGCTGCTGCTCGTCGTCGACGGGCGCTCCTCGGTCAGCCGCGGCTACACGATGGTCGAGCTGGCCAACCTGATGATCGACCTCGGAGCCGACGAGGCGATGAACCTCGACGGCGGCGGCTCGTCGACGATGATCGCCCGCGATGCCGCCGGGGTGAACCAGGTGCTCAACGTGCCCTCCGACGGCTACCAGCGCTGGGTCGCCAACGGGCTCCAGGTGACCTACAAGCCGTAGGGCTCAGGCGGGCACCAGCACGAGCGCCACGCTGGTGATCGGCGCGAAGCACTGCTTCGTCGGCGACGGCAGCACCGCGTTCACCGTCAGCTGGTCGCCGGTCGCGGACCCCGTCACCCGGGTCGGCACCTCGCACCCGATGGCGACCACGGCGGCGGCGAGCTGCCGGTCGTCCGGGACCTCGGCCTCCTGCGCGGCCTGCACGATCTCGCGCTGGAGGCGGTCGTTGCGGAACACCTCGACGTACTCCCGCACCGCCCGCTCGTCCGGCAGCAGCGTCGGTCGGGTGGTCACCTGCCCGCCGGCGGAGGTGGCGGTGAGCACGGCGACCTCGGCGACCTCGGTGACCGGGGTGGTCGCGTCGGTGTCGTCGCCGCATCCTGCGGTCGTCAGGAGCAGCGCGAGCGCGAGGGTTCCGAGTGTTCGTCGCATGGTGTCTTCGACGGTAGTGCCGCGCACCGGGTTCCACCGACCCCGACGGCCCGTGGCAGGCTTGCCGCCGTGGCCCGCTTCACCCGCGCCGAGCTGGAGACCTTCCGCGACGCGAAGGTCCCGGACCTGCTTCCCGGCCCCGGCGACCCCGAGCTGAGGCTGCTCTTCGTCGGCATCAACCCCGGGCTGTGGACGGCCGCGACGCAGACGCACTTCGCGCACCCCGTCAACCGGTTCTACCCCGCGCTGCTGCTCGCCGGGATCATCACCGAGCCGATCAGCCCGTCCGACGGCATGAGCGACGCCGACCGCGACCGGCTGCGGGCCCGCGGCATCGGCATCACGAACGTCGTACGCCGGGCGACCGCCCGCGCCTCCGAGCTGTCCGACGACGAGCTGCGCGCGGGCGGGATGGAGCTCGTCGAGACCGTGCGCCGTACGTCGCCGCGGGTGGTCGCGATCGCCGGCGTCACGGCGTACCGCACCGCCTTCGGGCAGCGCCGCGCCGCGCTCGGCCGGCAGCCGGAGCCGCTCGAGGGCGCCGAGGTCTGGGTGGTGCCGAACCCCAGCGGCCTCAACGCGCACGAGACCGTCACCACGCTGGCGGCGGCGTACGCCGAGGCCGCCCGCGCCGCCGGGGTCATCTAGCCGGGGTCATCTAGGCGGGGAAGGCCTGGTCCTTGCCGAGCACGGTCAGCCCGTCCTCCACGACGAACCCGCGGGCCCGGTCCTCCTCGGGATCCACCCCGAGCCGGGCCCCGGGCGGGACGACGACGTTCTTGTCCAGGATCGCGTTGCGCACGATGGCGCCCGGCCCGATGCGCACGCCGTTCATCAGCACCGAGTCGGCGACCTCCGCGCCGGCCTCGACCTGGACGGCCGGCGAGAGCACCGATCGATTCACCCTGCCGCCGATCACGACCACGCCGGGCGAGAGCACCGCCTCGTCGACCTTGGTCTTCTCGCCCGCGCCGCCCTGCACCAGCTTGGCCGGCGGCTGCGGGCCGTACGACGTGTAGATCGGCCAGTCGAAGTTGTAGAGGTTGAAGACGGGCAGCGGCGAGACGACGTCCATGTGCGCGGCGAAGTAGGACCCGAGCGTCCCGACGTCGCGCCAGTAGTCCCGGTCGCGCTGGGTCGAGCCGGCGACGTCGTTGTCCTTGAAGTCGTAGACGCCGGCCTGCTGACGGCGCACGAACGCCGGCACGATGTCGCCGCCCATGTCGTGCTTCGAGCCGATCTCGGTGGCGTCGCGGGTGACGGCCTCGACGAGCGCGTCGGCGTCGAAGACGTAGTTGCCCATCGACGCGAGCACCTCGCCGGGGCTGTCCGGCAGGCCCACCGGGTCCTTCGGCTTCTCGAGGAACTCGCGGATCCGCTTCGGGTCGTCGGGATGCACGTCGATGACGCCGAACTGGTCGGCGAGCTCGATCGGCTGCCGGATCGCGGCGACGGTGCAGGCGGCGCCGCTCTCGACGTGCGCGTCGACCATCTGCGAGAAGTCCATCCGGTAGACGTGGTCGGCGCCGACCACCACGACGATGTCGGGCTTCTCGTCACGCATCAGGTTGAGGGACTGGTAGATCGCGTCGGCGCTGCCGAGGTACCAGTGCTTGCCGACCCGCTGCTGTGCCGGCACCGGCGTGACGTAGTTGCCGAGCATCGTCGACATCCGCCAGGTCTGGGTGACGTGCTTGTCGAGGCTGTGCGACTTGTACTGCGTCAGCACGACGACCTGGAGGTAGCCGCTGTTGACGACGTTGGAGAGCGCGAAGTCGATGAGCCGGTAGATGCCCGCGAACGGCACCGCCGGCTTCGCGCGGTCGGCGGTCAGCGGCATCAGCCGCTTGCCCTCCCCTCCCGCGAGGACGATCGCGAGGACCTTCTTCCGGGAGCTGAGCGACATGTGTCCAACGTAGTGGTCGGGCAGTAGGTTCGGCAGCGTGCGAGTCGACGTGCTGTCCCGCGAGTACCCACCGGAGATCTACGGCGGCGCCGGCGTGCACGTCGCCGAGCTGGTCCGAGCGCTCCGCGCGCGGCCGGACGTCGAGGCGCACGTGCACGCGTTCGGCGCGCCGCGCGACGAGCCGCTGACCGCGTCGTACGCCGACCTCGCGGAGCTGTCGGGCGCCAACGCGGCTCTCCGCACCCTCGGCGTCGACCTCGCGATCGCCGACGGCTGCGCCGGCACCGAGCTCGTGCACTCGCACACCTGGTACGCCAACCTCGCCGGCCACCTGGCGTCGCTGATGTACGGCGTCCCGCACGTCGTGAGCGCCCACTCGCTCGAGCCGCTGCGGCCGTGGAAGGCCGAGCAGCTCGGCGGCGGGTACGCCGTGTCGTCGTGGGCCGAGCGCACGGCGTACGAGGCGGCCGCGGCGGTGATCGCCGTGTCTGCGGCCATGCGCGACGACGTGCTGGCGTCGTACCCCGCCGTCGACCCCGCCCGCGTGCACGTGGTCCACAACGGCATCGACACCGCCGACTGGTCGCCGACGACGGACCCCGACCGCGTCCGCGAGCTCGGGGTCGACCCGGACCGGCCGTCGGTCGTCTTCGTCGGCCGGATCACCCGGCAGAAGGGCCTCCCGCTCTTCCTGCGCGCGTGCGCCTCGCTGCCGCCCGACGTGCAGATCGTGCTCTGCGCGGGCGCCCCGGACACGCCGGAGATCATGGCCGAGGTCGAGGGCCTGGTGGAGGGGCTGCGCTCGACCAGGTCGGGCGTCGTGTGGATCCCGGAGATGCTGCCGCGCCACGACGTCACGGCGCTGCTGACCGCGGCGACGGCGTTCGCGTGTCCCTCGATCTACGAGCCGCTCGGCATCGTCAACCTCGAGGCGATGGCCTGCGAGACCGCCGTCGTCGCCACCGCCACCGGCGGCATCCCGGAGGTCGTCGTCGACGGCGTCACCGGCCTGCTCGTGCCGATCTCGCAGGCGACCGACGGCACCGGCACGCCGCTGGACCCCGACCAGTACGTCGCCGACTTCGCGGCCGCGCTCACCTCGGTCGTCTCCGACCCCGCCCGCGCCGCGGAGATGGGCCACGCCGGCCGGGAGCGCGCCATCGCGGACTTCTCGTGGGCGTCGATCGCCGAGCGGACCGTGGAGGTCTACCGGTCCGTGCTCTGAGGACCCGCTAACGTCACCCCCGTGAACAAGAACGTGTTCCTGTTGTGGGGCGAGGAGCTCCCTGCGGCGCTCCGCGACAGCGCGCTGCACGGACGGCTCGCCGCGGTCGGCGTACGACGCCTCCAGGTCAACGTCACCGACGAGCAGGTCAGCGGCGCGATGCGCATCGACCACCTCGACGACCCGATCGGCGGGTTCGTCACGACCTGGGACGCGGACCCCGCCGCCGTCGCCGACGTGCTGGCCGCGGCCGGCACCGTGCACGCGTACGCCGTCGACGAGCGCCGGCGGCTCGACCCGCCCGAGGCCTGGGACGGCAGCCGCGCCGACGCGCTGGCCAACGTCGCGGTGCTACGCCGGCCGGCGGACCTCGACCACGACGAGTGGCTGCGCCGGTGGATGGTCGACCACACCGGCGTCGCGATCCGCACCCAGGCGACCTTCGGCTACGTCCAGAACATCGTCGTCGAGGCCCTCACCGTCGGCGCGCCCCGCGTCGACGCCATCGTCGAGGAGCTCTTCCCGGCGGCTGCCGTCACCGACATGCACGCCTTCTACGGCAGCGGCGGGGACGACGCCGAGCTCGGCCGCCGCATCGGCGAGCTGATGGCCAGCGTGGCCCGGATCGGTGCCGACCGCGACCTCGACCTGGTGCCGACCAGCCGCTACCTCTACCAGCTGGCCGGCACCTGATCTCACTCAGCCCTGCGACTCCACCAGACGCACCGGTCCGAGCGCGCCCGAGGGCATGACATCCCAGTCCTGGGGCTCCGCGCGCGACCGCCAGCTCATGAAGTGCGGCAGCTCGAGCTCGCCGCGCAGCGCCAGCGCGCGGAACCGGTTGGCCGCGAGGTTCGTGACCTCGAGCTCGAGCACGTTGGCGCCAGGACGAATCGCGTCACCGACGCGGACGCGGTACGGAATCGCCCATGCCGTCCCGACATCCTCACCGTTGACGCGCACGCGGGCGCTCTCGCACAGCTGCCCGAGGTCGAGCAACCAGTCACGCTGCGCCGCGTCGGCGTCGAGCTCGAACGTCGTCCGGTAGAGCGCGGTGCCCGAGAACGCCGCCTCGGCCTCGCCGAGCTCGGTCCACGAGACCAGCGTGTCGATCGTCCGGGCGCCAGGCAGCTCGGGCCCGCCCTCGAGGAACCGGAGGTCCCAGGGACCATCGATGGACAGGGCGCGCGCACCCGCGATCGCAAGGTCGGCACCACGGCCGGAGATCCGGCGCCGGTCGAACGTGCGCAGGATGACGCTCTGTCCCGGCTCGAGGTGCAGCCGGACCTGCGTGCCACTGCCCGATTCCCGCTGCTCCGCCCGTCCGCTGGTGTCGCGGAGCGGGTCGAGGAGGCCGACGGACCGCGCGTCGACGCCGAGCTGCTGCCAGCCGGAGACCGTGTCGGCCCCGACGTTGGCGACGAAGTAGTGCCACCCGTGCCGGTGCCGCCGGCGCAGCACTCGCAGTCCGGCATCGGCGAGAGGCTCGCGCACGGCCCCCGCCTCCGAGAGGGCAGCGTCGAGTACCGCGCCCTGGGCGGCGACGACCACGTGGCCCTTCCCGACCCGGTGCCAGCCGGCGCGGCCGGCGACCGGGCGGGCGGTCATCGCGTCGCGCAGCCGGCCGAACCGGTGCCGACGTGCGTCGAGGTCGCCGTACCCCGGCACGTCCGTCGGCAGCGCGTCGACGAAGACGACGGTGGCACCGCCGGAGGCGAGGTCGCGCAGCTTCTGCATGGTCTCGAGCGGCACACGCTGGGCCCGGGGCACCACGACGACGGCGTAACGGCTGCGCCCGTTGTCGAGCCCGCCGCGCCGCCCGGAGAACTCCTGCAGCTGTGCATCCGACGCCCAGTCGAACTGCCAGCCGCGCTTCTCGATGGGGTCGACGACGGCCCCGGGCGACTCCGGGTCCCCGTACATCCACCCGGTGCCGCGCCAGGCGTAGTCGGGGGTGAGCTCGCGCTCGTCCCCGGTGAGGCCGCCCGACGGGCGCGACCAGAGGTCGGCCTGCGGCCAGTAGACCAGGACGTCGTTGCCGTGCTCGCCGTCCTGGAGGACCGACTGGCAGCGGGTGATGTAGGAGTTCAGCTCGGGCAGGTCACGCCACAGCGTGTTCGCGGGGTTGACCTCGGTCGACGCATAGAAGGAGAACCCCGGCCAGGCGACGTCGTCCGGCGAGTACGTCGAGCCGTGGAAGAGGACGTGGTTGATGCCGGCCGAGAAGAGCAGGTCCACGGCGGGCTTCGCCTGCGAGAGCGACACGTGGTAGTGCTCGTCGCGCCAGGTGATGGTCTCCGCGCTGACGAGCGTGGTGCCCTTCAGGTGCGCCGGCGACGACGCCATCCGCCACACGAGCGATACCGGCGGCGCGGCCGCGCCGAGACCCTGGCGCAGGCCAGGGATGGGCACGATCTCGGCGCCGGTGTATTCGGTCTCCGGGATGTCGCTCGCGCCGTAGACATCGAGCAGGTTGGCCGGCGACCCGTGCGCCTGGTTCCGGGTGAGCCAACCGTGGCCCTTGCTCCACTGGTCCCACGGCTTCGCGAACCGCTCGACGAAGAGCTCGGAGAAGGTCTGGCGCACGTCGGCCATGACCCGCAGCGCCGTGGCACCGACCTCGCCGGCCGCGAACACGTCGGGGAGGTACGGCGCGACGTCGTACCCGCGCAGCCGCTCGAAGTCGGCGAGGAAGGTCCGGTGCCAGTCGGTCGCCTCGAGCTCGTAGGAGTCGTGGAACGACGCGCGCAGCCCGTGCGCGCCCGAGCCCAGCGCCGCGTCGAGCCGGTCGAGGTGGGGCCGGACGCCGGTGCCGCCGGTGTAGTCCGACATCAGGCCCTTGCCGCCCGGGCCGGCCCGCTCGACGCGCTTGAGCGCCAATCCGGCGAAGACGCCGGTCAGCTCCCAGCGGCCGGCCGGAGCCGTCCAGTCGAGCCGGCCGTCGGCGCCGACCCTGTCGGTGAGGACGACGGTCTCGCCGGTGCTCGCCTCGCGGGCGACGAGCGCGCTCAGCGGGGGCTCGGGCAGCGCGTCCATCGGCGGCCTCAGGTCCGGGCGCGAGAGCTTCTCCTCGTCGACCAGGCCCGGATGGGCCGGCTGCTCGGTCCGCACCGGCTCCTCCAGCCGCTGACCCTCGACGAGCTGCCAGCGCGCGACGAGCGCCTTCCCGGCCGAGTGCTCCGGGGTGATCCACGGACCACCCATCGTCCATCCGGAGCCGCTGGTGAGGTCGACCTGCATGCCGAGCCGCGTCGCCTGCCTCGTCGTGTGGTCGAGCGCCGAGACCCACTCCGCGGAGAGGAACTCGAGGTCGCGGTCCTCGTAGCCCTGCGCCTCGTAGATCGGCTGGACCTCGACACCGCCGAGGCCGGCCTGGTGCAGCTGCAGAAGGTGCCTGGTCAACCCGGCACCGGTCACCGCGCTGCCCAGCCACCACCACCGGACCCAGGGGCGGGTCTCCGCGGTGAACCGGGGCCAGCGCAGCGCGGCGCCGTCCGGGCTTCGGCTCGCGCCCGGTTCTGCTGACGCAGCTCTCCCCGAGGCGAGGCTGGCGGAGGCGGCGGCCGCGGCGGCCGAGCCCTGGACGAACGTACGTCGACGAAGCACGTGCAATTCCCTTCCCGAGTGGGTCTGCAGTTGTGAAACGTTGCGCCGCCCGTGGCGGCAGTCACACACGTGCCCGTGGATCCATGCGTTGAAACGTTTTATTCCGAACGCGGACGCGGCAGCCGGGCGCGGTACGCCGGGCGGGATCGCTAGATGAAGATCCCGAGGATCAGCACCACGACCAGGCCGGTCACCGACAGCACCGTCTCCATGATCGACCAGGTCTTCACGGTCTGACCGACGGTCATGCCGAAGTACTCCTTGACCAGCCAGAAGCCCGCATCGTTGACGTGGGAGAAGAACAGCGACCCGGCGCCGACGGCGAGCACGACCAGCGACACCTCACCGGTCGACATGCCAGTGACGAGCGAGGTCATCAGGGACGAAGCCGTGATCGTCGCGACCGTGGCCGAGCCGGTCGCCAGCCGGATCAGGACCGCCAGCACCCAGGCGAGCAGCAGCACCGAGATGTTCGCGTCCTTGGCCCAGTCGGCGAGGACCGTCCCGATGCCGCTGTCGACCAGCACCTGCTTGAACCCGCCGCCCGCCGAGACGATGAGCAGGATGCCCGCGATCGGCGGGAGGGACGCGGCGATGGTCTCCGACAGCTTGTTCTTGTCCATCCCGACGCCGGTGCCGAACGTGAACATCGCGACCAGCACGGCGATGAGGAGCGCGATCAGCGGGTTGCCGATCACGTCGCCGACGCGCTGGACGATGTTCGTCTCGTCGTTGATGACGATGTCGAGGATCGCCTTGCCGAGCATCAGGACGACCGGCAGCAGGATGGTCGCGATGGTGACGCCGAACGAAGGACGCTCGATGCCCTCGCGCTCCTGGGTGTCCCAGGTGTGCGGCGGCTCGACGTCGACCCAGCGTCCGGCGACGGCGCCGAACAGCGGGCCGGCCACGACGATCGTCGGGATCGCCACCAGGATGCCGAGGCCCAGGGTGATGCCGAGGTTGGCACCGAGCAGGTCGATCGCGGTCACCGGGCCGGGGTGCGGCGGCACGAAGCCGTGCATCGCCGACAGGCCGGCGAGGGCGGGGATGCCGACGGTGATCAGGGAGACCTGGGCCCGCCGGGCGACGAGGTAGATCACCGGCATCAGCAGGACCAGGCCGATCTCGAAGAACATCGGCAGGCCGATGATCGCGCCGACCAGCGCCATCGACCACGGCAGCATCACCCGCGACGACCGGCCGACGATGGTGTCGACCACCTGGTCCGCACCGCCGGAGTCGGCGAGCAGCTTGGCGAACATCGCGCCGAGCGCGATCAGCGCGCCGACGCCGGCGGCCGTCGTACCGAACCCGGTCGTGAACGACGCGAGGACCGTGCTGACGTCCTGCCCGTCCACGATGCCGACGGTGAGCGCGCCGAGGATCAGCGCGATGAAGGGATGGACCTTCAGGACCGTGATCAGGATGACCAGCAGCGCGATCCCCAGCAGCGCAGCCAGAACCAGATGCCAGCCGGCAGCCACCGGCTCGACGACGTCCATGCGTCAGTCCTTCCCGAGATCGTCCTCCGCACGTTCGAGGTCCACGTACCCCTGCACGATCGCGTCAACACTTTGATCGACGTCGATGACGACACCGTCCTCGTCGGGCGCCAGAGGCTCGAGCGTCGCGAACTGAGAGGCGAGCAGCGAGGCCGGCATGAAGTGCCCGGGCCGGCTCGCCTGCCGGGCGGCGATCACCTCCGGGGTGCCGTGCAGGAGGAGGAACCGCACGTTCGGGGCGAGGCCGCGGATCTGGTCGCGGTACTTCCGCTTCAGGGCCGAGCAGCCCATCACGGCGCCGTCCTCGTGGACCGCCAGCCACTCGCCGACGAGCTCGAGCCAGGGGTACCGATCGTCGTCGTCGAGGGCCTCGCCGCGCCGCATCTTCGCGATGTTCGCCGACGGGTGCAGGTCGTCGGCGTCCTCGAAGGGCACCCGCAGCCGTTGCGCCAGCGCGGCGCCGACCGTCGACTTGCCCGAGCCCGAGACACCCATGACCACCAGGGGACGCATGGCGTCACGCTAGTCCGCCGTGAACCTACTGAGCGGTCGCTTTCTCGGTGCGGCATGATGGGCACGACCCAGGAGGTGCACCGATGCAGCTGGCGCTGTCGACCGAGGACGCCGAGTTCCGCGACCAGATGCGGGAGTTCTTCACGACGAAGATCCCGCAGGAGACACGCGACACCGTCGCCGAGCGGCGCGAGCTCACCCGCGAGCAGTACGTCGAGAGCATGCAGATCCTCAACGCGGCCGGCCTCGCGGTGCCGAACTGGCCGGTCGAGTGGGGTGGCCAGGACTGGAGCCCGCTGCGCCGGCACATCTGGCACGAGGAGATGCAGCGCGCGTTCGTCCCGCAGCCGCTGGCGTTCAACGCCTCGATGATCGGCCCGGTGATCGCGCAGTTCGGCTCGCCGGAGATGAAGGAGCGCTTCCTCGCGAAGACCGCCAACCTCGACATCTGGTGGTCGCAGGGCTTCTCCGAGCCCGACGCCGGCTCCGACCTCGCCTCGCTGAAGACCCGGGCGGTCCGCGACGGCGACGAGTACGTCGTCAACGGCCAGAAGACGTGGACCACCCTGGGTCAGTACGGCGACTGGATCTTCACGCTCGTCCGCACCAACCCGGAGGTGAAGAAGCAGGCCGGCATCTCCATGCTCCTGATCGACATGACCTCCCCCGGCGTCGAGGTGCGCCCGATCGAGCTCATTGACGGCGGATACGAGGTCAACGAGGTGTGGTTCACCGACGTGCGCGTGCCGGCCGAGAACCTCGTCGGCGAGGAGGACCGCGCCTGGGACTACGCCAAGTTCCTGCTCGGCAACGAGCGCGTCGGAGTCGCCCCGGTCGGCGCGACGAAGCGCAACCTGTCCCAGGCCAAGGAGTGGGCCGCGACGGTCTCGACGGGCGAGGGCACGACGCTGCTCGACGACCCGCTGGTCTCGACCCGCATCGCCGAGCTCGAGAACGAGCTGCTCGCCCTCGAGCTGACCGCCCTGCGGGTCGTCGCCCACTCGGCCGACGGCAAGCCGCACCCGGCGTCGTCGGTGCTCAAGCTCCGCGGCACCGAGCTCCAGCAGGCCGTCACCGAGCTCATCGTCGACATCGCCGGACCAGCCTCGCTGGCCAGCGGCGCCGGGGACGACTCCGACCTGCCGTGGTGGACCCGGCGCGCGACGCCGACGTACCTCAACTTCCGCAAGGCCTCGATCTACGGCGGCTCCAACGAGGTGCAGCGCCAGATCATCGCCCGCACGATCCTGGGTCTCTGAGGGGGACGAGATGGACTTCAACTACGACGAGGAGCAGCAGGCGCTGCGCGAGGCCGTGCGCGGCCTGGTCGGCAAGGCGTACGCCGACTTCGAGAGCCGTCGCCAGACGGTCGCCGAGGAGCCGGGCTTCAGCGAGAAGCTCTGGACCCAGCTCGCCGAGATGGGCATCCTCGGGCTGCCCTTCGACGAGCAGCACGGCGGCATGGGCGCCGGCGCCGTCGAGGTGGGCATCGTGGCGCAGGAGCTCGGCCGAGTGCTGGCGCCGGAGCCGTTCCTGACCTCGGTGGTGCTGGCCGGTGGCCTGGTCGCCGCCGCCGGCTCCGACGAGCAGAAGGGCGAGCTGCTGGGCGCGCTGTCGTCCGGTGAGAGCGTGCCGACCTTCGCGCACGCTGAGCCGGGCTCGCGCTGGCAGGCGACCGCGTCCTCCGTGACCGCGGAGTCGTCCGGAGACGCCTGGACGCTGAGTGGCGTGAAGGAGCCGGTCCCCCACGGCGCCCGCGCCGACGTGCTCGTCGTCTCCGCCGCGCTGCCCACGGGCGGCACCGGGCTGTTCGTCGTCACGCCGGACGCGTCCGGCCTGACCCGCGACGGCTACGCCACCCACGACGGCGGCCGGGCCGCCAAGGTCACCTTCGACGGCACGCCGGCGACACCGCTCGGCTCCGCCGACGACCGCACCGAGGTCATCGCGCGGGTCCTCGACATCGCCCGCGTGGCCGCCTGCAACGAGGCTGTCGGCGCGATGGAGGTCGCGCTGCACACGACGTCGGAGTACCTCAAGAGCCGCAAGCAGTTCGGCGTCACCCTCAACACGTTCCAGTCGCTGACCTTCCGCGCGGCAGACATGTACGTGTCGCTCGAGGAGGCGCGCAGCCTGGCGCTGTGGGCGTCGATGGTGCTGGACGCCGGCCTCGATGTCTCGAACGCCGCGAGTCGCGCGTCGCTCGGCGTCAGCCGTGCGGGTCGGCACATCGGCCAGGAGGCGATCCAGCTCCACGGCGGCATCGGCATGACCGCCGAGTACAGCATCGGCAGCTACACCAGCCACCTCACCGCGCTCGACCACCTGCTCGGCGACGGCAACCACCACCTCGGCCTGCTCGCGGCGGGCGTCGCGGCGTACGACGAGGTGGATCCGCTCCCCTGACGCGGGGTTGTCCACAGATCGACGAACGGTGGTGTCCCCGGGCCCTGGGCCCGGGGATGCTGCTTTCCATGGGTCTCGGGATCACTGCCAGCCACGACACGTTCCTGGCCACCTGCGCCGGCGTCGACGCGACGGCCGGGCGCCTTCGCACCGACCGCGACCGGGTCCACCACCGGGTCGAGACGCTGCTCGACGGCGGCTGGCGCGGCACCGCCGCCTCGGCGTACGCCGAGGGCTGGGCGACCTGGCGCGAGGGCGCCGACCAGGTGCTGGCGGCGCTCGAGACGATGTCGGCGCTGCTGCGCGCGGCGGATGTCGACCTCGTCGAGACCGACCAGAAGGCGGAATCGTCGGTGACCCTGCTCGCGTCGAGGCTGGGCTGATGTTCGCGGTCGACCTGGACCTCCTGGCCGAGACGCTCGTCGCGATGAAGCAGTGCGGCGAGGCGCTCGACGCGCGGCTCGCCGAGGCGGCCGCCCAGGTCGGCGCGCTCCAGGCGACCTGGACCGGCGACGCCGCCGACGCCCAGGCGGCCGCGCAGGCGGCGTGGGAGTCGGGCTTCCAGTCGATGTGCGAGGGCTTGGCCGCGATGCGAGCCGCCGGCACGGTCGCCGACGGCAACTACCACGCGGCCGTCGACACCAACCTGCTGATGTGGCAGCAGCTGGCGTGAGACACGCCCGCGCTTCTCAGCCCCCGACCAGCACGGGTCGCGCGGTCACCACGCGCAGCGACTGTGGGCTGCCCGTGATCGTCGCGGTGCCGGGCACGTCCTGCCACGGGCCTCCGTCGACGCGGAACTCCGCGGCGTAGGTGACGTCCACGCTCGGTGCCACGGCTCCCTTGTCGCGGTAGGAGTGGGTGATCTCCAGGTCCGGGTACGGCGCGCCCGGCGAGGTCGAGTCCAGCACCTCGCCGTCCCCGAACCGCCACCGGAAGCCCGCCGGCCAGATCCGCAGGTCCACCTGGCGGCCGAGCAGGGTCACGCTGCGCTCGAGCTCGCCCTGGTCGGTGTAGAAGTTCGTCTCGAAGTTCACCAGGGTGCGGCCGTTCGGGGGCTGGATGACCAGGTTGGCTTCGGGTAGCGGGACGCGCGCGAGAGCCCGGCTGACCAACCCGGGTGTCACATCAGGTGGGGCTTCTCCAGCAGGGATGTCACAAAAGACGGCCGGGTCAAGGTCAGTGGCGAGAGCGGTTCGGACGCATGCCGCATCCCAGTCGGAATCGCGGGGTGGCACAACGGGCGAGTGGTCGACATAAGAGGTGTGTTCGACATCCGGTGTACAGCGCTCGACCATGACGATCCTGACCTCCGCTTCGACCATCTGCTCCTCTTCGACGAGGGAGCACTCCGCGAACGCAGGGCCCGATGAAACTGAGAGCCAACTGGCGAGCAGCGCGAACAGGATCGCGATCCGAGTAGTCATTCGACGAATGCCACCAGACTGACCTTCATGCCAGTCGACACGGCGAACGTCATCATCACGTTGTCTGCGCTGAAGCGAATCGGCTCTGCGCCCGCTGAGGCATAGGACCTGCCACCAGCGATCTTCACCCCGGCATCGACCCGTATCTGCCTCGAGTTGGTCCGCACTTTGGCAGCGACCACTGTCCATCCGGCCGTTTCAAGATGCCCGCCCTCCTCGTAGACGTTCTCAATCGACTCGATAAAGGGCGAACAGCCCTGGCATCCGTTCGCTGTGAGAGCTCTTAGGTCGGATGTGTCGCCCGTGCTGAGAGCCGCATTGCGGGCTTCCACCCATGCCCGGACAACGTCTTCGGGGTTGTCGAACTCGGCGGCCTCGGTGGTGGTCGGCGACGAGGGGGCCTCGGACGAGGACGAGGGCGGCGCGAACTGGGGTTCGGGGTCGTCGTCGGAGCACGCGGCCAGGCAGAGCGTCGACACGAGGATGGCGACGACCGCCCAGGTACGGCTCACGGCGCCGATCATTCCCCGACCGCGGATTCCGCGAAACCGCGTCGCCGGATCCTGTGGAGAACTCAGGCGGCGAGGTCGAGGTTGATGAGGAAGTTGGTGAACTCGACCTCGAGGCGGGAGGCGGGGTTGGGCCGGGGGAGGCGGCGGGTGCCGGTGTGGTCCACGACGTAGTGGGCGCCGTGGGGGTCGCGCCAGAGGTAGATGCCGGGGAAGGGTTGCTGCACTTGCCAGCCCGGGGCGTGGGTCTTGATCCGGTGATGCGCGGTGGTCATGGGGCCGTAGTTGCCCACCCCGGTGGCACCGCCGGCGTCGAAGGGGACGGTGTGGTCGACCTGCATCTGTCTCGTGGTGCAGGTGGCGTAGGGGAAGGTGTCGGCCGGCGTCATCAGGTGCACGGCCTGTCTATGTCGGTCCGGGATCTCGTACGCATCGACCGGGGCCTGGCCGGCGAGGTCCAGTACGGGCTGGATCTTGAACCGAGCCTGCGGGCCGAGCACGGTCCGGACCCAGTCCTCGGTCACCGGGCCGTGGCCCTCGATCCGGGCGATCCCCTCACCGTCGGGCTGGCCGGGGCTGCCGGCGTACAGGTGCACGAAGAGCGTGACGGTGGGGAGCAGGTCCGCCAGGTCCACCTCGCCAGACGAGGTGGGGAGGTCGTGTCCGGTCATGAGGTGCAGGACGGTCAGCACGCGGCGTTCGTCGTCGGTGGCGTCCGGGAACACCGGCTTGAGGCGTGCTGCGCCGGCGGCGGTGGTGGCCTCGAGGGTGGCGATGGTGGCGGCGTCGGCGCGAACCAGGAACGAGGCCATGCCGTGGGCCTCGCCGTGCAGCCTCCGCGCGAACCGGGCCTGCGCGGCGCGTTCCTCGCGCTCCCGGGCGGTGTCGGGGTCGGCCTGGGCGACCTTCGCCTCGACCAGGACCTCGAACCGGGACCACGGGATCCGCCCGTCCGCGGACTCCACCACGGCGGCATCCACGAAAGCGGCTTCGGTTTCGGTGAGGTCGCGGGTCTTCGCGCACACGTGCCGCGCGTAGGACGCCCGGACTTCACCGGCCAGCACCCGGGTCCAGAGCTGGGGGTGGCGGTGGCGCAGGGCGTCGGCCATCAGCTGCCGCGCCGCATACGGGGACCGCCCGATCCGGGCGCCGAGCTCCGCGGCGGCGAACTCGGCCACCTCCGGCGTCCCCGCACCACCGAACCTCCGGGCCCTCTCGCGACCCGGCCTGCCGGCCTCGGCGGGGTCGAGCCGGTCCGGGGAGTGCAGCACCGCCCACTGGTAGGCGACCCGGATCAGCTCGGTCTCGGCGTCCCGGATGACGGCCGCGCAGTCGGTCGCGGCATCGAGGAGCTGCTCCTCGCTCATCGCGTCCAGACGCTGCACCACCGACATGTACACATGATATCGAACACATGTTCGTATCACAAGGTTGGTGTGCGTCGGTTATCCACAGATCGCCGAACGGTGCTGCCGCCGGCCCGGTGGCTCGGGGATGCTCCGTGGCATGAGGATCGCGGTCACCGAGCAGGCGCACGCCACGGCGGTCGAGGCGCTGGTGGGCGGCAACCAGCTGGCCGCGCAGACCGTGATGGGCCTCTCCGACCGGCTGGCCCCGTACGCGGGGATGGCTGGGGACGACTCCACCGCGACCGAGTTCGCCACCTCCTACGACGACGCCGCGGCCGGGTCGGTGGCGGCGGTCGGGTCGCTGGTGGGGGCGTTCGCGGCCCTGGCCGGACTGGTCGAGGCGTCCCTGGCCAACCACGCGCACGCCGAGGCCACCTCGGTCCTCCCCGGCTGGACCACCACGCATGTGGCGGCGCTGACCGCGGTGGACCAGTGCCATTGGGTGCGGGTCCCCGACCCACCCTCCTCCCTGGGCGCACAGACCGAGCCGCCGGGTGGCCCGGCCGGGCTCGTGCTGAACTTCCTCCAGGACGTGTTCTGGCCCAACGCCGACACCGACCGGGTCCGGGCCGCTGCCGGCACCTGGACCGCCACCGCCGAGGCGCTGGACCTGCTCGGCACCCACTGCGACTCCGCCGGCTACGCGCTCGTCGACGAACGCTCCCCGGAGATCCCGCTCGCCCTCGGCGTGCTCGCCGACCTCCGCGACCGCACCTCCGACCTCGCCGCCCAGCTCGGCGACCTCGCCACCGCGTGCACCGAGTACGCCGACGCCGTCGACCAACGCCGCCACCAGCTCGTCGAGCTCCTCGAGGACCTCGCCACCGAGCTCGCCGCCGGCGCCCTCATCGCCGGCGGCCTCACCTTCCTCTCCGGCGGCACCGCCGCCGGACTCGCCGGCGGAGCCGGCGCCGCCAAGCTCGCCACCGCCAGCACCAAGGCCCGCACCATCCTCGACACCCTCCGCGCCACCACCACCGCCACCGCCGCACAGACCCGCCCCATCGCCACCACCGCCGGCGACATCGGCGCCCACGCACAGAAGATCGCCCGCGCCCGCGTCATGCTCATGGAGGCAGGCGGACGACCGCGCCGCGCGTCACTCTCCCTCTCTGCACACGAGGGACCGACGCGAGGGCACACGTTGAAGAAGCACGTCGGCAAGTCCGATGAGCAACTCCTCAAACGACTGCAAGACGAGCCCGAGATCCCGATGTCGTCCTCGTTTGCCGATCAGGCAACTGCTGAACGCATGGTGAGCGAAGAGCTCGCGCGCCGGTCCGCCGACGTTGAGGCGTGGCTCGCTGGGAGCCGGCGGCGACTGATCCTGAACGATTGGGGACCTGGCATTGCCGGCCGTAGCGCAGCGCGAGACGGCATCGTCTCCGATGTGGAGGGGATTCGAGTGGTGTTGCAGCGAGATCCGACCATGCCGTCGGGATTCACGATCAAGACCGCGTTCCCGCAGCCGTAGGGTGTGTTCCATGAGCGAGCGACCCGCGCTTGAACAGTTGATGGGCGCGTACTTCCATCAGGACTGGAAGGACGACGGAACGGTCTGGGACGTCGTCGATCTCTTCGTGTCGCACGAACCGGAACTCGCACGTGCGCTACCTGACGAGGTCGAGAGCACGCTCACCGACAAGTCGACTGAACCGGAGCTCAAGGACTACGTGATCCGAGAGCTGGGCGCCTACTACCTGGCCGACGCGAGCGGTGGCACGTTCCGCGAGTGGTTGACCGAGATCGCGGACCGCGTCCGTACACCGGCAACCTGATCCCGGCGCCGCTCAGCCACGACACACCCTGACCCACGGGGCGCCGTGCGGGCGGCAACGGGGGAACCGACCGCACGGCGGCCGGTGGGCCAGGAAGCATCGGGCCCGGGACGTCGTACCAGCGGGCCGTGCGGCCGACCCGTTCGTACGACGTCCCGGACCCGATGAGTGACGGGTCACCGGACCTGCGCCTGCAGCCGGAGCATCTCGAACTCCACCTGTCGCTGCTGCTGCTGGCGCATGGCCGACAGCCGCTGGTGCTTGTCCTGGGTCGACATGGCGCGCCACGCCTGGTGGCGAACTCGCTGTCCGGTCCTCATGACGGTTCCTCTCGGTCAACGCCCGCCACCCTGGCGAGCACGCCCATCCTGCGGGCGCGCTCTTGAAGGTGGCTTGGAGTCGACTTGGAGGACGGTCAGGACTCGGGCGGGGCCATCCGTTCGTGCAGCCGGTCGCGCACCTGCTCCGGCGTGAGCTGCGCTCGTTGGCGCTGGTCGCGCGCGATGATGACCCCCGAGGCAGCGACACCGGCCAGACCGGCCAGACCGAGCACCTTCCACAGCTTCACGAGGAACCTCCATGACCTTGACCCTCGACCAGGCGGTCGACGTCACCCGCACCGGCGACCTGTGGCTCTTCCGCGGCCGCTCCGTCGCCGACCACGCTATCCGCGTCGTCACCAACGCGCCCGTCAACCACGTCGGGATGGCGGTGGTGCTCGACGACCTGCCGCCGCTGATGTGGCACGCCGAGCTCGGCAAGGGCCTTCGCGACGTCTGGACCGGCAGCCACCACCGCGGCGTCCAGCTCCACGACCTGCGCGAGGCGGTCGTCCAGTGGACCGGCCGCTACGGCCAGCAGGCCTGGCTCCGCCAGCTCGACGCGACAGTCACCCCCGAGATGGAGGACGCGGTGCTGCAGACGATCGCGCGGCTCGACGGCACGCCGTTCCCGTCCACCGCCAAGCTGGTGGGTCGCTGGGCGCGCGGTCGGGTACGCCGCCCCGCCGGCGCCGAGCTCACCTACTGCGCCGAGGTCGTGGCCGCGACGTACGCCGCCATGGGGCTGCTCGGCGACGACCGGCCCACCAACTTCTACGACCCCGGTCGCTTCTGGTCCGGCGACGACCTCGAGCTCCGGCACGGCGCCCGCCTGGGCGGCGAGATCGCGGTCGAGGTCTAGTCCAGGTACCGCCGAGCGACGACCCGCGGCTGGTCCACGATCCGCTCGGACTGGATCGCCCACGCGAGCCGCACAAGCTGCGCGTGCGACCACACCAACGGAGTCGCCGCCCTGGTGCCCTCCCCCGCGGGGCAGCAGGCGCGACCCGTCGGCGCCCGGCCGTCCCAGACCTGCTCCGAGATCATGTCGCTCTCGCCGGCGGCGGCCGCCATGGCGTCGAGGTACGGCGTGGCGTCCTCGCCCGCGGCGACGGCGTACTCACCGCGCTCACCGGTCAGGATCGGCCAGCCTCGGCCCAGCGTCCGTCCGGTGCCCGGATCGGTGATCACCCATTCGCCGCCGGCGCGGGTCTCGCCGTACCCGTCGCGCGTGAAGCGATGCCAGAACGGCCCGTTCGGCGTGTCCACCTTCAGCTGCTCGTCGACGACCGCCAGCGAGTTGACCACCGCCGGGTCGGTCGCCGGCAGGATGCCCAGCCGCACCAGCTCGACGAACCCCGCGTCGACGACGCGCCGCTGGTCGATCGACCTCGGGCCGCCGTCGCCCATCTCGTACGTCGTGCCGCGGTCGGGCCGGCCGTCCTTGGTCAGCCGCAGGAAGTACGGCGACTCCGACAGCGGACCGTTCCGCGTCACCGTGCGGGCCTTGACCCGACGCTCCCACCGGTCGGCGAACCGCAGCCACCGCTTCGCGAGGTCGCGCTCGCCCCGAGCGCGCGCGAAGTCGGCTGCGGCGACCAGACCGGCGATCTGGGTCGCCATCGAGTTCGGCGAGTAGCCCGACTGGTTCTCCCAGCGCTCCTGCGTCGAGTACGGCGCGCGCCGGCCCGAGTCGTGGTCGGTGAACGTCACGAGGAACTCCGCCGCCTTCCGCACCCCGCGCCACGTCGCCCGGTCGCGCTTGCCGGTCAGGTGGGCGAGCACGATCGGCAGCGCGACCTCGTCGAGCTGCAGCGACTCCCAGACAGGTGCGCCGCTGACGTCCGAGTTCTGCGGGAACGACCCGTCCCGGTTCTGCTGCGCGCCGAAGAGCCAGTCGACCGCCCGCCGCGCGGCGGCCCGGTCGCCCATCGCCCAGAGGGCGGTGGCGAACTGGTACAGGTCGCGCGACCACACCAGGTGGTAGGCGCCGGACGGCGACGACAGGTCCTTCACCTCGTTGCCCCACACCCAGGGCGCCGACGGCGAGGCGATGATCGCGCCGGGGTGCTGCTTGTCCTCGGCGGCGGCGAGCACGAGCGCGGAGGCGAGGTACTGGTCGCGCACGCCGGTCGCGCTGGCCGGCACGTCCTTCAGCGAGGCGAGGTAGCGGTGCCAGCCCCGGTCGTAGCCGTCCCGCACCTGCTCCCAGTCCACGTCCTGCGTCGCCTCGGCCGCGTCCGCCGCCCGGCCCGGCGTCGCACCCAGCCCGAGGGCGAGCGTCGCCACGAGCGGGTCGTCGGTGTCGGCCCGGCCCGCGATCCGGCCCACCTGGACGACGTTGCCCGGCCCGGCTGTACGGGCTGTCTCACCGAGCCTGCCGTCCCGGCGCAGCGCACGCCGGGGGTCGGAGGCGGTGCCGGCGAGGCCGCTCGCGGCCCGACCGAAGGCCGGCTGCGAGACCAGGTGCGTCGCGACCGTGCCGTCGGTCGCGGTCAGCGCCTTCCCGACGGTGCCGGCACTGTCGTCCTTGCCGCCGTTGGCGAGGGCGGGGTCGTGCACGGCGTACAGCCGGTACTGCCCGCCGTCGAGCGAGTCGAGGAGCACCCGCACCGCGACGGTGTCGCGGCGCGGGTCGGTGACGACCTCCTGCGTGACCACGTACCGCCCGGGATGGCCGCTACCCGTCATCTCGAAGCGCAGGCTCTTCGGGTCGGGGCGCCGCACCTCGACGTCGTACGACGAGGGCTCGTCGACGAACCCCTTGCCGACCACGACGAGGTCGAGCGCGCGCACGCTCGGCGTCGACAGGTCGGGGTAGAACACCTCGCTGACCCGGCCGCGCTGGAGCGTGAACCACACGTTGCTCCCCCGCGTGCGGGACGTGCCGAAGCCGGACTTGTCGGCCTCGGTCCAGGTCGATTTCGCGCCCCGCTCGGGGGCAGACGTGCCGATGGCCGCCGGAACGGGTCCGGCGGCCATCGGGAGCAGCGCGAGGGTGGTCGCGGCGGCGGCCACGGCCGCTACGCCGCCCGAGAGACGGATCGCCATGAGGGTCGGGTACCCGAGGACCCCCCGGCGAAACGGCGAACCGGCCGGGTCAGCCCTGCGCGCCCTGCGAACGCCAGTAGTCGTTGAGCGCCCGGTTGGTCTTAACGAACCACACGATCGCGCCGACGAGGAAGAACCAGCCCAGCAGCAGGTACCACAGGCCGGTGACGGCGGTGACCGGCTTCGGCTGGCCCTTGCGCTCGTAGAGCTTGCCCACCTCGTCGGAGGTGAAGAACGGCATCACGACGCTGACGAAGATCGCCAGGATCAGCGCGACGCCGCCGCCGAGCCCGGCGCCGGTGTGGCGCTTGAGCTCGTCGTGGGTCTTGTACCACCAGTACCAGGTGTAGAAGCCGAGGGTGACGATGCTCAGCAGGATGCACGTGCCGGTGCTGCGCACCTGGCCGACCGGACCGTCGGGCATCCCGCCCATCGGCGCCATCGGTGCGGCGGGCGCCGGCGTCGCGGGCGGCGGAGCAGCGGCGTACGGCGGCGGCGCGGCTGCCGGGTCGGGCGTCTGCTCGGGCGCCTGCTCGGGCGTCGGGTCGGGCGTAGACGCGGTGGGGTCGTTGCTCTCGGTCATGGTGTCCTCACATCTCAGGCGGACGGTCACCTGAGGTTAGTGGTCTCCGTGAGCGAGAGCAGGCTCATTGCGGGCATCGGCAGGTCCACGTCGATCCGCAGCACCCCGTCGTCGGAGGCGGTCACGGTGCGCTCCGGCTCGACCTCCTCCAGCCGGTCGGCCGCGCGCAGCTGCGCCCACTGCTCCTCGTCGGGCCAGTCCTGGCCGTCCGACCGGAGCCGGTCCCACGCCGCCGCGACGTTGGAGCGGTGCTGGTCGACGCGCTCGTGGCGCAGCGCGTACGTCGTACCCGGCGCGAGCCCCGTCACCTCGACGGTCACCAGGCGGCGGAGCGCCTCGCACCCGGCGGCCTTGGTCTGGTCGAGGGTGAGGTTCCAGAGCAGCACCGTCGTCTCGCTCGCGGACGTCGCGGCCAGGGCCTCGACGAGCGAGCCGCCGCCGTCGCCCGTCGGCGACACCAGGAGCCGTCGCGACCCGAGCCGCTCCAGCATCGCCAGCGCCCACCACCGCGGCTTGCGCAGCTCGCCCACCGTGCGGAGCCCGAAACCCCCGTGCAGCAAGGCCGGAGGCCGGCCGAGCTCCTCGAAGTGGTCGGACACCACCCAGTAGGAGAGAGCCGCGATGCGGCCCATCGCCGACGCCATCCCACGCAGCAGGAAGGTGCCGGCGAAGACCGCATCGCTGACCTCGTTGAAGTGGGTCGGCGTCACGCCCCACTCCGTCCACCAGATCGGCGTGCCCTGCCGGCCGTAGCGCGCGAGCGTCGGCCGGAAGTCCAGCGGTGGTGAGCCGTAGGTGTGGGTGGACACGAAGTCGACCGGCACGTCCGCCTCCTCGGCGTGGGCCAGCAGCTCCTCGACCCAACCGGCCGCGGCCGACGACGGCCCGCCGACCACGAGTCGCTCGTCGACGGAGCGGATCGCGGCGACGGTGACGTCGTACAGCTTGAGGTACTCCTCCGGCGTGCCCGACCAGAAGACCTCGAGGTTGGCCTCGTTCCAGACCTCGAACGACCAGTGCTCGACGACCTCGTCGCCGTAGCGCTCCAGCAGGTGCGCTGTCAGGTCGCGCACCAGGTAGTGCCAGCGCTCCCAGTCCTTGGGCGGCGAGACGATCGCGCCGTAGTCGAAGACCGTCTTCGTCGGGTCGCTCGCCAGGTCGCGCGGCATGAACGACACCTCGACGACGGGGTGCAGGCCGAGCGACCGGATGTGGTCGTAGACCCGGTCCACGCCCGAGAAGTCGTGGACGGGGACGCCGTCCTCCTCGCGGTAGACGCCGAGGTCGTCGCAGAGGATCGCGTGCGCGCGGACGTGGGTGACGCCGAGCTCCTCGTGGGCGGCCCGCAACGCCGCCGAGAGCTCCTCACCGACCACCCGGCCGCCGGTGGTGTCGGTCGACAGCGCGTGGGAGAGGTGCTCGGAGCCGATCATCGGCCGCCACGGGCGGTCGAGCTCCCCGAGGTCGGAGGCGGCGTCGACCGAGATGGTCACCGGCCCCGCGTCCTCCAGCGGCACCGCCGACACCGGAGCCGACAGCGGGCCCTCGACGTCCACGTCGGAGAGCGACGACAGGGCGTACCACCGCTCCGTCCCCGGCCGGCCCGTCGTGTCGACGTACGGCGGGTGCGGCACGGCCAGCACGTCGCGGCCGGCGTGGTCGAGCTCCTGCCAGGGGCCGCGTGGGCTCTCGGCGACGTGCACCTGGTAGCCGACGGCCCCGTCGACCGGCTTCCAGTCGAGCGTCACCTGCGACCCGCCCGCGACGGCGTACAGGCCGTCGGGCGGCGGGAGCGGCGGCGCGTTGCCCGCGAAGGCGACGCCGCTCCGCAGGCCGATGCGGGACTCCCAGTCGCTCCGAGCGTCCGTCATCGTGTGAAGACCTCCTGCTCCATCAGCGGGCGCAGCGTCTGCTCCATCGCGCCCCGGGCGACGTAGCGCCTCATGTCGTCGTCGGCCAGCGCGTTGCCGAGCGCCGCCATCACCATGCCCTGGTCGAGCGACAGGTAACGCTCGGACACCTGCCCGCTGCGCACCGCGACCGCGTCGTAGAAGCCGCCCCTGCCGTAGGCGTCGAAGTCGCGGGCGATCCGCGCGAGGTTGGCCAGCGCCGCCTGCGGCGCGTAGCGCAGCGCGAGGAACGACGCGTGCGGCGTCACCACGCCGTCGCCGTACGTCGTGGGCGGGGGCGAGCCCTCGCGGCAGCCCTCGTACGGCTGGTCCACGGTGGTGCTCTCCTGGTCTGTCGTGTAGCCGGGGCCGTCGAGTCCGAGCTGGTCGACGCCGTACTCGCGGTAGCCGCCGGCGGGGTTGTTGGAGGGCGAGAATCCCCAGTAGCCGTAGGCCGCCTCGTCGAGCCCGTGCTCGATCTGGCCCTGCACGTAGACGGAGTGGTTGCGGCCCCACGACCGCGGGCCCCAGGTCTCCTCGGGCACGAAGAGCGGCACCATCAGCGCCTCGAACATGCTGCCGCCCCAGGTCGGCACGACGTGGCTGCCGCGGTAGGGCAGCGCGCCCTCGAACACCTCGATGTCCTCGCCGTCCACGGCGTACGTCCGCCACTCCCCGACCGGCCTGGTCTCGGTCCACGACCAGTCGCAGCTGTCGGGGAAGGTGCGGAACGTGCCGTAGTAGTGCTTGCGCGGGATCTGGCCGGCGGCGATGCCGAGGTACGACGCGATCCGCGGCTCGGTGTTGAACGCGCCGTAGTGGTGGCCGGTGTACCAGACGTCGGCGCCCATGCCGCAGTAGTCGCCGGTGACGGCGGCCGGATCCTGGGGGTTCTCGTCCCAGAAGCCCCCGCGGATCTGGCCGCCTGCCACCGGCCCCCCGTTGCCTTCGGTCGCGTTGTAGTAGCAGCCGAAGTCCATGCCGTCCCGGATCGCGTCGGCGCGCTGCGCCAGGGACGGGTCGGCGCGCGAGACGAGCAGCAGCGCGGTCGCGAGCCAGCCGTTGTCGACGCTGGAGAGGAACGGCTTGATCGGGTCGCCGCTGTCGGGG
This sequence comes from Nocardioides sp. GCM10030259, assembly GCF_042666375.1. Taxonomy (NCBI): domain Bacteria; kingdom Bacillati; phylum Actinomycetota; class Actinomycetes; order Propionibacteriales; family Nocardioidaceae; genus Nocardioides; species Nocardioides sp. GCM10030259. The sequence continues at coordinate 165,013 of NZ_JBHTDF010000002.1, read as the reverse complement.
AAGGTGCGCAGCTTCTCGCCGGTCGTCGGGGCGTACCAGTTGTAGAACATGCCCGACGGCTCGTGCCGATCGAGACCGGCCACCGTGTCGAGGGTGCGCGCCATCCGCCGGTGCGCCTCCCCGTGCGTGATGAAGCCGATGTCCCGGGCGGCAACGGTCGACCACAGGTAGGAGCCGATGTTGGTGGGCGAGGTGTACGCCGCGCGCGTCGAGCCGGCCAGGCTGGCGCCGACGTTGTCGGCGGGCAGTCCGGTGCGGCGCACGACCATCGCGCGCACCGATCGCCACGTGTCCGCGGCGTACCGCTCGAGCACGGCGCCGCGCCGCTCCGTCTCCAGGTCGGCCGGGACGCCCTGCCCGGGCGTGGGCACGCTCAGCCAGGCCGAGAGGCCGAGCGCGAGGACGAGGATGCGCACCGAGTTGCGCATGATCAGCTCCTTACTTGATTCCGGTCATGGCGATGCCCTGCACGATGTAGCGCTGCAGCAGCAGGAAGACGACGAGCACGGGCAGGACGACGACGACCGACCCGGCGAGCAGGAGGCCGTACTTCGTGGCGTTCTGGCCGACGGCGTAGAGCGCGAGCGCGACCGGCAGCGTGTACTTCTCCTCCGAGGTGGCCACCACGAGCGGCCAGAGGAAGTTGTTCCACGACGTGAGGAAGGTCAGCACGGCGAGCGTCGCGAGCGCGGGACCGCACAGCGGCATCACGACCCGCGCGAAGATCGTGAGCTCGCCGGCGCCGTCGACGCGCGCGGCGTGGATGAGCTCGTCGGGCAGGCTGAGGACGTACTGCCGCATCAGGAAGACGCCGAACGGACCGGCCAGGAACGGCAGGATCATCCCCGGCAGCGTGTTGGTCAGGCCGAGGTTGGTCGTGAGCACGAAGAGCGGCACGAACGTCACGACGCCCGGCACCATCAGCGTGCCGAGCACGACCAGGAACAGCACCCGCTTGCCCGGGAACTCGAGCTTGGCGAGCGCGTAGCCGAGCATCGAGCAGAAGACGACGTTCCCGGCCGTGACGACGAGCGCGACGATCGCGGAGTTCACGAAGTACGTCGGGAAGTCGAGCCGGGTGAAGAGCATCTCGTAGTTCTCCGTCGTGACGGTCTGCGGCCACCACGTCGGTGGGACCGCGCGGACCTCGGCCTCGGGCTTGAAGGACGACGTGAGCATCCAGACGAAGGGCAGCACGACGAGCAGCAGCCCGGCGGCGAGGACGGCGTACAGCCAGCGCGGCGTGCGGACCTGGACGTCGGCGGTGTCTCTCATGGGGTCAGTCCCTCTCCCGGAGCAGCCGGAACTGGACGAGCGTCAGCACCACGATCGCGAGGAACAGCAGGTAGCTCGCGGCCGCGGCGTACCCGTAGTTGCCGTAGCTGAACTGGTCGAACGTGAAGAAGGTGACCGACCGCGTGGAGTCCAGCGGCCCGCCCTTGGTCATCACGAAGGCCTCCTCGAAGAACTGGAGGTACCCGATGCCCGTGATCACCGCACCGAAGAGCAGCACCGGCCGCATCGTCGGGAGCGTGATGTGGCGGAGGCGCCGCCACGCGCCGGCGCCGTCGACCTCGGCGGCCTCGAGCTGCTCCTGCGGGACGGTCTGCAGGCCGGCCAGGAAGATCACCATCAGCGTGCCGAAGTTGCGCCACACGGCCATCACGACCAGCGACGGCAGCGCCGTCGTCGTCGAGTCCAGCCAGCCCGGCCCGTCGATGCCGACCCAGCCGAGCGCGGTGTTCAGCAGGCCGCCCTCGTCGCGGTAGATGTACTTCCACACCACCGACACGGCCACGATGCTGGTGACGACCGGCAGGTAGAACGCGACGCGGAAGAAGCCGCGCAGCCGGGCGACGCTGTTCAGCCCGACGGCCGCCAGCATCGCGACCGCCATGGTGAGCGGCACGCCGAGCACCAGGTAGAGCAGCGTGTTGAGGGTGACCTTGCGGAAGAGCGGGTCCTGCACGAGGTCGGTGTAGTTGGACAGCCCGGTGAACTCCACGGAGAACGGCGACCGCACGTCGGTGCTGCGCATGTCGGTGAAGCTCATGCCGAGGCTGGCGAGCACCGGCCCCGCCGTGAACACCAGGAACACCACGACGAACGGCGCGGACAGGATCCAGCCCGCGACGGCCTGCGACCGCCGGCTGGGATCCACGGCTCGCGCCGTGGCCTCGGGCGCTGCCCTGAGCATCGTCAGAGCCCGGTGCCGATCGACTGCGCCTCCGACTGCATCTGCTCGACGGCGTCGGTGCCGGACAGTTTCCCGCGAGCGGCCTGCTCGACCACGGAGTCGATCGCGGCGGCGACCTGCTCCCAGGTCGGGACGGACGGCGGCGACTGCGCGTCGCCGAGCTGCTCGCCGAACACCGCCAGCTGCGGGTCGTCGGCGAGGTCGCCGGTCTCCCACGCCTCGTGCACGGCCGGGAGGTCGCCGATCTCGTCGTACCAGTCCTGCTGCACCTCGGGGTCGCTGAGCCACTGGACGAGCTTCCAGGCGGCCTCGGGGTTCTGGGCGTCCTTGAAGACGGCGAGGTTGCCGCCGCCGACGAACGACGTGCCCATGCCGCCGTCGCGGCCGGGCATCGGCGCGACGGCGTACTGCTCCTCCTCGAGGCCGGCATCCTCGACGAGCCCGGTGTGCCAGGGGCCGGAGATGAACGAGCCGAGTGCGCCGTCGGCGAAGGTCGACTCGATCTCGCCCGGGTCGAGGGCTCGCGTCACCGAGAGGCCGTCCTCGTAGAACTGCGTGTAGAAGTCCAGCGCCTCCGCCATCTCGGGCGAGTCGAGCGTGTACTGCGTGCCCTCCTCGTTGGTCAGGGCCGCGCCGCTGCTCCACGCGAACGGCAGGTAGGTCTGCCACGAGCCGGCCTGCCCCGGCTGCAGGTAGATGCCGTGGGCCGCGCCGGCCTCCTGGAGGTCGGCGGCGAACTGGTGCAGCTCGTCCCAGCTCTTCGGCGGCTGGTCCCAGCCGGCCTTCGCGGCGAGGTCGGTGAGGTAGTAGAGGACGCGCGTCTCGACGTACCAGGGGACGCCGTACGACGTGCCGCCGACCTCGGTCGACTGCCAGGGGCCGGGGAAGAAGTCGGCCTCCTCGACGAGGCCGTCCGGCGTCGGCATCAGCCCGTCCGCCGCGGCGAACTCGCCCATCCAGGTCGTGCCGATGAGGCTGACGTCGGGGGTGTCGCCGCCCGCGATCGCGTTGGCGATCTTGTCGTGCGCGGCCTCCCAGGGGACGGCCGTGACCTTGACGTCGGCGTCGGGGTTGGCGTCCTCGAAGTCCGCGACGAAGTCGCCGAGCTCCTCGCCCTCGGTGCCCATCGCCCAGACCTCGATCGTGCCCGTGGCCTCGCCCTCGGCGATGGCGGTGCTCTGCGCCTCGCCTCCGGCGCCGGAGTCGTCGTCCCGGCCGCAGGCGGTGAGCACGAGGCTCGCGACGGCGAGCCCGGCCAGCATGGCGTGGGTGCGCTTCATTGATCTTCCTTTCGGAGGGTGGTGCCGCGGATCACGAGCTCGGTGGGGAGCACCTCGTGACGTGGGTGGGCGCGGACGCCCGTGATCAGCTCGTCGAGGAGCCGGGCCGCGGTGGCGCCGAGGTCGCGCATCGGCTGCCGCACGGTGGTGAGGCCGGCGTACTGCGCGGCCATCACGTCGTCCCAGCCGGTCACCTTGACCCGGCCGGGGATGTCGACGCCGGCGGCGCGCAGCCGGCCGAGCATGCCGAGCGCGAGCTCGTCGTTGGCGCAGACGAACGCGTCCGGCATGGCCCGGGTGAGGTAGTCGCCGACGATGTGGGCGCCGGACTGCTCGTCGAGGTGGTCGACGTGGTGGATCACCACGGACGCCCCGGCCCCGGGGGTGAGGCCCTCCCGGACCCCGCGCAGTCGCTCGGCCACGTCGGGGGAGGTCGAGGGATCCCCGACGAAGACGAGGCGGCGTGCGCCGAGGTCCAGGAGGTGTTCGGTGAGCGCGCGGGCGGTGCTGCGGTTGCGCGCGTTGACGGAGTCGACGCCGCCGACGGGCGGGCGAGCGATCAGGACGATGTTGGCCCCGCGGGTGGCGAGCCGCTCGACGGCGCGGTCGGAGACGGTGCGCCCGAGGATCACCAGGCCGTCGCAGCGCTCGGCCATGGCCAGGACAGCGGCCTCGGCGTCGTCGCGGCCTCGCGTCGAGAGGATCAGGACCGAGCGGTCGAGCTCGGCCGCGACCGACTCGTAGCCGAGCACGACCTCGGCGTAGTACGGCCCGGACAGGTCCGGGAAGACGATGCCGTTGGCGGCGTGCCGGCGCTCCGCGAGCTGACGGCCGAGGTGGCTGGGCACGAACTCCAGCTGGTCGGCGGCCGCCTGCACCCGCGCGCGGGTCTCTGGCCGGACGCCGTTGGAGTCGCGCATGACCCGCGAGACGGTCGCGATGGAGACACCGGCCTCCCGTGCGACATCGCGGATCGTGGCCCGCATCGACCTCACCTCCCGAGATGGGTGCGTCGCTGCCCTGCTTCGATGTAACCGGTTCGTGAAACCGGTTACATCGGTCTCTACCCCGTTGTGGCCCGGGTCACACCGCTTTCGGACCACCTTTTTCGGAGGCCCGCCACCACCGCCACAATGGGCGGATGACTGCGCTCGAGACAGCCCGTGCGACGTACGCCGAGGCGTCGACCGCGTTCCTCGACCTCGCCGCCGAGGTGCCGCTCGATCGGTACGCCGGGCCGGGGCTGGGCAACTGGGACCTGCGTGCGCTGATCGGGCACACCGGCCGCTCGCTGGTGACCGTCGCGGCGTACCTGTCGACCCGGGCGGAGCGCATCGACGCCGAGGACGCGGCCGACTACTTCGTGGTGGTCAGCCGCCTCGCCCACGGCACCACGCGCGACGCCATCCACCGGCGCGGGGTCGAGGCCGGCGTGCTGCTCGGCGAGGACCCGATCGCCGCCCTGCGCGCCTCGCGCGACGAGGCGGAGCTCGCATTGGACCTGCTCGAGGGCGAGGACGTCGTCGTCGAGACGGCCGGCGGCGGGATGCGGGTGAGCGACTACCTGCCGACCCGCACCTTCGAGCTCACCGTCCACTGCCTCGACATCGCCCGCGCCACCGGACTGGAGTTCACCCCGCCCACCGAGGCCCTCGCCGACACCCTCGCGCTCGCCAGCGCCAGCGCCCTCCGCCAGGGCCACGGCGTCGACGTCATCCTCGCCCTCACCGGCCGCCAGCCCCTCCCCGACGGCGCCTCCGTGGTGCCGTAGCGCGATAGTCCGGCACGTTCTGGTCGCAGGAAGGCCCCCAGGGCTACCATTCCGTGACGGACTATCCCGAGAAGGCGCTCTCGTACGACGCGTTCAGGCCGGCCTCGTCGAGGGCGGTGACGACGGTGGTGCGGCCGGGACCGGTGCGGGTGAGGCGGCCGGTGTCGTCGACCGTCCAGGTGCCCCGCCGGGTGTCGGCCAGAGTCGGCTCGACGAAGGCCGCGGCGGTGGCGAGGTCCCACCGCTTCGGGACGTCGCCGGCGGCGGTCGCGATCGCTCCGACGACGCCGACGACCAGCTCCTCGGGCGTGCCGGCGGGGATCGGATCGTCCGGCACCACCGTGACCGGGACCGGTCCGTCGAGCACCGTGGCGAACGACGCCGGGTCGGCCGCTGCGTTCCACTCCGCGACCCCGTCGATCGCCGGGACGTCCACGGCCCCGGCCATCGCGTGGATGCCGTCGAGGAGCCGATAGTCGTCCGGCCGCTCGGTCGCGAGGTCGCCGAGGTTGGTCAGCGGCCCCAGCGCGACGACGCGCAGGTCGTCGTGGGTCGTCGCCAGCTTGGCGATCAGCAGCGGCGCCGGCTCGGAGACCGGCAGGAAGGTGGTGTCCAGGCGCGGCAGGCCCGGCGCAGCCTCAGCGGTGGCGACCCACGCGGGCGGCCACGGGCGTACGGCGTCCTCGCGACCACACGCCACCGGCACCGACCCCTCGCCCAGCGCGTGCACGAGGTCGGCGACCAGGTCGGCCCCCGGATCGCAGCCGACCAGCCCCGTCCCGGCTATCGTCACCGCCTCGACCCGCACGTCGGCGCGACGCAACAGGTAGGCCAACGCAACCAGGTCGTCGCCGGCGAGGTCCGTGTCGACCACGATCGGTGTCGCCTCCGCGTCAGGCGCCAGACCCTGTGCGAGGGCGCCGGCCGACCCGAACTCGCCGTCTCCGTCGTACGCCGCGGTGCAGCCGCTCAGCGCCAGCGCCGCGACGACCGCGGCGACCAGCGCCCTCACGGCGCGACCACCTGCTGGAGCGCGACGCCCGCCACGGCGACGACGGCGCCGCTCACGAGCAGTGGCCAGCGAGCCCGGCCGGGCGCCGCGACGCCGACGGCCAGCAGCACCAGGCCGACCAGGTAGACGTTGTGCCACATCGCCATCGCCGGCGACACCACGACGCGCGCCCAGTGGTCCTGGTACACCCCCGGCCCCGTGAGCAGCCAGCTGCTGGGGAACGTCGCCGGGTCGGTCTGCGGCGGGCCGATGTCGACGTACGCCGGCTGCACCTGCACGATCGCCAGCCAGCGCAGCACCGGACCGTTGAAGATCCAGTACGTCGCGCCGGCCAGGAACCACACGACCGCCAGCACGATGGAGGCCGCGAGCCGCTGGCGCAGCAGGTGCACTGCCGCCGCGCCGAGCGCCACTGCGACGCACGCCAGCAGCACCAGCTGGAGCAGCTCGGGCAGCGTGTGATGGGCGTGGATGGTGCGGCCCGGCTCGTCGCCCAGGGGCACCCCGCCGATCGACCGCAGCCAGACGGCGACCGCGGCGACCAGCGCGAGCGCGAGCCCGACGAGCGGCAGGCCGGCGAGCAGCCGCGCGGCCGACCGGTCCGGCCGACCCACGGGCGCCGCCTCGGCGACCGGCACCAGCTCCCGGCCGAACGCCGCGACGCTGGCCAGCGAGATCCCGAGCAGCAACGGCGTGACGGACGCGACGAGGCCCGTGTAGCGCTGGCCGGACCAGGTCTCGTCCCAGGTGCTCCAGCCCATCACCAGCGACAGCGCCAGGCCCAGCCACGGCGCCGGGTGCCGTACGGCGCGGCGCGCCTCCAGGCGGGCGAGCTCGTACGTCGCGGCGTTCATCGGTCCCGTCCCATCCAGAGAGCGGCGCCGGCGGCCACCGTCACGAGCTCCGGCCGGAGGTCCCAGTCGTGCTCGACCGCCCGGGCGACGATCACCCAGAGCAGGGGCACGGCGACACCGAGCGGCACGCTCGCCCACACCGACACGGCCAGGCCCGCCGCGGTGAGCGCGAGCAGCCCGAGCAGCGAGCCGCCGACCAGGGCCAGCCAGACCCCGAGGCCGGCGGGCACGAGCAGGGCGATCCGGCGCGCTCGGCGTACCGCGACCGACGTCGGGACCGCCGAGAGAAGCGCCGCCGCGGGGTCGCGCATGCCGGCGACGATCGCGCCGGCGACCGCGGCCGCGGCGAGGCCGGTCATGCTGGCCGGCCACGCCCCGGCGTACTCGGCCAGCGCGGCGAGCGCCGCGAGGCAGGCCGTGACGCCGGCCAGGGGCACCCAGCTGATCGAGCGGATCGTGGGCCAGAGCCAGGCGGACATCACGCGTGCTCCTTCCGGGCGAGCAGCAGGTAGCCGTCGTCGAGCGTCGGGTCGACGACCTGCGCGCCGTTCGGCGGGTCGCCGAGGTGGCGGTAGCTGCCGGTGGAGGTCAGCCAGCTGCGGATGGCCTCCGGGTCCTGCCGGTCGTCCTCCCAGACCCGGCCGTGCGCGAGTCCGGCCAGGTCGACCGGGCTGCCACTGAAGCGGATCCGGCCGGAGAACATGACGTAGACCTGCTGGCACAGCGCGGAGACCTCGGAGATGTTGTGCGTCGACATCAGCACGGTCGGTGCGGCCGACAGCAGGGAGCGCAGGCCGAGCCGCTGGTCGGGGTCGAGGCCGTTGGCCGGCTCGTCGAGCACCAGGAGGTCCGGGCTGCCGACCACCGCGCAGGCGAGGGCGACGCGCTGCTTCATACCGCCGGAGAGGGCGCGGATCTTCTTGTGCATCACGTCCTGGAGGTCGACGGACTCGAGCACGCGGCGCACCTCGTCGCGGCGCCGGGCACGGTCGGTGTGCTCCTTGAGGACGGCGACGTAGTCGACCATGTCGAAGGCCGTGAAGCCCGCGTAGAGGCCGGGGTTCTGCGGCAGGTAGCCGAGACGCCGCCGGATCTCCACCCGCTCGTCGGCGCGCCCGGGGTCGAGGCCGAGCAGCCTCAGCCCGCCGGCGTCGGGGGCGAGGACGGTCGCCGCCATCCGGAGCAGTGTGGTCTTCCCGGCGCCGTTGGGCCCGAGCAGCCCGACCACGCCGCGGTCCGCGGAGAACGTCACCCCGTCGACGGCGCGCGTGCCGCCGAACGTCTTGGTGAGGTCAGCTGCGTCGATCATGCGATCCTCCGGTAGGCGACGGCGTCGCGACGTACGACGGTGAGGACGACGGCCGCGACCGCGACCGCCAGGGCGCCGACCTGGACGCCGGGCGCGGCGATCGCGTCGACGAACACGTCCGGCCGCAGCGTGCGGTGCGCGATGACGACGGTGCCGACGAGCAGCGCCCAGCCGGCGCTGGCGGCAACGGCCACCTGGGCCGGATCGATGCGCGTCGTGCCGGCCAGGAGCACCAGCGCCGAGAGCGCCAGTCCCGGGAGGCACCACGCGAACGCGAGGGCCACGGGCACGTCGTCGATCAGGCGGTCGACGGCGAGGAGCACCCCGAAGGCCAGGGGCAGGGCGACCGCCGAGACGAGCAGCGCCCGCAGCGCGACCGTCCGCAGGCCCGCCGTCGGCGCGGCCAGGGCGATCTCGCCGCTCGGGTCCGACGCGTCGCGGTAGGCGAGCGCGACCGCGGCCACCGGGGCGAGCGGCGCCAGCACCAGCAGCGTGATCAGCCCGGACTCGCCGAAGGCCGATGCGGCCACCAGCGGCACGAGGCCGACCACCAGCGTCGCGATCAGCGCGGCCTGGACCATCAGCGGCGTCGCGACGGCCGAGCGCACGATCCACGGGCTCCGTGAGGGCCGGTCGACGGCGTCGGCCAGCCGGTTCCAGGCGAGCTCCTGCTCGGCCGGGTTCGAGAGGGCGGCGAGCCGCGACCGGCACCGGCCGCAGCCGAGCAGGTGGCTCTCGAGCGAGGCGGCGAGCACGGGCGGCGTGCCGCCGGCGACGTACGTCGCGAGGTCCTGGTCGTCCGCGTGCCACGCGGCATGGGGGGTGCTCACAGCAGCGCCTCTCTCAACTCGGTGCGGGCCCGGCTCATCCGGCTCTTCACGGTGCCGCTCGGGATGCCCAGCAGGGCCGCGGCCTCACGGGTGGACAGGCCGTCCAGGACCGTGGCCTGGACGACCGCGACCAGCTCGGGCGACAGGCGCTGGAGCGCCTTGCCCACGTCGGTGTGCTCGACCGCGAGCAGCACGGCCTCCTCGGCGGACGGCGCGTGCTCGTGGCGGAGCTGGCCCAGCCTCTCGAGCACCGACTTCCGCGGCCGCATCCGGTGCAGGAGGGTGCGGATCGCGATCCCCCACAGCCACGCGGCGACCTCACCGTCGCCCTTGTACCTGCCCGACTTCTCCCAGACGACGAGGAACGTGTCGTTCACGACCTCCGCCACGATGGCGGGGTCGGCGCAGCGCTGCCGCACCCGCGCGGCCAGCCACGGCTGGTGGCGCGTGAACAGCACGTGCAGCGCCCCGCGGTCGCCGCGGCCGATGTCGGCGAGCAGCGCGCGGTCGGTGGGCCCGTCGTCGAGCCCCTGGTCGTCGGTCACGCTTCACTGTGCCACCGAGGGGCACGATCGGTTCACGACTGCGCAGAATTGCGCTCAGGCCAGGGCCCAGACCCCCGGGCGGCCCTTGGTCATCGACCCCTCGGCGACCATCGCCTGGCGGGCGCGGCGGGCGGCGTACCGCCACCGGAGCTCGCCCTCGGGCGTCTTCTCCTGGTCGGCCGGCTTCAGCCGCTCACCCATCACCGCCTCGAGGGCGTCGAAGAGGTCGTCCTGCTCCATCTCGCCACCGTGGTCCTCGAGCACCTCGAGGATCACCGCGCGGAACGCGTCCGGCGGGGTCCAGCGGTGGTTCACCACCCGCGGCGGCGCGGCCGCCGACCCCGATGCCGAGGTCGTCGTACGCCGCCGCACGGGTGTCGCACGCGGGGCGGCCGCGGCCCTGGCCGGTGGCGGCGCAGGCGGGTTGCCGTGGATGCACGTGCTCTTCGGAAGGTCACACAGCTCGCAGTAGTCCACGTCGCTCATCGCCCCTCAGCCTATATGGAGGCTGAGGGGCGGACGAGCTCAGTGTGCGTGCACGACGAACGGCGCGGTCACGACCGACCCGTCGGCCAGCCGGAGCTGGAGCCACAGCCGGTAGGCACCCGGGTCGTCGAACCGGACGTGCAGGTCGAGCTCCGGCCCGAACGTCGTCCCCGGCAGCGCCATCACGGGCCGACCCCGGTCGTCGAAGGTCTCCGCGTGCCGGTGCTGGAAGTCGCTGCCGTCGGCCCGCAGCACCACGACGTGGCCGGCCGCGCCCAGGTAGGGCTGCAGGTCGTCCGGAGTGCGCAGCGTGAAGTCGCTGGTCTCGCCCACGTGGGCGTCGCCCTCGAGCTCGACCGTGACGCCGTCGACGGTGGCCGACCGGACGTCGTCCTCGGGCACGGGTACGGCGGCGGGCGGCAGGCCCGCGATCGCGACCTCGTGCCGGTCGAGCACGTCGGCCATCTGGCCCTGCCTGCGGATCTCGGCGTGCAGCGCGAACTCCCCGGCGGTCGGGAAGGTCGCCTCGACCTCGAAGACCCCGTCGGAGCCGGTCGGCTCGGGGTGCAGGTGCGCGAAGGTGCCGAGGTCGGCCCGGGTGAGGATCAGGTGCATCCACGCCTGGTGGGTCTGGACCAGGTCGCCGGCCGGATCGCCCGTCTCGGCGTCCCGCACGGTGATCCTGACCGTGGTCGGCTCGCCGGGCGTGGCGTCGGCCGGCACGGCGTACTCGAGCTCCAGGCCGGCGTCGTGCGCGCTCATCGGCGGCGTGTCGGTCTCCTCCATCACGCTCATCTGCGGGCGCATCGGCATGCCCATGCCCTCCTGCCAGGCGAGCACGCCGTTCATGCCGCGCTCGGCCTGGTCGGTGCGGCTCAGCCACGTGAACCCGACGCCGATCGCGACCGCGAGCACCGCGATGCCGGCGAGGTAGGCCCAGTCGGCGATCCGGCCCCGGCCTATTGGATTCTTGGGAGGCTTCCGCAGCCGCAGGGCGTTGGTGACGACGCTGACCGAGCTCATCGCCATGGCCGCGCCGGCGAGCACCGGGTCGAGCAGCAGCCCGTCCCACCAGTAGAGGGCGCCGGCGGCGACCGGGATCAGCAGCACGTTGTAGGCGAACGCCCACACGAGGCCCTGCTTGATGGTCGTCACCGTGCGGCGGGACAGCTCGATCGCCGAGACCACGCCGTGGAGGTCGCCGCCGACGAGCGTCACGTCGGACGCCGCGACGGCCACGCCGGTGCCGGTGCCGATCGCGATGCCGAGGTCGGCGGTCGCGAGCGCGGGGGCGTCGTTGACGCCGTCGCCGACCATCGCGACGACCTGCCCTGCGGCCTGGAGCGCGGCGACGCGCTCGGCCTTGTCGGCGGGCCGTACGCCGGCGAGGACGTGGTCGATCCCGACCTCGGCCGCCACCGCGCGGGCGGTGGCCTCGTCGTCGCCGGTCACCATCCAGACCTCGAGGCCGAGCGCCTCGAGCTCGCGCACGGCGGCAGCGGAGGTGGGCTTGACCGTGTCGGCGACCTCGATGCGGCCGGCGTAGGCACCGTCGACCGCGACCAGGATCCCGCTCCCGGACGCCGTGACGCCGTGCTCGGCGAGGTGGGCGGCGTTGCCGGCGACCACGGTGCGGTCCGCGACCGTCGCGACCACGCCGTGGCCGGGGACCGAGTCGAAGCCGGTCGCGACCGCTACCTCGAGGCCGCGCTCACGGGCGGCCCGCACGACGGCCTCGCCGACGGGGTGCTCGCTGCCGACCTCGGCGGCGGCCACCAGTGCGACCAGCGCGTCGGCGTCCCAGCCGGCGGCCGGCTCGACGCGGCGGACGTCCGGGCGGCCGCGGGTGATCGTGCCGGTCTTGTCGAGCACGACGGCGGTCAGCCGCCGCGCGGTCTCGAGGGCCGCGCCGTCGCCGATCAGGATCCCCATCTCGGCGGCCCGGCCGGTGCCGACCATGACGGCGGTCGGCGTGGCCAGCCCGAGGGCGCACGGGCAGGCGATGATCAGCACCGCGACCGTCGTACCGATCGCGAGCACCAGCCGCTCGCCCTCCGGACCGAACGCCAGCCAGCCCAGGAACGTCGCCAGCGCGACCACGAGCACCGCGGGCACGAACCACGCGGTGACCCGGTCGGCCAGCCGCTGCATCGGCGGAGCCGACGCCTGGGCGTCCTCGACGAGCCGCACGATCTGGGCGAGCGTGCTGTCGGCGCCGACGGCGGTGGCCCGGACGACGAGCGTGCCGGTGGTGTTGACGGTCGCGCCGATGACCGGGTCGTCGACCTGCTTGGTGACCGGCTCGCTCTCGCCGGTGAGCATCGACTCGTCGACGGACGAGCGCCCCTCGACGACGACGCCGTCGACCGGCAGCTTCTCGCCGGGGCGCACCCGGACCAGGTCGCCGACGACCACGTCGGCGAGGGGTACGTCGACCTCGGCGTCACCACGGACGACGCGGGCGGTCGTCGGCGCCAGCTCTCCGAGCGCGCGCAGCGACGACGCCGTGCGCTTCTTCGCCTTCAGCTCGAGCCAGCGGCCCATCAGGATCAGCGCGACGACGATCAGCGCGCTCTCGAAGTAGAGGTGCAGCGGCAGCCCCCAGCGCTCGGACGGCCCGGGCCAGAGCGTGACGAAGGCGCTGTAGCCCCAGGCGACGCCGGTGCCGAGCGCGACCAGCGTGTCCATGCTGGTCGTGCGGTGGCGCAGGTTGACCCACGCCTGGCGGTAGATGTCGCGGCCGGCCCAGAACTGCACGGTGGTCGCGACCACGAGCAGGAGCGGCATCAGCCAGTCCATGGTGTCGATGTAGAGCGGCAGGTACATGACGCCCATCAGCGCCAGGCCGGTGGCCAGGGCGACCTGCCAGCGCCGCCGCAGGGTCGCGATCTCCGCGTCGCGGCGGGCGTCGAGCGCGGCGATCGGGTCGGGCTCGGCCGCGGCGGCCGGCTGCTCGGGGCGAGCCGGCTCGCGCAACGTGCCGACGTACCCGGCCTTCTCGACCGCGGCCGTCAGCGCCGCGCGGTCGACGGTCCCGGGATCGTAGGTCACGGCCGCGGTCTCGGTCGCGAGGTTCACGGAGGCCGCCTCGACCCCCTCGACCCGCGACAGCGCCTTCTGCACGCGGTTGACGCAGGAGGCGCACGTCATGCCCTCGATGTCGAGGGTCGACTCGATCAGCGCCGGCGGCCGGGCGAACAGGTCGGTGGACATGGTGGTCTTCTCCTCCTCGGCCTTCTCAGGAAGCCAGCTCGTAGCCGGCCTCGTCGATCGCCGCGGCGACCTCGGGCTCCGTCAGCGGACGACCGGACTGCACGGTGACGTCCCCCGTCGCCAGGTCGACCTGCACGTCGGTGACCGTGTCCAGCGAGCCCAGCTCGCTGGTCACCGCACTGACGCAGTGGCCGCAGGTCATGCCGTTGACACGGTAGGTGCGGGTGGCGCTCATCTGCATCATCTCCCTTGGGATATTACCCCTATGGGGTATCTGGTTGTCGAACCATACATACCCCCTTGGGGTATACGCAAGGGTGATTTAGGGCAGGGGTGAGCCGTCTGAGGTAGCACCTCAGGTGCGACCTAGGGAGCACTCCCGATGTGTCGGGGTGCCTCAGGCGCGCACTGTCGGGTCATCGACACCGCAGCCCCACCGAGGAGTGATCAGGATGACCAGCTCGATGTTCGCCACCGACCCGACCTCCGCCCTCATGCTCGCCGGGCTGGACGTCGACGAGTACGGCCAGGTGCGCTCGCGCCGCAGCGACCGACGCCGCCGGCAGCGCCGGTTCCAGCGGGCCGCCCGGCTCCGCAAGCAGCTCGCGTGAGCGGCTACCAGCGGCCGTGGACCGCGGCCCGGAAGTGCTCGTCGTAGATCCGCTGCACTCCGTCCAGCAGGGCGGGGGGCAGCGGATCGGCGTCTCCGGCCGCGGCGTTGGCGCGCGCCTGGACGGCGTTGCGGGCGCCCGGGATGACCGTGGTGACGCCCGGCAGCTGCCAGACCCACGCGAGCGCGACCTCCGCCGGGCTCAGCCCGGTCGGCCCGACCTCGTCGACGAGGGTGGAGAACTCGCGAGCGGCCCGCACGCCCGTCTCGAAGTCGACGCCCGAGAACGTCTCCCCCACGTCGAACGCCTCGCCGCGCCGGTTGTAGGTGCGGTGGTCGTCGGCGGCGAACGTCGTCGACTCGTCGTACTTCCCCGACAGCAGGCCGGACGCGAGCGGCACCCGCGCGATGATGCCGACGCCCGCCCGCTCGGCCGCGGGCAGCACTTCGTCGAGCGGCTTGAGCCGGAACGCGTTGAGGATGATCTGGACCGACGCCACGAGCGGCCGCGCGATCGCCGAGAGTGCCTGGTCGCAGGTCTCCACGCTCACGCCGTACGCCGCGATGGCGCCCTCGTCGACCAGCGTGTCGAGGGCGTCGTACGTCGCGTCCGCGTCGATGGTCGCGGTCGGCGGGCAGTGCAGCTGGACGAGGTCGAGGGTGTCGACGGCGAGGTTGCGCCGGGAGCGGTCGGTCCAGGCGCGGAAGCTCTCAAGGGTGTAGTTCTCGGGCAGCTGCTCGACCCGGCGCCCCATCTTGGTGGCGACGGTGATGCCGTCGTGGGTGCGCAGGAAGCGGCCGATCACCTGCTCGCTGCGCCCGTCGCCGTACACGTCGGCGGTGTCGAAGAACGTCACCCCGGCCTCGACCGAGGCCTCGAGGACCGCGAGCGCGTCGCTCTCCGAGACCGAGCCCCAGTCGGCGCCGAGCTGCCAGGTGCCGAGTCCGACCACCGAGGCCTCTCGGCTCGTGCCTCGTCCGGACGCGATCAGGGTGCGCTGCTCCATGCAGCGAGTCTGGCAGGTCAGCCGGCGCGCACGACGCGCAGGATGCGCGCATCCCGGGCGAGCTGGGCCTGCTGAGCGCGTCGCAGCCGGGCGAGCCGCACCTGCTTCTCCGCCGGGCTGAGCGAGCTCCAGGCGCGGCGTGCGTCGGTGTGTCGCTGCATGTCGTCGAGGAGCGGTCGCCGCCCGGTCAGATACCTCCCGGAGAGCCCCGAAAAAGACTTCCGAGGATCGGCGCAGAACCGCGTCACGACCGCCGGGGGCACTCGTCATCTAGGCAATGGAGACCATGACCGCCCCCCAGGCCCCCGTCGACATCGAGCAGCTGGTCGTCGACCACCTCCCTCTCGTCCAGCACATCGTCCGCGAGGTCTCGCGGCGCATCCCGTCGTACGTCGACCGCTCCGACCTGCAGTCCGCCGGCAACGTCGCCCTGGTCCGGGCCGCCCAGGCGTGGGACCCCGAGCGGGGCGTCCCCTTCGCCTCGTACGCCTCCGTCCGCGTCCGCGGCGCGCTCGTCGACGAGCTCCGGTCGGTCGACTGGGCGTCCCGCTCGGTGCGCCGCCGTGGTCGCGAGATCGAGGAGGAGCGCGCCCGCCAGTCCGCCGCGACGGGCGAGTCGGCGTCGAACGCGGCCGTGGCCGCCGCCCTCGGCCTGGACGCCGCCGCCGAGACCCGCTCCGACGCCGCCGTCGCCCGCGCGTCGGTCGCCTCCCTCGAGGCCGACGCTGCCGTGCTCGACACGCTCGCGTGCCCGTCGACCAGCCCGTCCGAGCAGGTCGAGGCCGGCGAGCAGCGGCGCTACCTCGTCGCCGCCATCGAGGAGCTGCCCGTCCGCCTCCGCGCGGTCGTCCGCGGCTACTTCCTCGAGGAGCGCCCGATGGCCGAGATCGCCGCCGAGCTCGGCGTCACCGAGTCGCGGGTCTCCCAGCTGCGCGCCGAGGCGCTCGTGCTGCTCCGCGACGCGCTCGCCCACGCCCTCGAGCCCCACCTGGTCACCCCGCTCGAGCGCCCCGAGGGCGTCGCCGCGCGCCGGCGGATGGCCTACGTGCAGGCGGTGGCCGACCGCGGCCGCGCCACCCGCCCGCAGCTGGCCCTCGCCGTCTGACGGCCCCGCACCCCTACCCGAGCGTCGCGGCGCGGTCCAGAATCGGGCCATGGCGTACGACGAGGACCTCGCCGCCCAGCTGCGCGAGATCAGCGCAGGCCTGCCGGGCATGTCCGAGACCCGCATGTTCGGCGGGCTGGCCTTCCTGGTCAACGGCAACATGGCCGTCGCCGCGAGCCGCGAGGGCGGGCTGCTGCTACGGGTGCCGCCCGAGCGCACGGAGGAGCTGCTCGGCCGGCCGCACACGGACGAGTTCGTGATGCGCAACCGGGCGATGAACGGGTGGCTCCGGGTCGAGCCACCGGGGCTCGCGACGTACGACGACGTGCAGCAGTGGGCCGAGATCGGCCTCAACCACGCCGCGAGCCTCCCGCCGAAGTAGCGCAGGCGACGCACGTCCGGGCGGTAGGCCGCGCCTCGAGCCTGCCCTCGGGAATCGGTCCCCTGCAGGCTTCGCACACGCCGTACGTTCCTTCCTCGACCCGGGCCAGCGCGGCCTCGATCTCTCCGAGCTGGTCCTCGGCCTGACGCACCAGCGCGCCGACCTGGGACCGCTCGAACGCGATCGTCGCCCCCTCGGGGTCGTGCTCGTCGTCGGCGTTCGAGTCCTTCGACGCCTCGACGAACCCGCGGTAGTCGCCGCGCAGGTCGGCCAGGCGCGCGACCGTCCGCGTCCGCTCCTCCTCGAGCCGTGCGCGCGCGTCCCTCACGAACGCTCCAGCAGCGTCAGCACCTCGTAGTGCCCGGTGTTGGGGAACATGTCGAGCACCTGCCCCCGCACCGGCCGCAGCGACGGCATCTCCGCGAGGTCCTTCGCCAGCGTCTGGGCGTTGCAGCTCGAGTAGAGGACGTGGCGCACGCCCGAGCCCTCGAGCCACGCGCTGAGGTCGGCGCCGATGCCGCGGCGCGGCGGGTTCACGACCACGAGGTCGGGCGGGGTGGCCGCGCCGACGGCGTACGCCGTGGCGTCGCCGGCCTCGAAGCGGACCCGATCGAGACCGGCGTCCGCGGCGCTCAGCCGCGCGCTCGCCACGGCCTCACGACTCACCTCGATGCCGGTCACGTCGACGCCGGCGCCCGCGACGGCGAGCGCGAACCCGCCCACGCCGCAGTAGAGGTCCCACACCGAGCGCGGCCCGGCCTCGGTCATCCACGCCCGCCCGCGCTCGTAGAGCTCGGCGGCCATCGCCGTGTTGGTCTGGAAGAAGCTCTGCGGCCGCAGGTGCAGGTCGAGGCCGGCCACCCGCATCGTCAGCGTCTCCTGCTCGGTCAGCAGGATCTCGCGGTCGCCCTCGAGGATCGCCTTGTGCTCGGGCTGGAGGTTCACCGACGCGACGACCATGGCGGGCAGCGCCTCCCGCAGCGCCGGCAGGTGCTTGATGATCCGCGCCACCGGCTCCTGCGAGCGCAGCACGAACCGCACCATCAGCTCCCCGTCCGGCGACTCCGTCACCAGGAGGTGCTTGAGCTCGCCGCGGCGCGCCGGCACGTCGTACGGCGTGAGGCGTGCGGTCGACACGAAGCCGGCGAGCACCGGCAGCGCCGCGCGGATCCCCGCCGTGTGCAGCGGGCAGTCGCGCAGGTCGGTCCCGCCGCCGGCCGGGTTGAGGATGCCGAGCACCGGGTCGTCGGCCGTGCCGCTGACGACCATCTTCGCCTTGTTGCGGAAGCCGAGCTGCGCGCTCGCGACCGGCTCCCGCCAGTCCAGGCCGTCGTGGATCCCGAGCAGGTCCTCGACCTGGCGCTGCTTGTCGAGCAGCTGCACGGCGTAGGGCAGGCCGAGCCAGCTGCACGACCGGCAGCGGCCGGCGTCGAAGTGGTGGCAGTGGACGTCCGTGGGCATGACCGGTCAAGGCTACGGAATGAAATGCCGGACGGCGGGGTTGCCGCTGCACGTGACCGCTCCCCTGGACCGCCGCACCGACCATCGGGTGACCTTCGCGGTCCTGTGCGTGGGCGTCGCGTCGTTCTCGCTGCTCCAGTCGATGGTCAACCCGGTGCTGCCGACCATCCAGGCGGCGCTCGACACGGACCAGACGACAGTGACATGGGTGCTGACGGCCTACCTCGTCTCCGCCTCGGTCTTCACGCCGATCATCGGCCGGGTCGGCGACAAGGTCGGCAAGGAGCGGATGCTCGTGGTCGCGCTCGGCGCGCTCGCCGTCGGCTCGCTGTTGGCCGCGGTCGCTGGATCCATCGGCGTGCTGATCGTCGCCCGGGCGATCCAGGGCATCGGCGGCGGCGTGCTGCCCCTGACGTTCGGGATCATCCGCGACGAGTTCCCGCGGGAGAAGGTCGCGGGCGCGATCGGTACGTCGGCCGCGCTGCTCGCCGTCGGCGGCGGCGTCGGGCTCGTGATCGCCGGGCCGCTGGTCGACGCGCTCAGCTACCACTGGCTGTTCTGGATCCCGCTCATCATGACGACCGCCGCCGCGGTCGCCGCGGCGATCTGGGTGCCGGAGTCGCCGGAGCGCGCGCCCGGCCGGATCAACGTCGGCACCGCGCTGCTGCTCTCGGCGTGGCTGGTCGCGCTGCTGGTCGCGGTCAGCCAGGGCCACCACTGGGGCTGGGGCTCCGGCCGGGTGGTCGGCCTGTTCGTGGCCGCAGCGATCCTGCTGCCGACCTGGGTGGTCGCCGAGGCGCGCAGCAGCCACCCGCTGGTCGACATGAAGATGATGCGGATCCCGACCGTGTGGACGGTCAACCTGGTCGCGCTGCTCTTCGGCTTCGGGATGTACTCGACGTTCGCGTTCCTCCCGCAGTTCCTCCAGACCCCGGAGGCCGCGGGCTACGGCTTCGGCGCCACGGTCAGCGAGTCCGGGCTGCTGCTCGTGCCGCAGACCGTCGCGAGCTTCGTCGGCGGCGTCGCGGCCGGCCGGCTCGCGGGTCGCTTCGGCTCCAAGGCGCTGCTCGTCGTGGGTGCCGGGCTGACCGCGCTGGGCACGTTCGGCCTGACGTTCTTCCACGACGAGGTCTGGATGGTCGTCGTCGAGTCGAGCATCTCCGGCCTCGCCTTCGGCCTCGCGTTCGCCGCGATGTCGAACCTCGTCGTCGACGCCGTCCCCCAGTCGCAGACCGGTGTCGCGAGCGGCATGAACACCAACATCCGCACCGTCGGCGGCGCGATCGGCTCGGCCGTCATCGCGACCGTCGTCACCGGCACCCTCCAGTCGAGCGGCGTCCCGGTCGAGGACGGCTACACCCACGGCTTCCTGGTGCTCGCGCTGGTCGCGACGGCCGCGGCCGTCGTGGCCGCGTTCGTGCCCGTCGTGCGCGCCCACACGCACGTCGTACCCGGCCCGCAGGCGGAGGCCGAGGCCGAGCGCGCCCGCGCCTGACCTGGCCCTGGAGAACGGCCCCGAAATGGCGCTGACCCGGCAGGGTCGTCCTGCCGGGTCAGCGCACCGCTGGTGACGGTCAGTTCACACGGACCGTCATGATCCCCTTCTTGTCGTCGGACGACAGGATGCGGATCTTCGTGCCCGTGCCGCCGACGATGACGCTGCCGGCCGGGTTCGCCTCGTCGTAGTAGGCGTACGGGTCGGTGTCGTCGAACACCTTCACCGCCGGCTGGGCCTTCTCCACGATCGTGGTGCGCTGGGTGCCGCCGGGGGTCGCGGCCTCACGGTGGAGGCTGATCGCGTCGGTCCGGTCCAGGCTGAACGCCGCGTCGAAGGACTGGATCCGGTTCCGGGCGACGGTGCCGTCGGTCCAGGTCAGCGCCTCGGGGTGGGCGTCGACCGGAAGGGCCTCGCCACCGCCGGGGTGCTGGCTGGTGTTGTTGTCGGAGTAGAGCGAGTTCGCGTACCAGACGATCAGGCCGTTCTGGTACGGGAAGCGCTCCACGCGGTTGGGCTGCGTGACCGTCCAGCCGAAGTTGTACGGGCCCTCCTTCAGCGTGCGGTCGTAGCCGGCGTACTGCCGGTTCTCGGCGAGGTAGTAGTGCTCGTACGGCTTGAAGTAGCTGCCGTCGGTGACCACCAGGAACTCGTCGCGCGTCCAACCCGGCGCGTCGTCCTCGACGCCCGTCGTCAGCGCGGTGCCGACCGCGATGTCGTCGACCTTGAACCCGAGGCCGTGCTCGGCGGCGTCGTTGAACATCCGGAACCGCACCTTCGCGGTCTGGCCGGCGTACGACGCCAGGTCGGCCGTCAGGTCGACCCATGCGCCCTTGCTGGTGCCGGTGATGCCCTCGCCGTCGTTCTGGTTGTTCGGGTTGACGCTCGTCGACAGGTTGGTGTGCACCGGCTTGAACGTGGCGCCGCCGTCGGTCGAGATCTCGGCGTAGGCGTAGTCCCAGTTCGTCTCGATCTCGTAGTTGACCTTGGCGGTGAGCTGGCCGCCCGCGGGGACGGTGAAGCCCGGGCTGGTCACCGTGGCGGTGCGCTCGTCGCCCTGACCGGAGTAGAAGTACTTCGCTCCGGAGGCTGCCCCGCCGACGTCGATCTTCTCCTGTCCCGGGGGCAGGTTGACCAGCACGGCCTGGGCGTTCTTCGTGGCGTGGTACGCCGGGCCCATCTTGACCTCGGCGCGCCGGCCCGCGGCCACCTGGGCGTAGTCGAGCCACCCGAGGAAGAGCTTCTCGGTGGCGCCCATGTGGTTGGGCGTCGTGCCGATCGCACCCGCCTCCTTGTGGCTCATCCAGGAGCCGGAGCTCATCAGGGTGTGGAAGCCGGTGCCGTTCTCGCCACCGTTGGTGTCGTAGTAGTCCGGCAGGCCGAGGTCGTGGGCGAACTCGTGGGCGAACACGCCCAGGCCGCCGTTCTCGGGCTCCGTGGTGTAGTCGCGGATCCACAAGCCGGTGTTGCCGATCTGGACGCCGCCGAACTTGGCGCCCTCGGGGCCCTGGCTCCGGTTCGGGTTGACGTACCAGCGGTGCGCCCAGATCGCCCACTCGGGAGCGCCGGCCTCCTCGCCCTCGCCGGCGTGGACGGCCTGGAAGTGGTCGATGTAGCCGTCGGCCTCGTCGAACACGCCGTCGCCGTCGTGGTCGAAGCGGTCCCAGATGTCGAACTGCTGGAGGTAGGCCTTGATGTCGGCGTCGGACTTGCCGGCCGCCACCTGCTGCTGGTACCACGCCGTCGCGCTGTCGTTGATGAAGCGCGTCATGTCGACGTTGGACTCGGTCTGGCCGTAGCTGGCCTCGTTGTTGGGGACGGTGACCCACTCGGAGACGTCGCCCTGGAGGTCGAAGCGACCGCTGGACATCTCCTTGTAGACGTCCTTGAACGATTCGCCGTCCTGCTCCGGCATGCCGTTGAAGAACATGTCGAGGTAGTGCTGACGGTCGAAGTCGGGCTTCCAGTAGGTACTGTTGTCGTCGGCGCCCGGCTCCGCGATCTCACCGGCGGCCGGTCCGGCCGGGGCGGTGGGGAACCGCGAGTCGACGGTGTCGCCGAAGTCGACGAGGAAGGTGAGCAGCTGGGCGGTCTCCTGGGTGCCGTACTCGACCCACTGGCCGCCGCCGACCTTCACCGCCTTCGACCCGCCGCGGGTCTGGACCTCGCGCTTGCCGGTGGCGACGAGCTCGACCGCCTTCTCCTTCAGCGCGCGCCGCTTCGCCTCGAGCGGGTCGCGGCGGTCGTCCTTCTTCTCCTGCTTGATCTGCTGGGCTCCTGGTACCGAGACGGCCTGCGGGGTCGCCGCAGCCAGTCCGGGCATGACGACGGCCGCGAGCGAAATGCTCGCGGCCGCACCGAGGACGCCCGAGATGCGTCGCTTCAACGTATTTCCTCCGAGAGTTGTCCGGCATTCCCGAGTGGGTGCCGTGTGGGCCTCGATGGCCACGACCCGCACCTCATCACGCCGACCTTCGTCTGTAAATACCCTCCCGCGCAAAGAGCAGCGATCGGCAGGATCTTCGGCCTTCCGGGTGAGGTCGTGGACAACCTCGGCGTCAGGTCAGCCGGACTCGCGCGGCTCCACCCGCCGCATCACCGGGGAGGCGAGCACGCCGTGCACGAGCACCGACAGGACCACCGTGAACCCGACCGTCGACCACAGCCAGTCGGCGGCGAGCTCCTCGTCGTACCCGGCGGCGTAGGCGAGGTAGTAGATCGAGCCGACGCCACGGACGCCGAAGAACGCCGCTGCCCAGCGCTGCCCACGGTCGAGCGGAGGGCGCTCGCGGTGGGCGAGAGGGGCGAGGGCGACGAGTCCCGCCACGGGGCGGACGACGACCACCAGCGCGAGGCCGAGCAGGACTCCGCGCCAGTCGAGGCTCTCGAGGAGCCCGCGGCTGAGCGCGATGCCGAGGACCAGCAGCACGAAGAGCGTCAGCAGCCGCTCGAGCCGCTCGACGACCTCGTGCATGGCGGCGTGGTAGTCGTGCGCCCGCTCGGCAGACCGGAACGTCAGCGCGCACACGAAGACCGAGAGGAAGCCGTAGCCGCCGACCACCTCGCCGACGCCGTACGCCGTGACCAGGGCGGCGAGCGCCATCAGCGACTCGCCGCGCTCGGCGACCCGCAGCGATCGACTGCGCGATCGGAACGCGACGTACGCGAGCAGGCGCCCCACGACGACCCCGGCCGCGACGCCGATGACTACCTTCCCGACGAGGTAGAACCCCAGCCACTCGGCGATCCAGTCCTCGGCCCCGCCCTCGGTGGCCAGCAGGATCGCGGCGTACACGAACGGGAAGGCGAGCCCGTCGTTGAGCCCCGCCTCCGAGGTGAGCGTGAACCGCAGCTCGTCGGTCTCGTCGACCTCGTGGTCCCCCGTCTGCGGCCCGGCGACCTGCACGTCCGAGGCGAGCACCGGGTCGGTGGGCGCGAGCACGGCTCCGAGCAGCAGCGCCGCGGCCGCCGAGAGGCCCGCGGCCCAGCCGAGCATCGCGAGGCCGGCGATGCTCAGCGGCATCGTGATGCCGAGCAGCCGCCAGGTCGTGCTCCACCGGGCCCACGACGCGCGCCGCCGCGGCGAGAGCGGGCGGTGGATCGCCAGGCCGACGCCCATCAGCGCGACCAGCACGACGACCTCGGTGACGTGCTCGATGGCCGCGCGGTTCTCCTGCGGGTCCAGCGGCAGCCCGTCGGGCAGCGGGGTGAGGCCGATCAGCAGCCCCACGCCGACCAGCACCATCGGGGCGGAGATCGCCCACCGGTCCAGCACCGCCGGCAGCACGACGGCCAGCAGCAGGCTGGCGCCGGCGACGACGTACACCAGGTCGGCGGTCACGTACGCCGCGTACCCGAGGCGCTACCGGCCCACGCGCCTCCCGAGGACGACGGCCACCGCGCCCGCGCCCAGCCCGACCTCGACCCGGCGCGCGCTTGAGCGCCGGGCGGGAGCGTCGTCGGCCGACACGCGGTGCACGGTCAGCTTCCGCGGGTGCCGCAGCCGCACGGTGACAGGCACCCGGGGCACAGGCGTCCGGACGCGCTCCGCCGGGTCGTAGACCGAGACGTCGCGCCACAGGAGGAGCACGTATGTGCCGTCGCTGCGCTGGGTGAGCAGCCGCCGCCCGTCGGCGGGCATCCCTGCGGTCCGCACCCGCAGCCGGCCGGGCTCGAACGCCGCAGGCGGGTCGTCGGCGAGCAGCCCGATCAGCCGCCGCATCGCGAGGTAGGCCGGCTTCGGGGTGAGGTCGTGGCGCAGCAGGCCGAAGTTCGCCTCGCGGTCGGTGTGCGACGGGTCGTCGAACTCGTCGATGAGCTCGTAGGTGTAGACCCGCGCGTGGCCGCGCAGCACGTGCTCGAGCAACAGCCGCGGAAGGTACTGCCCGGCAACGCCCTCCGGGACGCCCCGGAACGAGCCCCGGTCGTTGACCGCGTTGTGGTAGCCGGTCTCGGTGACGACCACCGGCCCACCGGTCACGGCCCCGCGCAGCGCATCGATCATCGGGCCGACGGCCGCGCCCGGCCGGTCCGCGCCCGGGTAGGCGTGCGCGTTGGCGACGTCCGACCATGGCGAGAGGTCGCCGAGCGCCGGGTAGTTCTGGCCGAAGGCCAGGGCCGGTGACAGCAACGGGAGCCCGGACGTGGCCGGGTCGGCCCGGGCCGCCTCGGCAAGCCCCCGCTGCCAGGCGGTCGCCTCGCGCGGCCACCCGTCGCCGCCACCGAAGTGGTCCCACTCGTTGACGCCCTCGATGCTCTCGACCGCCCCCGCCGGCAGCTGCGCAACCGTGTCGACGTAGTCGACCGGCTTCGCGCCGGTGCCGGGCCGGCCGAGGATCAGGTCGAACTTCGCACCCGCGGCGGCGACCGCCGCGATCGCGGCGTACTGCCGGGGCGCGTCGAGGTAGAGGTCGTCGCGCACGTGCCGCACCCCGAGGTCGGCCACCGCCTCGGCGACGGCAGCGGTGTCGCGGTAGGGCGTGTCGAGGTAGTTCGTGTGGATCCCGACGCCGTAGGAGTCGACCACCGCCTCGGACCGGATCGCCTGTACGCCGAGCCGGTCGGACCGCGGGCGGTCGTCCGTCTCCGCGGCGTGCGACGGCGCACCGTCGACCACCGCCACGAGGGCGAGGAGCAGTGTGGGGAGTGCCGTCCCGATCCGGCGCATGCCCGCATAACGTCGCGACTGCCGTGGTCGTTACGTGGCAGTGGGGACCGATGGCCGGGTCGACTACCTCGACGGCATCCGCGCGGTGGCGATCGCCGCTGTCCTCGCGCTGCACTGGTTCAGCTGGTACGTCCCGCTCTTCCACGGCGGCTCGATCGGAGTCGACCTGTTCTTCGTGCTCAGCGGCTTCATCATCACCACCGTGCTCTGGCGCGCCCCGACCGACTGGTCGGCGTGGGGCGCGTTCCTGCGCCGCCGCGTGGTCCGGCTCTACCCCGCGCTGCTCGGCCTCGTCGTCGGCGCCGTCGTCCTGTACGCCGTCGTGCCCACCGCCCCCGTCGACGCGGTCGAGGTCGCGCGCCGCGGCGTCCTCGCCCTGACCCAGACGTCGTCGCTGTGGGCGGCCGGCCAGGACGGCAGCCTCTGGCTGCCCGGCCTCCAGCCGTTCGGGCAGACCTGGTCGCTGGCGGTGGAGTGGGGCTTCTACCTGCTGTGGCCCGGCTGCGTGATCGGCGCCCGTCGCGCCGGCTGGTCGGCCCGCCGGCTGGCCGCCGTCGCGCTGGTCGTCGCAGCTGTCGCGTATGCCGCGTCGCTGCCGCTCGGCGCCTTCTGGTTCTACTTCGGGCCGGCCGACCGCAGTGCCGAGCTGCTGGTCGGGGCCGCGCTCGCGCTGTGGACGCTGGACCGTCCGGCGACCACCACCCGGAGCGAGCTCCCGGCGGTGCTGGCGCTGGTCGCGGTCGCGGCGTACGCACTCCTCGCGCCGGACGCCCTGAGCCCCGTCTACCGCTACCTCGGGGTGCCGCTCGCCGTCGTCGCCGCGGTCGTGCTGATCCGCACCGGGTACGCCGGCGGCCGCGGGCCGGTCACCCGGCTGCTCGGTCACCCGTGGCTGGCCACCACCGGGCGGCACAGCTACAGCCTCTACCTGTGGCACGTGGTGCCGTTCCTGCTGCTCGAGGAGGCACCGGGCCCGAAGCCCCTGCTGGGGCTGGCCGCGGTCGCCTCGGCGATCGGGCTGACGGTGCTGAGCTACCGCTACCTCGAGCGGCCGTTCCTGCGACCGCGCGGCGACCTGCTGCGGCCGCGGACCGAGCCGGTCAGGCCGACGCCAGCACGCCCAGCTTCGCCAGCCGCGTGACGAGGTCGTCGGCGGCGGTCGCGGTCATCGTGAGCCCGATCCGCTCCGCGACCGCACGCCGCCGCTCGGCACCCAGGTCTCCGTCGGCCGCGACGTCGGCGAAGAACTCCTCGAACGGGCGGCCGGCGAGGTCGACCACCTCGCCCGGCACCCAGTCGAGCACGTCGGGCGGCACCAGGTCGCGGTCGTAGCCGTTCCGGTCGGGCACGAGGAACGCGATCGGCCGGTCGACCAGCAGGTAGTCGACCCACACGCTCGAGTAGTCGGTGACCAGGCCCGAGGCCTCGCCGAGCAGCTCGTAGAGGGTGACGCCTGCCGCGTCGAGGGCGGCCTCGTCGACGGTCAGCGCGCCCGCCCAGGCGCGCCGGTCGGCGTCCATCGGGTGCGGCTTGACGACGAGCTGGAGCCCCCGCGCGCGCAGGCCGGCGGCGAGCTCGGCCAGCCCGGCGCGGTCCTCCGCGACCGGCCCCGCCTTGACCCGCATGGCGCCGACCGCCCGCGCGCGCCGGAAGGTCGGCATCCACACCACGAAGTCGCCGGTGATGCCCAGCCGCGCGAGCCCGCCGGGCGCGGGTTCCCGCCAGAGCTGGTCGGTGCGCGGGTTGCCGGTGACGAGCACGCGCTCGGGCGGCAGCCCGAACGTCGCGGCCTGCAACGGCGAGAAGAGCGACGTGCTGCCGACGAACCACGTGCTGGCGACCAGGCCGCCGGCGTCCCGCGCCGGGGCGATGCCCTTGGGGCCGTCGCCGTGCCAGAGGTTCACGACCGGCTTGCGCGCGACCGGCCGCGGGCTGCCGTAGAGGCCGTGCGTGAAGAGCACGGTCTCGGCCCGCAGGTAGGCCCACAGCCCCACCGGGCTGGCCTTGCGAACCGGCACCAGACCGCGCTCGACGAGCCGCGCGACCTGCTCCGGCACCGGCCCCCCGTCGCGCAGCCACACCACCCGCCCGGCGTACCGGTCGACGAGCGCCCGCGCGACCTCGACGCCGTTGCCCTCGGTCTCGGGGTACGCCGAGACGACCACCGATCGCGACTGCGGCATGACGCGCGACAGCGCCCGGAGCACCACCCGCAGGGTCGCCAGGGTCGCGGTGAGCGCCAAGTTCCTCATGCCGGTGCGAGCTCCGTCGTCGGGGCGGGGGCGCCGTCGGCGTACCGCGCGAACGTCGTCGTCACCACCCAGCCGAGCAGGCCGCCGACCGCGTGCCCGATGCCCCACGCCGCCGCGACCCAGACCGTGCCGTGCCCGACCAGCGCGAGCGCCAGCCCCAGCATCACCAGGGTCGAGACGAGCTGGACGCCGATCATCGCCGCGAGGTTGGCGGCCAGCCGCAGCCGCATCATCCCCCAGTAGTTGAGGGCAGCGCCGACGCAGGCGAGCGCCAGCACGCGCAGCGTCGCGGTGCCCTCGTCGACGTAGTGGGCGCCGAAGATCGCCAGGAAGTACGGCGCCAGCAGGACCATCGCGCCGCAGCCCGCGACCGCCCCACCGAGCAGCAGCATCCCGCTCCGCCGCACCAGCGCGTGCCGGCCGTGGGTGGCGCGCTCGCACTCGGCGTACGCCGCGTTGCCGACCGCCAGCACACCGGCGTTGAGGAGCGCGGCGACCTGGAAGCTGATGAAGTAGGCGCCCGCCTGCGCCGACCCGAGGGCGTTGACGACGACCAGCGGGAAGACCAGCAGTGGCAGCACCGTCAGCACGTAGGTGACGTAGCCGGCCGCGGCGAACCCGCGGTTGGCGAGCAGCTCCGGCGACGGCCGCGGACGGCGCGGGCCGGGCACGTGGCGCAGCACGACGACGAGGCTGGCGGCCGCGCAGCAGAGCAGGGCCAGCCCGACCGAGCCGTAGAGCCCGAACGCACCGGCGCCGGCGAGCAGGAACGGCAGTCCGGACTTGAGCACGCCCAGCAGCAGGCCGTTGAGCCGGAAGAACGACCACACCCGGTCGATGGCGAGGAAGACGCTGTCGGTCAGCACGTTGAGCGCGGTCGCCGCCACGAGCACGGCGTACGCCGCGATCGTCCACGGCGACTCGAGCACGGCTGCGAGCCGCGGCGACGCGACCGGCAGCAGCAGCGCATAGGCGAGGGCGAACGCCGCGCCCGCCGTGGTCACGACCAGCGCGGCGGCGACCACGTCGGCCGCCCGGCGGGAGCTGGTGGGGAGGGTGCGGACGATCGCGATGTTCAGCCCCACCTGGGCGAAGAGCGCCAGCGAGTCCCCCGCCGCGACCAGCGAGCCGGCGAGGCCGACGTCGTCCGGCGAGGCCAGCCGGGCCGCGACCACCCAGAAGACCGCGCCCGCGCCGGCCATCAGCAGCGTGGTCGCGAGCACCACCATCGAGTTCGAGATCAGCTTGCTCATCGGTAGACCCTCGCGTCGGGGGCGCTGTAGACGAGGTCGAGGTGCCGGTCGAGGGCGCGCAGCGGGTAGCGATAGGTGAGCAGGTCGCCGGTGTAGAAGACCGTCGACTCCCCCTGCTCGAGGATCTGCCCGTCGACGAACACGTAGGCGTCGCGCGAGAGCAGCGTCGGGTAGAGGCGGTCCGAGACCGGGGCGCGGTTGTCGCTGAGCCCGAGCAGCCGCACGTTGACGTTGCGGTTGGCGATCAGCCGCTCGTTGGTCCGGTCGGCGCGGTCGACCGAGCCCAGCCAGGCGATGCCCTGCTGCTCGGAGTCGCTGACGTGGAAACGGTCGTAGTAGCTGCCGGCGTTGGCGATCGCGATCCGCTGCTGGGTGCCGGCGAGCACGACGAGCAGCGCCACCGGCACCACCGCGGCCAGGAACGGCCGGCGCAGCGCCAGGGCCATCCCCATCGCCATCACCGGCGCGACGACCAGCAGCGTCTGCTGGAAGGCGCGCAGGACGCCGTAGTCGACCGACAGGTTGGGCACCACGACGATCAGCCCGAGCGCCGCCATCGACCCCCAGGTCAGGTACAGCAGCTCGCGCGGCATCCCGACGCCCCAGCGCCGCCGCAGCAGGTGGACGAGGCCGAGCAGCAGGAACGCCTGCATCACCAGGGCGCACGCCGTCTTCACCGGCGTGGCCGGTTGCTCACGCACCGCCGGGCTGAGCACCGCCCCGCCGGGGTCGCGGAGCACCTGCAGCTCCGGCGGGATCTCGGCGTCGCGGTGGTCGAGGGTCGCGCCCACGAAGAGGTCCATCCGCTGCTCGGGGGTAGCCCGGTCGCCCGCGAGCACCCAGTAGGACGTGTCCGACGACGCCGGCCCGTCGTCACCGTCGCCCAGGATCGACTGCACGGTCTCGCTCAGCACCTCGCGAGCGTGCCCGCCGGTGCCCGTGATCGGGCCGGCCCAGGCCAGCGTGATCGCGAACAGCGCCGCCACGACCCCCGGGTGCAGCAGCACGGACGGCGGGCCCTCGGGCGCTGCTCGACCGCGCCGGCGCCGTACGACCGACGCGACCGCGACGAGGGCCAGCGCACCGCCGAGCGCCATCAGCAGCACGTACGTCGTCGAGTAGTGCGACAGCACCACCCCCACCCCGAACGCCAGCACCAGCAGGCGGGTGCGGACCCGCGTGCGCGCGGGCGAGGTCGCCGCGAGCAGCATCAGCGCCAGGAAGAAGAAGGCCAGCTCCTGCCGCACCAGGTAGGGCATGTCGGTGAAGTACGTCGGGAACGCGATCGTCAGGACCGCGGCGGCCAGCGCCAGGCGGCGGTGCAGGAAGCGTCGCGCGAGCAGGTAGGTCAGCACGGGCACGACGGAGAAGACGAGCTGCAGCAGCACCTTGAAGACCACCACCCCGGGCAGCCCGGTCGCCTGCGCGAGGACCGTCGGGAGGATCGTCACCGACAGGCAGGCGTTGTAGGCGCTGGGCAGCGCGGACATCGTCCAGTCCTGGGCGCCGTCGGCGAGGCGGAACGCGAGGTACTCCGCCTGGACGTCGTGGCCCGTGATCGCCCAGCCACGCAGGGAGGTCGCGAGCAGCAGGCCCGCCGCCACCAGGCCGAGGACCCAGCCGTCGCGACGGCCGTCGTGGCCGAGCGCCTGGGCGAGGAGCGCGGCCGCCCCGACGACCACCGCAGCGATGGCGACGACGCCGGAAGCCCCGTTGTTGAGCCGGATCGCGCCGACCACCGACAGCAGGAGCGACAGTGCCGCGAGCGCCGGCGCGAGCCGCAGCCGCGCGTCGACGAGGGCGCGGCGTACGTCGTGGACCTCGCCGGCCCGCACCAGCGGGATCTCCCGCCGCCAGGCCAGCAGCGCGGCGTCGACCACGAACCAGCCGATCGCCAGCGGAGCCGGCGCGAGTGGCCGGTCGACGCCGGCCGACGGCAGCGCGACGTCGAGCAGCAGGCCGCCGACGACCAGCCCGAGCACGGTGAGGCCGAACGCGTAGGGCAGCGCGAACGCCCGGCGGTAGAGCACCCACGTCGGCAGCGCGACGAACCCCACCAGCGCCGCGAGCGGCCGCAGCACCGGCACGTCGACGTCGAGGACCACGAGGCCCAGCACCACGGCGAGCACTGCGACCTGCACGACCAGGTCGAGCGGTCGCCGACGCGGCGCCGCGTCGGTGTCGAGGTGGCGCGCGAGACGCTCCAGCTGAAGGGTCACGAGGCCGCCTCGGCGGGTGGCGGAGCCGCCAGCTCGGCCTCGACACCCCACCGCGACAGCGGCAGGTCGGTCGCCTCGGGCCAGCGCAGCAGCACGGACTCGTGGATCGCGAGCATCGCCTCGAGCAGCGCCTGCGGCGAGTCGAAGTCCTCCGGGTCGAGCGGCCGGTGCAGGCGGATCAGCGGGCGACCGCGGTCGTCCTCCTCGGAGGTCATCACGACCACCGGCGCCCCCGCGACCTCGGCCAGCCGGGCTGCTCCGAACGACCCGCGGACCTCGCGGCCGACGAACCTCAGCGGCGTACGCCCCGGAACGTCCGACGCGATCGCGACGACCTCGCCGCGGGCCAGCAGGTCGAGCAGGCCGTCGGTGCCGATCCCGGCGCTGACGGCGGCGCCGCCGTTCATCGATCCGACCTTGACGTGCTGCCGCAGCCACAGCGGCGCGTCGGGCTCGAGCATGTAGGGGTGGACGACGATCTGCGGAGCGACGCCGAGCCGGGCGATCGACGGGAACGCGCCGTCGTAGTAGCCGTGGTGCACGAAGTTGAGCAGCACGCCGCGGCCGAGATCGCGCGCCGCCAGCAGGTGCTCGAGTCCCTCGACCGGCAGCGAGGTGAGGGTCGCGGGGTGCCAGCGCAGCTCGCCGCGGCGCGCCTGGTAGCCGACGTAGGCACGGGCGACCGCCTCGAGGTCGGACTCGGGGCGCGTGTGCTCGAGCAGGAAGCGCATCTGGGCGCGCGCGTCCTCGCGCACGGCCTCGCGCCGCCACTCCAGCCGGGCGCGCGTGCGCCACAGCAGCGGCAGCAGCGACTGCGGCACCGCAGCCCGCAGCCGGGCGACCTTCTCCTCGGTCGACGTCATGCCGCCACCTCCCTCGTCCTTCGTCGTGCGCCGGACCCTGCTGCCCGCGCGATGACGTCGAGCGTCGGCTCCACGCGGAGCGACCAGTCCCACCGCGTCGTCTCGACCTCCGGCGGCGCCACCAGCACCGCGGCCAGCGCCTCGGCCAGGGCCACTGGGTCGCCGGGCGGCACCAGCCGCCCGTCGACGCCGTCGCGTACGACGAACGGGATGCCGCCCACGTCCGACCCGACCACCGGGCAGCCGCACGCCAGCGACTCCGCGAGCGCCATCCCGAAGGACTCCGCCTCGGTCAACGAGGGCAGCACCGTCACGCCGGCCCGCTGGTAGCGGGCGGGCAGGTCGACGTGGTCGACCCGTCCCGCCCACTCCAGGAGATCGTCGACCCCCATGTCAGCGGCGCGCCGACGCAGCCGGTCGACGTCATCACCGTCACCGACGATCTCCAGCTCGATGTCGGGCACCAGCTCGCGCAGCCGCACGAGCGACTCCACGAGCACGTGGAGGCCCTTCCAGCGCGAGGTCTGCTCGACCCGCCCGACGTACAGCACCCGGCGCTCCCGCGGCCGGTCGGACGGCCGGAACACACTGCCGTCGACGCCGGGCGGCACCAGGTGGGCGCGTCCGGTCGCGTGCGCGAGGGAGACGGGCGACACCGCGACGAGCTCGGCGCAGCGCGCGAAGACCCGCGGCAGCACCCGCCGCTCGTAGGTGCGCAGCATCCCGTCGACCGGGTGGCCGCCCTTGACCAGCGAGCCCGCGTGGTAGGTCAGCACGACCGGCACCGGCGACCGGAACGCCGCGATGTCGGCCAGCCCCGGCACCGGCGCGTGGGCGCTGACGACGTCGATCCCGAGCCGGTCGAGCAGCCGCGGCAGCCGCCACCACCACAGCGGGTTGACCGGGGTGTTGGAGAGCGTGAACCAGGTGCCGAGCCTGATCACCGGCATCCCGTCGTACGTCGTGCGCCGGGTGCGCCGAGACCGGTCGGTGCAGACGACGGTGACGTCGTGGCCGGCGTCGCGGAGCGTGCGGGCGACCCACGCGGCGTACTGCTCCACGCCGCCCGGCTCGGGCGGGAACCGCGGCGTGACGACGGCGACGCGCAGGGGCGCGGTCATCGCCGCACCTCCGGGCAGTGCGCGCGGAGCGCCTGGTCGCGGCCGCGCAGCCGGACCTCGACGGCGTACTCGCGCGCGGGACGCGGGAGCAGCAGCCGCGTCTGCGTCGTGTCGCCGGGGGCGACGCGCACCTTCCCCTCGTCGCGCTCGGTCCTCCCACCACCACGGACGGTCACGACGTAGCGCAGTCGCTTCGGCTCGGGCAGGTGGCTGGTGACGTCGAAGCGGACCCGCACGACCTTCTCCCCGGTGCGGCAGACCGGCAGCGTGCCGTCGGCCTCGCGCCCGAACGCGAGCTCCACCCAGGCCTGCTCGCGGTGCGTAGCGGAGAGGGCGACCTGCTCGCGTACGCCGGGGACGAGCAGCGTCGCGAGCGCCAGCAGCGCGGCGGCGACACCGGTCACGGGCAGCACGCGCTGCCACCACGGTGCTCGTTCGTCGCTCGCGGCCATGCTCCAACTCCCTCGCTCGGACGATCAACGCAGGGGGTGTCGGCGCAGTTACGCGGCGGCATACTCCGGCCGTGAACCGGTCCGTCCTGCACGTCGCCCACCACGTGCTTCCCCACGTCGGTGGGCTGGAGGCCGTGGTGGCGGCCGAGACCCGCGGCCTGCGGGCGCGCGGCTGGGACGTGCGCGTCGTCAGCAGCGCGGCCGGCGCCACACCCGGCACCCACGTCGAGGGCGGCGTCACGACGGTGCGGGTGCGCGCGTGGAACGTCCTCGAGGAGCGGTACGGCGCGCCGTTCCCGCTCTTCTCGCCACGCCTGCTGACCGTGCTCGGTCGCGAGGTGCGCCGGGCCGACCTCGTGCACGTCCACGACGCGCTCTACCTGTCGAGCTGGGTCGCCGCGCTGTGGTGCGTGCTGACGCGGACGCCGTACGTCGTGCACCGCCACGTCGGGTTCGTGCACCACTCGTCGGCGCTCGTGCGCCTGGTGCAGCGGGTCGTCCTCGGCACGGCCGGGCGGCTCGTGCTCGCCCGCGCCGCGGCGGTCCTGGCGATCGACGAGCCCATCGCGACCGGCCTGCGGTCCGGCGGCGTCGATCGCGTGCACGTGCTGGCCAACGGCGTCGACACCGCCCGCTTCCACCCGGTCGACGACGAGGAGCGCCGGCGCACGCGCTCGGCGTACGCCCTGCCGGACGGGCCGCTGGCGCTCTTCGTCGGCAGGTTCGTGCCCAAGAAGGGCTTCGGCGTGGTCGCCAAGGCGGCGAGCGACGACCACGCGATCGCGTTCGTCGGCGGCGACCGGCCCGACGGCGTCACCGACCCGCGGCTGCACTTCCTCGGCAGCCTGCCGCCAGAGCGGATGCCGGAGGTCTACGCCTGCGCCGACGTGATGGTGGTGGCCTCGGTCGGCGAGTGCCCGCTGACGGTGCTCGAGGCGCTCTCCAGCGGGCTCTTCCTGCTCGCCAACGACGACCCGGCGCTGCACTCCCCGTGGACCGCCGGCCCGGGCGTCGAGCACGTCGACATGGCCGGCGGCCGGCTGCCGGAGGCCCTGCGCAAGGCGTTCGTCGACCTCGATGCACTGCGCGAGGCCGGTGTCGCGGGACGGGCGCACGTGGCGGCGGCGTACTCCTGGGACGCCCACCTCGACCGGCTCGAGAAGCTTTACCGAGCCCAGGTGGAACGAGTTTCAATCTCCCCGTAACCCGCCGTTTCCCCACCCGTTGGGGTGGACGACACCAGCCGTGTCCGTCGTTCGTTCCTGTGGGGGTCCGAGATGTCCGTCGCGCTGCGCTATCGCATCGCCGCCGTCGTGCCCTGCCACAACGAGGAGGCGGCCGTCGGCAAGGTGGTCCGCGACCTGCGCGCAGCGGTGCCGGGCATGACGGTCTACGTCTACGACAACTGCAGCACCGACCGCACCCGCGACGTCGCCCGCGCCGCCGGGGCGGTCGTGTGCAGCGAGCCCCTTAAGGGCAAGGGCAACGTGGTGCGGCGGGCGTTCGCCGACATCGACGCCGACATCTACCTGCTCATCGACGGCGACGACACCTACGACGCGAGTGCGGCGCCGGCGATGATCGAGATGCTCGTCGACGCCAACCTCGACCAGGTCGTCGGAGTACGCCGCGGCGCGGCCTACCGCCCCGCCCACGAGACCGGCAACCGCGTGCTCAACGGCATCGTCACCGGCATCTTCGGCGACACGATGGGCGACATGCTCAGCGGCTACCGGGTCTTCTCCCGGCGGTTCGTGAAGAGCTTCCCGGCGGTGTCGCGCGAGTTCGAGATCGAGACCGAGCTGACCGTGCACTCGCTCGCCCTGCGGATCCCGTCGGCCACGCTGCCCGTCGGCTTCCGGGACCGCGCGGAGGGCTCGGAGTCCAAGCTCCGCACCTACCGCGACGGCTGGAAGATCCTCGGCGTCATCCTGTCGCTGACCCGCCACGAGCGCCCGATCTACTTCTTCGGACTGGTCTCCGCCGTGCTCACCGGGATGTCGGCGCTGATGGCGGCGCCGGTGCTGGCGCAGTACCTCGACACCGGCCTGGTGCCGCGGCTGCCCACGCTGTTCGTGGCGTCCTTCATGCTCGTGATCAGCTGCCTGTGCCTGCTGGTCGGGCTGATGCTCGACGGCCAGCGCAAGTCACGCCACGAGGCCAGCCGGCTCTCCTACATGCGGCATCCACCGATCCGGGGCGCATACGTCGAGGACCCCGGACCCGTCGACACGCCCTTCGGCGGCCAGATCGTCATCCCGCTGCCGCGGGGTCCCCTCGCCGACCCTGCGTGACCCTCAGGCCGGCTGGAGCTCCCGGGTGTAGAGCACCTGGCCGCCGATGTCGCGCAGGCTGACCGTCATCAGCCCGGCGTCGTCGATGTCGACGTGGCCGAAGAACTGGTTGCCCACCCGCGGCGACTCGTTGGACCTGGCGCCCGCCTTCTGGAAGTCGACGACCGGCCCGAACGTCCCGTCGAGCTGGTTGGGCCCGAAGGTGCCGGCGGCGACCGGACCGGCGACGAACTCCCAGAAGGGGTCGAAGTCGGTGAACCCGGCGCGCGCCGGGTCGTAGTGGTGCGCCGCGCAGTAGTGCACGTCGGCTGTCAGCCAGACGACGTTGCGCACGCCGGCGGCCTTGAACGCCGACAGCACGGCCGCGATCTCGAGCTCCTTGCCGAGCGGAGCCCCGTGGTCGCGGTTGGCGAGGCTCTCCTGGTTGACCGCGCCGTCGGGCACGACCAGGCCGAGCGGCAGGTCGGCGGCGATCACCTTCCACGTGGCGCGCGACCGGCGTACCTCCCGGATCAGCCACTCCGTCTGCTCGGTGCCGAGGATGTGGGTGGGCTCGGTCTCGAGACCCGGTGTGTTGGGGTCCTTGAACGTGCGCATGTCGAGGCAGAAGACGTCGAGGTGTCGGCCGCGCTCGACCTTGCGGTAGATCCGCGCGGGCGCGAAGCCGTCGCCGCGCCGGTGCGCCCGCGGGTCGGCGATCGGCTGGTACTCCTGCCACGCGCGCCGCGCCCGCAGGGCCAGCACGTCGACCCGCTTCTCGACGTAGCGCTCGTCGGTGAGGATCTGGCCGGGCCACCAGTTGTTGTGGGTCTCGTGGTCGTCCCACTGGGCGACGACCGGCACGTCGGCGGTCAGCGCCCGGAAGTGGTCGTCGAGCCGGGTGTAGCGGTAGCGGCCGCGGAACTCGTCGAGCGACTCCGCGACCTTCTCGACGCCCTCGGCCACGACATTGCGCCAGACCTGGCCGTCGGGCTCGGTGACCCGCTCGGCGATCTCGCCGTCGCCGTAGATGCAGTCACCGGAGTGCAGGAAGAACTCGGGGCGGGTGTCGAGCATCGTGCGGTAGCCGACCAGCCCGCCGAGGTCCGGGTTGATGCCCCAGCCCTGGCCGCAGTTGTCGCCGGTCCACACGAAGCTGGTCGCGCCGGACCGGACCGACGCTGTCCGGAACGTCGCCGTCTGCACCTCGCCGACGCGCCCGCGCTCGTCCTCGAACGACAGGCGTACGGCGTACTCGCGACCCGGATCGAGGCCGTCGAGCGGGAGCTTCGCGGTCCCGTCGGTGGCCGCCGTCGCCCACGGGCCCCGGATCCGCTGGCTGCGGCGGCCGGTCCGGAGCTCGGCCAGGAGGCGACCCGGCCCCGACGACCGTGCCCAGACCACGGCCTCGCGGCTCGTGACGTCGCCGGTCTGCACGCCGTACGGAAGCTGGAGCCGGCGCGACACCAGGGGCGGTGCCGCGACCGACCGGGAGCCGGCCGCGCCGGCTGCGGCGCCGGCGCCCACGGCGCCGGCACGGAGGAGGGTGCGTCGATGGAGGTGCTTCCCGAGACCAGTCATGCGCCCACGCTGGAGGGCGTGGGCGGCGCGCCGATGACCTCCCGGTGACGACTCTCGGGCAGGAAGGTTGCCGCCAGGCCCGGACTCAGACCGGGTCGGTGGCGGGGAGCTCCGTGTAGGGCAGCGCGCAGATCGTCAGGACGCGGGCCACGATGCCGCCCTCGCGGGCGCGCACCTCGATCTCGGCGCCGGCCTCACGGCTCTGCCGCATCGCGACGGCCAGCACGCCGACGGCGAGGCTGGGGAAGAACTCGACCTCCGACAGGTCGACGGACAGCGGCTTCGTGTGCTGCTCGGTGTGCTTCGCCAGGTCCTCCCGGAACACCGGGCCGGCGAGCTCGTCCACCGAGCCGACCACCCGGAGGACCTGCTGGTCGGCGTCGTACGACGCGGCGTAGGGGTTCTCGTCCACGCGGACAGAGTAGTGCGCCCGTCCATCACCCACTCGGGTGAGTTCCTGCACATCGTCGGGAGAATCGCGCGAAGGCCGTTTCCCAGCGGTCTCACTGGGAACACCAAGGGTGTGCCGACAAGAGTCGGCGACAACCGACACGGGGGAATGATGACGTTGACGCGCTGGTCGACGCGGCTCGAGATCGCGCCGACGTCGAGGTCGGCGCCGGTCGCTCGTCACGAGGTGCGGCAGCTGCTCACGGACGCGGGCGTCGCCACCGACGTCCGCGAGACGGCCGAGCTGCTCACCACCGAGCTGGTGAGCAACGCCGTCGAGCACGGTGGCGGCGCATCGTTCCTCAACGCCACCGTCGGCGCCGACGCCATCCGCCTCGAGGTCACCGACCCCAGCCCCGCCCTGCCGACGCCCTCGCAGTCGCTCGACGAGCTCAACGACCGCGGCCGCGGGATGCTGCTCGTCGCCGCCCTGGCGTCGCGCTGGGGCACCGAGCGGCAGCCCCCGGGCAAGACCGTCTGGTGCGAGATCGCCCTGGCCTGACCCGCCTGTCAGGCGCTCAGTCGTGCTTCACGTGGGCGTCCGGGCCGGGGTAGCACAGCCCCTCGTGCCCGTCGTCCCACTGCACGACGTACGGCGGCTGGCCGTCCGCGCCGCGCACCTCCGTCACCGTGCCGGACCGGCCCGACGAGTGGTCGGTCGGAGCCTCCACGATCAGCCGATCCCCTACCTCTGCCCGCATGTCTCCACGATGCTCCTGCGCACGTCGGTGCCGCAAGGTGCCGGGCAGCACGAAGGGGCCGCCCCTGCCGGGAGCGGCCCCTCTCTGCCCTGACCCTGCGTGAGTGTCAGGCCTCGATCGCCGTGCGCTCGGAGTCGGTCGAGTCGTTGATCTCGATCCTGCGCGGCTTCGCCCGCTCCGCGACGGGCACGACGAGGCGCAGCACGCCGTCGGCGTACGACGCCTCGATCCGGTCGAGGTCGAGGTTGTCGCCCAGCACGAGCTGCCGGCTGAAGACGCCCTTCGGACGCTCGGACGCCAGGGCCTCCCAGTCGCCGTTGCGGGCGACTCGCTCCGCGCGGACGGTGAGCACGTTGCGCTCGACGTCGAGGTCGATGCTCTCCTTCGCCACGCCGGGCAGGTCGAACTCGATCGTGAACTGGTCGCCCTCGCGCCAGGCATCCATCGGCATCACCGCGGGACGGTTGGTGGTGCCGAGCAGCTGCTGGGTCAGGCGGTCGAAGTCACGGAACGGATCGGTGGTGCGCAGCAACATGATGTCCTCCTGGTCCTGATGCCGAGGACCCGTGGCTCCGGGTCCGTATCTATAACGCTGGATACAGGTTTCTTATATTCCATCCGTCAGGCAAAATCAAGACGTGCCGGAGAGAGGTCGAGGGGTGTTCGCGATCTCGGTCGCCGCCGAGATGGTGTCGATGCAGATCCAGAACCTGCGCGTCTACGAGCGCCGCGGCCTGCTCGAGCCCGACCGGACCGCCGGCGGCAGCCGCCTGTACAGCGCCGACGACATCGACCGCCTCCACCGGATCCGTGAGCTGCTCGCCGAGGGGCTCAACCTCGCCGGCATCTCCCGGGTCATCGAGCTGGAGGCGCGCATCGCCGATCTGCAGGCCGAGGTCGCGCGACTCCGCCGGTGAGCGCCATTTCGGACGGCCCGGGAGGATAGGCCCGTGGATGTCTCGACGACGCTCTTGCTCGTGCTCGCTGCGGTCGCCGCGATCGTCCTCACCCACCGGGTCGCCGAGCGCACCGGGCTCCCGGCGCCGGCGCTGCTCACACTGATCGGCATCACGTACGCCGTCCTGCCCGGCCCGAACGTCCAGCTCGATCCCCACCTCGTGCTCACGCTGCTGATCCCGCCGCTGCTCTACAGCGCAGCGCTCGACTCGAGCCTGACGGCGATCCGCCACAACCTGCGGACGGTGGTCAGCCTGTCGGTGCTCCTCGTGCTGGCGACCGCCCTGCTGGTCGGCGCGGGGTTCGCGCTCTTCGTCACCGGCGCCACGCTGGCCGCCGGAGTCGCGCTCGGCGCGGCGATCGCTCCCCCCGACCCGGTCGCGGCGCTCGCCGTCGGGCGCAAGGTCGGCCTGCCGCCGCGACTGCTCACGCTGATCCAGGGCGAGGGCCTGCTCAACGACGCCACCGCGCTGACGCTGCTGACGGTCGCGGTGTCGGCGGCGACCGGCGACGGCTTCTCGACGTGGTCAGCGGCGGGCCAGTTCGTGGTCGCGGCGGCCGGCGGCGTACTCGTCGGCCTCCTCGTCGCGTACGCCGTGCGCTGGACCCGCCGGTGGTCGCAGGACCCCCTGATCCTCAACGCCGTCTCCCTCGCCACGCCGTTCATCGCCTACCTGGTGGGCGAGGAGGTGCACGTCTCCGGCGTGCTGGCCGTGGTGATCGCCGGGCTCGCGATCGGCCACGACAGCCCGCGCTCCGTGTCCGGAGCCAGCCGGCTGCAGGTCAACGCGGTCTGGCGCCTGGTGAGCTTCCTCCTCGAGGGCCTCGTCTTCCTGCTGATCGGCCAGCAGCTGCCGACGGTCGTGCGCGGCCTCCACCTGTACGACACATCGACGATCGTGATCGCCGCCGCCATCAGCGTCGGCGTCGCCCTCCTGCTGCGGCCGGTCTGGCTGGTCGCCACGCAGCTGCTCCCCCGCCGGCTGCACACCCGGCTCGGCGGCGGCGCCCGCGAACGACTCGGCGCCCGCGAGGTGCTCGTGCTGAGCTGGGCGGGCACCCGCGGCGTCATCACGCTCGCCGCGATCTACACGCTGCCGCGGTTCACCGACAGCGGCGAGCCCTTCCCCGACCGCAACCTGCTGATCTTCTGCGCGTTCCTGGTCGTGCTCGTGACGCTGGTCGGCCAGGGCGTGACGTTCGGCCCGCTGGTCCGGATGCTCGGGCTGCGCGCGAACGCCGTCGACCAGGCCCGCCTGCGCAACGAGGCGCGGTCCGCGGCTGCGCGGGCGGGCCTGGCCCGGCTCGACGAGCTCGAGCGAGGCGAGCACAGCGCGGGCATGGACGGGGCGGTCGCCACGCTCCGGGCGCAGCTCGAGCACCGGCTCACGCGGTACCAGCAGCGCCTCGACGTGCTCGAGGACGCCGACCGGCAGATCCCGGCCGACTCGGCGTACGAGGCAGCCGTCCAGCTCCACCTCGCCGTCATCGAGGCCGAGCGCGAGGAGCTCCTCCGCATGCGCGAGACCGGTCAGCTCCCGGACGCCAGCCTGCGCGTGCTCGAGCGCGAGCTCGACCACCGCGAGGTCCTGCTGCCGCCCCGGCGCTGACCTCCCTACATGAGTGGACTCTCACCGTCGCCTCACATGCGCCCCATCCGGACGGGGCACAGTTGAGGTCATGAAGACCCTGGCCCTCGCCACCGCCGCCCTGCTGACCGTCCCCGCTCTCGCCCTCGCGACCGCCGCGCCCGTCTCGGCGGGCAACGACGACGACCGCGAGCGCAGCGGCTCGTGCTCCGGCCCGACCGACTGGAAGATCAAGGCCGGACCCGACGACGGCCGCATGGAGGTCGAGGCCGAGATCGACAGCAACCGCTCCGGCCACACCTGGCGCTGGAAGCTGCGCCACAACGGCAAGGTCGTCGCCAGCGGCGTCGCGATGACCCACGGCCCGAGCGGCTCCTTCGACGTCGAGCGCCGCACCGGCAACGCCCCCGGCACCGACCACTACAGGTTCCGCGCGGTCCATCGCGCCTCCGGCGAGGTCTGCGTGGCCCGCGTCAGCCGCTGACCGTCTGCGGGTACAGGTCCTGCATGAGCACGACCACCGTCGTACGCCGCGCCCGGGCCGTCGCACGTGCCCACCCTGACATCGCGCTCGCCCTGAAGGCAGCGCTCGCCGTCATGCTCGCGTGGCTGGCAGTGCTGCCGTTCGGGTTCGCCGCGGAGTACCCCTACTACGCGCCGCTGGGCGCCCTGGCCGTCGTGTCGACCTCGGTCGCGGTCTCGGCGCGGAGCTCGATCGACGTCGTCGTCGCGATCCTGCTCGGATCCGCCATCGCGCTGGCCGCCCAGCTGCTCCCCCTGCCCGACCCCGTCCCGCTCGGCCTGGCCGTGATCTTCGCGAGCCTGGTGGCCGCCGGCGGGGTGGCGGGCTCGATGGGCGGCTGGGTGCCACTGGCCGCGATGTTCGTGCTCGTCGCGAGCAAGGGCGACCCGGTCGAGTACTCCGCGGCGTACGGCGGCCTCACCGCTTTCGGCGCCCTCGTCGGTGTCGGCGTCAATGTCGCGCTCCCCCAGCTGCTGCTCACCCCGGCGGCGATCGCCCAGGACCGGCTCCGCGCGCAGCTCGCCGACCAGCTCGACGAGCTGGCCACCGCCCTCGAGGAGGAGATCGTCAGCGAGAAGGACTGGAACTCCCTCCGCCACTCCCTCGACCAGACCGCGCGCGCCGCCGACCACCTCATCAGGCAGGCGCGCGAGGCGCGCCGCGCCAACTGGAAGGCCGTCCGCTGGGCCGAGACGTCCAACCGTCATGAGCTGCGCGCCCAGGCGCTGCACAGCCTCACGGCCTGCGTCGACGAGGTGATCGCGCTGATCGCCGACCAGCGCGCCGAGATCCGGAACGACGACCCCGACGCCGCCGACCTCCGCGTCCAGACCGCGCGCGCCCTCCGTTGCGTCGCCGCGCTCCTCCGCGACTCCACGTCCGTCGACGACGCCCGGCAGGCGGTCTCCGCCCTCCGCACTCGCGTCGCCGAGACCCAGGCCCGCACCGGCGACCACCACTTCGCCGCCGCTGCCATCACGCTCAACCTCGAGCAGGCCGTCGAGGCGTGGTCCTGACCGCAGGGGATTGACCAGGCGTGGGGTTGGGAGCACAGTCACGGAATGCAACTCGGGATGCAGAACTGACATGCGCCGGCGTACCTTCCTCCAGGCCACGGCCGGAGCGGCAGGCGTAGGAGCGCTCACGACAGTGCCCGCCCACGGCGGGACTCGACGACGTGGCCGGGTGCTCACCGGCTTCGAGACCCTGGCCCGCGACGACTACCAGCTCGTGTCCGGGCAGCGGGTCGGGCTGATCTCCAACCCCACCGGCGTGGTCACCGACCTGCGCCACGAGGTCGACGTGATGGCCGCAGACGGCCGCGTCGACCTGGCCGCCGCGTTCGGCCCCGAGCACGGCTTCCGGGGCAGCGCCCAGGCCGGCGGCTCCGAGCCCGGTGGACCAGACCCGCGCACGGGCGTGCCCGTCTACGACACCTACACGAAGACCCCGGCGCAGATCGCCGCCTTCTTCGCGGATGCCGGCGTCGACACGGTCATGTTCGACATCCAGGACGTCGGGGCGCGGTTCTACACCTACGTCTGGACGATGTACGACTGCATGGTCGCCGCCTCCCTGGCCGGGGTCCGGTTCGTCGTGCTCGACCGGCCCAACCCGATCGGCGGCACCGCGGCGTACGGCGCGGTGATGCACCCCGAGCACTCGACCTTCGTCGGCCGCAAGGCGATCTCGCAGCAGCACGGCATGACGGTCGGCGAGCTGGCCGGGCTGTTCAACGCCGAGTTCCTCCCCGACGACACCGCCGCCGCCGGCCCGGTCGAGCTGGCCGTCTCCCGGATGTCGGGGTGGCGGCGCGACATGTACGCCGAGGAGACCGGCCAGCCGTGGGTGATGCCGTCGCCCAACATGCCGCGCGTCGAGACCGCGGTCGTCTACCCGGGCACCTGCCTCTTCGAGGCGACCAACCTCTCCGAGGGCCGCGGCACGACCCGCCCGTTCGAGCTGATCGGCGCGCCGTACGTCGACCACCGCTGGGCCGAGGCCCTCACCGCCCTCGACCTGCCGGGTGTGGGCTTCCGAGAGGCGTACTTCACGCCGTCGTTCTCCAAGCACTCGGGCGTCGCGTGCGCCGGCGTGCAGGTGCACGTCACCGACCGCGACGAGTTCGAGGCGATCCGCACCGCGATCGCGATGATCGTGACCGGTCGGCGGCTCTATCCGGAGAAGTGGACGTGGCGGGAGCTGTCGCCGCCGCCGCAGACGCCGCCGTCGTCGTACTGGATCGACAAGCTGTCCGGCAACGAGCAGGTCCGACTGGCGATCGACGCCGGCGCCGACGTCGACGAGGTCGTCGCCGTGTGGCGGGCCGAGCTGCGCGACTTCCGCGCGCTCCGCGCCGAGTACCTGCTCTATCCGGGGCACCAGCGTTGAGGCTGACCGCCACGATCGCAGCCGCCGCCGTGACGGCCGGTCTGCTCACCCTCACCGGGGTCCCCGCGCGCGCGGCGGACGTCGAGGTGAGCCCCGAGG
The DNA here is from genome assembly GCF_042666375.1 of Nocardioides sp. GCM10030259. Lineage (NCBI taxonomy): Bacteria > Bacillati > Actinomycetota > Actinomycetes > Propionibacteriales > Nocardioidaceae > Nocardioides > Nocardioides sp. GCM10030259. The sequence continues at coordinate 121,565 of NZ_JBHTDF010000002.1, read as the reverse complement.
ATCTGCGGTTCCACCAGCACCACCTCCGGTACGGCTCGCCACGCCAGGCGGACCTGCTCGCGGAGCCGATCCGCCAGATGTCCGGCGACCTGCGGTCCTTCCTCGATCCCTCGCCCGACCACCCGATGTACGCCGGTGGCGTGGTGCTGGCCTCCCGGCACGGCGTCATCGCGGTGCACGACGCCGCCGGCAAGGCCGTTCGGTACGCCGACCCCGCGACCGAGCTGCCGGCCGCGCAGCAGGTGCCGGTGCGGCGAGACACGATCTTCGACCTGGCGTCGGTGACCAAGACGTTCACGACGATCGCCGTGCTGCAGCAGGTCGAGGCCGGTCGCATCGGCCTGGACGAGCCGGTGGCGACGTACCTCCCGGCCTTCGCCGCCCGCGGCAAGGACGACGTGACGATCCGGTACCTGCTCACCCACACCGGCGGGCTGCCGGCCTGGGTGCCGCTCTACAGCCGCTACCCGACCGTCGAGGAGCGGCTGGCCGCCGTGCTGGACGTCGCGCCCACGGCCGAGCCGGGCGCGGCGTACGTCTACTCGGACCTCGGGCTCATCACGCTGGGCCTGGTGGTCGAGGCGGTCACCGGACAGCCTCTCGACGCCGTCATCGCCACCGGGATCACCCGCCCACTGCGGATGCGGGACACGATGTTCAACCCGCCGCCGCACCTGGTCGATCGGATCGCCGCGACCGAGGCGCAGCCGTGGGCGGGTCGGCCGATGATCCGCGGCGAGGTGCACGACGAGAACGCCTGGTCGCTCGGCGGCGTCGCCGGCCACGCGGGCCTCTTCTCGACCGCCCACGACCTCGGCATCCTGGCGCGCACCCTGCTCAACGGCGGGCGCTACGGCCGCGCCCGCATCCTCGACGACGACACCGTGCGGGCGATGCTGGTCAACGAGAACGCCGCGTTCCCGGGCGACTCCCACGGCCTCGGCTTCGAGCTCGACCAGCGGTGGTACATGGACGGCCTCTCGACCCCGGTCACCTTCGGGCACACCGGGTTCACGGGCACGTCGGTGGTCATCGACCCGCTGTCGGACTCGTTCGTCGTGCTGCTGACCAACCGGGTGCACCCGACCCGCGACTGGGGAGGCAACAACCCGGCCCGGCGCGCGGTCGCCCGCGACCTGGCCAGGGCGCTCGCCGTACGCCCGCTCGAGGGCCGGCGGGCGTGGTTCTCCGGCGTCGGGGACGCCCGCACGCCGGTGCTGTCGGCGCCCGTGACCTCAGGCGGGCTGCTGTCCTTCGGGCTCTGGTACGACACCGAGGCGGACTCCGACGTGCTCACCCTGGAGGCCTCCACCGACGGCGGCGCGAGCTGGTCGCCGGTCCCCTTCTCGCTGCAGTCCGGGGCCGAGTCGGTCGAGACCGACGGCAGCGTGTCCGGATTCGGCGGACGACGCTGGCACCACGCCGCCGCGGCGCTGCCCGCGGCCGACGGGTCGTCGGGGGTCGTGCTGGTGCGGTGGCGGTACGCCAACGACGCGCTCTACCAGGGGCGCGGGGTGTACGTCGACCGGGTGCGGGTCGACGACGCCCGGATCGACGACAGCCTGTTCACCGCCGACGGCTGGGCTCCGTCTCCGGACTAGCGCTCGCCGTCGCGACCCACGGCCACGTGATCAGTGCCCAGCCGGTGGCGATGATCGCGGCCTCGGCCAGCACGTACCACGGCCACGGGCCGAGCAGGTCCAGGATCGAGGCGGAGTTCGGCTTCTCGTTGAGGTAGCCGTAGTTGGTGCCGGCGACGACGTTCACGACCACGACGCAGGCCACCCAGACGGCGGTCCCGGCGATCGCGATCCGGTAGCCGCGCCAGTCCGGTCGCAGCCTCCGTCCCCAGGTCAGGTGGACGGCCGCCCACACGCTCGAGAGGTGCATCAGCCAGTAGAGGAGGAACAGCGGCTCCGGGAACGGCGTGGCCAGGTCCGGGGTCGCGATCGCCTGCGTGGTCAGGGTGAGTCCCCAGTAGTAGGTCAGCGCGACCGCCCAGCGCCGATGGGTCCACAGGGCGTACGCCGCCACCACCGACGCGACGTCGCACAGCTGGACGGGCAGGGTGCGGTCCAGGCTCCAGTACGTCGGCGTGAAGTACAGGACCTGGAGCGGGACGACGGCGGCGACGATGACGACCGCGAGCCCCTTGCCGAGGCGGTCGTCCGGGTCGCGATCGCCCAGCGCCCGACCGGCGACCACCAGCAGGACCGCACCGAGGATCAGCACCCCGAGCGCCCCGAAGTGCGACGCGTCGTACGCCGTGAACCGCTCGGCAGCCGACATGGTCACAGGATGACGTCACCGTCCCGGGATGCAACCTGCTAGGAAGAGGAAATGATCTTCATCACCGCGAAGTTCCGCATCAAGCCCGCGCACGTCGACCGCTGGCCCGAGATCACGCGCGCCTTCACCGAGGCCACCCGGGCCGAGCCGGGCAACCTCTGGTTCGACTGGTCCCGCTCCCTCGACGACCCGGACGAGTACGTCCTCGTGGAGGCCTTCGAAGACGACGCCGCCGGGGCTCACGTGACCTCGGACCACTTCCGGCAGGCACAGGCCGACCTGCCGCAGTACCTCGTCGAGACGCCCCGGATCGTGAACTTCCAGGTGCCCGGGACGGACTGGTCCGAGCTCGGCGAGATGAAGGTCGGCTGACCGGCCTCAGGCGCCCGCGACGCCGGGGATCCGGTAGCCGTTGATCGAGGTCGCCCAGCCGGCGTACCGGAGCTGGCCCCACTCCCGGTCGAAGTACCGGATCGGCACGGTGGCCACCGCTCCGGTCCCGCCCGCGTCGGACGAGCGCACCATGCCGTTGCCGAGCGAGATCGCGACGTGCCCGTAGCCGGAGCTGCCGCCGGTCCAGTAGACGGCCGCGCCGCGCGGCGGCGTCACGTCGTCCGGGTGCCGCCCCGCCGCGTGCTGCCACGCCGTCGTCGCGTCGGCGTACCGCGACGGGACGCCGGCCTGCTCGCGCACCCACGCCAGGCACTGCCCGGGGACGTTGTACGCCGACGCCATCGCGGACGCGACGGTCTGGGTGGCGTTGCTCTGCGCCAGGGGCAGCGCCGGCCGCACCGGCTTGCGCTCGACGCGATTGGCCTGCTTGACGCGCTCGGCGCGTACTGCCGTCCGGTCACCGGAGCGGGAGACGGCGGGCCGGCGGTCCGGGTCGATCGCGCTCGAGCCCGGGTCAGACGTGACGGAGACCTCGGGCTCGGGCTCGGCGTGCGCGGCCGCGATCGATGTCACGGTCATCCCGATCGCCATCACGATGACGAACAGCCAGACGGGCGACGCGAGCGCATGGCGCAGCGGTTTGATGAACGACGACACAGCGGGATTCCTCTCGCACGGGGGCAGTGGCCCACCGCACGGCGTACCGCTCGTGCTCGACTCAACGCTGAGTGGGACCTACGCAGGGCGCGCCCGTTCGGCGCAGCATGAGACCTGCAGTAGTTGAAACGTCTCGGATCCCCAGCTCATCCCTTGGGGCGGTGTGACCTCCGTCAACCGGCTGCGTGACGCGCGACGTCCGCTCGGGGCGGCGGGCTGCAACGTGCGTTCGCCTGCGGGATCGCGCACCGATGCGCTGGGATCATCCTCGTGAGAATCGGCACCTGGAACCTGGCCGGACGATGGACGCCCGACCACGAGCGCTTCCTCCTCGACCTCGACTGCGACGTCCTGTTGCTCACCGAGGTGAGCGAACGCTTCACACTCGCGGGTCACCACCTCCACCTCAGCGAGGCGCTCATGGCCCCGCGTCGACGCTGGGCCGGCGTCGCCAGTCGACCGCCGCTGACGCCGGTCCCGGACCCGCACCCGGCCAGCGCGATGGCGGCCGTCGACGGCTGGACGTTCTGCAGCTCGATCCTCCCGTGGCGGTCGTGCGGGAACCGGGACCCGTGGCAGGGCACCCGTCACGCCGACAAGACGACCGCGGCCGTCGAGCGGCTCCTCGAACGCCTGCCGACCGATCGCTTCGTGTGGGGTGGTGACTGGAACCACGCGCTCTCCGGCCGGGAGTGGTCGGGCAGCATCGGCGGCCGAACCTCCATCCTCGCCGCGCTGGAGAAGCTCGGCCTCGACGTCCCGACCGCTCTCCTTCCCCATCGCATCGAGGGTCTGCTGTCGATCGACCACATCGCCGTGCCCTCGGGCACAGAGGTTACGGAGGCAACCGCCGTCGACGCCGACAGCCTCTCCGACCACGACGCTTACGTGGTCGAGCTCCGCTGACGACCTCAGGCAGACCGGCGCAGCCGACTGACGCCCACATGACCATCGGCCCGCGAGGTCCGCCTCGGCCCTGCTCCGGCGGCACGGGGTCAACAGCCCTTCGCTGACTGCCGAGGGGCGGTTTGGGGCGCGGCGATTCGCTCGAAAGCGTCCGCTACTCGGCGGGCGCGCCCCATACTGGCCGCCACAAACGCGTGGCATCGAGGGATGGTGGGAATGAAGTTCGGGCTTCTAGTGATGTTGGTTCTTGGCTTTGGACTGCCGCCGATGTCAGCGAGCGCAGGCACCATCGAGTCCCCTGCCCGTCCGACTGCTGTGACCGTGCGCGGCCCAGCGGAAGCAGTCGAAGGTGACCGCGTCACCTTCACCGTGCGCGTGCCCAAGGCAGGCCGAGCCAAGAACGTCCGGCTCGAGGCGCAGACGTCAGACATCTTGGGCAACAAGACGTGGGAGGGAGTACGCCGTACCGCCGTGCTCGGGCCCAAGGTCGCCCTGCGGACCACCGTGACCGCTCTCAACCGGCAGCGTTACCGGGCCGTCGTGACGTACCAAGACAAGACGGTGGTCCGCTCCCGTCCATTTAGCGTCAAGATCTGGCGCTGGATCCCCCTGACTGCGTTCGAGTCCTACTACGACACCGGCGGGATCATGGACGAGGCCTGGTGGACGTTCGCTATCAATGGACTCGCATACAAGGGTTGGGGCACCTACACGCGCTCAACTGCCTGGGAGTCGCGCTACACGCTTGGCCGACACTGCACCACGATGAGTGGCATCTTCGGCGTCACTGACGAATCGGCTGACGGCTCCTCCGGCCAGGTTGCGATCAAGGCTGATGACAAGCTGCTCCACACGTCACCGGTCCTTGTGCCAGGTTCCGAACACAAGACGACCCTCCCCCTCGGCCGGCCCTACCGGATCTCCGTCTCTGCGACCAATCCCGCCGCATCGTCCGAGCTTTACGCATTCCCGGCAATTGGCGACGCGGAGTTCTTGTGCACAGGCCTCTGACATCCCGCACCTCCGCGGCGAGTTGAGCGAAGCTACGACCTGTGCCTGATAGCCCGCTGCCATTCGGCTTGTACGAAGAGCTAGTCACCGACGACCTGGGGCCGCGGCTTCTTCACCACGCAAACGAGCTCGTCGTGACCGGACAGGTAGACGACGCTGAGCTGCCGCATGTGCTTGCGCGCCACATCTACCAAGCAGCGGTCCGTGCTTTCGCGGCCGAACGTGTGGCGGAGAAGAGGATCGGGTTGGCGAACGCGCTCCTTTCGGTCATCGATGAATCCGAGCCGGCTGTAGTCGACCCCGCGCACCAACTGCTCCGAATCGCTCCGCCACCCGCACCGGGCATCCAGGCCCACGGAGACGTCCGTCCCAGCACTCCCCTTTCGGATGCGGCCCTCCTAACCAACGCCGCGGGTGAACCCGCCCTCGGTTCAGAGTTGCGCGCCGAGGTCGACACAGCGGACGAGGTCGACCTGCTGTGCGCGTTCGTCAAGTGGCATGGATTGCGCCTCCTCGAACCGGAACTGGAGCGGCTGAAGCTCCGCAAGGCACCGCTCCGTGTCATCACGACGACCTACATCGGGGCGACCGAGCGCCGAGCACTCGACCGATTGGTCCGCCAGTTCGGAGCCGAGATCAAGGTCCAGTACGACGCTCAGCGCACTCGTCTGCACGCCAAGGCGTGGATGTTCCGCCGCGCGACGGGTTTTGACACGGCCTACGTCGGCTCTTCGAACCTCTCTAAGACTGCGCTTCTCGACGGCGTGGAGTGGAACGTCCGCCTTTCGAAGGCCGGCACACCGACACTTCTCAGCAAGTTCGCGGCGACATTCGACACGTACTGGAACGACCCGAGCTACGAGCTCTACGATCCCGACCGCGATGGTGATCGCCTCGAGCTTGCCCTCGCCGAAGCCGCTGGACGGACGTCGACCGACCGCGTCACCATCACGCTCTCCGGCCTCGAAGTCACCCCTTATCCGTATCAGCAGGAGATGCTCGACGCGATCGAGGCTGAACGAACAGTGCACGATCGACACCGCAATCTCGTCGTTGCGGCGACAGGCACCGGCAAGACTGTGGTCGCATCCCTCGACTACCGGCGGCTTTGCCAAGTCGCGAACGGCGAGCGCCCAAGCCTGCTGTTTGTAGCGCACCGCAAGGAGATCCTTGCGCAGTCACTTCGCACCTATCGCGAAGTTCTGAACGACGCGAACTTCGGAGAGCTGTATGTCGACGGCGTGCGCCCCGACCATTGGCGGCACGTCTTCGCGAGCATTCAGTCGTTGTCGTCATACGGCGCATCCAATATCCGTCCCGACGCCTTCGACGTTGTCGTGATCGACGAGTTCCACCACGCGGCGGCGTCGACGTACCGCGCTGTCCTGGATCAGCTCCGCCCCCGCGAACTGCTGGGCCTGACGGCAACACCTGAGCGAGCCGACGGCGTGAATGTCCGTGACGCGTTCTTCGAAGGTCGAACAGCAGCCGAACTGCGGCTGTGGGATGCGCTTGGCGCCGACTTGCTCTGTCCCTTTCACTACTTCGTCGTCTCGGATGGCACCGATCTCAGCGGCCTGACATGGACCCAGGGACGGTACGACGTCTCCGAGCTCTCCCGTCTCTACACCGACGACGATGCTCGGTCTCGAGTCATCCTCCGTGAACTACGCGACAAGGTGCTCGATCCGGGAGCGATGCGCGCTCTCGGCTTCTGCGTGACTGTCGAGCACGCGGAGTACATGACGCGGATCTTTAACGACGCCGGAGTTCCTGCCCGGACGGTGACGGGGGGAACGCCGTCCACAGATCGTGCGCAGGCGCTCAATGATCTACGGGATCGTTCGATCAACATCATCTTCACGGTTGACGTCTTCAATGAAGGCCTGGACCTGCCGGCCGTTGACACCGTGCTATTCCTTCGCCCCACTGAGAGCGCCACAGTGTTCTTGCAGCAGTTCGGCCGCGGCCTCCGGCGAACCGTAGACAAGGCGGTGCTGACCGTTCTCGACTTCGTTGGGCACCAGCACAAGAAGTTTCGATGGGACCAGAAGCTGCGCGCTCTCACTGGCGAGACGCGAGCTGGCTTGGAACGCCAGATCAACCGCGGCTTCCCTTTCCTGCCTGCGGGTTGCCAGATCGTGCTCGACGAGCAGGCGCAAGCGGCGGTCCTGGAGAACATCAGGATGCAGGTCGCGGCTCGTTGGCCGCAGATCGTCGCGGAGCTGCGTTCGTATGGCGACATGGACTTGCCGTCGTTCCTTCGAGAAGCCGGGCTCGAGCTGTCAGACGTGCTCCGACGCGGCTCCAAGTCGTGGACGCAGCTTCGTCGCGATGCACAGCTGTCAACAGCTGTCGGTACTGAACGCGAGGCCGAACTCCTGAAGCGCATCCGCGCCTTCGCCCACGTGGATGACAGCCTGCGAGCCACTGGCTATCCATCGCTGCTCGAAACAACCAGTCGATACGACGCGCTGTCGCCGACCGAGCAGCGGCTGGCCCGCATGCTCTTCTTCTCTGCGTGGCCAGGCGCCGGAGGCTTCGAATCGTATGATGCCGGCCTCGACACCCTCCGGCGCGAGCTAGCAGTCAGGGATGAGCTCAGGACCGTCATCGACATTGCCTTCGACGACACCCGGCACCGGGCCATCGACCTCGGCGGTTCCCTTGCACCCGTCCCGCTACGAGTGCACGCGAGATACCAGCGTGAGGAGATCCTGGCCGCTATCGACTACGCCAACCTGCAGCGACGCCCGGTGAGCGTGATGCAAGGGGTCGCCTACTCCGAGTCGCTCAACATCGACGCCTTCTTCATCACGCTGAAGAAGTCAGAAGCGGACTACTCCCCCACCACGATGTACCGCGACTATCCGATCAGCCCGACCCTGTTCCACTGGGAGTCACAGAACGCGACGACGGTCGCCTCACCCACGGGACAGCGGTACCTCACGGGCACCAGCACGGTGCTGCTCTTCTGTCGGCTGGAGCATGACGGCGAGTTCGCCACCATGCCGTACACCTTCCTCGGACCGGCATCCTACGTTTCTCACGTCGGCGAGCGGCCGATTGCAGTCACGTGGCAGCTCGACCATCCGATGCCGGCTGACTTCTTTGCCGCAGCATCTGTCGTCGCGCGTTAGGAGTAGTAGATGGAAACCGCCTCAATCACTGCGTGGACTCTCATGACGGAGATTCCAATTCCGGAGGACGTCAAGCCACTGCTCGTCCAAGGTGAGGAACCAGTCGCAGCGTTCAAGACCTTTCGTGACAGTGCGGTCTTCACGACCAAGCGCCTCATCGTTCGGGACGCACAGGGCTTGACCGGCAAGAAGGTTGAGATCTACTCGCTGCCGTACAGCTCGATCAACATGTGGTCGTCCGAGAACGCCGGCGGTTTCCTCGATCGCGACGCAGAGATCGAGCTGTGGACCCGCGCCGGACACATCAAGATCAAGTTGGCGAAGGGCGCCGACGTTCGACGCATCGATTCGTTGATCGGCTGGGCGGTGCTGAACCACTAACTACTCGGGAGGTCAGACGAATGGGGCATCCACTTGCTCGGGACGTCTGGCGTCCCGCCAAAACGGCGCAAAATGCGCGACGGGCCCGACACCTCACGCGGTGTCGGGCCCGTCGGGTTACGCGATGATCAGCTGCAGCCGCTGGTGCTGCCGCAGCCCTCGCAGACGTAGCAGGAGCCGGCGGGGCGCATCTTGGTGCCGCAGGTGAAGCAGAGCGGGCTGTCGATGGCGGTGCCGGTGATCTGCTCGAGGAGCTCGGCGCTGGTGTGGGCGCCCGACGGGGCGGGCTTCTCCGCGGCATCGGTGGTTTCGAGACGGCCGTGGCCGGCCTCCTCAACCACCGTGGTCGCCTCGGGGTCGTCGGCGCGGAGCTCGATGGTCGGGGCGAGGAGCTCGGCGGCGGTGTTGCCAGCTTCGAGGGGCTCGTAGGAGCCGGTCTCGAGGTAGCGCTGGCGCTCCTCGGCCGAGTAGATGCCCAGGCCCTGGCGGGTCTCGAAGTCCAGGTAGTCCAGCGCCAGGCGGCGGAAGACGTAGTCCATGACCGACTGGGCCATCCGGATGTCGGCGTCGTCGGTCAGGCCGGCGGGCTCGAAGCGCTGGTTGGTGTACTTCGAGACGAAGGTCTCCAGCGGCACGCCGTACTGCAGGCCGATCGAGATCGCGATCGAGAACGCGTCCATGACGCCGGCCAGGGTCGAGCCCTGCTTGCCGAGCTTGAGGAAGATCTCGCCGAGCGAGCCGTCCTCGTGGGCACCCGAGGTCATGTAGCCCTCGGCGCCACCGACCGTGAAGGAGGTGGTGCGCGAGACGCGGGACTTCGGGAGGCGCTTGCGGACCGGGGCGTAGACGATCTTCTCGACGACCTTGGGCTCGACCTCGGTCTCGACGGTCGCGTCGGCCTTCTTGGCCTTCGCGTCGGCGAGCGGCTGGCCGACCTTCGCGTTGTCGCGGTAGATCGCGGTCGCCTTGAGGCCGAGCTTCCAGGACTGGAGGTAGATGTCCTCGACGTCCTCGATGGTCGCGCTCTCGGGGAGGTTGACGGTCTTGCTGATGGCGCCGGAGAGGAACGGCTGCGCCGCCGCCATCATCCGCACGTGGCCCATCGGCTTGAGGGCGCGGGCGCCCATCGCGCAGTCGAAGACCTCGTAGTGCTCGGTCTTCAGGCCCGGCGCGTCGACGACGTGGCCGTGCTCGGCGATGTAGGCGACGATCGCCTCGATCTGCTCCGCCTGGTAGCCGAGCTTCTTCAGCGCGCGCGGCACCGTCTGGTTGACGATCTGCATCGAGCCGCCGCCGACGAGCTTCTTGAACTTCACCAGCGAGAAGTCGGGCTCGATGCCGGTGGTGTCGCAGTCCATCATGAAGCCGATGGTGCCGGTCGGCGCGAGCACCGAGGCCTGCGCGTTGCGGTAGCCGTTGGCCTGGCCGAGCTTGATCACGTCGGCCCACGCCTGGGTGGCCAGCTTGTGCACCTGGCTGTCGGCGATGTGCAGGGTGCGCACGGTGTCGTTGGCCGCCTGGTGCTTGCGCATGACCCGCTTGTGGGCCTCCGCGTTGCGGGCGTAGCCGGCGTAGGGGCCGACGATGCCGGCGAGCTCCGCCGAGCGCTTGTACGACGTACCCGTCATCAGCGAGGTGATCGTGCCCGCCATCGCGCGGCCGCCGTCGGAGTCGTAGCCGAGGCCCATCGCCATCAGCAGCGCGCCGAGGTTGGCGTAGCCGATGCCGAGCTGGCGGTAGTCGACCGTGGTCTTGCCGATCGCCTCGGTCGGGAAGTCGGCGAAGCAGATCGAGATGTCCATCGCGGTGATGATCAGCTCGACGGCCTTCGCGAACAGCTCGGCGTCGAAGGTGTCGTCTTCCTTGAGGAACTTCAGCAGGTTGAGCGACGCCAGGTTGCACGAGGAGTTGTCGAGCGACATGTACTCCGAGCACGGGTTGGACGCGGTGATCCGGCCGGTCTCGGGGTTGGTGTGCCAGTCGTTGATGGTGTCGTCGTACTGCAGGCCGGGGTCGGCGCACTCCCACGCCGCGGTCGCGATCTTGTGGAACAGCTCGCGGGCGTCGACGGTCTCGATGACCTCGTGGGTCTTGCGGGCGCGCAGGCCGAAGTCGCCGCCCTCCTCGACCGCACGCATGAACTCGTCGCTGACGCGGACGGAGTTGTTGGCGTTCTGGTACTGGACGCTGGTGATGTCCTTGCCGCCGAGGTCCATGTCGAAGCCGGCGTCGCGCAGCGCGCGGATCTTGTCCTCCTCGCGCGCCTTGGTCTCGACGAACTCCTCGATGTCGGGGTGGTCGACGTCGAGCACGACCATCTTCGCCGCGCGACGGGTGGCGCCACCGGACTTGATGGTGCCGGCCGAGGCGTCGGCGCCGCGCATGAAGGAGACCGGGCCGCTCGCGGTGCCGCCGGAGGAGAGGAGCTCCTTGGAGGAGCGGATGCGGGAGAGGTTGAGGCCGGCGCCGGAGCCGCCCTTGAAGATGAAGCCCTCCTCCTTGTACCAGTTCAGGATCGAGTCCATCGAGTCGTCGACGGACAGGATGAAGCAGGCGGAGACCTGCTGCGGCGACGAGGTGCCGACGTTGAACCAGACCGGGGAGTTGAAGGAGAAGTACTGGTGCGCGAGCAGCCAGGTGAGCTCGTGCTCGAAGACCTCGGCGTCGGCCTCGGTGGCGAAGTAGCCGTGGTCGATGCCGGCCTTGGTGTAGGTCTTCACCACCCGGTCGATGATGTTCTTGAGGCTCCACTCGCGGGCGTCGGTGCCGACGGCGCCACGGAAGTACTTCGTGGTGACGATGGTCGAGGCGTTGACCGACCAGAAGTCGGGGAACTCCACGGCGCGCTGCTCGAAGACCGTCTCACCGGTCTTCCAGTTGGTCTGCACGACGTCGCGGCGCTCCCACGTGATCTCGTCGTAGGGGTGCACCCCCGGGGTGCTGAAGACCTGCTCGATCTTCAGCCCCGCGCCCTTCCTGGCCTTGCCCTTGCCTGCTGCCTGGGCTCCGCCACTCACCGTCTCGGTCATCCCTCTTGGTCCCGTCTCTCGAGGTTGGTGTGTTCTTCGATCATTGCTGCTGCCACCGACAGTCCCTATCCAAGTGGGGGTCGGTGACGGTCTTGCTGGCGATTGGTGGGCCCGGCGTACGCAGCTTCCCCACTACGCACGCCGGGCCGTCTGTGGTCAGCCCGTGGGGACGGGCTGAGGTGCGCGGTCCGCACGGAGGGCCGAGATCTCCTTCTCGAAGTCCTCGGCCGACTCGAACGCGCGGTAGACGCTCGCGAACCGCAGGTAGGCCACCTCGTCGAGCTCGCGCAGCGGGCCCAGGATGGCCAGGCCCACCTCGTGGGCCTCGACCTCGGCGGCCCCGGAGAGCCGGAGCGTGTCCTCGACCGCCTGGCCGAGGCAGGCGAGCTGGTCCTCCGACACCGGCCGGCCCTTGCAGGCCTTGCGCACGCCGGCGACGGCCTTCTCGCGGGTGAACGGCTCGCTGGCGCCGGAGCGCTTGAGCACGGTCAGCTGCATCAGCTCGACGGTCGTGAACCGGCGCTCGCACTCGGAGCAGGTACGCCGGCGGCGGATCGAGCCGCCGTCGTCGGCCACCCTGGAGTCGAGGACCCTGGTGTCGGTGTTGCGGCAGTACGGACAGTGCATGAGGCCCTCCTCCCGAAGCTGTGGAGAACAGACGTTCTCCTGTGTAGAACAAGCAGTTCGCTGTGGGTCATCCGCCATCCGCTGTGAACTAGATGTGGATAACTACACCGTTGTAACTACTAGATGTAGTGGTAACCGTACGCCCCGGTGACAGGTGGCGCAAGTGACGCGGAGGGCGTTCTCGCGGGTTGCCGCGGCCGCGCGGCAAAGTCGCAGGTCAGAGCCGAGAAATGCCCTGTCAAGACCTCTCCAGACCGGCTGCGTGTCGGCGTGGCGCCGGGCGTGGCGCGGGCCCGCGACACACCACGTTCACCCGATGGGGTGGTTTGACGTTTGACGACTTTCGGGCAGGGGACTGAGAAGCCACACATCCCCCTGGCCGCACAACTGGACACAACGAACGAGGTCATCGCCGATGTCGATTCAACCGATCGCCGTACTGCATGAGAGCCGTTCTGACGCCACCACCCGTCTGTTCGCCGAGCGCGCGGAGAACCCCGCGGACCGCGAGCGGATCGAGGAGGAGGTCGTCCGCATCAACATGCGCGTCGCTGCCGACGCGACCCGCCGATTCCGCAACCGTGGCATCGCCACCGAGGACCTCGAGCAGGTCGCGTACGTCGGGCTGGTCAAGGCCGTCCGGGGCTTCGACCCCGACCGCGGTCACGACTTCCTCAGCTTCGCCATCCCCACCATCCGCGGCGAGGTGCGCCGGCACTTCCGCGACCTGGGCTGGACGGTGCGTCCCCCGCGCTCCATCCAGGAGACCCAGACCAAGATCCTCGGCTGCGAGGGCGAGCTGACCCAGCAGCTGGGCCGGGCACCGCGCCCCTCCGAGATCGCTGCCCACCTCGACGTCGACCTCGAGCTGGTGGTCGAGGCGCTCGGCGCCAACGGCTGCTTCGCGCCGGTCTCCCTGGACGCGACGACCAGCGACGACGACGAGGCGCTCTCCCGGCGCCTGGGCCACGACGACGCCGGCTTCGACGTCGCCGAGGCGCGCGCCCTGCTCGCCCCCGTCCTCGCCCAGCTCACGCCGCGCGAGCGCAAGATCGTCGAGATGCGCTTCTTCCGCGGCTGCACGCAGGCCGAGATCGGCAGGGAGATCGGCGTGACCCAGATGCAGGTCTCCCGGCTGCTGACCCGGATGATCGCGCGGATGCGCAACCAGCTGAGCGTGGCGCACGCCGCCTGACCGGTGTTCCATGCCCGGTTCGCCGCGCATCGGACACAATGTCCGTGTGACGGGTGCGACGGGTGGGAAGCGGGCGGGGTCCCGCCGCGGACCCCGCCGCAGGCGCAGGTTCCAGCCCGCCCTGCTGCTGCTCGCCCTGGGCATCACCGCCTGCGTCCTGGCCTGGGGCTACCTGGTGTACGCCGCCATCGACTTCGGCGCGACCGCCCGCGGCGGGGACGCCCGCGCGTGGTGGTTCCTGGCGATCGCGTCGGTCGGCGCGGTGGCCTGCCTCTTCTTCGGGCTGATGCTGGTGGCGTTGCTGACCCGGCGCCTCGGCATCAGCAGACCCCCCACGCCGCGCGGCTCGGCAGAGTCGACCGAGACCGACGGCGGCTCCGACGACGAGCCGCCGCGGCCGATCGGCGGGCGGCGCGCGGCGCGGTAGCGACGTCTCAGCGGTCCGCGAGCCGGCGCACGAACTTCAGCCCCGACCAGGTGTCGTCGACGGCCGCCACCTTCACGTCCACCCAGCCCAGCCGGAGGCCGAACTCGCGGACGACGCCGTCACCGAGGTCGCTGTCGATGCCGAGCGCCCGCTGCGCCGCCTGCTTGGGCCAGCACACCCAGACCATGCCGGCGGTCCGGGTCCGCTCGAACAGCACCGGCAGCCGCGCCTCGAGCGCCGCGCGCCTGGTGTGGAAGGTCAGGGTCACGTCGAGGCTGTCGGGCCGACCCGGCAGGCGGCGTACGACGTGGGCGCCGGTCGTCCCGAGCTCGAACCCGTCGGGCGCGCCGTCGAGCAGCACCACGTGCTCGTCCTTGACGCCCAGCTTGCGCAGCAGCGGGGTGCCGGAGTAGCCGGCCATGGCGGCAGCGTAGGGACACCGGCCCCGAAATGACCTCGAGGGGCGGAGCCGGCCAAGGCTCCGCCCCTCGCTTCCCCGGTTATCGCCGGCCGGGGTCGAAGCGGCCGGCGAAGTGTGTGACCCGGTGGTCTGTGCGGGATCAGTCGATCGGACTCACTCGACCGGGACCAGCAGCCGCTGGCCGGCGACGAGCATCCCGGAGTCGAGCGCGTTGAGCTTCTCGATCCGCTCGATCATCGAGCGGACGTCGCCGTCGGTGGCGGCCGCGGAGGCGATCTCCCACAGGGTGTCGCCCGGGCCGACCTGCACCACGGCGGTGGGCTCCGGCGTGCCGGAGTCGCGGGTGGCGACCGAGCCGCCGGCCAGGGCGACGCCGACGGCGAGCACGGCGACGAGCGCGAGGAGGACCACGACGGCGCGGCCGCGCCGGGTCAGGCGGACCGTGCTGCGCGGACGCGCGGCGGGCCGGCTGTGGAACATCTGGTCGATCGTCATGGTGCTCATCTGGTGACCTCCTGGGGAAGTGGTCCCGCCTCCGGGACCTCGGGTCTCTGTGTCGTCGAGAGCAGTTCTAGTGGCGACCACCGACAGTCCCTCGGGACCGGTCCGGACCACCCACTCGATCAGCCGTTCGATCGAACATGTGTACGACGTTAGAGCACGTGTTCGAACGACACAAGGCCTTCGCCGAACATTTGTTCGATCACCTCGAATCCCCTCGGGCACCGACACGCGGTTCGAACAGATGTTTGAACCCGGCGGCGGGGAGGACTACCGTGAGCCCATGGCGAAGACGGCAGGGAAGAAGATGGCCGGGAAGACGCCCGGCAAGATGACGGTCCGCGAGCTGCCCGACGGCCCGGCCGACGCGACCGGGCTCACCCCGCGACAGCAGCGTGTCCTCGCGACGATCAAGGACTCGATCGAGAAGCGGGGCTACCCGCCGAGCATGCGCGAGATCGGCGAGGCGGTCGGGCTGACCAGCTCCTCCAGCGTCGCCCACCAGCTCAAGGTCCTCGAGGAGAAGGGCTACCTCAAGCGCGACCCCCACCGGCCGCGCGCCCTCGAGGTCTTCCTCCCCGAGGTGATGGCGGCCCGCCGTTCCCTGGGCACCGCCGAGGAGTCGACGTACGACGAGACGGGTCTCGGCGACAGCGTGCCCGCAGCGTCGTACGTCCCGCTCGTCGGCCGGATCGCCGCCGGCGGGCCGATCCTCGCGGAGGAGCGCTACGAGGACGTCTTCCCCCTGCCCAAGCAGCTGGTGGGCGACGGCGAGCTCTTCCTGCTCGAGGTCTCCGGCGACTCGATGATCGAGGCGGCCATCTGCGACGGCGACTACGTCGTCATCAAAAAGGAGCAGACCGCCGACAACGGAGAGATCGTCGCGGCGCTCATCGACGGCGAGGCCACGGTGAAGACCCTGCAGCGCAAGGACGGAAATGTGTGGCTGCTGCCGCACAACCCCAACTACGATCCCATCGACGGCACGAACGCCACCATCCTCGGCAAGGTGACCGCCGTGCTGCGACGGGTCTGATAGGTCGAATTCCCTACAACATCGGGGAATCACCCGATCGGACCCCGAGGTTGATCGGGTGAATACCCGATGGGCACGGGGAGGGATGATGGAGGACGCTGGTGCTGTGACGACAGCGCCTGCGGTGGCACGCACGCGGACCCTCCCGATCTGGGCCCGCGGCCTCCTCGAGCTGGCCCTGATCCTCGGGCTCTGGGTCCTCTACAGCCTCGCCCGCCTGCTCGCCGACACATCGATGAAGCCGGCCCTCGACCGCGCCAACGACCTGTTGCACATCGAGAAGCTGCTCGGCATCGAGTGGGAGGTCCCGCTCAACCAGCTCTTCAGCGACTACCGCGTGATCGGGCTGGTGGGCAGCTACTGGTACGCCACCTTCCACTACATCGTGACCGCCGGTGTCCTCATCTGGCTCTGGCGCCTGGGCACCGACCGCTATGGACCAGCCCGCCGCGCCCTGGTGATCGCGACGCTGGCGGGCCTGGTCGCCTACCTGTTCATGCCGACCGCGCCGCCGCGGTTCATCAGCGGGTACGTCGACGTGCTCAGCCTGCACGCGGCGGACGGGTGGTGGGGCGCCGACGCGTCCGCGCCGCGCGGCGTCGGCGGGCTGACCAACGAGCTCGCGGCGTTCCCCTCCCTGCACGCCGGCTGGGCGCTGTGGGTGGCGCTGGCGCTGCACGTCTACGCGACCCGCAAGTGGGTCCGGGTGCTCGGTTGGGTCTACGCCATCGGCACCGGCATCGTCATCGTCGGCACCGGCAACCACTGGGTCATCGACGCCCTCGTCGGCTGGATGATCGTGCTCCTGGCCTGGGTGGTCGCGATGGCGCTTGGCCGGGTGCCCCTGCGATGGCCCCGACGAACAACAGGTGAACGAGCAGAACCCGGGGGGACGGCGGTCGTTGAGTGAGGCGTGACAACGCCTCTCCTCCCGCGTCGCGCCGTCCTCGCGACCACCGGCGCGATCGGCGCCGTCGCTCTCGCGCCCGGCGCTGACTCCGTCGCTGCGGCTGCGCGCTTCCGCCACGGCGTCGCCTCCGGCGACCCGCTCCCCCGCGCCGTCGTCATCTGGACCCGCGTGACGCCGACGGCGGCCAGCACCCCGGGCTCGGGCCGCGGCCCGACGGTCACCGTGCACTGGGAGGTCGCGACCGACGAACGCTTCCGCCGCGTCGTACGACGTGGGCGCGCCACGACCGGACCCGACCGCGACCACACCGTGAAGGTCGACGTGACCGGGCTGGCGGCGGACACGGCGTACCGCTACCGCTTCCGCCTCGACGGCGAGACCAGCCGCGTCGGCCGCACCCGCACGGCGCCCGCGGTTGACAGCGATCCGGCGAACATCCGCTTCGGGGTCGTGTCGTGCGCCAACCTCCAGGCCGGCTGGTTCAGCGCCTATCGCGGCCTGGCCGCGCGCGACGACCTGCACGCGATCGTGCACCTCGGCGACTACCTCTACGAGTACGGCCCGGGCCAGTACGGCTATGGCGCCAACGACGTCGACATCCGGCCGCACGTGCCGGCCCACGAGATGCTCTCGCTGGCCGACTACCGCCAGCGGCACGCGCAGTACAAGGAGGACGCCGACCTCCAGGACCTGCACGCGAAGTACCCGTGGATCATCACCTGGGACGACCACGAGGTCACCAACGACCAGTGGCGCGACGGCGCCGAGAACCACAACCCCGACCTGGGCGAGGGCGACTACCGGCGCCGCCGAGCCCGGGCGCACCGGGCGTACGACGAGTGGATGCCGGTCCGGATGGACGGCACCGCCCGGCTCGGCGACGGCACACGGCTCTTCCGCCGGTTCCGGTTCGGCCGGCTGCTCGAGCTGAGCATGCTCGACCTGCGCACCTACCGGGACGGCCAGCTCGAGGTCCCCGGTCACCGGGTCGACTCGCCCGACCGCACGATCGCCGGCGCCGAACAGCTGGAGTGGCTCAAGCAGGGCCTGTCGTCGGACGCTGCTCAGTGGAAGGTGATCGGCAACCCGGTGATGATCGCGCCGGTTGAGCTCGGCTCGCTCCCGCACGACCTCGTCGACCCGGTCAACGAGGTCACCGGCCTGCTGCCGCGCGACGG
Organism: Nocardioides sp. GCM10030259; assembly: GCF_042666375.1. Classification (NCBI taxonomy): domain Bacteria; kingdom Bacillati; phylum Actinomycetota; class Actinomycetes; order Propionibacteriales; family Nocardioidaceae; genus Nocardioides; species Nocardioides sp. GCM10030259. The sequence continues at coordinate 103,464 of NZ_JBHTDF010000002.1, read as the reverse complement.
CGTCGCCTACAACGTCGACCAGTGGGACGGCTACACCCACGACCGCCGCCGGGTGCTCGAGCACATCCGGGACCACCAGGTCAGCGACGCGCTCTTCATCACCGGCGACATCCACTCGGGCTGGGCGTGCGAGCTGCCGTACGACGCCTCCACGTACCCACTCGGCGACTCCGCCGGCGTCGAGTTCGTCTGCGCGTCGGTGACCTCCAACAACCTCAAGGACATCACCGGCTCCCCGGCGCGGACGACGAGCGTGGCGGTCGAGAACGTCATCAAGGCCGCCAACCGGCACATCCGCCACCTCGACTTCGACAGCCACGGCTTCTCGGTGCTCGACGTGACCGCGACCCGCGCGCAGATGGACTGGTACGTCATCGGCGACCGCGCCGACCACGCCACCCCGATCACGTGGTCCGTCTCCTACCGGACGCGCACCGGCACCGGCCGGGTCGAGCAGGTCGGGGGGCCGCTGTGACGACCACGCGCCGTACCTTCCTCAAGACCGGCGCCGCGGGCCTGGTCTTCTCATCGGTCCCGGGCGTCGCGCGCGCCGCTGCCGGCACCCGTCGGCGGGCGTACGTCGTCGTCATCGACGGCTGTCGTCACGACGAGCTCGACAGCGGGCTGACGCCGCGGCTGGCGGCGCTGCGCGACGGCGGCCTCCGCTTCCCGCGGGCCCGGTCACTGCCGGTGATGGAGACGATCCCCAACCACGTGATGATGATGACCGGGGTGCGACCGGACCGCAGCGGCGTGCCCGCCAACTCCGTCTACGACCGGGCGCTCGGCGAGGTGCGCGACCTGGACCAGCCGACAGACATCCGCTGCGAGACGCTCATCGAGCGGCTCAACCGGCGCGGCCGCACCACCGGCACCGTGCTGTCGAAGGACTACCTCCACGGCATCTTCGGCGAGCGGGCCACCCACCGCTGGGAGCCGCAGCCCTCGCTGCCCGTCACCGGGCACGCGCCCGACCTGTTCACGATGCAGGCCGCGCTGACGATGCTCGAGGAGCTCGACCCCGACCTGATGTTCGTCAACCTCGGCGACATCGACCGCTTCGGCCACGCCGACCTGTCCGGCACGACGCTGCGGCTGGCGCGCCGCCTCGCACTGGCCGACACCGACGCGCACATCGGCCGGTTCGTCGATGCGCTGCAGGAGCAGGGCAAGTGGGACGACGCCCTGCTGATCGTGCTCGCCGACCACTCGATGGACTGGTCGACGCCCGACAAGGTCGTCAGCCTGGCGAGGGCGCTCGACGCCGACCCGCTGCTGGCCGGGCAGGTGCAGATCGCCGACAACGGCGGCGCCGACCTCCTCTACTGGACCGGCCCGACCGACCAGCACGACGAGGCCGTGGGGCGGATGCTGGCGGTCGCGCGGGCCCAGCCCGGGGTGCTCGAGGCCCACGACCGCCGCGAGCGGTCGCTGCGGCTCGGTCCGGAGGCCGGTGACGTGGTCGTCTACTGCCGTGCCGGCTGGCGGTTCAGCGATCCCTCGCCGCTCACCGACAACCCGATCCCCGGCAACCACGGGCACCCCGCCACCCGGGCGATCCCGTTCTTCCTGGCCGGCGGCCATCCCGTCGTACGCCGTGGCCGGGCGAGCACCCGCATCGCCCGGACCGTCGACGTCGCGCCGACGCTCGCGGCGTACTTCGGCGTCGGCTCCCCGCAAGGCGGCTTCGACGGCCGCAGCCTCCTGTAGTGCGGTTCGACACGCGGTCGGTTGGGCAAATCTTGGCGCGGTCGGGGACAGTAGGGCCCATGCGCTTCCCTCTCGGCCGACGACTCCTGCCGGCGACGTGTGTGCTGCTGGTGGCACTGACGCTCGCCGAGCCCGCCGGCGCGACCGGGAACCCGGACCCCGCGACGTCCGAGCAGGGCGTGCCCGCCGAGTCCACCGACGCCGCCGCGGCCGCACTCGACCAGGTGCAGGAGCTGCTCGCCCCGCAGGCACCGGGCCTGAGCCGCGAGCAGGCGAGCACGGAGCAGGAGGGGCGCGACCTCACGCTGGCGCTGCGCGACCTGCGGCTGCGCATGGACGACCTGTCCGCCGCCGACCGCGCGGCGGCGCGACGCGCGACCCGTCGTCCGGCGGCCAACGCCGCTCAGGACTTCGGCGCGGTGCGGGTGCACTGGAAGTCCACCAACACCGCCATCACCCCGCAGTGGGTGAAGAAGGTCGGCAAGGTCGTCAACCACGTGCTGTCGACGTACGCCGCCGCCGGCTACCGCGCGCCGAAGCCGGACGGCACCGGCGACAAGGTCGGCGGCGGCACCAACCTCTTCGACGTCTACCTCGTCGACTTCGACCAGCCCGGCCTCTACGGCTACTGCGACACCGACGTCGACCCGGCGCCCGCGGGGCCCTACGACGCCCCGGCGTACTGCGCCTTCAACCACACCTTCTCCGAGTTCCCCCGCACCCCCACCGCCAACCTCAAGGTCACCGCGGCGCACGAGCTCTTCCACGCCGTGCAGTTCGCCTACGACTACAACGAGGACGCCTGGTTCATGGAGGCCACGGCGGTCTGGGCCGAGGACGAGGTCTACGACCGGATCAACGACAACCTCCAGTACCTCGACGTCAGCCCGCTGCGCCAGCCCGGGCAGCCGCTGGACCAGTTCGGCGACGCGCTGCGGCAGTACGGCGAGTGGTTCTTCTTCCGCTACCTCAGCGAGCGCTATCCCAAGGCGCAGGGCGGGATGCCCACGATCGTGCGGAAGATGTGGGAGCGCGTCGACGGCGCCGCCGGAGGGCCGGACAGCTACTCCATCAAGGCGGTCGCGCAGGAGCTGAAGAGCCGGGGCACCGACCTGCGGCGCGCGTACGCAAGGTTCGCCGACGCGAACCGGCGGCCGCAGCGCACCTACGAGGAGGGCGCGTCGTACCGACGCTCCCCCGCCCGCGGCATCACGTTCACCCGCGAGAACCACGACACCGGGTGGCAGCAGGCGCGCGTCGACCACCTCGCCAGCAAGACCATCGCCGTGCGACCGACCGCGGAGCTGAGGCTGCACCGGCTCCGCGTCGAGGTCGACCTGCCCCGGAAGAAGCGTGGCTCGGCCGCCGTGCTCACGTGGTACGGCCCCAAGGGCAACGCGCACCGGGAGATGGTCCGCCTGTCCAAGGACGGCGTCGGCACCGCCAAGACCCGCTTCGGCGCGAAGCGGGTCAGCCGCGTCGACCTGACGATGTCGAACGCCAGCATCCGGTCGAAGTGCTGGCAGGGTCAGGTCAACGGCATCGAGTACTCCTGCCGCGGCGTCCCGCGTGACGACCGGATGGAGATGAAGTACCGCATCCGCGCGGTGCGGTAGCTCAGCCCTTCGCGAGCCGGGTCAGCGCCTGGCGCACCACCGCCGGGTCGGTGGTGGTCCACATCGGCGGCAGGCTGGCCTTGAGGAAGCCGCCGTAGCGGGCGGTCGCGAGGCGCGGATCGAGCACGGCGACGACGCCGCGGTCGGTGTGGGTGCGGACCAGGCGGCCGGCGCCCTGGGCGAGCAGCAGCGCGGCGTGGGTGGCCGCGACCTGCATGAAGCCGTTGCCGCCGGCCTGGTCGGCGGCCTTCTGGCGCGCGCTGAGCAGCGGGTCGTCGGGGCGCGGGAACGGGATCCGGTCGATGAGCACCAGCTGGCAGGTGTCGCCGGGTACGTCGAGGCCCTGCCACAGGCTGAGCGTGCCGAAGAGGCAGGTGTAGGGGTCGCCGACGAACTGCGCCGCGAGCTCGGGCAGCTGCGCGTCGCCCTGGGCCAGCGTCGTCAGGTGCGGCAGCCGCTCACGGACGACCTCGGCGGCGGCCTCGGCGGCGCGCCGGCTCGAGAACAGCCCGAGGGTGCGCCCCTCCGCCGCGTCGACCAGCTCGACGATCTCGTCGAGCACGGCCGGCGCCATCCCGTCGCGGCCGGGCGGCGGCAGGTGGCGGGCGACGTACAGGATCGCCTGCTTGCCGTAGTCGAACGGGCTGCCGACGTCGAGGCCACGCCACGGCATCGCGTCGCCGGTGGTGGCCGGGGCCGGCGCTCCTTCGGCGACGCGCTCGCTCGGCTTGAGCCCGACACTGGTCGCCACCGAGGAGAAGTCGCCGCCGAGCATCAGCGTCGCGGAGGTGAAGACCACGGTCTTCTCCGACAGCAGCTTGTCGCGCATCGGGCCCCAGACCTGGAGCGGCGCGACGCACAGCCGCGGCGGCATCCGCTCGGTGCCCTCCGAGAGCCACAGCACGTCGGTGTCGAGGTCGGCGGCCATCCGCTCGGCGGTCGCGAACACCTCTTGCACGGCGCCCTTGGCCTGCTGGCGGCCGGCGTCGCCGTCGTCGTCCTTCTCGGTGCCCTTGGGGTACGCCGAGACGCAGGCTCGCGCCGCGTCGCGGACCAGCACGAGCGCGTCGCCGAGGGCCTGCGGAATCGCGTCGAAGCGACCCGGGCGCGCGTCGGCCATCGCCTGTCGCAGCGCGTCGGCAGCGTCGGCGAGGTCGTCGGCCTGGTCGCCGTCGACGTGCCGCTGGCTGCGCCGGGCGGAGCGCTCGACCTCGGCGGCCCACAGCTCGTCGGTGGCCGCCTGGGTCACCCGCGTGGTGAGCTCGTGGGCCTCGTCGATCACGACGACGTCGTACTCCGGGATCATCGGCACCCCCTCGATCGCGTCGATCGCGAGGAGCGAGTGGTTGGTGACGATGAGGTGGGAGCGCTGCGCCTTCTCCTTCGCGCGCTCGGCGAAGCACTCCTGGCCGAACGGGCACTTGGTCGCGCCCAGGCACTCGCGGTGGTTGACGCTGACCTGGCGCCACTCGCGGTCGGTGTGGCGCGGCGCGTTGTCGCGCTCGCCGCTGCCGCCCTGCTCGGACTCCTCCTCGGCCCAGGTGCGCAGCTCGAGCACCTTCTTGCCGAGCGACCCCTCGGGCAGCACGACGTCGAGCGCGCCCTGGTCGTCGGGCACGCCCTCGCGGATGCGGTGCAGGCAGGCGTAGTTGGAGCGGCCCTTGAGCACGGCGTACGACGTGTCGGCCCCTGAGTCCTTCACGGCCTCGACCAGCCGTGGGAGGTCGCGCTCGACCAGCTGGTGCTGGAGCGCGAGCGTCGCGGTCGCCACCACGACGCGGTCGCGGTGGAGCAGGCTCGGCACCAGGTAGGCCAGCGACTTGCCGGTGCCGGTGCCGGCCTGGACGAGCAGGTGCTCCTCGCTCTCCATGGCCTCGGTGACGGCTTCCGCCATCCGCACCTGGCCCGCGCGCTCGTGACCCCCGAGCGCCGCCACCGCGGTGCTCAGCAGCTGCGTCACCGTGGGGGTCGGGGTCTCTGGCACCCGAGAACCCTAGCCGCGGCCACCCCCGGTTGATGCGCGCCATCCCCAGGCACGGCGTGGCACATGTAACGGGGTGTCGTGGCGTCTTCTGACCCGTTGTGACGGCTAGTCAGATGCCACAACACCCCGTTACAGCCAGGGGGCGGGAGCGGTCAGAACTCGAGGTGCTCCAGGTAGGTGTGGCCGACGGCGGCGGTGGTGAGCGGGGTGACGTCGGGCTCGTCGTTCTCGACGATGTACTCCTCGACGGCGTGGCTGCGGAAGATCCGCTGGAAGTCCACGACGCCCACGCCCAGATCGGCGAACTTGTTGTTCTCCGGGCCGCTCTCGTCACGGTCCTTGGCGTGGTACTGCCGCACCTTCTGCGGGGCCTCGCGGATCACGTCGATCGCGAACTGGTTCGGGTCCGCGGCGCCGACCCCGACGCCACCCGTGTAGGCCCAGAAGAGGTCGACCTCGAGGTGCACCAGGCGCGGGTCGAGGCGGGAGGTGAGCACGTCCCACGGCGTCGTGCCGCCCCCCAGGTCGGTCGTGAACTCGTGGGCGTGGTTGTGGTAGCCGTAGCGCAGGCCGTACCGCTTCGCGACCGCGGCCTCGGCGTTCATCTGGTCCGCCCAGCGCTGCCAGTCCGCGAGGTTCGGCGAGATGAGGTACGGCACCACGGTGTAGCTCTGTCCGAGCGTCACGGCGTTCTCCAGCTTGGTCCGCAGCCCAGCCGCGTCGGAAGCGATGTTGTCGTGGCTGGAGGACGCCCGGATGCCGAGGTCGTCGAGCTTGGTCCGCAGCGCGGCCGCCGACCGGCCGAGCAGCCCCGCCAGCTCGATCCGCTCGTAGCCGTACTGCGCGAGCCGGGTCAGCACCAGGTCGGCGTCGGTGACGCTGCCGGTGGCCCGCCGCAGCGTGTACATCTGGATCGAGATCCGGTCGTGCGGCACCGTACGCCGGCCCTGGCGGTTCTCGCCCTTGCCGTGCGCCACCGCGGGCGAGAGCAGGCCCGCGCCCAGGGTTGCCGCACCCGCGGCGCCGACCGCCGCACCCCGCAGCAGCGAGCGGCGGCTGGCGCCCTTCTGGTCCAGCGAGTCGCGCAGCGCGCGCTCGCCGTCAAAGCCGAAACACATGACGATCCTCCCGAGTTGACTGCCAGCTGTTGAGACCTATTCAGTTGTGGCGAACGCGGCGTCGAACGCCGCCGTCGGTGCGTCGAACGCCAGTCGGCGCACGAACTCCAGGGCCTCCGGGGCACCGACCAGGCGGTCCATGCCCGCGTCCTCCCACTCGATCGAGATCGGGCCGTCGTACCTGATGGTGTTGAGCATCCGGAAGCACTGCTCCCACGGGACGTCGCCGTGGCCGGTGGAGACGAAGTCCCAGCCGCGCCGCGGGTCGGCCCACGGCAGGTGCGAGCCGAGGCGGCCGTTGCGGCCGTTGCCGACCTGGCGCTTCGCGTCCTTGCAGTCGACGTGGTAGATCCGGTCCTTGAAGTCCCACAGGAAGCCGACCGGGTCGAGGTCCTGCCACACGAAGTGCGACGGGTCCCAGTTGAGCCCGAACGCCTCGCGATGGCCGATCGCCTCCATCGCCGCGACCGTCGTCCAGTAGTCGTAGGCGATCTCGGAGGGGTGCACCTCGTGGGCGAACCGGACGCCGCACTCGTCGAAGACGTCGAGGATCGGGTTCCACCGGTCGGCGAAGTCGCGGTAGCCCGCGGCCACCATCTCCTCCGAGGCCGGCGGGAACATCGCGACGTACTTCCAGATCGAGGAGCCGGTGAATCCGACGACGGTCTGTACGCCGAGCCGCTGCGCGGTGCGCGCGGTCATCTTCATCTCCTCGGCCGCCCGCTGCCGGACGCCCTCGGGGTCGCCGTCACCCCAGACCCGGGCCGACAGGATCGCCTCGTGGCGCGCGTCGATCGGGTCGTCGCAGACGGCCTGGCCCTTGAGGTGGTTGGAGATCGCGTAGACCTTCAGGCCGTACTTCTCCAGCAGGTCGAGCTTGCCCTGGACGTAGCCGTCGTCCTCGGCGCCCTGCCACGGGTCGAGGTGGTCGCCCCAGCACGCGATCTCGAGCCCGTCGTACCCCCACTCCGAGGCGAGCTTGCACATCTCCTCGAACGGCAGGTCCGCCCACTGCCCGGTGAACAGCGTGATCGGTCGCGGCATCTCAGCTTCCTTCCAGGCTCTGCCAGCTCCGGGTGTCGGAGCTGGTCTCGACGGCGTCCAGCACCCGCTGGACCTGCAGGCCGTCGGCGAACGTCGGGGACGGGTCGGTCCCGTCGGCGATCGCCTGCACGAGGTCGACGACCTGGTGGGTGAAGCCGTGCTCGTAGCCGAGCCCGTGCCCGGGCGGCCACCACGCGGCGACGTACGGGTGGTCCGCCTCGGTGGCGAGGATCCGCCGGAAGCCGGCGGTCTCGGCCGGCTCGGACGCGTCGAAGAACTCCAGGACGTTCATGTCCTCGAAGTCGAACGCGATGCTGCCGGCGGAGCCGTTGACCTCGATGCGGATCGCGTTCTTCCGGCCGTTGGCGAAGCGGGTCGCCTCGAAGACGCCCATGGCGCCGCTCGAGAACGACGCGAGGAACGACGCCGCGTCGTCGACGGTCACCGGTCCGCGCTCGGCAGAGGTGCCCCCACCGCCGAGGCTTCCGGCGGTCGAGACCGCGGCGTACGGGCGCTCCTTGACGAAGGTCTCGAGGCGTCCGGTGAGCTCGACGATGCGGTCGCCGGTGACGTACTGGGTGAGGTCGACGATGTGGGCGCCGATGTCGCCGAGCGCGCCGGAGCCGGCCTTCGCCTTGTCGAGCCGCCACGACAGCGGCGCCTCGGGGTCGGAGATCCAGTCCTGGAGATACTGCGCGCGCACGTGCCGGATCTCCCCGATCCGGCCCTCCGCGATCAGCTGGCGGGCCAGCCCGATCGCCGGGACGCGACGGTAGGTGAACCCGACCATCGCGAGCACGCCGTCGCCGCGGGCCTTGTCGGCCGCGGCGGTCATCGCCTCGGCCTCGGCGACGGTGTTGGCCAGCGGCTTCTCGCACAGCACGTGCTTGCCGGCCTCGAGCGCCGCGATGGCGATCTCGGCGTGGGTGTCGCCGGGCGTGCAGATGTCGATGACGTCGATGTCGTCGCGATTGACGACGTCGCGCCAGTCCGCGGAGCTCTCGGCCCAGCCGAGGCGCTCGGCGGCCTCGGCCGCGCGGCCGGCGTCGTGGCCGACGAGCACGGCCATGTCGGGACGGAGCGGGAGGGGGAAGAAGTGGGGCGCGGTGCGCCAGGCCTGCGAGTGGGCGTTGCCCATGAACGCGTGCCCGATCATCGCGACGCGCAGGGGCTTGCGCGGGTCAGTCATGCGGATTCTCCCGTGTGGGGGTGCGTGCCCGCCCCCGGGACGGAGCTCCCGAGGAGAGCCGGGGGCGGGCACGGATCGGTCAGGACTCGAAGCAGAGGTCCCTGTAGTCGTCGACGTTGTCGGCGTTCACGACCGGCGCGTTGAGCACGATGCGCTTGGGCACCTCGACCTGGACCAGGTCGGACATGCCCTTGTCCTGCGCGATCAGGCGGGCCAGCTTGATGCCGTCGGCAGCCTGGGTCGGCGGGTAGATGACGGTGGCCTCCATCTCGCCGTCCTCGATCCAGTCCATCGCGTTGCACGAGCCGGCGCCGCCGATGAAGAAGAACTCGTCGCGGTCGGCGTTGTCGAAGGCCGCCTTCACGCCGACGCCCTGGTCGTCGTCGTGGTTCCAGATGATGTCGATCTGGTCCTCGGCCTGGAGCAGGTTCCCAGCCACCTCCTCGCCGGACTCGACGGTGAACTCCGCGGCCACCCGACGGTCGACGGTCTGGTCGCAGGACTCGAGCGCGTCCTTGAAGCCGTCGGAGCGGTCCTGGGTGAGCGGCAGGGCGTCGATGCCGGCGATCTCGGCGATGACCGGGTTGGCGATGTCGTTGTCCTCGATCAGCTGGCACGCATAGGTACCGGCGGAGACACCCATGCCGTAGTTGTCGCCGAGGACGGTGGCGCGCGCCGCGAACGGCGAGGAGAACTCGCGGTCGACGTTGACGACCGGGATGCCGGCGTCCATCGCCTGGATGGCGACCTCGGTCAGCGCCGCACCGTCGGAGGGCAGCAGCACGATCGCGTCGACCTCGTCGTTGATGAACGTCTCGACGGTGGCGATCTGCGCGTTGACGTCGTTGGTGCCCTCCGCGAACTGCAGGTCGATGTCCTCGTACTCGTCAGCAGCCTCCTGGGCGCTGCTGTTGATCGCGGCCAGCCAGCCGTGGTCGGCGGCCGGACCCGAGAAGCCGATCGTCACGGTGTCGCCGGTGTCGTCGTTGGAGCTCGCCGCGTTGGCGTTGCTGTCGCCGTCGTCACCGGAAGGCTCCGGGTCGTTGCTCGTGCACGCGGTCAGCACGAGACAGGTGGCCGCCGCTGCGGCGACGCCGGCGAACACGCGCCGGCGACGCGGAAGGGGTCGTGCGGACATTGGTTCTCCTCGGGTTGTGTCGTCCAGGTCGTCCCGGGACGTCTAGGTGGTGGTGGTGCGGTTCGCCAGACGCTGCTGGAGGAGCACGGCGACGACGATGATCACGCCCTTGGCTACCGCCTGCGCCGAGCTCGAGAGGTTGTTCTGGATGAAGACGTTGTTGAGCGTCGCGAAGATGAGCACCCCGAAGACGGTGCCGACGATGGTCCCGCGCCCGCCGGTGAGCAGGGTGCCGCCGATGACGACGGCCGCGATCGCGTCGAGCTCCCACAGGCCGCCGTGCGTCGAGGAACCGGTGGTCGTTCGGGCGGTGATCATCAGCGCGGCGATGCCACAGCAGAGGCCGACCACGACGTACAGCATCACGGTGTGCCACTTCACGTTGATGCCGGCCAGGCGCGCGGCCTCGGGGTTGCCTCCGACGGCGATGGTGCGCCGACCGAACGTCGTGCGGTTGAGAACGACCCAGCCGATCACGGAGACCACGGCGAAGATCCAGATCAGGACCGGGATCCCGAGGAAGTCGCCACGGAAGAAGTCGTTGAACTCGTCGACGCGGACGAGCTGCGTGCGCCGGTTGGCGATGATCTCGGCGAGGCCGCGAGCGCTGGCGAACATCGCGAGCGTGGCGATGAACGGGACCACGGGTCCGTAGGCGACCAGAAGCCCGTTGACCAGCCCGCAGCCGAGTGCCACCGCCACGGCGGTGAAGATCATCAGGGTCCAGTGGGTGTCCTCGGCCATCTGCTGGGTGGCGAGCGTCGTGCACCAGACCGAGGCCAGTGCGGCGATCGCGCCGACCGACAGGTCGATCCCGCCACCGATGATCACGAATGTCATCCCGATGCTGACGACGCCGATCACCGACGCGAAGCGCAGGATGGTCAGCCCGTTGTCGAGGCTCGCGAAGTTGTCCCCAGCGGTGATGACGCCGACGACACAGATCAGCAGCAGCGCGACGACCAGCCCCGCATTGCGGCCGACGCTGGTGCCCATCACGGCTCGGACCGGGTTCGACTCCTTGCTCGCCTCGAGCGCGGCCTTCTCGACGCGCACGCTGTCCTGGCTCATGCGGGAACCTTTCCTTCCATGACGAGATCGAGGACTCCAGCCTCGTCGAGCTCGGTGGCGTGGGACTCGTGGACGACGACGCCCTCGCGGACGACGAGGACCCGGTCGGCGAGACCCAGCACCTCCTCGATCTCGCTCGAGACCACGACGACGGCGACGCCGCGGTCGGCCAGCGAGCGGACCAGCTGGTAGAGCTCCGACCGGGCGCCCACGTCGACCCCCCGCGTGGGCTCGTCGAGCAGCAGCACCCGGCACTCGCGCAGCAGCCAGCGGGCGAGCACGACCTTCTGCTGGTTGCCGCCGGAGAGGGTGCGCACGGCGCGGGTCACGCCCGCGGGACGTACGTCGAGGCTCGTGGTCAGTGCCTCGGATCGGCGCCGCTCCTCGCGGCGGTCGAGGAATCCGAGGCGGGCGAACCGGCCCATCGAAGACATGGTGATGTTGCGGAAGACGGCCTCGTCGAGGAAGAGGCCCTGGCTCTTGCGCTCCTCGGGTGCGAGGCCGATGCCGGCGCGGACCGACGCGACGACCGAGCCGCGGCGCAGCCTCTTGCCGTCCACGGTGACCGTGCCGGCCGAGGCGCGGCGGGCGCCGTACAGGGTCTCGAGGATCTCCGACCGGCCGGCCCCGACGAGGCCGGCCAGCCCGACGATCTCGCCGGCGTGCACGGTGAGGTCGACATCCGTGAACACGCCGGCGAGGCTGAGGTCCCGCACCTCCAGCACCGGCTCGCCGCGGTCGCGGGGAGTTGCGGAGCGGGGCGGGAAGACGTACTCGATCGACCGTCCGGTCATCAGCTTGATCAGGTCGGCCGTCGGGGTGTCGGCGACGGCGAGGCCGGTGCCGACGGTGCGGCCGTCCTTGAGCACGGTGATCCGGTCTCCGATCTCGCGGATCTCCTCGAGCCGGTGGGAGATGTAGACGATCGCGACTCCCTCCCTCGTGAGGTCCCGGATCACCCGGAACAGGTTCTTGACCTCCTCCTGGTCGAGCACGGCGGACGGCTCGTCGAGCACGAGCAGGCGGGTGTCGTGGGACAGGGCGCGGGCCATGCTGACGATCTGCTGGGAGGCGGGCGACAGGTCGCCGACGATCCGGGTCGGCGAGATCTCGGAGTGACCGAGCCGGGCGAGCAGGTCGCGGACCTGCCCGCGGGTCTGGCCACGCTGGCTGAACCCCGCCCGGGAGATCTCGTGGCCGAGGAAGACGTTCTCGGTCACGTCGAGGTGCGGCACCAGGTCGAGCTCCTGGTAGATCGTCGCGACGCCGTGCTCGATCGCCTTGGCCGGCGTGGAGAACGACGTCTCCTCGCCGTCCCACACGATGGTGCCGCCGTCGGGCTGGTGGAAGCCGGAGAGCACCTTGATCAGCGTCGACTTGCCCGCGCCGTTCTGGCCGAGCAGGCAGTGCACCTCGCCCGGTCGCACGTCGAGGTCGACGCCGTCGAGCGCGCGTACGCCGGGGAACTCCTTGACGATCCCGGTCATCTGCAGCAGCGGCTGGTCGGTCATCTGCTCCTCCGCGCGTCCCACGCGCCTGTGACCGCGGTCACTGGCGGCCGCGATGCCGCACAAACTAGGACGCGGATTCGGGGAACCGCAAGGGTTTGGCGAAAGAAAGTCCAGAACTGGGCAAACTTTTGACAGTTACCTGCGAAAGTCCCCTTCGGGAACGGACTAGGACGCGTAGACGGACGAGCTGATCAGCCGGGCGGTGCCGACCACACCACCCTCGTCGCCGAGCTCGCTCAGCACGATGGGCAGGTTGCCGGTGGCGAGCGGGAGCGAGCGGCGGTACGTGACGCCCCGGATCTCCGCGAGCAGGGCGTGCCCGAGCCCGGTGACGCGGCCGCCGATCACGATCATGCCGGGGTTGAAGAACGAGACCAGGCTCGCGAGCACCTGCCCGATGTGCCGGCCGCTGTCCCGGATCAGCTGCACCGCCTGGGCGTCCCCCTCGGCGACGGCCCGGCCGACGTCGGCGGCCGTCAGCTCGCCGTTCGCCTCCAGCACCGCCGCGAGCACCGGCGAGCGCCCGCTGCGGGCGGCGGCCATGGCGTCCCGGGCCAGCGCGGCGCCGCCGGAGAACGCCTCGAGGCAGCCGGTGTTGCCGCAGGCGCAGGTCGGGCCGAAGTCGTCGACCCGGATGTGCCCGATGTCGCCGGCACACCCGTTGACGCCGCGGTAGAGCTCGCCGTCGAGGACGATGCCGCAGCCGATGCCGGTGCCGATCTTCACGTACAGGAAGTCGCGGGCGCCCTTGGCCACCCCGGCGTGCTGCTCGCCGAGGGCCAGCACGTTCACGTCGTTGTCGAGCAGCGCGGGGCAGCCGAGTTCACGGGACACGGCGTCGCGCACCGGGTAGCCGTCCCAGCCGGGCATGATCGGCGGCGAGACGGAGACGCCGCGGTTGAAGTCGACGGGGCCGGGTACGCCGATGCCGGCGCCCATCGGCTTGTCCACGCCGACCTCGTCGAGCACCTTCCGCACCAGCTCGAGCGCCACCGCGAGGACGACCTCGGGACCCTGCCTGATGTCGCACGCCTCATGACGCGTGGAGAGCACCGCCAGGCGCCCGTCGGTGACGCCCACGGACATGCCGGTCGCACCGATCGAGATGCCCACGAAGCGGATGTCGGAGGCGAGGTCGACCAGCGTCGACCGTCGTCCGCCCCGGGATGCGGCCGGCCCGGCCTCCTGGGCCAGCCCGAGCTCGACGAGCCGCCCGACCTCGGCGGCCACGGTGGTGCGGGACACCTGGAGCCGGTCCGCGAGCTGGGCCTTCGACAGCGGCCCCTCGTCGCGGAGCTGGGCGAGGATCCGGGCCTGCATCGGGGACTCGGCCCGGCCCGCGAGGGAATGACGCACGACAGGGAGTGTCGCACGCGGGCGGCCGCCTCAGGAGAGACCGAGCTCCACGAGCTCCCCGGCGACGTAGTCGCCGAACGCGTCGTGGCCCGCCGGCGTCAGGTGCAGCCGGTCGGGCAGGTAGGGCAGTCGCAGGCCGGTGGTTCGCACGTACGCCACGTCGTACTCCCCGGAGAGTCTGGCCAGCAGCGCGTCGACGCGCGGGACCGCGCGGGACCGCGACGGTGCGCTGGCCGGTCCCACGACGACGACCTGCTGCCCGCGCAGCTCGCGCATCAGCGCCCGGAAGCCGGCCCGGATGGCGGCGTCGGGCTGGTCGTAGTCGTTGAGCCCGCCCTCGACGACGACGAGGTCGGCCCCGCCACGCAGGGCGCGCGACGCGCGCTCGCCGAAGGAGACCGCAACGCCGCAGCCGCTCGCGCGGGCGCTGAAGCCCGAGCCGGAGAACCCGGCCACGTGCACGGTCCCCGAGAGGCGGGCGGGCCACGAACCGCCCGACCGCTCGAGGCCCAGCCCCGCCGACCAGGAGTCGCCGATCACGACCACGCGCTGTCCGCTGCCGGAGACGGCGGCGGCCCGGGCGCGGGAGTCGGCGGCGAAGCGCTCGCAGCGGGAGGGGTCGCTACCGGTGGCGCGGACGCCGACGAGCACGGTCAGGGCGGCCGCGAGGGCGACCGCCAGCACCATGCCGACCAGCACCGGTCGGCGTACCGACAGCGCCATGCCCGCCCTCCCAAGACCGCACCCGACTAGACCACTGACAAGCGTCGAGGACAGGACGGTGCCGGCGTGGCGGAATGACGCAGAAACCGGCCCGCCGCTACCGAATCGTGATCTTGGCCGACCTCAGGCGGGTGTCCGGGCAGCGGCGACGAGCGGCGACGTACGACGCAGGACGGCCGCCAGCACGGCGGTGACGGCGAGCAGGACGGTGGCCATCCCGACGACGCCCGCCCAGCCGGCGCCGCTCCAGGCCGGGCCGGCGACGCTGCCGAATACGGACGAGCCGAGGTAGTAGGCGAAGAGGTAGAGCGACGCCGCCTGCGCCGCCGAGACGCCACCGGCGTGGGCCCGGGCCGGCACCCAGCCGCTCGCGACGCCGTGCACCACGAAGAAGCCGGCGACCAGCAGGCCCAGGCCGGTGACGACCATCGCCAGCGAGTGGGCGAGGGTGAGCAGCAGCCCGGCCAGTGCCAGCAGGCAGCCGGTCGGCAGCACCGCACGCCGCCCGACGCGGTCGGCGATCCGGCCCGACACCGTCGAGCTGACCGTGCCGATCGGGTAGACGAGGAAGACCAGGCTCGCGGCGCCCAGCCCGAGGTGGAAGGGCGCGGCCTCGAGCCGGAAGCCGAGCGTGTTGAAGACCGCCACGAGCATGCCGACCGAGCAGCCGCCGATCCCGTAGAGCGCCAGCAGCACCGGGTCCGAGACCGCGCGCACCGTCCGCCGGACGACCAGGCGGAGGCCGGGCGGCGAGGGCACGAAGCGCGCCGACGGCGGGAGCAGCACCCGCACCGCGAGCGCGCACGCCGCCGCCAGGACTCCCGTGGCCACGAGCGCCCAGCGCCAGCCGGCCAGCTCCCCCACCCCACCGGTGAGCAGGCGACCGGCCATGCCGCCCAGCGCCGTACCGCCGATGTAGAGGCCGGCGGCGCGGGCGTGGGCCGAGCCGTGCAGCTCCTCGCGGAGGTACGCCGTCGCCACGGCCGGCAGCCCGGCCAGGGCGACGCCCTCGAGGAAGCGCAGCACGAGCACGCTCTCCCAGGTCGGCGCGACGGCGGTGGCGAGGGCGATCACGGCCGACGCGACGAGCGAGCCATGGATCAGCCGCGTGCGGCCGATCAGCTCGGAGGCGGGGCCGGCCACGAGCAGCGCGAGCCCGAGGCCGAGCGTCGTCAGCGACAGCGTCAGGGTGCTGGCCGAGGTGGAGACGCCGAAGTCGCCCGCGAGCTCGGGCAGCAGTGCCTGCGTGCTGTACAGCAACGCGAACGTCGCCAGGCCCGCGACGAACAGGGCGCCGACGACCCTGCGGTAGTCGACGCTGCCCGGAAGGTGTCCCTCGGTCTCCACGCGGTCGACCCTGCCGCCTCTGGCCTCATACATCCAATGTGTTGACTGGCTGATCTCCATACGTTCAGTGCATGATGAGTGGATGATGGTGCGCGACCTCCAGTGGCTGGCGACCGTGGCCGACCTCGAGCACGTCACCGATGCCGCGGCCGTGCTCGGCGTGCCGCAGCCGACGCTCTCGCGAGCTGTCGCGAGGGTCGAGGCGGAGCTCGGGGTGAGGGTCTTCGAGCGGGTGCCGGACGGCGTGCGGGTCACGCCGGTGGGAGAGCTCGTGGTGACGGCCGCGCGTGAGATCGAGGCGCGGCACACCCAGCTGGTCGACGACGTCGCCTCGCTGCTCGACCCCGACACCGGCGTCGTGCGCCTGGCGTTCCTCGACTCGATGGCGGGCCTGCTCGTCCCGCGGCTGCTGCGCGACTTCCACCGCGTCGCGCCCCGGGTCCGGCTGGTGCTGCGCCAGGAGCCCTCGATGGAGATCACGGCCGACCTGGCGAGCGGCGCCGCGGACCTGGCCATCACCACGCGTCAGGAGGGCCTGGGCTGGGTCCCGCTCCTGGACGAGCGGGAGGTGCTCGTCGTGCCGGCCGGGCATCGTCTCAGCGGGCGGAAGCGGGTGGCGCTGAGCGAGCTCGCCGACGAGGAGATGGTCGCGATCCCGCCGGGCTTCGGCTACCGCGAGCTCGTCGACGACCTGCTGCGCTCGGCCGGCATCGCACCGCCGATCTCCTTCGAGAGCCAGGACCTCGCGACCATCGAGGGCCTGGTGGCCGCCGGGCTCGGGGTCGCCATCGTCCCGGAGCACTTCGCCGGCGCCTCCGGCACCGTCGGCATCGCCATCGCGGGCGCTCGGGTGCGCCGCTCGATCGGGCTGGTGTGGCGCACGGACCGCGAGCTCTCACCCGCCGCGGCCCGGTTCCGGGACTTCGCGACGCGTCCGACGGGCTAGAGCGCGTACGCCGCCAGCTCGCCGGCGAGGTCGGGGTTCGCGCGGCCGACGACGACCGTGCCCTCGCCGGTGTGCTCGAGGGACTCGATCTCGCCGTGCTGGTGCAGCCGGTTGATCAGGTCGCCACGGTCGTAGGGCAGCAGCGCCTTGAACTCGACCCCGGGCCGAGGCAGCTCGCCCTCGACCACCTTCAGCGCCTCGGCGATGCCCTCGCCGGTGCGCGCCGAGACGACGACCGAGTGCGGCTCGCGCTGGCGCAGCCGCGCGATCACCATCGGGTCGGCCAGGTCGGCCTTGTTGATGACGATCAGCTCGGGCACCTCGACGGCGCCGATCTCCGAGAAGACCTCGCGCACCGCGGCGATCTGGCCCTCCGGATCGGGGTGCGAGCCGTCGACGACGTGCAGCACGAGATCGGAGTCGGCGACCTCCTCGAGCGTCGAGCGGAACGCCTCGACCAGCTGGTGCGGCAGGTGCCGCACGAAGCCGACGGTGTCGCTCATCGTGTAGACCCGGCCGTCGGAGGTCGTCGTACGACGCGTCGTCGGGTCGAGCGTCGCGAACAGCGCGTCCTCGACGAGCACGCCGGCGTCGGTGAGCCGGTTGAGCAGGGACGACTTGCCGGCGTTGGTGTAGCCCGCGATCGAGACGCTGGGGATGTGGTGGCGACGGCGCTCCTGGCGCTTGGTGTCGCGGGTCCCCTTCATCTCCTTCAGCTCGCGGCGGAGCTTGGCGATCTTGGTGTTGATGCGGCGCCGGTCGGTCTCGATCTTCGTCTCACCGGGACCACGGCCACCGATGCCGGCACCGCCGGCAACCCGGCCACCGACCTGGCGAGAGAGGTTGCCACCCCAACCACGCAGGCGCTGCTTCATGTAGTTGAGCTGGGCCAGCTCGACCTGGGCCTGGCCCTCCTTGCTCTTCGCGTGCTGCGCGAAGATGTCGAGGATCAGCGCGGTGCGGTCGACGACCTTGACCTTGAGCCGGTCCTCGAGGTTGCGCAGCTGGCTGGGCGCGAGCTCGCCGTCGCAGATCACGGTGTCGGCGCCGGTCGCCCGCACGATCTCGGCGAGCCCCTCGACCTTGCCGCGACCGATGTACGTCGCGGGGTCGGGCGACTGCCGGCGCTGGTAGATGGCGTCCAGCACCTCGGAGCCGGCGGTCTCGGCGAGCAGCGCGAGCTCGGCCATGGAGTTCTCGGCGTCCGCGACCGAGCCCTCGGTCCACACCCCGACGAGCACCACCCGCTCCAGGCGGAGCTGGCGGTACTCGACCTCGGTGATGTCCTCGAGCTCGGTGCGGAGGCTGGCGACCCGGCGGAGCTGGTGGCGCTCGGCCAGGTCCATCTCGCCGGTGGTGAGGTCCTCGGGGTCGGGCTCATCGGCGTAGCCGGACTCGAAGTCCTCGGACTCCCAGTCCTCGGTCTCCTCGAGCTCGTCGTCGAGGTTGAAGTCAGAGGCGTGTGCGTTCGTCATACGCCATCCAGAGTACGGTCCGGTCCCGCATCCGGCGAACCGATTAGCGCACCCCGGCGCATCGTGGGTCAGCCCCGGGCGACCAGCGTGCGGGCCAGCCAGAGGTTGGCCAGCACGCCGAGGGCAGCGCCCGACACGGTGACGGCGTCGGCGAACTCCCCGGAGGAGAGCACCATCCCGACGATCATCGCGACCGGCACCCACCGCGACACCAGGCGGGTCCACAGCAGGCTGCCGACCACGAGGAGCGTGGCGACGCCGCCGAAGACCAGGCCCGGTGCCACCAGCACGTCGAAGAAGCCGCCGGTCTGGAACGCGGTGTAGGTCTCGACCGACGACGCCGGGACCGACCCCGCGTCGACCATCGACCACACCATGGCGCGGAAGCCGACCTGGGCGCACAGGCCGACGCCGGACAGGAACATCAGCACCGCGATCACCACGCCGAGCCGGGGCAGCCGCGGACGCAGCAGCCGGGCGAACCCGACCGCCGCCGGGATCGCCAGGACTGCGGCGAGGGCGAGCAGGGCGGTGCCGGCGAGGTAGCGGTCCGGCGACGTGGCGACCGACTCGAGGAAGACCTGCGGGTCCTCACGGGGCAGCACCGACGGCTCGACCGCGAACCAGCCGGCCATCGCGAGGGGGCTGGCGACCATCGCCGCCCCCAGGGCGACGAGGAAGCCTCTGTCGGCGGGCTGCGCCGGGGCGACGGCGGGGGCCGCCGGTCCGGCGACCTCGCTCGCCCAGTCGCTGACGGCGCCGTGGCCGGGAGTGCCGTGAGTGGTGGTGGAGGTGGACTCGGGCATGGGGATCTCTCCTGGGAGTGGGGCGCCGGACCGTCCGGCGCGGTGTGCCCCGAACACTGCGGAACGCGCCGTCCCGCCGTCCGGAGGCGGATGATCACCTCTTCGTCGGGGCGGCGCGTCCCGGCCGGTCGTCGCCATGTCCCTCGGGGTTCGGGACGGTGCGTCCCGTGACAGGGGTCGCACCGCGTCGGCAGCATGTGCGCATGTCCGTCGTCGCCGCCGTGGCCGCTGCGCTCCTCGCCGTCCTCGCGACGGTGGGATCGATCGTGCTGCGGGCTCTCGACGGCCTGCCGCCGTCCGCCCCGAGCGTCGCCGGCGTCGCGTTCGCGGTCACCGGTGGGGTGCTCGCGGCCCGCCGCCCACGATCGGTGCCGGGCTGGCTGCTGATCCTGGCCGGCGTCGCGCTCAGCGTCTCGAGCCTGGCCTCCGACTGGGCGCACCGCGCCCTGGTCACCGCGCCCGGCTCGCTGCCCGGCGGCGAGGCGGCACTGTGGGTCGGGTCGTGGGCGTGGGCGGCCGGCTACTGCGTGGCCGCGACCCTGCTGCCGCTGCGGCTGCCGGACGGCGCACGACCGCGCGGGGCCTGGCGGGTGGTCTGGTGGGTGGCCGTCGTCGTCACCGTGCTCGCGCCGATCGGCTGGGCGGTCACGCCGTACGACCGGATGGACCAGCCGCCGCTGGACCCGATGCCCCCGGGCGTCACCTCGCCGGCCGGGCTCGACGTCGGCCCCACGCTGCTCGCGGCCCTGCTCCCCCTGGTCATGCTCTGCGCGCTGGCCGGCCTGGTCTCCCTCGTGCTGCGGCTGCGCGCCTCCGTCGGCGAGGAGCGTCAGCAGCTGAAGTGGGTGGTGTACGGCGGCGTGCTGAGCATCCTGCTGCTCGCGCTCGGCCAGGTCGTCTCGGAGGCCGGTTCGGACCTGCTGCTCGGCATCAGCATGCTGCCGCTGCCGCTCGGGATCGCGATGGCCGGCCTGCGCTACCGGCTGTGGGACGTCGACCACGTGATCCGGCGGACTCTCACCTACGCGGTGCTCACCGGCCTGGTGGTGGCGATGTACGCCGCGGCCGTGCTGCTGCTCGGCGACGCGCTCGGTGACCGCACCGGCGCTCCCCTGCTGGCCACCGTCGTGGTGGCGCTGACCGCCGAGCCGGCCCGGCAGCGGGTGCAGCGGCTGGTCGACCGCGTCACCCGGGGCGACCGCGCCGACCCGTACGGCGCGCTGGTCCGGCTCAGCGGACGGCTCGAGGCCGCGGCGGCGGAGCCCGCGGGCGCCGAGGCGCTGACCCGGGTTGCCGAGGCGGTCCGGCACGCGCTGCAGCTGCCGTGGGCGACCGTCGACGTCCTCGACGGGCCGTCGGCGTCCAGTGGCACGGTCACCGGAGACGGCGTCGAGGTGCCACTGGTGCACGGCGGCCAGCTGGTCGGGCACCTCGTCGTCGGCCCGCGCCGGGCCGACCGGGCGCTGTCCGCGGGCGACCTGCGGCTGCTCGACGACCTGGCCCGCCCGGTCGCGGTCGCCGCGCACGCCGCCCACCTGCGCGACGCCCTCCAGACCTCGCGCGAGCGGCTCGTGATGGCCCGCGAGGAGGAGCGCCGGCGGCTCCGGCACGACCTGCACGACGACCTCGGGCCAGTGCTGGCCGCGGTCGCGCTCCAGCTCGGCGAGGTGCGCTCGCAGATCGGCGACCACCCGGTCGCGCCGCTGGCCGCTCGGGCCGAGTCGCTGCTCACCGGCGCCGTCGCCACCGTCCGCCGGATCGTCGACGGCCTGCGGCCCGCCGCGCTCGACGAGCTCGGCCTGGCCGAGGCGCTGCACGCGGCGGCGGAGGGGTTCGAGGCGGGTGGCCTCGAGGTCGACGTCGAGGTGCGCGGGGAGCTGCGCGACCTGCCCGCGGCAGTCGAGGTGGCCGCGCTGCGGATCGCGACCGAGGCGCTCTCGAACGCCGCGCGCCACGCCGGGGCCGGCCGGGTCCGGCTCGGCGTCGAGCGGCTGCCCCGGACAGTCGAGGTGACCGTCGCCGACGACGGCCGCGGGCTGGCCGACGCGGCCGAGCCCGGTGTCGGGCTCGTCTCCATGCGGGAGCGGGCCGAGGAGCTCGGCGGCGGCTGCACGGTGACCACCGGACCGGGCGGCGGCACGGTCGTCGTCGCCTGGCTGCCTGCCCCCGCGGACCGGGCTGCGGATGAGAGGGTGCGCCAGTGAGCGACGAGGTCGAGCAGGAGCTGCGGGTCGTGGTGGCCGACGACCACCCCGTCTACCGCGAGGGCCTGGCGATGGTGCTCGGCTCGCTGCCGGGCGTGACCGTGGTCGGCGAGGCCGGCGACGGGCTCGAGGCCGTGGAGCTGGCGGAGCGGCTGCGACCCGACGTGGTGCTCATGGACCTCTCCATGCCCGGCCTGAACGGCGTCGAGGCGACCCGCCGGATCGTCGCCGAGACGCCGGGCGTCCAGGTGCTCGTGCTGTCGATGCACGAGGGCGCGGACAGCGTGGTCGCCGCGCTGCGCGCCGGTGCGCGCGGCTACCTCGTCAAGGGTGCGACGAAGGTCGAGGTCGCCCGGGCGATGCGCGAGGTCGCGTCGGGCGGCGCGGTCTTCGGCGAGGGCGTCGCCGAGCAGGTGCTGCTGCGCGTGCGCGAGTCGTCGCGGACCGCGCGCCGCGGCGCCGAGGCCTTCCCCGACCTCACCGACCGCGAGCTCGAGGTGCTCGATCTGGTGGCCGGCGGCCTGTCGAACGCCGCGATCAGCGCGCGGCTGCATCTCTCCGACAAGACGGTGCGCAACGTCGTCTCCAACGCCGTCGCCAAGGTCGGGGCCCGCGACCGCGCCGACGCGATCCTGCTCGCCCGTCGGGCCGGCCTCGGCGAGCCCGCGCCATGACGGTGCCGGCGGTACCGGACGGCATCCGCCTCCTCGGCATCACCGGCGCGCCCGGCGTCGGCAAGTCCACGATCGCCGCGTCGCTGGGCCTCCCGATGGTGCCGATGGACGGATTCCACTACGCCGACGTCGAGCTCGTCCGCCGCGGCCTGCGCGACCGGAAGGGCGCGCCGGAGACGTTCGACGCGCCCGGGTACGCCGCGCTGCTGCGGCGCGTCCGGGCGGGGGAGCCCGACGTCGTGGCACCGATGTTCGAGCGCGACCTCGAGCAGCCGATCGCGGGCGCGATCGCGGTACCGCCGGCCGGGACCGTGGTCACCGAAGGCAACTACCTGCTGCTCGACGAGCCGCGCTGGCACGGCGTACGCGCCGAGATCGACGTGGTGTGGCACCTGACGCTCGACGACGACGTACGGCGGGAGCGGCTCGTCGCCCGGCACGTGCTGTTCGGCAAGTCGCCCACCGAGGCCCGCGCGTGGGTCGCCCGGGTCGACGAGGCGAACGCCGTGCTCGTCGAGGCCGCCCGCGACCGGGCGGACGTCGTCGTCGACCTCACCGGTTGGACGTCAGCCGGCGCGTGACCCGAGGGCCTCGCGGAAGACCGTTGCGATGTCGGCCGGGTTCTCGGCGATGTAGGCGTCCCCACCGGTCGCGCGGGCGATCTGGCGCAGCGCGGCCGCGTCGGAGTCCGCGGAGATGCCGATGGCGATGATGCGCACCGGCCGGCTCGGGTCGGCGAGGTCGCGGAGCTCCGACATCAGCTGCGGGAGGCTGATGCTGCCGGGGTCGTCGTTGGCGCCGTCGGTGAGGAGCAGCACGCTGTTGGCGGCCTCCGGGTCGTAGTCGGCGAGCACCGCCTCGTACGCCGCGAGCGCGGTGTCGTAGAGGCCGGTGCCTCCCCCGGTCAGCCCGGCGAGCCCGGCGAGCCCGGCGGCGAGCGACTCACGGTGCGTGCCGTCGTCGGTGGCGGTGCCGAGCCGGCGGATCGGCAGCAGCTTGCGGTGGTCGGTGTTGCCGTCGAGCTGCTGGGAGAACGCCCAGAGCCCGATCGCGGCCGCGTCGGGGAAGAGCGCGAGCCCCTGCTGCGCCGCGGCGGTCGTCAGCGCCATCCGGGTCTGGCCGCCAGCGTCGAAGTCCATCGACCCCGACACGTCCACGACCGCGAGCGCCCGGGTCGGCAGCACGAGCGTCGCCCACTGCTGCAGCGCGGTGCTGACCTGCGCGGCCGACGCCTGCACGGCCTCGACCGCGCCGACGCCGTCCTGGCCGGGGGAGCCGTCCGGGCCGCGGAAGCCTGCGTCGGCGAGCGCCGTGCCCGTCGGCTTCTCGCCCAGCAGCCGGGTCAGGGTCCGGGTGGTCTGGTCGATGTCGGCGCGCCGCTCCTCGCCGGTCGTGAGCACCACGGGGTAGTCGAGCAGCAGGGTGCCGGTCGCGGGCACCCCGGCGGAGAGCGCGGGCGCCGTGGCGAGCCAGGCCTGCTCGCTCACCGCCGCCACGCCGGAGCCCTCGTCCGCGAGCTGCTCGAGCCGCTGTACGTCGCCCGGCGCGTCGCCCCGGGCGTCGGCCTGGGCCTGGGCGAGCGGCACCACGGTGGCCGCGAAGTCCGTGCCGGCGCGCTTGGCCTCTGCGCCTCCCGCGACGAGCGGGACGGCCGCGGCCGCCGACGTCAGCGGATCGCCGAGCACGAGGTCGTCGGCGTCCAGCGCGGCGGTCCACGTCTCGGGCGGGCGGTTGTCGGCCGAGACGAGCACGACCGGAGAGGTCGCGAGCGACTCGACCAGGGGCTGGGGCGTGGCCGGCGCCGACACGGCGGCGCGCTTCACCCAGCTCGACGACTCGGGGATCCACACGTCGGGGGCGTCCTTGCCCGCCGCGACCCGCGCGCTGACCAGGGCGGACGGCAGCGGGTCGACGGCGATCTGGTCGCACTCCGCCTGCTCGACGACCTCGGCGACCACCGGGGCGATCTCGGGAGCGGCGGCGACGGTGATGCTCGGTCCCGGGCAGGCGTCGGAGGCGCCCGACGGCTCCCCGCCGAGCAGGACGTACGTTCCGCCGGCACCGACCGCCACCGCGATCGCCACGAGCGTGGCCACGAACACCGTGCCTCCCCGGCCTCGTTGCCGGACGGCCCGGTGACTTTTCGCGTGCGAACTCACGCGACCTCCCTCCCCAGAGAACCCCGGCGGTTCTTTCCACCCCTGCGGGTGAGTCAAACGTCGAGTGGGAGCGATGCCAACAACATCGCCAAGATGGGGGCCAGGACGGGGGCCCAAGAGGGGGTCAGCCGGCGGGTTCCGCGGGCTCGAGCGCCCGGGACCACAGCGCGGCTCCGGACCCGTCGTGGAGGGTGACGGTCAGGAGGCCCGCGGCGTCGATCGCGACGTGCCCGAAGAACTGGTTGCCGGCCCGGGGCGACTGCGCCCACGTCGGCGTCTCGTTGCCCTTCGAGAAGACGACCTCGGGGCCGAACGTGCCGTCCAGCACGGCGTCCTTGGTGGCGAACGTCCCGGCGGCGAGCGGCCCGGACACGAACTCCCAGAAGGGGTCGAAGTCGCTGAACGCCGCCCGGTCGGGGCTGTAGTGGTGAGCGGCCGTGTAGTGCACGTCGGCGGTGATCCAGACGACGTTGCGCACGCCGTGACGCCGGAACGCGGCCAGCACCCGCGCCAGCTCGGGCTCGCGCCCGGTCGGCGGGCCGTCGTCGCCGTTGGGCACGCTGTCGAGGTCGTCGGCGTGGTTGGACGGCGCGGAGAGCGGCAGGTCGGCCGAGATCACCTTCCAGGTCGCGGTGGACGCGCTGACCTGGTCGACCAGCCAGCGCTCCTGCTCCGGTCCGAGCACCCCGGGCTGGCCAGCCGCCGCCGAGGTCGGGTTCGGGCCGCGGTAGGTCCGCATGTCGAGGCAGAACACGTCGAGGTGGGGGCCGCGCGGCACGCGGCGGTAGATGCGGTCCGAGGCGAAGCCGTCGCCGCCGCGGTCGATCAGGGTCCGCACCGGCACCGGCTGGTACTCCTGCCAGGCCCGCCGGCCACGGGCGGAGAGGACGTCGCAGCTGCGCTCGACGTACCGGTCGTCGTCGAGGACCTCGCCTGGGTACCAGTTGTTGCACGTCTCGTGGTCGTCCCACTGGCTGACGGTCGGCACCTCGGCGTACAGCGCCCGCACGTGCTCGTCGAGCAGCGGGTAGCGGTGCCGCCCCCGGAACTCCTCGAGCGATTCGGCCACCTTGCCGACCCCCTCGGCGACGACGTTGCGCCAGACGTCTCCGGTCTCCTCCTCGAGCCGCGACTCGATCTCGATGTCCGCGTAGATCGTGTCGCCGCAGTGGATGAGGAAGTCCGGGCGCGTGTCGAGGATCGCGCGGTACGTCGTGAGGCCGCCCAGGTCCGGATTGATCCCGAAGCCCTGGCCGCAGGTGTCACCCGACCAGACGAACGACTGCGCCGCCGGGTGGACCGGCGCGGTGCTGAAGCTGATCCGTTCCGGCCGGCCCTCGGTGCCGTCGGGGGCGGTGAACGAGACGTCCGCGTCGTACCGGCGCCCCGGCGCGAGGCCCTCGACGATCAGCCGCGCGGTGTGGTCGGTCCGCTCGTCGGCCCAGGCGCCGGCGACGTCGCGCACCAGCCGGCCGTTGCTCGACAGCCGGACCGACATCCGGGCGTCCGCCGACGCGCGGGCCCACAGCACCGCCGAGGTGGTGGTGACCTCGCCGGACCGGGCCCCGGAGGTGAGCCCGACCCGGTCGCGCACGAGCGACGGAGGCCCTGCCCGCAGGCCGGCGACGACCAATCCCGGCGTTCCCCCGATCGCCACCCCGGCCAGCAGGGCGGCCCGTCTCCCGAGGAGGACCATGGCTCGCACGCTGGCGAGGCAGTCCGACGGGACCGGTACGCCGACGTGTCGTGTCGGTCAACGGTGCGTGATCAGCCGGTGGTGTCCCGCCGCGGCTCCGCCGCGAACTCGCCCGGCGTCAGCCCGGTGACCGCCCGGAAGTCGCGGCCGAAGTGGGCCTGGTCGGCGTACCCGAGGTCGACGGCGACCCGTGCGAGGTCGGGCCGGGCCACGTCGCGGAGCCGCTCGGCGGCCTCGTGGAGGCGGCGGCGCTGGATCAGCCACTTCGGACTCAGGCCGATGCGGCGGGCGGTCAGGCGCTGCAGGGTGCGCTCGGAGATCGCGAACTTGTCGCAGACCTGGCCGACCCGCTGCACCGCGGGATCGCCCTCGACGTACTCGACGATCGCGTTGACCAGCAGCCCCTCCTCGTCGACGGGCAGCAGGCCGGCCAGCCACTCCTCGACAGCGCCGATGGCGGCGAGCTGGCGGGCCGGGTCGGCCGGGTCGTCGTCGACCGCGTCGTGGACGCGACGCACCAGCGCCCCGTCGTCCAGCGGGACGACCCGGTCGGTCAGCGTGTCGACCCCGCCCCCGACCAGCGCGAGACCGGGCGCCGGCTGCAGCATCGTGCCGAGGGCCCAGCCGGTGCCGGAGATGTCCTGGGTCGACAGCCCGCTGTGCGGGCCGACGAGCTCGGCGCAGTCGTCGGCGATCACGACCTGGCAGACGGGGTACTGCAGCACCCGCTGCACCGACACGACCCCGTCGGGCAGCGACCACACCGGCATCCAGTAGCGGCGTACGACGCCCGCGAGCGCGGGGTCGGGCGCGTAGCGGTGGATGGGCGGCGTGAAGCCCGACCGGTCGAGCAGGTGGGCACGCTCCGCGAGCTCCCCGGGGGCTGGGTTGATCGGGCGAGGGCCGGACATGTGTCGGATTCTTTCAAGATCCGCCGACATCGGCGATGCCACCGTGAGGGCATGACACCGGAAGCCACGAAGTTCCTCGAGACGGCGGAGCGCTTCTCCGCCACCACCACCGACGTCGCCGACTGGTCGGCACAGAGCCCGTGCGACGACTGGACCGCCGCCGACGTGGTCGGCCACGTCGTCGACACCCAGCGCGAGTTCCTGACCCAGCACGGCGCCGACCTCGGCGACCGGCCCTCCGGCTCGCCCGAGGAGGTCTGGTCCGCCCACCTCGCCGCGGTGCGACCCGTCGTCGCGGACGACGCCTACCTGGCCACGACGTACGACGGCTGGTTCGGGCCGACGACGGTCGGCGAGACCGTCGTGCGGTTCTACGGCCTCGACCTGGTCGTGCACGGCTGGGACATCGCCTCGTCGCAGGGGGCGCCGACGACGTTCAGCGACGACGACATGGACGCGATGGAGAAGTCCTTCGTCGGGTTCGGCGACGCGATGTACGCCCCCGGCGTCTTCTCCGAGGACCTCCCGGTCCCCGACGACGCCGACCGCCAGACGAAGCTGCTCGCCCGGATGGGCCGGCGCGCCTGACCGGCTACTTCGGGGGCATCCTGATGCCGCCGTCGACGCGGATCACCTCGGCGTTCATGTAGCTGTTGGTGATGCACTCGACGACCATGCTGGCGAGCTCGTCCGGGACGCCGAGGCGCTTGGGGAAGAGCACGTTCTGGCCGAGGTTGGCCTTGAACGCCTCGGACGCCTCGCCCTCGCCGTAGATCGGGGTGTCGATCAGGCCGGGGGCGATCGTGTTGAGGCGGATGCCCGAGGCCGAGAGGTCGCGGGCGACCGGGAGGGTCATGCCGACGACGCCGCCCTTGGAGGCGGAGTACGACGCCTGGCCGATCTGGCCGTCGAAGGCGGCGACCGACGCGAGGTTGACGATCGCGCCGCGGCAGCCGTCGGCGTCGGGCTCGTTGCGGCTCATCGCGGTCGCGGCGAGGCGGGTCATGTCGAAGGTGCCGATCAGGTTGATCGCGATCA
The DNA here is from genome assembly GCF_042666375.1 of Nocardioides sp. GCM10030259. Taxonomy (NCBI): domain Bacteria; kingdom Bacillati; phylum Actinomycetota; class Actinomycetes; order Propionibacteriales; family Nocardioidaceae; genus Nocardioides; species Nocardioides sp. GCM10030259. The sequence goes on along the minus strand of NZ_JBHTDF010000002.1, from coordinate 75,748 downwards.
CCTTGCGGAAGGCGTCGAGGTCGTGGGCGGAGTCGAACTCGCCGTCGCGGCCGATGGTCCGCTGTGCCCAGCCGATGCCGGCCGAGTTGACGCACGCGCGCAGCGGGGCGATCTCGGCGGCGGCGTCGACGGCGGCCTTGATCTGGTCGGTGTCGGTGACGTCGACCTGGGCGAAGATGCCGCCGATCTCCTGGGCGAGCGCCTCGCCCTTGTCGGCCTGCAGGTCCGCGACGACGACGACCGCACCCTTGGCGGCGAGCTGGCGGGCTGCCGCGGCACCGATCCCCGACGCGCCGCCCGTGACGATGGCACTTGCTCCGTTGATGTCCATGCGCCGGACCCTAGCGTCAGCGCATCAGAGGCTGGTTGTGCCCTTCGCCACAACCACCGCCGGGCCGGCGAGGAGCACGCGGTCGTCGGCGGTCCAGGTGACGGTGAGGGTGCCGCCGGGCACGTCGACCCGGTAGGCCACGTCGTCACCCTCGGGGCGGGCGCCGTCGGCGAGGGCCGCGGCCACCATGACCGCGCACGCGCCGGTGCCGCAGGAGCGGGTCTCCCCCGAGCCCCGCTCGTGCACGCGCATGGCGACGTGGTGGTCGCCGCGGCGTACGACGAACTCCACGTTGACGCCGTCCGGGTAGACCGCGGGGTCGTGCCGGGGTGGGTCGAGGAGCCGACCGGCGTCGTCGAGGGAGTCGACGAACGCGACCGCGTGCGGGTTGCCCATGTCGACGTGGAGCGCCTCGAGCTCGCGGCCCTCGACCCGGACGGTGGTCTCGCCGAGCACCTTGGCGACGCCCATGTCCGCGGTGATCAGGTCGCCCCGGACGGTGAGGAGCTTGAGGCCGGCGCGGGTGTCGACGGGGATCGGCTCGGCAGGGTCGGCGAGGCCCTCGTCGACGAGGTAGCGCGCGAACACCCGGACGCCGTTGCCGCACATCTCCGAGACCGAGCCGTCGGAGTTGCGGTAGTCCATGAACCAGCCGTCCCCGCGGCGTACGACCCGCAGCACGCCGTCGCCGCCGATGCCGGCCCGGCGGTCACACAGCGCGCGCACCCGCTCCGCCATCTGGCCGGGCGACAGGTCGCCGTGGACGGCGCCGTCGAGGTCGGGCAGCAGCACGAAGTCGTTCTCGGTGCCGTGCCCCTTGAGGAACTCGTAGGACTCAGCCATAGAGGCCCTTGGAGTAGTTGGGGCTCGCGTAGTAGTCGTCGAGCTGCTCGACGGTCATGCCGCTCGGCTCGACCTCGTGGGCGATCACGGCGCGGCGCGGGACCGTCGCCTCGGGCGCCCAGGTCTCCGGCTTCCAGAGGCCCGAGCGCAGGAACGCCTTCGCGCAGTGGAAGAAGATGTCCTCGATCTCGACGACCAGCGCCAGGATCGGCCGGTGGCCCTTGACGACCATCTCGTCGAAGAACGGCGCATCGGAGACCAGCCGAGCGCGGCCGTTGATGCGCAGCGTGTCGCCGCGGCCGGGGATGAGGAAGTTCAGCCCGACGTGCGGGTTCTCGAGCACGTTCCGGTAGCCGTCGGCGCGCTTGTTGCCGGGTCGCTCCGCGACCGCGATCGTCGTGTCGTCGATGACGTGGACCAGCTGCCCGGCCGGGTCTCCCTTCGGGGAGGCGTCGCACGTCCCGTCGGCGCCCGCGGTGGCGAGCACGCAGAAGGGCGTGGCCGCCAGCCAGGCCCGGTCGACGTCGAGCAGCGCCGGCCGGCCCTTGTCGCGGGCGCGGGCGTTGGGCTCACCGAGCAGGTCGACGAGCTCGTCGACGGAGGCGATCTGGGTCCACGGGGTGGTGTCGGTCGGCACGCGACAAAGGTACGCCGTGGGTCAGCCCGCGATCCCCCACGTTTCACGGAACTCGCCCGGCGTCCCGCCATGTCGCCCGCGAGCCGCAGCACCTCGGCACCGTCGGGCCGGCGCCGCTACGGGGCGGGCTTGACCACCATCGCCGAGCCGCCGCCCCGCCGCGCGGGCTCGGCGGCCGACGTGAGCAGGCCGTCCGGGCCGATCTCGATGCCGGTGGCGGCGCCGATCTCCTGGGTGCCGGTGAAGATGTCCTGGTACGGCTGCACGTCATGGCCGAGCAGTGCCAGCTGCGCGCCGTACTGCTGGATGAACGCCGGCTCCGCCAGGTCGCTCGCCGTGTTGCGCTGCGTCACGCGGGGCGCGGCGATGGCGTCGGGCAGCGTCATGCCGAGGTCGAGCCGGCCGAGCAGGACCTGCAGCACCGTCGTGATGATCGTCGAGCCACCGGGCGAGCCGACCGCCAGCACCGGCTTCCCGTTGCTCAGCACGATCGTCGGCGACATCGACGAGCGCGGCCGCTTCAGCGGCTGGATCCGGTTGGGGTCCTTCGGGTCGTACTCCGCCGAGAAGTCGGTCAGCTCGTTGTTGAGCAGGAAGCCCCGGCCGGGCACGACGATGCCGGACCCGCCGGTCTGCTCGATGGTGAGCGTGTACTCGACGACGTTGCCCCGCTTGTCCACCACCGTCAGGTTGGTGGTCTCGGTGTTCTCCGTGTCCGGCGCGGAGGTCGCCGTGCCGGGCGTCGCCGGGCAGGTGCCGTCGTACGACGTGACGTCGCCGGGCTCGACCGGCTTGTTCATCGCGGCGGCCGGGTTGACCAGGCAGTCACGCTCGGCCGCGTAGGTGTCGGAGAGCAGGTCGGAGAGCGGCACGTCGACCTTGGCGGGGTCGCCGACGTACGCACCGCGGTCGGCGAAGGCGAGCGCGCTCGCCTCGAGGTAGAGGTGCAGCGCCTGGGCACGCGGCATCGTCGAGAGTTCGTGGCGCTCGAGGATGTTGAGGGCCTCGCCGACCGTGGAGCCGCCCGACGACGACGGCGCCATGCCGTAGACGTCGAAGCCGCGGTAGCCGACCCGCGTGGGCTTGCGGTCGATCACGCCGTAGCGCTTCAGGTCGCGGGCGGCCATGAAGCCCTCGGGCACCGGCAGCTTCGGGTTGCGGACCGTCGGGGGCTGGCGCACAGCGTCGACGATCTCGTCGGCGAGCGGCCCGTCGTACAGCGAGCGCCAGCCCTGGCGGGCGATCATGCGGTACGTCGAGGCCAGGTCGGGGTTGCGGAACGTGCTGCCGACCCGCGGCGCCTTGCCGCCGGGCAGGAACAACCGCTTCGTCGGCACGAACGCGCGGAACCGCTCGCGGTTCTGCTGCACCTGGCTGCGGAAGGTCTCGTCGACGACGAAGCCCTTGCGGGCCAGGCGAGTCGCCGGACGCAGCGACCGCTCCAGCGAACGGGTGCCCCAGCGCTTGAGCGCGCGCTGCCAGGTCGCGAGGGTGCCCGGCACGCCGACGGAGACACCGCTGGTGACCAGCTCCGGGGAGAAGTTCCACGGCTCGCCGGTCTTCGGGTTGATGAACGCGGCGCGGGGCATCGCGGCGGGCGCGGTCTCGCGGCCGTCGATCGTGCGGACCTTGCCCGACTTCGCCGAGTAGTGGACGAAGTAGCCGCCGCCGCCGATGCCGGCGCTGAACGGCTCGGTGACCCCGAGGGCCGCGGCGGTCGCGACCGCCGCGTCCGTGGCGTTGCCGCCGTTGCGCAGCACGCGCAGGCCGACGCGGGAGGCGTAGGGGTCGACGGAGGAGACGGCGCCGCCGGTGCCGATCGCGGTCGCCTGCTTCGACGGCTGGGGTGCCCTGCGTTCGTCGGGCGTCGTTCCGGAGGCCGGCGGACCGCCGACCGCGGCCGTGAGTGCTGTGGTCAGGGACAGGGCGAGGACCGACGCTCCGAGACGCATGTCCTCCCCCCTGCCCGGTCAGGCGCCGGGCAAACGCGGACCGATCACCCGATATCGCGCGCAGAGGAAGGCCTTGTTGCGGTCGAGCTCGAGCAGCTCGAGGTCGAAGCGCCGTGGGAAGAGCGGCCGCCCCGCGCCGAGCGTCACCGGGGCGATCGAGACCACGACCTCGTCGAGCAGCCCGGCCTCGGCGAACTGCGCGGCGAGGTCGCCGCCGCCGACCATCCAGACGTCCTTGCCACCGGCCGCGGCCGCCATCTCCGCGTGCACCTCGGCCACGGGTGCGGAGGTCAGCGTGATGTTGTCGGCGACCAGGCGCAGGTCGCGGTGGGTGAACACCCACGACGGCTGCTCGTAGAACCACTTCTCGCCCTGGTCGACATGGTGGTCGAGGATCCACTGGTACGTCGTGGCGCCCATCGCGATAGCGCCGACGTCCTGGATGAACGCGTCGTAGCTGAACGGGCCGTCCTCCTCGATGGGCTGGCTGAGCAGCCAGTCGAGCGAGTCGTGCTCGTCGGCGATGAAGCCGTCGAGGGTCGTGGCGGTGTAGTAGGTGGTCTTCATGCGTGGTCCGATCGTCGTGCCAGCCAGTTGATGGGATCGCCCTCGTCGACGTCGACGCCGTGGTCGCGCAGCATCGCGCGGGCCCCGAGCCGGCGGTGGGCGGAGTAGGTGAGCACGTGCGCGATGATGCTGCCGAGCACGAAGCTCTCGGGCGGGTCGCAGAGTGCGTCGACGATGCGGTCGTCCCACGCCTCGCGGCGCTCGATGTCGCGCAGCATCTCCAGCCAGCGCGCCGCGACGTCGTCATGGCGCTCGAGCAGCGACCCGACGTCGTCGGGCACCCGGTCGGGGAAGTCCTCGCCCACGATCGCGGCCACCCACACCTCCTTCGTGTGCACCTGGCTGGTGAGCACCGCGGCCACCGAGGCCTCCTCGCCCTCCCAGCTGTGCACCCGGCTCCCCGCCTGCAGCTCGGCGCGGTAGGCCCGGTCGTCCAGCTGCTTGGCCAGCACGATCAGGTCACGGGTGTCGTCGAGGTCGTGGTGGACCATCAGGTCCAGCGGCTGGGTCATGGTGCGCTCCCCGGTGTGCACCCACAGCGAGGTGGGCGGGTGGAAGTGGATGCCGTTGGGCGCCGGCAGCCAGTGGCTGCCGGTCGTCGCCTGGCTCGGCGCGTGCCCGTAGGCCCGCGCGAAGGCGCGTGCGAAGCCCTCGACCGACTCGTAGCCGGCCGTGAACGCCGCGTCGGTCACCGTCGCCCCGTGGCGCAGCTGCCAGGCCGCGCGCTCGAGCATCACCCGTCGGCGCATCGCCACCGGCGGCTCCCCGGCGCCGGCGGAGAGCTGGCGGGTGAAGTGGTACGGCGAGGCGAACGCCCCGCTCGCCATCTCCCCCAGGCTGCGGTGCTCCTCGGCCAGCACGGCGTCGAGCAGCTCGCGGAGCCGGTCGCGCCCCGTCTCGGTCATGGGTCCAGTCTGGCCGCGGAACGCCCCTCACGCCTGACCGTTCTTGCTGTCTCCAGGCCTCCGTCGCGATAGTCCGTCACGAAATGGTTGCCGACACGCCCGGCTGGACAGCCGGATCGTGACGGACTATCCCAGCGAAGCGATCTCCACGGCCCGCTCGGCGAGCTGCGGGTCGTCGTACCGGAGCCAGGTGATGCGGGGGTCCTTGCGGAACCACGAGTCCTGGCGCCGGGCGAAGCGTCGGGTCGCGAAGACCGTGCGCTCGCGGGCCTCGTCGAGGGTGAGCTCGCCCCGCAGGTGCGCGACCGCCTCGCGGTAGCCGATCGCGGTCACGGCCGTGCGTCCGTCGGCGAGGCCCTCGGCGAGCAGCCGCTCGACCTCCGCCACCAGGCCCTGCTCGAACATCAGGTCCACCCGCTGCTCGATCCGCTTGTCCAGCGTCGGTCGGTCGATGTCGACGCCGATCTGCACCGCCGCAGGGTCGGCGTACTCCAGCGTGGGCAGCGAGGCGCTGAACGGCCGCCCGGTGATCTCGACGACCTCGAGGGCGCGCACGATGCGGCGCCCGTTCTCGACGAGGATCCGGTCGGCCGCCTCGGGGTCGACCGCGCGGAGCCGCTCGTGCATCTCGGCGCTGCCGACCTCGGCGAGCTCGGCCTCCAGCCGGCGGCGTACGGCGTCGTCGGTGCCCGGGAACTCGAACCGGTCCAGCACCGCCCGGGTGTAGAGCGCGGACCCGCCGACCAGCACCGGCACCCGCCCGGCGTCACGGAGGCCGGCGATCGCGGCCCGGGCCCAGCCCTGGAACTCCGCGACCGTCAACGGCTCGCGCACGCTCAGCAGGTCGAGCAGGTGGTGCGGGATCCCCCTGCGCTCGGCCTCGGGCAGCTTCGCGGTGCCGATGTCCATGCCCCGGTAGACCTGCATCGCGTCGGTGTTGACCACCTCGCCGCCGAGGCGCTCGGCGAGGTCGAGCGACAGGCTGGTCTTGCCCGAGGCGGTGGCGCCGACGACGGCGACGATCGCGGGGAATGAGGTCGACGCCATGTGGTTAGTGTGGCAAGCATGACCGCGCCGATTCCCGAGGAGCAGGACCAGCCGTCGACGGGTGGTGGCCAGCCGCCCGGCGAGCACCCCTCCGAGCTCCCCTCCGACGCCGACCGGACGACGCCGTCCGGCAAGCAGGGGGAGAATGCGGAGACGTCCCTCGACGAACCGTCGGACGACAGCGGAGGTGAGTGAGATGAGCTTCTTCGACAGGGCCAGGAACGCCGTCTCGGACGCCGTCGACAAGCACGGCGACAAGATCGCGGACGGCATCGACAAGGCAGCCGAGACCATCGACGACAAGACCGGCGGCAAGCACGCCGACAAGCTCGCCACGGGTGCCGAGAAGGCCAAGGACGCCCTCGACAAGCTCGACGGCAAGAACGACGACATCCGGTAGGTGGCTGCGATGAGCGAGTTCGACACCACCGACGAGGTGGAGCCCGAGGAGCGCCCCGACGAGGAGGAGTACGTCGGGGAGGGCGACGGCCCGACCTCTCCGGAGACGGGCACCCGCTACGACGAGCGCGGCGAGACCGAGATCACGCCGCACGACCTCGAGGAAGTCGAAGCCGGGGACGGGGAGTGACCCGGGACGCCACCGAGGGCTACACGGAGGAGTACGCCGCCGCCCACGGGCGCTTCGTCGTCGTGCCCGCGGCGTACGTCTTCCTGCTGCGCGACGGCGTCTCCGGCCCGGAGGTGCTGCTCCAGCGCCGGCAGAACACCGGCTACATGGACGACCACTGGGCGGCCGCCGCGGCCGGCCACGTCGAGCGCGGCGAGACGGCGTACGACGCGGCCCGTCGCGAGGCGCTCGAGGAGCTCGGCGTCACCGACGTGGACCTGGCGTTCGTGACGTCGATGCAGCGCACCCGCCACGACCTGCCGATCGACGAGCGCATCGACTTCTTCTTCACCGCCCGGTCGTGGTCGGGCGAGCCGCGGATCGTCGAGACCGAGAAGGCGGCCGAGCTGCGCTGGTGCCGGCTCGACGACCTGCCCGACCCCGTGGTGCCGCACGAGCGAGCCGTGTTGGAGGCACTGCGATCGGGTACGGCGGAGGCGTACTCCACCTTCGGCTTCTGACCCAGGAGGCGCACGTGTCCGACCAGCGCAACGAGTCCGGCCTCGGCCCGATGCCCGAGCCCGAGATCGAGCCGGGCGAGCCGAACCCCGGCGGTGTCGACGCGAAGCCCGACGACGCCAACGGGACGATCCCGGACCCGCCCGTCGCCGACAACCCCTCGATCGCCGAGAAGGTGCCCGAGCCGATGCGCCAGGAGGTCGAGGAGGGCGAGGACACCTCGACGAAGGCCACCCGCAGCGGCGACGGGGAGAACGACGAGCCCGAGAAGGAGTCGCCGGCATGAGCGACGAGCGCCGCGACGGCATGGGCGTCAGCAGCGAGCGGGTCGGCCACGCCGGGCCGGGCCAGGAGGCCACCGACGGCCTGCGCGACGTCTCGGAGCACGAGCGCAGCCCCGACGAGGAGACGCTGCCCGAGCAGTCCGTGGGCAACCCCGAGGACAACCCGACGGGCCTCCCGCCCAAGGCGGGCTACCCGAAGCTCGACCCGCGCTCCGACGACCGCGCCGACGAGGTCTGACTAGCCGCAGGCGGGGGCGTCCGGCAGCGGAGCGGGTACGCCGACCGACGGCATGCCCAGCGCGACGCCGGCGCCCGTCGACGGTGCGGCGTTGCGCGCCTCCCAGGCGTCGCCCGACCTGGTACGGCGCACGTCGATCACAACGCCGTCGGCGACCAGGTGGTGCGGCGCGGCGTACGTGATCTCGACGGTGACCATGTCGCCCGGTCGTGGTTTCGAGACGGGACTCCGTCCCTCCTCGACAACCGGGTTCCACGCGAAGTGGACGAGCCGGTTGTCGGGGCCGCGGCCGGAGAGCCGGTGCGTCTCGGCGTCCTTGCGGCCCTCGCCCTCGGCGACCATCAGCTCGACGCGGCGGCCGACGAGCGCCTTGTTCTCCTCCCAGGCGATCTCGTTGACCAGCGCGACGAGCCGCTCGTAGCGGTCCTTGACGACCTCCGGCGGGACCTGGTCGTCGAGCACGGCGGCCGGGGTGCCGGGCCGCTTGGAGTACTGGAACGTGAACGCACCGGAGAAGCGCGCCTCGCGCACGACGTGCAGCGTCTCCAGGAAGTCCTCCTCGGTCTCGCCGGGGAAGCCCACGATGATGTCGGTGGTGATCGCGGCGTCGGGCATGGCGGCGCGGACCCGCTCGATGATGCCGAGGAACCTCTTCTGCCGGTAGGAGCGGCGCATGTCCTTGAGGACCTTGTCGGAGCCGGACTGCAGCGGCATGTGCAGCTGCGGCATCACGTTCGGGGTCTCGGCCATCGCCTCGATGACGTCGTCGGTGAACTCCGCCGGGTGCGGGCTGGTGAAGCGAACCCGCTCGAGGCCCTCGATCTCACCGCACGCGCGGAGCAGCTTCGAGAACGCCTGGCGGTCGCCGAACTCCACGCCGTACGAGTTGACGTTCTGCCCCAGCAGCGTGACCTCGGAGACGCCCTCGGCGACCAGCGCCTCGATCTCGGCGAGGATCTCGCCGGGCCGGCGGTCCTTCTCCTTGCCGCGCAGGCTCGGGACGATGCAGAACGTGCAGGTGTTGTTGCAGCCCACCGACACCGACACCCAGGCGGCGTACGCCGACTCGCGGCGGGTCGGCAGCGTGGAGGGGAAGACCTCGAGCGACTCGAGGATCTCGACCTGCGCCTCGTCCTGGATGCGCGCCCGCTCGAGCAGCGCCGGCAGCGAGCCGATGTTGTGGGTGCCGAAGACGACGTCGACCCACGGTGCCTTCCGGGTGATCGTCGACCGGTCCTTCTGCGCCAGGCAGCCGCCGACGGCGATCTGCATCCCCGGCCGCGCGGCCTTGACCGGGGCCAGGTGGCCGAGGTTGCCGTAGAGCTTGTTGTCGGCGTTCTCGCGCACCGCGCAGGTGTTGAAGACGACGACGTCGGCCTGCTCGCCCTCGGGTGCGGCCAGGTAGCCCGCGTCCTCCAGCAGCCCGGACAGCCGCTCGGAGTCGTGGACGTTCATCTGGCACCCGTAGGTGCGGACCTCATACGTGCGCGCGCTCATGACAGTCGTCAAGGGTACGGCGGGTGTCGGCCTGGGCGGGAACTCGCGGCGTCGGTCAGGTCGCCCAGCGCCACGACAGCCGAAATCCGATGGCCGGACGAGAAGTGCCCCAGCGCGTCGGTAGCCCGAACGGGCTATCGCGGATAGTGTCCCGGCATGGCGGCGCCGTTGACGTCTCAACCGACGACCAGCACCGAGTTCGTGGTGGCGCTGGAGAGTGTGGACAAGCACTTCGGCGACCTCCACGTGCTGCGTGACATCAACATCAGCGTCCGCCGGGGCGAGGTAGTGGTCGTCATCGGACCCTCGGGCTCGGGCAAGTCGACGCTGTGCCGCACGATCAACCGCCTGGAGACGATCGACTCCGGCACGATCACGCTCCAGGGCCAGCCGCTGCCGCAGGAGGGCAAGGCGCTCGCCCGCCTGCGCTCCGACGTCGGCATGGTCTTCCAGAGCTTCAACCTGTTCGCCCACAAGACGGTGCTGGAGAACGTCACGCTCGGCCCGATGAAGGTCCGCGGCACCAAGCGAGCCGACGCCGAGAAGCGGGCCCGCGAGCTGCTGGACCGGGTGGGCGTCGGGCACCAGGCGGAGAAGTACCCCGCGCAGCTCTCCGGCGGCCAGCAGCAGCGGGTCGCGATCGCCCGGGCGCTCGCGATGGAGCCTGCGCTGATGCTCTTCGACGAGCCCACCTCGGCCCTGGACCCCGAGATGATCAAGGAGGTCCTCGACGTCATGGTGGACCTCGCCCGGGGCGGCATGACGATGATCGTGGTGACCCACGAGATGGGCTTCGCGCGCACGGCGGCCGATCGGGTGGTCTTCATGTCCGACGGGGCGATCGTCGAGGAGAGCACGCCCGACGACTTCTTCACGAACCCGCGCTCCGACCGCGCCCGCGACTTCCTCGGCAAGATCCTCAAGCACTGATCCTCAAGCACTGATCCTCAAGCGCTGAATCGTCAGCACTGCCTCGCACTCGGAAAGAGGAGAAGAAATGCGACACATCCAGAAGGTCCGGGCGGCGGCAGTTGCCCTCGCCCTCGCAGCCGCCCTCGCGGCCTGCGGTGACGCCGGCGACGACAGCGACGAGGGCGCCGACGTCGAGGTGCAGGAGAACGCCGCCGACGAGTTCGACGACGGCACCCGCATGAAGGAGCTCGCCGACTCCGGCGAGGTCATCATCGGCGTCAAGTACGACCAGCCCGGCATCGGGTTCAAGGGCGCCACCGACGACATGCCGGTCGGCTTCGACCCCGAGATCGGCAAGATCCTCGCCGCCGACCTGGGCATCGCGCCCGAGGACATCACCTGGAAGGAGACGATCTCCGACAACCGGGAGCCGTTCCTCCAGTCGGGAGAGGTCGACCTGGTCATCGCGTCGTACTCCATCACCGACGAGCGCCGCGCGGTGGTCGGGCAGGCCGGCCCCTACTACGTCACCGGTCAGCAGCTGCTGGTGAAGTCCGACAGCGACATCGACAGCCTCGACGACGTCAAGGGCACCGAGGTCTGCTCGGTGACCGGATCGACGTCGCTGGAGAACATCGAGGCCGAGGGCGCCAAGCCGCGCGGCTTCGACACCTACTCCGAGTGCGTCGACCAGGTGCTCAACGGGACCGTGGACGCGATGACCACCGATGGCGCGATCCTGCTCGGGTACGCCGCCGAGAACCCCGACGAGCTCAAGGTCGTCGTCGACCCCTTCTCCGAGGAGAGGTACGGCGTGGGCTACTCGCTCGACTCCCCGGAGATGTGCGAGTGGATCACCGAGACGATCCAGGACGCGCAGGACGACGGCGACTGGGAGACCGCGTTCGAGGCGACGCTCGGCCAGTCCGGCGTGGACACGCCCGAGCCGCCCGCGATGGACGAGTGCCCGGCTGCCTGACCACGGGCAGCCCGGCGAGCTGACGACACGCTGACGGAGAGGATCGAGGGTTGGACGACCTCCTCGACCAGTACGACCTGGTGCTCCAGGCGTTCTGGCTGACCATCCAGCTCTCGGTCCTCTCCGGCGTGTGCTCGCTGGTGTTCGGGACCTTCCTGGCCGCGATGCGGGTCGGCCCGGTCGCCGTGCTGCGGGGCGCCGCGACGACGTACGTGACGCTCGTGCGCAACACCCCGCTGCTGCTGATGTTCGTCTTCGTCTTCATCGCCGCACCCAACCTCGGATGGTTCGTCGGCACACCGTTCCTGGTCAAGGGCGTCATCGCGGTCAGCGTCTACACGTCGGCCTTCGTCTGCGAGGCCGTGCGCTCCGGCGTGAACGCCGTCGCGCTCGGCCAGGCGGAGGCGGCCAGGGCGATCGGCCTGACCTTCACGCAGACGATGGCGAACGTCGTGCTCCCCCAGGCCTTCCGCGCGGTGGTGCCGCCGTTGGCCAGCGTGCTGATCGCGATGACCAAGAACACCTCGATCGCCGCCGTCTTCGGCCTGATGGAGCTGACGGGCCGGATGCGCTACTTCACCAACAACAGCGCCGACGACACGGTGATCTTCGTCGTCTTCGCCGTGTTCTACATCGTGCTCGTCGAACTGATCTCGGCGGGCGCGATCGGCCTCGAGCGTCGATGGAGGGCAGCACGATGAGCACTGTCCTCTTCGACACCCCCGGTCCGCGCACCCGCGCGCGGCACCGTCTCTACACCGTCGTCGCGGGCGTGGTCCTGCTCGGTCTGCTCGCGTGGTTCGTCTGGTACCTCTACGACCAGGGGGAGCTCGAGTACGAGCTCTGGGAGCCCTTCCTCACCCCGGACTACCTCGAGGTGCTCTGGGAGGGCCTGCTCGACACGCTGGCGATGGCGGTGCTGGCGATCCTGCTCGCCGTCGTCATGGGCTTCCTGCTCGGGGTCGGCAAGCTCTCCGAGCACAGGCTCGTGCGGTGGCCGTCGTGGCTGGTCGTCGAGTTCTTCCGCGCGGTGCCGCTCCTGCTGCTGATCATCTTCCTGTTCCTCGGCCCGGTGGGGCTCAACTCCTACTGGTCCGTGGTCGTCGGGCTGACGCTGTACAACGGCGCCGTGCTCGCGGAGATCACGCGCGCCGGGGTGCTCGCGGTGCCGAAGGGCCAGGTCGAGGCGGCGTACGCCCTCGGCATGCGCAAGACCCAGGTGATGCTGAGCATCCAGCTGCCGCAGGCGGTCAAGATCATGATCCCCGCGATCATCAGCCAGTGCATCGTGGCGCTGAAGGACACCAGCCTCGGCTACTACGTGCTCGCTCCCGGCCTGACGACCGTGGGCCGCCAGATCTGGACCGAGTTCGGCAACCAGCTCCAGACCGCGATCGTCCTGTCGGCGATCTACATCGTGTGCAACCTGATCCTCACGGTCCTGGCCACGTGGGCACAACGGAAGCTCGTCGGCGAGCGCAAGCCCATCGTGCACGCGATCGACCCCGGGATGGGCCAGGGAGGCCCGGTTCCGTAGTGACCGGGCCGGCCATGGGCGAAGATGTGCGCACCATGACCGATGCACACCTCGACCGCCGCGGCCTCTTCCTGGCCGGCGCCGGCGTCGCGACCACCGCCGCCCTGCTGACCTTCGAGCCCGCCGCCGCCGGTGAGCGGCAGCGGACGAAGACGTTCAAGGGCGAGCTCACCGACCCCGACGGCCCCGACTGGGTCTACCTGCCGTTCCGGGTGCCGAAGGGCGTGCGCGCGATCTCGGTGAAGTACCGCTACGAGCCGACGCCGCTTGGTCCGACGACGCTCAACGTCGTCGACATCGGCATCTTCGACCCGTCGGGCCGCGGGATCGGCAGCGAGGCCGGGTTCCGCGGGTGGTCGGGCGGCTCGCGCGACTCGTTCCGGATCAGCCGGTCCTCGGCGACGCCGGGCTACCTGCCCGGCCCGATCACGCCGGGCCGGTGGAACATCGTGCTCGGGCCCTACCAGATCTCGGGCGACGGTACGCCGTACCGCGTCGACGTCACGCTGCACTTCGGCCGGCGCGGGGAGAAGTTCGAGCCCACCCCGGCGCCGACGGCCGTGCGCGGCACCGGTGCCGGGTGGTACCGCGGCGACCTGCACGTCCACACCGTCCACTCCGACGGTTCCCAGACCCCGAAGCAGGTGATCGGCTACGCCCGCAAGGCCGGCCTCGACTTCATCGGCACGTCCGAGCACAACACCACCTCCGCGCACGGCGTCTGGGGCCGGGTGACGCCGGACGACTTCCTGGTCATCGCCGGCGAGGAGGTCACGACGCGGGCCGGCCACTGGCTCGCCGCCGGACTGCCGAGCGGGACGTGGATCGACTGGCGCTACCGGCCCGAGAACGGCCGGCTCCGCCGCTTCACCGAGCAGGTGCGGAAGGCCGGCGGCCTCTCGATCGCCGCGCACCCCTTCCAGATCGGCACCGGCAACGGGTGGCAGTTCGGCGACGACTTCACCGTCATGGACGCGATCGAGGTCTGGAACGGCCCGTGGAGCGGGCTCAACGCCATCGCCAACGCCAAGGCGGTCGCGCGCTGGCACGAGCTGCTCACCGCGGGTGTCTTCAAGCCCGCGGTCGGCAATTCCGACACCCACAAGGTCGAGCAGCGGATCGGGCTGGCGCAGACCGTGGTGCGGGCGGCGCGGCTGTCGAAGGCCGCGATCATCGCCGGCTACCGGGGCGGGCACTCCTGGATCACCGGCTCCTCGGAGGTCGACCTCGAGTTCGCGGCCACCCTGGGCGCGGCGAGGGCCGAGTGCGGCGACCGCCTCGCGAGCACGGCCGCCGACCAGGTCGCCGTACGCCTGCACGTCACCGGGGTGCCCGTCGGCTCGGTCGCCACGCTGATCGGGCCCGGCGCCACGACGTACGGCGCCCCCGTGGTCGCCGGCGCCGACGGGGCGGTCCTGGTGGAGCGGTCGGTGCCGGGTGGCACGGCGTTCGTGCGGGCCGAGGTCCGTCAGGGCGATGCGATGGTCGCGATGACCAACCCCATCTTCCTCGGCTGAGAGCCCACCCGTTGGGATAGTCCGTCACGAAATGGTCGCCTGGGATCGCGTGTCGACGACCAGAACGTGCCGGACTATCCCAGCGGTCCACTCGGGGAGGGACCGGGTGTCACCGGCGCGGCGTGACCCACAGCCGGATGACGCCCTCGATCACGACGGTGCCGTCGGCGAGCTCGCCGCGGACGCGGACGGGTAGATCGGGGTCGTCGCCGGACCACTGCTCGGCGTCCGTCTCGGCGACGCAGGTGACGTCGCCGGTCGCCTTGGCCGTGTAGGAGACGTCCATCCCCTTGGGGATCCAGCGCTTGCCGGGCGGGACCGTCGCCTCGGCCAGCGCCCCCATCGCCGCCTCGAGGCCGTTGCACAGCGCGATCGCGTGCACGGTGCGGAGGTGGTTGTGGACCCGGCGGCGCTTCGGGATCACGAGCTCGGCGCGGTTGGGCTCGATGCTCACGAACCGCGGCCGGACCGTCGCGAAGTAGGGCGCCTTCCGCGCGAACAGGAACGAGAAGACCCTCGACCCCATCGGGAGGGCGCTCGCCTTGTTCCAGAGGGTGAGGACCTGGCTCATGGGCGCAACGTTACCTGTCGGTAACGTCGCGCCCGACCTCGGTCTCGAACGCCCGGCCGGCCTCGAGGCCCGCCGCGCGCTCCTCGGGGCCGAGCGACTCCCACAGCTCCGACCAGGCCTGCATGCCGCGGCGGGTGAAGTCCTCGAACTCCGGGTCTGCCGCGAGCTCGCGGATGCCGATCCGGCCGGCGAGCACCTCACGGACCCGGTCGCCGAGCGGCGTGCCCGCGTAGTGGTCGGCCATCGCCCGCAGCGACCGGCGCATGATCTCCGCCCCGGCGGCGTCCCCGGTGAACGCCTGGAGGTCGTCTCGCGGGGTGCTCATGCGAGACCGAGCCGGGCGAGGGCACGTCGCGCCGCGTCGCGCAGCCCCGCCTCGTCGAGGTCGTGGGGACCATCGCGGAGCGCGGGATCCTCGACGTAGTCGTCGCAGGCGACCGCGAGGTTCTCCAGCGCGAAGAACGTCTCCTCATCGACCCGAGGGAGTCGGGAGAACAGCTTCCGGAACTGCTCGTCGTACGACGACGCGTCGAGCTCGTCGGCCAGGAACGAGCGCGTCAGGTCGATGAGGGGTTGTGCCGCTGCGTCCATGTCATCCTCCTCCGAGCCGACCGGTCCTGATGACGTGCTGCAGCTGCGTGTAGTTCAGCTCCCAGGCCGACACGAAGCTACCGTCCTGCCCCAGGATGACGCACTTGCCCGTGGACGGGTTGAAGCTCAACGAGACGGGATCACCGTGATAGGTCCCGGAGCGCGTCTGCGTGGCCGGGTTGTTGACGAAGTCGTCGACCGCCTGCTCGAACTTCTTGGCATTGGCGGGGTTGTAGTTGCCGTCCACGCCGAAGTCCTTCGCGTGCTTGTACTTCTTCTGCAGCTGCTTGGGGGTCGTCTTCAGCTTCGGCGGGGCGATGCGCTTCATCTTCACCAGGGACCGGGCCGTCGACAGTCGGTCCAGGGCCTCGCGGACCCGGTTGAGCTTGGGCGCGTTCTTCGACAGCGCGAGCACGGCGCGGGCGGCCTTGAGCGCCTTGAGGGCGGTGATGATCCGGTGCGCGTAGCGGATGGCGCGGGCCGCGATCACGCCGGCACCGACCGCGGCAGCACCGCCGAAGGTCACGAAGCTGAGCGCGATGCTGGCGCCGGCGGTGACCCCGCACTCGATGGCGAGGTCCTTCAGCAGGCCCTTGATCGTCTCCCGCGTCTCGTCGACCTGGGTGGCGTAGTCGTCGCACGCGGAGCCCTGCGCGCGCAGGCCGTCGGCGAGGTCGGAGATGTTGGTCTTCGTCGAGCGCAGGATCTCCAGCGCCACCGGGATCTCGGGAGACCGTTGGCCCTCGAGGTGGCTCACGGCGACGTCGATCCGGCTGGTGAGCCCCTCGACCGTGCTCGCCGCCGACCGCCAGGCGCTGCCGGCGCTGCGCAGCTGGTCGGTGTTGGCGCTCGGCCAGCCCCAGCCCTGCAGGTGGTCGACGACGTGGTTCCACCACTCCGGGAGGTCCTGGTTGTCGCCGCCGAGGGAGCTGGGCAGGGACACCGCGGCGACGTCGACCGGCCCGCGGCCCGCGACGCCGCCGTCGTACACGGGTCGCGGCTTGTTGTAGACGGAGTCGGCGTTGGCCTGTCGGTGGTTGGAGCCGGAGCCGTGCGAGGCTTCGCCCACCGCGGCCAGCCCGGTCACCAGGCTGCGCAGCGCGTCCACGGCGCCCTGCGCGGCGCCGTCGTACTCCCGGACGAAGTCCTCCGAGCTCGCGTCGTCGCCGCCCAGCGCCCGGAAGCCGGTCAGGGTGTCGGTGAGCGTGTCATAGGCGTACGCCGCGCTCTGGTTGGCCGAGTAGAGCGCCTCGGCCGCGGAGTCGTAGCTCGTGCCGCTGACGTCGAGCCTCACCGCATCTGCTCCCACATGGAGCGGTTCGCCTCGGCGGCGGCGGAGTAGTTGCCGTGGGCGGCCCGGGCGGCGGCACGCAGGTCGGCCATCGCCTGGCGCATCGCGACCATGCCGGTGGTCCACTCCTCGTGCGCCTCGACATGCGCCCGCGCGGCGAGCCCCGCCCAGGTCTCGTGGAGCGTCCGCATCTGCGCGGCCAGGTCCGAGGTGAGGGACTCGAGGCGCTGCTCGGTCCTCTCCAGGTCGAAGATGACGGCGTCGAGGTCGTCGACGTCGATGGCGAACCGGTCCACGTCGCCCATCAGCCGAGCCTGTCGACGATGCGCTGGGAGATCTGGTCGAGCGCCTGCTGCGACGCGTCGTCCTGCTGGACGAAGTCGCGCTGGGCCGCATCGAGCAGCTGGCCCATGGCCTCGAGCCCCTGGCGTACGTCGTCCGCAGCGGCCTTCCACTCGTCCCAGGCCTCGACGAACGACTCGGCGGCCACACCGGTCCACCCCGCTTCGAGGAACCCGCGGACCCGGCCGTCGATCTCCTTCTCGTCCGCGTCGAGCCTGGTCGTCGCCGCGACCACGTCGTGCACGCCGCGGTTGAACGCGTCATGGATGACCTGGACAGTCATGCACACTCCCCCGAGATGATTGCTGGCTCCCTCAGCGATGCCCGGCCTGCGCGCGCCGAAACCCGCTACCGTCCCGCCATGGACGAGAACACGTTCCAGTTGGGACAGGAGCTCCCCGAGCTCGGCTGCTACGGGCTCGCCGGGCACTCCGCCAGCCCGCGCGACCTGGTCGACGAGGTCCGCCTGGCCGAGCGGCTGGGCATCGGCTCGGTCTTCCTGTCCGAGCGGTTCAACGTCAAGGACGCCGCCGTGCTGGCCGGCGCCGCCGGCGCTGTGAGCGAGACGATCGGCATCGCCACCGCGGCCACCAACCACAACACCCGGCACCCGCTCGTCACGGCGACCTTCGCGACGACCATGCACCGGCTCACCGGCGGGCGGTACGCCTTCGGGCTCGGCCGCGGCTTCGACCTCCTCTTCGACGTCATGGGGGTCCCGCGCGTCACGGGAGCGCAGCTGGAGGACGCGATCGGCATCTACCGGTCGCTGTGGCACGGGCAGGCGGTGCTCGGGCACGACGGGCCCGCGGGCAGCTACCCCTACCTGTCGCAGGACAGCTCGTTCGACGAGGACATCCCGGTGCTGATGATGGCGATCGGCGGGCGGACGCTCGAGCTCGCGGGCCGCGTCGCCGACGGCGTCGTGCTGCACACGTTCCTCTCCGACGAGACGCTCGCGCGGTCGGTGGCGACCATCCGGCGGGCCGCCGAGGAAGCGGGACGCGATCCCGCCTCGGTGCGGATCTGGGCGGTGCTCGCGACCGTCGAGGAGTCGATCGGCGAGGAGGCCCGGCTGCGCAAGCTTGTCGGCCGGCTCGCGACGTACCTGCAGGGGTACGGCGAGGTGCTGGTCCGCGCCAACGGCTGGGACCTCGCGGCACTGGAGCGGTTCCGTGCGGACGACCTCGTGCAGGGCTACCCGGGCGCGTTCGACGCGATCGGGACGGCCGAGGAGCTGACCCACCTCCGCGACGACGTGCTGCCCGCCGAGTGGCTGGCCGCCTCGGCGACCGGTACCGCGGCCGCGTGTGCGGCGCGGATCCAGGACCAGCTCGACGCCGGAGCCGACAGCGTGATCCTGCACGGCGCCACGCCCACCGAGCTGGAGCCGGTCCTTGCCGCGTGGCGGGCGATCCGGCCCGCCGACGCGCTGGCGGGCCTGCCGACGAACCCGGGGCGGGCGCGATGAGGGTCGAGGACCTCACAGCCCCGTGGTTGAGCGGGATCCTCGACCGCGAGGTCTCCGCGATCACCGTCGAGCAGGTCGGCACCGGCCAGATCGGCACCTGCTTCCGGGCCCGGTTCGGCGGAGGTGAGACGGTCCTGGTCAAGCTGCCGCCGCCCGACCCTGCCGCGCGGGACATGATGGCGGGCGCCTACCGCGGGGAGGTCCGCTTCTACCAGCAGATCGCCCCGACGGTCGCCGTACGCACGCCAGCCTGTCACCACGCCGAGATCGCCGACGACTCCGGCGACTTCGTGGTCGTGCTCGAGGACCTCGCGCCGGCCGAGCAGGGCGACCAGATCGCCGGCTGCACCGTCGAGCAGGCGCGCGACGCCGTCGTGAACCTCGCCGGCCTGCACGGACCGCGCTGGTGCGACCCGGCGCTGCTCGACGTCGACACGCTCTCGATCAACGGCCCCGACGAGATCGCGCTGCTGCTGGAGATGTGGGGGCCGACGGCCGACCTCTTCCTGGACGGGCTCGGAGACCTGGTCGCGCCCGCGGACGCCGCGACCCTGCGCGCCTGCGGTGACGTGCTCGAGCGGTGGCTGCTCGGCCGTTCTGAGCGGTTCGGGCTCGTGCACGGTGACTACCGCCTCGACAACCTGCTCTTCCCGCCCGCCGGAGCACCCGGCGTCCGGGCCGTCGACTGGCAGACGCTCAGCCTCGCGCTGCCCGCCCGCGACCTGGCCTACTTCACCGGCACCAGCCTCACGGTCGACGACCGCCGCATCCACGAGCGCGACCTGGTCGCGGCGTACCACTCCGCCCTTGTGTCGTACGGCGTGCCGCACTACTCGCTCGAGGACTGCTGGGACGACTACGCGTTCGCGATGGTGCAGGGCCCGCTGGTCTCGATCTTCGGGTGCGCCTACGGCACCCGCACCGAGCGCGGCGACCGGATGTTCGCGACGATGATCGCCCGGTCCTGCCAGGCGATCCGCGACCTCGGCACGCTGGAGCGCGCGGCCGCTGGGTAGCGTGTCGCCGTGAGCAACGGTCGCGTCAACTGGTCCATGCTGCTGGTCGCGATCGCGCTGCTCGCGCCCGTCGCTCTCGGCGTGGTGCTGGTGATCGGTGGCACCGGGCCGCTGGGCTGGGCGCTCGTCGGCTTCTTCGGCGCCGGAGCCGTCGTGCTCGGCAAGAAGGCCGTCACCGGAGACTAGGCGAGCACCTCGACGCGGTTGCCGTGGGCGTCGAAGGTGTGGAACCGCTCGTAGCCGGCGAACGTGCGCCGCTCCCGCCAGTCGACCTCGAAGCCGAGGCCGGTGAGCCGCTCGGCCATCGCCTCGAGCGTGGCGACGTCGTCGACCACGAGCGCCGGATGTGCCTTGCGGGCCGGGGCGAACGGGTCCTCGACGCCGACGTGGATCTCCACGCCGTCGCGGCGGAACCACGCACCGCCACGCCCGGCGAGGTCGGCGGGCTTGGGGACCTCGGCCAGGCCGAGGCCGTCGGCGTAGAAGCGCCGGGCGGCGTCCTCGCCCCCGCGGGGGCAGGCGACCTGGACGTGGTGGAGCCTCATGAGGTCACCTGAGCGACGACGAAGATCCGACGGAAGGGCAGCACGACGCCGTACTCGCGCTCGGGGTACGCCGCGGCGAGCCGCCGGCGGAACTCGGCCTCGAACGCCGGGCGGAGGTCGTCGGGCAGCGCCTGCAGGGTCGGCCTGGCGCCGGTGCCCGAAACCCAGGTGAAGACCGGGTCGGGGCCGGTGAGCAGGTGGAGGTACGTCGTCTCCCACGCGTCGACGGTGCAGCCGAGGCCGGCGAGTGCATCGAGGTAGTCGGCCGGGTCGTGGCTGCTCGGCACGGCGACGCCGGCAGTGTGCTCGGCGTACGGCGCCTCGGCAGCGAGCTCGTCGCGGATCGTGTGGCTGGGCTCGTCGAAGTTGCCGGGGACCTGGAAGGCCAGCCAGCCCCGGGGCGCGACGGCGTCGACGAGCCGCGGCAGGAGGTCGAGGTGCCCGGGCACCCACTGGAGGGTGGCGTTGGAGACCAGGACGTCGACGGGCGCGGACGGGGCCCAGTCGCGCAGGTCGGCGACGTGGAAGCGGAGGCCGCCGCGGAGCTCGCGCGCCTTCGCGATCATCTCCGGGCTGGAGTCGAGGCCCACGACGTCGGCCTCGGGCCAGCGGTCGGCCAGCAGCGCGGTCAGGTTGCCGGGGCCGCAGCCGAGGTCGACGACCGAGGCGGGCCGGTCGGCGCCGACTCGGGCCAGCAGGTCGACGAACGGCCGGCCCCGCTCGTCGGCGTACGTCAGGTAGCGGCGGGGGTCCCAGGTGTGGGTCATCGGCAGTCCTCTCAATCTCTTGACGTCGAGATACTTCACGCAGTTTGTCTCGATGTCAAGATTCTCGATGCATCCGCTACGCTGCGACCATGCGCGATGAGGTCGACGAGCTGGTCGAGGCGTGGGAGCGCGAGCGCCCCGACCTCGATCTTGCCCCCGTCGAGGTGTTCAGCCGGATCAGCCGGCTGGGCCGCCACCTCGACCTCGCGCGCCGCGACGCCTTCACGACCGCGCAGGTGGAGTCCTGGGAGTTCGACGTCCTGGCCGCGCTGCGGCGAGCGGGCGCGCCGTACGAGCTCTCCCCCGGGCGGCTGCTCCGCGAGACGCTCGTGACCAGCGGCACGATGACCAACCGGGTCGACCGCCTGGTCGGCCGCGGGCTGGTGGAGCGGCTGCCCGACCCGCACGACCGTCGCGGGGTGCTGGTGCGGCTCACGCCGGAGGGCAAGGACACCGTGGACGCGGCGTTCGAGAGGCTGCTCGAGGCCGAGCAGACGTTCCTCGCCGGGCTGCCCGAGAAGGACCGGACGCGGCTGGCGGCGCTGCTGCGGACCCTGCTCGCGCCGTTCGCCTGAGTCCTACTCCAGCACCTCGGCGGCTTCGAGCCACTCGAGCTCGAGCTCGCCCTTCTCGTTCGCGAGCACGTCGAGCCGTGCGCTCAGCTCGGCCAGCTCCTCGTAGCGCTCCGCGGCCTGGGGCGAGAGCTCCTCGATCCGGGCGTGGAGCTCCCCCTCCTGCTCGGCGATCCGCTCCAGCTGGCGGTCGACGCGCGCGATCGTCTTGCGCGCGGCCCGCTCCTCCGCACTCCCCGCCTTCGCCCTGGGCGTTGAATCGAGACTTGTGACGGTTGAGTCGGTACTTGTGACGGTTGAGTCGGTACTTCTCGTCGCAGGAGCTCCGGATTCAACCGGTGAAAGTCCCGACTCGACATGCAGGTCCGCCGCGCGGCGCTCGAGGTACTCATCGACACCCCGCGGCAGCATCGAGATCTGCCCGTCGCCGAGAAGCGCCCAGACGGAGTCGGTGACCCGCTCGAGGAAGTAGCGGTCGTGGGAGACCACGACGAGGGTGCCGGGCCAGGCGTCGAGGAAGTCCTCCACGACATTGAGGGTCTCGATGTCGAGGTCGTTGGTGGGCTCGTCGAGCAGCAGCACGTTGGGCTCGGTGAGCAGCAGGCGGAGCAGCTGGAAGCGGCGGCGCTCACCGCCGGAGAGGTCGCCGATCCGGGCCGTGAGCCGGTCGCCGGTGAAGCCGAAGCGCTCGAGCATCGAGGTCGCGGTGATCTCGCCGTCGGCGGTGCGGGTGATGCGGCGGATCGACTCGACCGTGGGCAGCACCCGGCCCTCGGGATCGAGGTCGTCGAGCTGCTGGGTGAGGTGCTGGAGGGCGACGGTGCGGCCGTGCTTCACCCGCCCGACGGCGGGGGCGAGCTCGCCGGCGAGCATCGCGAGCACCGACGTCTTGCCGGCGCCGTTGACGCCGACGATGCCGACCCGGTCGCCGGGGCCGAGCCGCCACGTGGCGTGCGAGAGCAGCTGCCGGTCGCCGCGGAAGAGGTCGACGTCCTCCACGTCGATGACGTCCTTGCCGAGCCGCTGGGCGGCGAACTTCTGGAGCTCCATCCGGTCGCGCGGCGGCGGCACGTCCTCGATCAGCAGGTTGGCAGCGTCGATGCGGAACTTCGGCTTCGACGTCCGCGCCGGGGCGCCGCGGCGCAGCCAGGCGAGCTCCTTGCGGACGAGGTTCTGCCGGCGGACCTCCGAGGCCGCGGCCTGCCGCTGCCGCTCGGCCTTGGCGAGCACGAACGCGGCGTACCCGCCCTCGTAGGCGTCGACGACGCCGTCGTGCACCTCCCACGTCCACTGACACACGGCGTCGAGGAACCACCGGTCGTGGGTGACGACCACCAGGGCGGACGGCCGGGCGGCGAGGTGCTGGGCCAGCCAGGCGACGGCCTCGACGTCGAGGTGGTTGGTCGGCTCGTCGAGCACGATCAGGTCGTGCTCGCCCAGCAGCAGCGCCGCCAGCGAGCAGCGGCGCCGCTCGCCACCGGAGAGCCCGAGCACGGAGCGGTCGAGCTCGACCCCGGCGAGCAGGACGTCGACGACCTCGCGCGTGCGCGGATCGGCGGCCCACTCGTGGTCGGACCGGCCGCCGAGCACGGCCTCGCGCACGGAGTGGGTGTCCTCGAGCTCGTCGCCCTGGTGGAGGTAGCCGACCAGCAGGCCGCGCTGGCGCGAGACCCGGCCGGAGTCGGGCTCCTCGAGGCCCGTCATCACCTCCAGGAGCGTGGTCTTGCCGTCGCCGTTGCGGCCGACGATGCCGATGCGCTGCCCGGCCGCGACGCCGAGCGAGACGTCGGTGAGCAGCGGGCGGATGCCGTAGGACTTGGAGACGCGCTCGAGGTTCAGCAGGTTAGACATACGACACCAGGTGGGCCCCCGCCACCGCGCCGGTCGTGACCAGGACGATGTCGTGGTGGGCGCGCAGCTCGCCCGCGGTCGCACGCGCCGCGTCGGCGGACTCGCAGAGGAAGACGCACGTCGGCCCGGAGCCCGTCACGACGCCACGCAGCGCGCCGGCGCCCTCGCCGAGGCCGATCAGCTTCGACAAGTCGGGCCGCAGGTCGAGCGCTGCCGGCTGGAGGTCGTTGTGCAGTGCCGCGGCGAGCGCGTGCGGGTCGCCGGCGTCGAGTGCCGCTAGCAGGTCCTCCGGCATGGGGGGTACGTCGGGGGCGTTCGGGAACAGCTGGTCGAAGTGGCGGTAGACCTCCGGCGTCGACATCCCGTTCGCCGACGGCACCAGCACCCACCACCACGTGCCGTTGTCAGCGACCGGCTCGACGATCTCCCCGCGGCCCGTGCCGAGGGCGGAGCCGCCGACGAGGGCGAAGGGCACGTCGCTGCCGAGCTGGGCCGCCAGCGCGAGCAGGTCGGCGTCGGAGGTGCCGACGCCCCACAGGCGGTCGAGCCCCACCAATGCCGCGGCCGCGTCGGCCGACCCGCCGGCCATGCCTCCGGCCACCGGGATCTCCTTGTCGATGAAGACCTCGCCGCTGACGGCCAGCCCGTGGTGGCCGGCCAGCAGCGCCGCGGCGCGGTCGACGATGTTGTCGCCGGAGAGCGGGACGTGGGTGCGGTCCATCCACGGCGACACGGCGACGTCGACCGACCAGGCGTCGGAGTCGGTGAACGTGAGGTCGTCGTAGATCCCCACCGCCTGGTAGACGCTGGTGAGCGGGTGGAAGCCGTCGTCGCGCGGGGCCCCCACGCCGAGGTGGAGGTTGATCTTGGCCGGCGCGCGAACGGTGAGGCTCATGAGGCTTCCTCGGGGCCCGGGAGCGCCTCGGCGATCCGGACGAAGTCGTGGATGGTCAGGGTCTCCCCGCGCGCCAGCGGCGCGACGCCGGCACGCTCGAGGGCCGCGTCCACGGCCTCGGTGGGGGCGAGCACGCGCAGCGCTCCCCGCAACGCCTTGCGGCGCTGGGCGAACGCCGCGTCGACCACGTCGAAGACCCGCTCGCGGGACACGGCCGTCGTCGGCGGGTCGCGCCGGGTCCAGGCGACCAGGCCGGAGTCGACGTTGGGCGCGGGCCAGAAGACGTTGCGGCCGATCGCGCCCGCCCGGCGTACGTCGGCGAACCACGCGGCCTTGACCGAGGGGATGCCGTAGACCTTCGAGCCCGGCTCGGCGGCGAGCCGGTCGGCGACCTCGGACTGCACCATCACCAGCCCCCGCTCGAGCGAGGGCAGCAGGGCCAGCAGGTGTAGCAGCACCGGGACCGAGACGTTGTAGGGCAGGTTGGCGACCAGCGCCGTCGGTGGCGGGCCCGGCACCTCGTCGATCCGGAGCGCGTCGGCCAGCACCACCTCGAACCGGTCGGCCTGGGCGGGGGCGTACGTCGCGATCGTCTCGGGCAGCAGGGACGCGAGCTTCTCGTCGACCTCGATCGCGACGACCCGGCCCGCCACCTCCAGCAGCGCGAGGGTCAGCGAGCCCAGACCCGGACCGACCTCGACCACGACGTCGCTGTCGGTGACGCCCGACTCGCGGACGATCCGGCGCACGGTGTTGGCGTCGATGACGAAGTTCTGCCCGCGCTGCTTGGTGGGTCGCAGGTCGAGCCGCGCGGCCAGGGCGCGGACGTCCGCCGGCCCCAGCAGGCGCGGCTCGGCAGACGTGTCGGACATGGGCGCCAGCGTAGTCAGCGCGGCGAGTCGACCCGACTTCGGCCGTGATCTCCGACCACCGTCGATAAGGTCCGAGCACCGTTCGCGGCGCTCGGGCCCGCACCACAGTCGGAGGGAACCTTGATCAGACGCGCCATCGCGGCCGCGAGCACAGTGGCGGTCGCCGCGGTGCTCCCGGTCATCGCTGCCCCAGCCCAGGCGAGACCCGCCAGCGCCCAACCGCCTGCCAGTGACGCCGCCGGTCCCCACCGACCGGACAACCGCCCGAGCCCCCTCGCCACCCAGCGGGCCTCGCTCCGCCAGCGCGCGATCGACCAGCTCGCCAGCGGGGACGCCCGGCTCAAGGGCCGAGGTGAGAGCCGGACGATCCAGCTGGCCGGGGGAGCCGAGGTCGACTACCCGGCGACCCAGGACGCCAACCTGCTGACCTTCCTCGTCGAGTTCGGCGAGGACGACCCGGCGGACCTGGCCAGCGAGGACTTCCCGGCCGAGGGCCCCCTCCACAACGAGATCCCCGAGCCGGACGCGGTGGACAACACGACGTACTGGAAGGGTGACTTCAACCGCCAGCACTTCCTGGACATGTTCTTCAACGGCA
Organism: Nocardioides sp. GCM10030259; assembly: GCF_042666375.1. Lineage (NCBI taxonomy): Bacteria > Bacillati > Actinomycetota > Actinomycetes > Propionibacteriales > Nocardioidaceae > Nocardioides > Nocardioides sp. GCM10030259. The sequence goes on along the minus strand of NZ_JBHTDF010000002.1, from coordinate 50,033 downwards.
TGGACGACCAGGGCGGCGAGTCCTTCAAGGATCTCTACGACGAGATGTCCAGCGGTCGCTTCGACCTCACCGGCGACGTCTCCGACTGGGTGCAGGTGCCCCACGCCGAGGCCTTCTACTCCGACGAGGACGGCTTCGAGAACCAGCCGGAGATGACCGCGTTCATCGGCGACAGCGCGAACGCGTGGTACGACGCCCGGATCGGCGCCGGCATGACGGACGCGCAGATCAAGGACTACCTCGCCGAGTACGACGTCTGGGACCGCTACGACATCGACGGCGACGGCGACTTCAACGAGTCCGACGGCTACATCGACCACTTCCAGGCCGTCCACGCAGGTGAGGGCGAGGAGGCGGGCGCGCCGATCTGGTCGATCTGGTCGCACCGGTGGTCGGCCAACATCGGCGGCTTCGGCACCGCCGGGCCCGCTGAGGGCTCCTGTGATGCCTGCTATCCCGTCGGCGGCGTCGAGATCGGTGACTCGGGCTACTGGATCTACGACTACACGACCGAGCCCGAGAACGGCGGCCTCGGCGTCTTCGCCCACGAGTTCGGCCACGACCTCGACCTGCCGGACTACTACGACACCGGCGACGGCGACAACAGCAACGGCTACTGGACGCTGATGGACTCGGGCTCCTGGCTCGGCCACGGCGACGGCGCCACCGGCAACTCCGCCGGCCACATGGGTCCGACGGAGAAGCTCTTCCTCGGGTGGTACGGCCCGCAGACCCCGGACGGCTACGACGACCTCGCGGTCGTCGACGGCACCGCCGCGGCCGAGGAGGTCACGCTCGGCCCGAGCTACCACGCCACCACGGCCGGCAAGCAGGCCGTGCTCGTGACGCTTCCTGACGGACACGGGTCCGCAGACGGACCCGTCGATGGTGACTACCTCTACTCGGGCTACCTGGATGGGAACGCGGTGCAGGCGACCGGGCCGAGCATCGAGCTCTCGGCGGGCACCGTGACGCTGCAGGCCAACGTCAACTACGACACCGAGGAGGACTTCGACTACGCCTACCTCGAGGTCTCGAACGACGGCGGCGCGACGTGGGACAACGTCCACACCAGCGTCTCCTCGACCGACAACCCGAACGGCAGCAACCTCGGCGAGGGCATCAGTGGTGACAGCGCCGGACCGGTGGACATCACCGCCGACCTCTCCACCTACGCCGGCCAGACCGTGCAGCTGCGGTGGGAGTTCATCGCCGACGCGAACACGCACGGCGAGGGCACCATCGACGGCTTCGTCGTCGACAGCCTGTCGGTGGGCGACTACTCGACGACGTTCGAGGACACCAGCGACTGGACCCTCTCCGGCTTCCATGCGGTGGCGGACGGTCAGTACTCGTACGAGTTCACGCAGTACTACATGGCCGAGAACCGCACGTTCGACGGCTACGACGTGGCGCTCGGCCAAGGCCCGTACAGCCACGACTACGAGGTGTCGATCCCCGGCCACAAGAAGGTCGACCACTACTCGTACGAGGACGGCCTGCTGCTCTACTACTCCAACAGCGCGTACACCGACAACAACACGAGTGACCACCCGGGCTTCGGCGCCAACCTGCCCGTCGACGCCAACCCCGAGTCGATCACGTGGACCGGTGCCGGAGATCCGGCAACGGCCAACGGCCGGCTCCAGGCGTTCGACGCGACGTTCGACGTCGACAGCACCCACCTCCTCTCGCTGACGCGCGAGGTGCCGGGTGGCACCCAGTCCGTGAACATCCCGGCCCGCCCGAGCGTGCCGGTGTTCGAGGACAACGACGTCAACGGCTACTGGAGCGAGGACCCCGACGACGACGCCGTCGGCTGGTTCTCGACCAAGGTCGCGGGCGCCGGCACGACACTCCAGGTGGTGTCGTCCGACAAGGCCAGCGACACGATGGTCATCAAGGTCGGCAAGAACTTCATCGCCCAGGTGAACGAGCCGTTCATCAACGGCCCGGCCGCCGTGGGCAAGCAGCTGACGCTCGAGCCGGGCTGGTTCCAGAAGGGCGTCACCAACGACGTCACCTGGTTCCGTGACGGCGTCGAGATCGGCAACGCCGGTCATGGCACGACCTACACCGCTCAGCCGGCCGATGTCGGTCACGAGATCACCGCCGCGGTCACCGCCACCAAGAGCGGGTACGTCGGCAACGCGACCGAGGTCACGGACGGTCCGACGGTCGTCACCGGCGCTGCGCCGTCGCCGACCGTGGCGCTGGCGATCCAGGGGGCGGCGTCCGTCGGCTCCACGCTGACGGCGGCCGGGGCGACCTGGCCGGTGGCCGGGTCGTCGACGTTCGCGTGGACCATCGGCGGCGTGGCGGTCGGGACCGGGGCGTCGTACGCGGTCAACGCCGGCGACGCGGGCAAGGTCGTGACGGTCACGGAGACCCGGACCAGCCCCGGCTACGAGACCGCGAGGGCCTCGGCCTCCACGGCCCCGGTCGCGGCCGGCGCAGAGCCTGTCGCGAGCGCCCCGCCGACGATCAGCGGCAAGGCCCGCGTCGGCTCGACGCTGAAGGTCACCGCCGGCACCTGGCCGCGGGCCGGCACCTCCACGTTCACGTGGACGGTCGGCGGCAAGCAGGTCGGCACCGGTACGGCGTACGAGGTCAAGCCGGCCAACGCCGGCAAGACGGTCACGGTGACCGAGACGTTCGTGAGCCCGGGCTACGCGCCCGGAACCGCGAGCGCGGTGACGGCGAAGGTGCTGCCGGCGAAGGTGAGCCTGAGCGTCGACCCGGGCAAGGCGACGAAGGGCAAGAAGGTGAAGGTCGTCATCAAGGCGACCTCGCCGGGGCTGACCGTGCCCGGCACCGTGAAGCTGGTGTACGCCGGCGAGAAGCTCGGCGGCGAGAAGCTGGACGACGGCAAGGTGACCGTGCACCTGCCCGCGAAGCCGAAGGGGACCTACAAGCTCAAGGTCTCCCTCGAGAGCGGGACCGGGTTCGCCGACGCCGACGACACCGTCGAGATCAAGGTCAAGCGGAAGTAGCCGCCTGACGGATCGCGTCGCAGAAGGGCCCCGGTTGTGCCGCACCGGGGCCCTTCTCCTGTGTTCTCATGGGTCCGTGCGAGACCTGATGAGACGTGTCCTCGTGGCGACCTGCGTGGTCGCGGTCGCGGCCCTCCCGCTGGCCGTGGCGCCCGCGGCCGAGGCGGTGGACGAGACGGCGCCCCCGACGATCGCCGGCACCGCCAAGGTCGGGATGACCCTCACCGCCCAGCCGGCGACCTGGCCCGTGCCGGGAACGTCGACCTTCGAGTGGTGGGTGGGTGACGTCTCGGTCCGCAAGGGCGCGACGTACACGGTCCCGCGGAATCGTCTCGGCCAGGTGATCACCCTCCGCGAGACGTTCGCCGCCAACGGCACCAACGAGACCGGCACCGCCGAGGCCACCACCGCCCCGGTCGTCGAAGGGGAGCCGTTCGCGCCGACCCGCGCCCTCACGGTCGCCGGCCCCGCCGAGGTCGGCTCGTCGCTGGTCGCGAGCAAGGCGACGTTCCCCGTCAAGGGCGTCACGACCCTGACCTGGACCGTCGACGGGGTCCGGGTCGAGACCGGCCGCTCCTACACGATCCGCGCGGCCGACCTCGGCAGGGTCGTCCGGCTGACACAGCGCTTCTCGACGAACGGGTACACACCGACCGTCCTCACCCTCGACAGCGGGCCGGTCGCCCTCGGACCCGCACCCACCGCCTTCGCCCGGCCCTCGATCTCCGGGAAGGCCAGGGTCGGCGCCACGCTCCGCGTCACCGGGGGCACCTGGTCGACGCCGGGCCGCTCGTCGTACGTCTGGACGGTCGACGGCACCGAGGTCGAGCGAGGGCGCTCGTACGACGTGGCGCGCGCCGACGTCGGCTCGCGGGTGACGGTGACCGAGACCCTCAAGAGCACCGGCTACGCACCCGGCACGGCGACCGCCCAGTCGCCGGTGGTCGCCCCGGCGCCCGTGCAGCTGCGGATCAAGGTCGGCAAGGCGCGGGCCGGGCGGCGGGTGGCGGTCATCATCCGCGCCGTCTCACCGGGCCCGACCGTGCCGGGCAAGGTCCGGATCGGGTACGCCGGCAAGTCCCTCGGCAAGGAGCGCCTCGTCGACGGCAAGGTGTCGCTGCGTCTGCCCCGCAAGAAGCACGAGGGCGTCGAGCGGCTCCGTGTCGTCTACCCGGGCAAGCGCGGCTTCGCCCCGGCCAGCAGGACCATCCAGATCCGGCTGCGCTGAGTCGGCCGGGGGCCCGGGTCAGCGCGGCAGGCCGAGCTTCGCGGAGCAGGCCGGCCAGGCGCCGTACCCGCCGGAGGCGTCGCGGACCTTGGTCGCGATCGCGATCTGGGTCTCGCGGCTGGCGTTGCTCGGCAGGCCGCTGCCGCCGTTCGCCTGCCACGTGCCGAGGCTGAACTGGAGGCCGCCGTAGTAGCCGTTGCCGGTGTTGATGGCCCAGTTGCCGCCCGACTCGCACTGCGCGAGGCTGTCCCAGACGGTGTTGCCGCCGGCGAAGTTGGCGGCCGGCGCCTTGGTGCCGACGGCCACGATCTCGTCGACGGCCTTCCGCTTCACGTCCTGCTCGAGGACCGTGCGCTCGGCGATCTCGCCGTTCTTGAAGACGATGCGGTAGGTGACGTCGCGCAGGCCGGAGCGGCCCTCGCGGACGACGGACTCCTCGCCCTCGTACTTCGAGTCGTCCTCGCGCTCGACGGTGCCGAACGGGATCGACTCGCCGTCGACGCGTCGCTCGACGATGCGGACGTCGGTGAAGACCAGCTTGTCGCCGTCCTCGAGGACGTGGTTGACGCCGGGGCTGGTGCGGTCGTGCTTGCCGACCTCGACACCGAGCTCGTCGAGCGCCTCCTCGACGGTCAGTGCCGTGAGCGTGCGCTTCACCGGCTTGCGGTCGCCGACCTCGACCGTGAGGTTCTTGGGAGTGACGACCTCGAGAGTCATGCCCTCGCGGTCGACGGAGCCTCCGCGGCTGGCCGAGAGGTCGGCCTCGGCGTACCGCTTGCCGACCTCGTCGAGCGCCCCGGCGACCGTCGTCGCGGTGACCCAGTGGGTCGAGGTCTCGCCGTCGACGCTCAGCTCGAGCTGACGGGCGAAGTGCACGGAGATGCGCGTGCCGTCGGTGATCTCCTCGTCGAGCGCCGGCGCGACCTCGTCGCGGTCGCTCACCTCGACGCCCTGGGCGGCGAGCACGTCGCCGACGGTGCCGCCGAAGGCGCTCACCTCCTCGGACTTGCCGTCGAGGGTGAGGGTCACGGACTTGCTGAGTGCGCTGTAGCCCCAGGTGCTGCCGGCAACCGCGAGGACCGCGACCGCTGCGGTCGCGATCATGACGGGTCGGCTGGTGGCGAGGCGGCGGAACCGGCTGGTGTGCTCGTTGTCGGGCACGTTTCTCCGAACGTCGTGCTCTCCGGGTCTCGGGTTCCAGTGCTCCCGACACTGCTCTCCACGATGGTGAGGTGCTGTCTCGGGGTGGTGCTGCGGCGGCCTGTCGGCCACCTGCACTGGTCAGATCGGGGGTCCCGATCCCGGCCATCAGTGCTACAGACCACCAGCGTTCCCCGGTGATTGCAAACTGAACCTGTCCACCTTGCGGAAATCGTGAGGCGGATCTCAGGGGCCGTTCTGTGGCCCGAGTGACGCACGGGACAGATGGGGCGACTACCAGGCGCCGCCGAAGGCCTCGAACGTGTTCGCCTCGATCGCGACGCACAGCTCGCCGAGGTCGTCGCCGCGCACCTCGGCCATGGCGCGCACGGTCAGCGGCACCAGGTAGGAGCCGTTGGTGCGGCCGCGGTGCGGCATCGGCGTCAGGTACGGCGCGTCCGTCTCGACCAGCAGCCGGTCGCGCGGAGCGACGGCGAGCGCGTCCCGCAGCGGCTGGGCGTTGCGGAACGTGACGGTGCCGGCGAAGGAGAGTTGGGCGCCGCGGTCGAGGCACTCCCGCGCGAACTCCGCGTCGCCGGAGAAGCAGTGCATCACCCATCGGTCCGGAGCGCCCTCGCTGTCGATCACCCGCAGCACGTCGGCGTGGGCGTCGCGGTCGTGGATCACCAGCGTCTTGTCGAGCCGCTTCGCGAGGTCGATGTGGCGGCGGAACGACTCCTCCTGGACGGAACGCCCCTCCTCGCCGGTGCGGAAGTGGTCGAGCCCGGTCTCCCCCACCGCCCGTACCTTGTCGTGGGCTTCGGCGAGTGCCTCGATCTCGGCCATCGCCTCGTCGAGGGACGGCAGCAGCGGCGCCTCGTTGGGGTGCAGCGCGACGCCCGCGACCAGCGCGTCGTACGCCGCGGCCGCCTCGACCGCCCAGCGCGCGCCCGGAAGGTCGCAGCCGATCTGCACGATCCGCGGGACACCCACGGCCGTGGCCGCCGTCAGCGCCTCGGCGAGCGGCAGGGCGGGCTCGTCGCCGCGAGGGACGTCGAGGTGGCAGTGGTTGTCGACGACCGGGTGCGGCAGCGGGTCGGGCAGCGGGAGCAGGCTCATGCACCGACCTCGGAGGCGACGACGCGCTCGATGATCGCGGCCGCGCAGTCGTCCGGGGCCTGCGTGGGGATCCAGTGGCTGACGCCCGGCAGGTCGACGCGCTGGAACGGCGCGTCCACCCACGCCGCGGTGGCGTCGACGCTGCCGCGGGTGATCGCGATGTCGCGGTCGCTCCACACCAGCGTCGTCGGCACCCGCACGGGATAGTCGGTCGAGCCGGGCTTGATGAGGGGCAGCGCGCGGTACCAGCCCAGCGCGTGCGGCAGCGCGCCGTACTCCACGATCTCGCGGCGGAACCGCCCGACCTCGTCCTCGGTCATCCCCGCCTTGAGCATGCTCGTGTCGAAGCGACCGCCCGCCCGCCGGGCGGTCAGCTCGGGTAGCAGTGGCACGTTGAAGAGCAGCATGTAGCGCGACCGCCGCCGCTGGCTCCTCGTCTTCATGGCGCGCGCGAACGCCGCCGGGTGCGGCACCGAGATGGCGGTCCAGCTGAGCAGCAGGTCGGGTCGGCGCATGGCGACGGCCCAGCCGACCGCCGACCCCCAGTCGTGGCCGGCGAGGTGCACCGGCCCGCCGATCCGCTCGATCAGCGCGACGACGTCGGAGACGAGGTGGAACATCCGGTAGTCGCGACGCCGCCGCGGGCGCGCGCCGGGCGAGTAGCCGCGCTGGTCGAGCGCGTACGTCCGCAGCCCCGCCTCGTGCAGCAGCGGCGCCACCAGGCGCCAGGTCGAGCTCCGCTCGGGGAAGCCGTGCAGCAGCACGATCGGCTTGCCGTCGATCGGGCCCTCGTCGAGGACATCGAAGCTGAGACCGTCGTGGTGGAGGACGTGGATGCGCTCATGCATTTGGGGTCCCCGCGGGATCGTGGGCTGGAGGAGCGAAGCGGGGGAAGCCCGCGATTTCGTGGGGTGTTTTCATGGGGTTCCTTGTCCCCCGTGGACGAGGTTGTAGACCTCCCGCTTGGGTACGCCGGCGCGTCGGGCCACCTCGACGATGGCCTCCTTGCGGCGGACTCCCTCGGCCTCGAGGTCCGCGACCGCGGCCAGCAGGCTGGCGGGGTCGGAGCCGATCTCGGCCACCGGCTCCGCGCCGGAGACGACGATGGTGACCTCGCCGCGGACACCCTCAGCGGCCCAGGCGACCAGCTCGTCGAGCGGCCCGCGGCGTACCTCCTCATGGGTCTTGGTCAGCTCGCGGCAGACCGCCGCGGCCCGGTCGCCGCCGAACGCCTCGGCCATCGCGGCGAGCGCGGCCTCCGTGCGGTGCGGCGCCTCGAAGAAGACCATCGTGCGCTGCTCGCCGGCGAGGTCGGCGAGGCGCCGCCCACGCTCGCCGGCCTTGCGCGGCAGGAAGCCCTCGAAGCAGAACCGGTCGACGGGCAGCCCGCTGACGGCCAGGGCGGTGAGCACGGCCGAGGGTCCGGGCACGGCGGTCACCAGCAGCTCGTGCTCCACCGCGGCCGCCACGAGGCGGTAGCCGGGGTCGGAGACGCTGGGCATCCCGGCGTCGGTGACCAGCAGCACCCGCTCGCCCGCGAGCAGGGCCTCCAGCAGCACCGGGGTGCGGGCCGACTCGTTGCCCTCGAAGTACGACACGACCCGCCCGGTGACCGTCACGCCCAGGTCGGTCGTCAGCCGCTTCAGGCGGCGGGTGTCCTCCGCGGCGACCACGTCGGCTGTCGCGAGCTCGTGGGCCAGCCGGGGCGGCGCGTCCCCGACCTGGCCGATCGGCGTCGCTGCCAGCACGAGTACGCCGGACGGCGGGTCGTCGGTAGGGCACACGACTTAGAGTCTTCCATCGTGACCAGCGCCGCGCCCCCCGAGCCTCCCCAGGCGCGGACCGGGCTCTCCTCCGACGCCGCGGGCCGCCCCGTGCCGTCGGCGTGGCAGCGCGCGCGGTCGCGGATCCGCAGCGAGGACCCGGTGATCGGCTGGGCCGCCAGCATCGGGGTCGCGGTGCTCGCGCTGTTCCTGCGGGTGTGGAACCTCGGCAAGCCGCACTCGTTCTCGTTCGACGAGACCTACTACGCCAAGGACGGCTGGTCGCTGCTGCACTTCGGGTACGCCCGCGACTGGGTCGAGAAGGCCAACGAGCGCATCCTCGACGGCCAGACGGCCGACCAGGTGAAGGCGACGCCCGAGATGGTCGTCCACCCCGAGGTCGGCAAGTGGCTGATCGGGCTGGGCGAGCAGGCCTTCGGCATGGACCCGTTCGGCTGGCGGATCTCCGCGGCCGTCATCGGTGCGCTGACCGTGCTCGTCCTGTGCCGCCTCGTCCGGCGGATGACCGGGTCGACGCTGCTCGGCTGCATCGCGGGCCTGCTGCTGTGCTTCGACGGCCTGCACTTCGTGCTGTCCCGGCTGGCGCTGCTCGACGTCTTCGTGGCGTTCTTCGTCGTCTGCGGCGTCCACTGCCTCGTCGCCGATCGCGACTGGCACCGGGCGCGGATGGCCCGCCTCGTGCCGGAGCACGGCGGCAGTGTCGGCAGCTGGGGGCCGGTCCGGGGCCTCCTGGTGCGGCCCTGGCTGCTGCTCGGCGGGGTCACCTGGGGCCTCGCCATCGGCACGAAGTGGACCGCGCTCTACCCGCTCGCCGCCTTCGGCCTGCTGGTGTGGCTGTGGTCGGCCGGCGCCCGCCGTTCGTTCGGGGTGCGCGCGCCCGTCCTGCGGTCCGCGGTGGTCGACGGGATCCCGGCGTTCGTCCAGCTCGTGCTGGTCGCCTTCGTCGTCTACGTCGCGAGCTGGACCGGCTGGATGGTCCACGCCGAGACCTACGAGGAGCACCTCTCCGCAACGCAGTACACCCACTACGACGGCGGCCAGGACTGGCCGACCCGCACCGAGCCGGACGCCAGCGGACTCGGCGAGGTCACCCAGTCGCTGCGGTCGCTCTGGTACTACCACCAGGACATCTACACCTTCCACACCCACTTCCTCAACGACAGCACCCACACCTACGCGTCGAAGCCCTTGGGCTGGCTGCTGCTCAACCGTCCGGTCGGCGTCTCGGCCGACACCGACATCCAGCCCGGCACCCAGGGCTGCGAGGCGCCGGCCGGCAGCGACTGCCTGCGCCAGGTGCTGCTGCTCGGGTCACCGGCGATCTGGTGGGGTGGCTGCCTGGCGCTCGTCTTCGCGCTGGTGATGTGGATCGGCGCCCGCGACTGGCGGTACGGCGTCGCCGTGGTCGGCGTCGCGTCCACCTGGCTGCCGTGGCTGCTGTACGACGACCGACCGATCTTCTCGTTCTACGCGGTCGTCACGCTGCCGTTCCTCGTCCTCGCGCTGACGCTCGGCATCGGCCGCCTGCTCGGGAGCTCGGCCGCCCCCAGCGGACGGCGTACCGCCGGCGTCGTCGTCGTCGGCGCCTATCTCGTGCTGGTGCTCATGAACTTCGCGTGGTTCTGGCCGATCTGGACCGACCAGCTGCTCACGCACGGCGAGTGGCTCGACCGGATCTGGTTCACCCGCTGGATCTGACCCTGACAACATGTCCGGGTGACGTCGTGGCGACCCGGCTGGGAGGACTTCCCGGCACCCCTCCTGGACTTCTGGACCGAGCGGCACCTGTGCACCCTGACCACGGTGCGCGCCGACGGCCGGCCCCACGTCGTGCCGGTCGGGGTCGCGCTCGACCTCGAGGAGCGCTGCGCGTGGGTGATCACCGACGGCGGGTCGCGCAAGGCCGCGCAGGTGGCGGAGGACGCCCGCGTCGCGGCCTGCCAGGTCGACGGGCGCCGGTGGTCGACGCTCGAGGGCTCCGCCCGGGTCCTCGCCGACCCGGCGTCGGTGCGGCGGGCCGAGGAGCGGTACGCCGCCCGCTACCGCACGCCCCGGCCGAACCCGACCCGGGTGGCGCTGCGGATCGACGTCGACCGCTTCCTGGTGTCGTCCGCGTTCGCAGGTCCGGGCAGCTGACCTCGACCGCGGGCCCGGTTCCGGACCGTCACCGGCGGGATGTCAGGCTTGGATCCATGTCCGGCCAGACCTCCGCACCCGCGCACCACGACGGCGACGGGCTGAGCGACCTCGACCGGGAGATCCTCGAGTTCGAGGCCGACTGGGTCGCCCACGTCGGCACGAAGGACGAGGCCGTCCGCGACCGCTTCGACCTGACGCCGACCGGCTACCACCAGCTGCTCAACCGGCTCATCGACCTGCCCGCCGCCGAGGCGCACGCGCCCCGGCTGGTCCGCCGGCTACGCCGTCGGCGCGCGGCGCGCCAGGAGGAGCGCAGCGCCCGCCGACTCGCCCGGTAGCACCCGGGCACGGGTCAGGACTTGTTCTCCTTGATCACGCCGGTGACCGTCTCCGAGCCGGGGATCACCTGCATGTTGACCGGGTCGACGACCCCGAGGACGTAGGTCTCGTCGCCCTCGCGGATCCCGTCCTTGTTGATCTTCACGTAGATCGTGCGCGAGCCCGGCAGGAACGACGACGGGTCGATGTAGAAGTCCTCGCCGGGAGTCGCGGTGCCGCCGACGACGCCCACCGACGCGAAGCCGTGCGCGAAGTCGCCCTGGAGCGGGACCTCGACGAACTTGCCCGCCACCTTGGTGTACTCGTCGCGCAGGGGCGGCGCGCCGGCGAACCCGATCGATCCGTACGGCGCGACGTACCCCGGCACGGGCGCCGGCAGCTGGTAGGTGCCGACGGCGGGCCGGTGGTCGGAGCCGCCGATCTGGGTGAGGATCTGGGTCGCGACCGGCGAGCTCGCGTTCCAGATCTGGTCGATCAGGGCGTTGCTGTGCGTGCCGTACTTCTTCTTCAGCAGCGGGCTGCCCGCCCACATCGACGTGAAGCCGAGCTTCTTCCTGAACTGCTTGACCGGCAGCTGCTTCTGGCCCTCCCGGATGTCCTCCTCGTAGCCGGAGTTGAAGTCCCCGAGGACGTAGACCTGGGCGCTCCTCCCCTGCTCGTAGCGGGCGGTGCTGATGGTCTTGCGCAGCTGCCGGAGGTACATCTTCTTCGCCTCGGGGCGGCCCGGGACGAACTTGCCACCCTTGACCGTGCCGGTCAGCAGGTGGACGTTGATGAAGCTGAGCTGCTGGCCGGTCGCGCGGTGGAAGAGCCGTACGACGGTCGCATAGTTCGGGGTCTTGGCCTCGGGGCCGCCACCGTTGCGCCCCTCGATCGTGTGGCCGTCGGAGAGCAGGACGCCGCGGCCCGAGACGAAGTCGAGCTGCCGGCGGTCCCAGATGACGGGGTTCTGCTGGAGCTGCGGCGGCCGGTAGTAGCCCCAGTTGCGGTCGCCGATGAGCCACTTGTTCTTCTCGTTCATGCCGATTTCCTGGAGACCGAGCACGTCGGCGTACGGCCCGGGCCCGGGCGCCGGGCCCTTGAGCTCCGTGATGATGTCCTGGAACGTCTCGACCTTGGCGCGGGAGATCACGTTGAAGGTACCGACGCGCACCTGCAGCGGGTCGTACTTGCGCGCGTGCGCAGGCGTCGGCGCGGCCGAGGCGGTCGACGCGGAGGTCGCGCCGAGGGCTGACAGCGCCAGGACCGCAGCGGTCAGGACTCGGGTGGCGGCACGGTGCACGAGGAATCTCCCTCATATTGGGTACGGCACAGGCTAAGCATCGGGTACCCCCATATGCCGCATTCGCAACGGGCATCCCCGGGTGGACCGGACGAGGGCAACGATCGGCAGACCACCCGGGGACCTGAGAAGCCGCCTACGTGGTGCCGAACCAGCGGGCGAGCGCGGGCACCCGACGCAGCACCAGCTGGTCGAGCACCAGGACCAGCAGGAGGGACAGCCCGAAGAGGGGCAGCACCACGGCGAGCACGACCAGCAGCGCCGCGAGCACCGGGGTGGCCCGGACCGGCAGCCTGCCGCGCGGCGCGCCCAGTGAGCCGCTGCCGCGCGGCCGCCGGCGCCACCACATCAGCGGTCCGCTCACGCACATGAAGACGATCGCCGCGCACATCAGCGCCGAGCCCCAGAACGACCACAGCCCGAGGCTGCGACCCTCGTGGAGCCCGATGCCGTGGGAGACGACCTGCGCGAGCAGCGGGTAGTCGTCGAAGCCGTACGTCGAGACGACGTCGCCGCCGTACCGGTCCACGTGCACGGTGCGCTCGTCGGAGGGCGCGTCGAAGGCGTAGCCGATCACGGAATACACCCCGGTCTCGTCGTCCGCAGGGGGCAGCGCGACCGTCATCGGGTGCCGCAGCCCGGCGCCGTCCGCGACCTCGATCGCGGTGTCGACGTTCGCGACGTTGCGCCCCCGGCCGCGCGGGTCGGACGACGGCACCTCGGACTCCTGCTGGGCCCACGGCACGTCCTGCAGGTGGCTGTGCGGCAGCGACTCGTCGAGCGTGGACGTCGGGTTGCTGATCGCGCCGTGGTCGGTGCTCCACATCGACGTGCCCTGCCGGGTCGCGAGCTCCTGGACCTTCGCTCCCCAGAAGTCGGTCCACGGCAGGCCGCTGACCAGCAGCATCAGCAGGCCGACGCCGGCGACCGCGCCGACCAGGCCGTGGCGCCAGCGCAGCCGGGCACCCGGTCGGCCGGTCGTCCGGGCCCGCCGGCGGGCCCGCCAGCCGCGGACGAAGAGGTAGTAGCCGGTGACCGCCATGACCAGCGCCCAACAGGCGGCGAGCTCGATCAGGTAGCCGCCCCACTTGCTGCCGGTCATCAGGTCGGCGTGCAGCCGGATCGCGGTGCCCGAGAGCGTGGTGTCGGGGTTCAGCGAGCCGAGCACCTCGGGCCCGTAGGGGCTGACGTAGACGTCGCGGGACTCCCCGGCCGCGGTCTCGATCGAGATGATCGTCGGGTCGCCGGCCTGGCGCGGCTCGGCGAGCGACACCGCCGTGGAGTCCGGGTACGCCGACTCTACGACCGCGAGCTGCTGCACGTACGGCTGGGCCACGGCTCCGGCCGGGCGGTCGACCTGCATCAGGTCGGGGTGCAGGAGCGGCTCGAGCTCGAAGCGGAAGAGGTAGATGAGGCCGGTCACCGCGAGCAACAGCAGCACGGGAGCGACCAGGAAGCTGGCGAAGAAGTGCCAGCGCCAGACGGCGCGGAACCATCCGGCGCCGGTGGACCTGGCCTGGCTGGGGGGCCGTCCCGGTGGGTCGGCGGGATCGCGCCGCGGCGCGACGACGTCGGTCATCGTTGTCTCCTCGGGGCATGAAGGCCGCGCGCGCCACGATGTGGCGACGCGCGAGCGCGCCGGGACCTCGTCGGGTCCGGCGCAGGGTGGGTGGCTTCAGGCAGCGAGGACGGGTGGCCCGCGACGCGAGTCGGGGCGGACCAGCCAGGCCGAGCGAGGGCCGCGCGGGGCGTGCGCGGCGACGACGCGCGTGAGGCGCGGCCCGCCGGCGACGACCGGCACGAGGCCCAGGGCGACCGCGAGGATGCGGCGGCCCATCAGGGCGATGAGCGTGAAGAGGCAGTGCTCGCCGTACGCGAGCCAGAGCGCGACCAGCGCGGCCGCCGCGAGGTGGGCGGCCATCATCGGCGCGTGGGCGGCGAGGTCGTCGACCAGGTGTCCGATCGGCAGGCTCGGCGCGACGCCGCCGGACTGGTGGGCGGCGCCGTCGTACGCGTCCTGGAGCGAGCCGACGCGGTGGCCGCCGACCACGGGCAGGGCGTCGAGGGCGCCCGAGCGGACAGCGGGAGAGGCGGCGCGGACGTCGCCGGTGTGGCCTGCGGTGACCGTCAGCACCAGGTGGATGACCGCCTGCCCGCCGACCAGCAGCGCGACCAGTCGCAGCGGCGTCGCCTGCCGCTGGAGCAGGGGCGCACTCAGCGCCACCGCCATCAGCAGGAGGGCGACGAGGTACGCCGGGCCCGGGAGCCGGCCGTCGGCGGTGACGTGGCCGACGACGCCGACGAAGAACGCGACGAACCCGAGCAGCGCGGCGCGTGCCCACAGCACGGCAGCATCGACCCGGGTCCCGGCGTTCACGGACAGCTCCTTAAGTTGACCGCGCCACTGTACTAAACCCCGGCTAGACCTCAGAAGTGTCGGCCCAGGGGTCGGTGATCTCGCGCAGCCGCAGGAGTGTGTGCCGGAGCTCGTCGGCGGCGTCCGCGCCGAGGTGGCGGCGCCACTCGTCCTCGATCTGCGCCTGGACCCGGCCGGCCACCTCGATGGCGGCGCGGCCCCGGGGCGCGATCCTGACCAGCCGCGCCCGCGCATCGGTCGGGTCGACGACGCGGGTGACGTAGCCGTGCGCCTCGAGCTGGTCGACGAGGAAGCCCGCGGTCTGCTTGGTCACCTGCGCGGCCTCGGCCAGCGTCGTCAGCCGCGATCCCGCCGCGTCGATCCGCTGGAAGACCCGGGCCTGGGAGAGGGTGATCGGGTAGCCCGCGGCCACGACCGCGTCGAGGATGCGCTGCTCGAGGTGCCGGTACGGCAGGAAGAGCAGGACGCCGAGGCTGATCCCGGGATCGTCGGCCACCAGGTCCCCCTTGCCAGTCGGAGCTGTCAGGAGCACACTTTAGTCAGTCTCACTGACTAAATGCACGGCGGGCTCGCCGGATCGGCGTACCGGCCCGGGGCGGAGGCAGGCATGGACACCGAGACCCACTGGACCCGCATCGAGTCCGAGCGGCGCAGCCTCGCCGACCTGCTCGCCGGCCTGAGCGCCGAGCAGTGGGAGGCGCCGTCGCTGTGCACCGAGTGGCGGGTCCGCGACGTGGCCGCACACCTCGAGATGACGCTGCACGGGCAGCCGACGCTCGGTGCGACCCTGGCCGGGATCGCCCGCGCCCGCGGTCACCTGTTCGACTTCGGGCGCGACGTCGCGATCGCGTGGGCCGACCGGCCGACCGACGAGCTGGTGTCCGGCCTGCGCGACCGGGCGTCGTCGCGGACGCTCCCGGTCGTGGCGATGGCGCGCAACGTGCTGCTCGACGTGGTCATCCACGGCCAGGACATCGCGGTCCCGCTCGGCGTCGAGCGGCCGGTCCCGACCGACACCGGCGTGGCCGTGCTCAGGCGCGTGTGGGACATGGGGTGGCCCTTCGCTGCCCGCAAGCGGCTCGGCGCCTGCACCCTCGCCGCGACCGACGCAGACATCGCCCTGGGCGAGGGCCCCGTGGTCACGGGCCCGCTCGCCGCGCTGATCCTGCTCGCGTCGGGTCGCGACGAGGCCGCGCTCGCGCGCCTGCACGGCCCGGGCGTCGAGCTGCTCCGGGCCGGCACTCCGGTCGATCAGTAGCGCTCGGTCGGCGAACCCGGGGTCGGGGTCGCGTCGGCGCCGTCCGGCGACGCCACCTTGTCCTTGAGCGCCTGCTGGGCATGGCCGGCGCGCTCCGCGACCTCGTGGGCCGCCTGGCCGGCCTTCTCCTTCGCGACATCCTGCGCCTGACCGACCTTCTCCTGCACCCGCGGGTCGCGCCACGCGGACTGCGCCTTCGCGGCGATCTGGTCGTAGCGTTCCCGGCCGGCACGTGCCCCGAGCACGTAGCCGACCGCGGCTCCGGCGAGCAACCACAGCTTCCCACTCATGAGACCTCCCGATGTCTCGACTCCCTCATTGTGCCGGTGTCCGCGGGCCCCGACGACCATGCGCGGGCTCATGCAATTTGGGGAACCGCGCCACCGCAGGCCGGCTTTACCTCTGCGGGAGGAGTGATCGGGGTGGCTGCGGGTATGACGCGTCTGGCCCTGTCGCCTCCCGAGCGAGCATCCCGATGACCCTCTCCGCAGCCCCCGACCTCTGGATGGACTTCGACGAGGCGCACGGCACCGTCCATCTCGGCGGCCATCTCGATCCCCGCGGCTGCGCCCATGTCGGCACCGCCGTCCTCGACTGCATCTGCCGCTCGCCGAGCATCCACGTCATCGACATCCTGCACGTCGACGTCCTCAGCGGCTCGGCGATCCGGCTGATCGACCGGGTCCGCCACCTGGTCGCCGCACACGGCCACACCCTCCAGATCGTCTGCCGGCCCGGGACGCCCGCCGGGCTCGCGCTCGCGGCCGCGGGGCTCGGCGCGCACCTGACCGCCAGCCCGGTCAACGCACCGGGCTGACCGCGTCGACCAGGGTCCTCAGCCTCGCCACCGCGTCCCCGGCGAGCACGGCGTACGTCATCGTCACGTCCCCGCGGGCCAGGCCGCGCGCGATCGCGGTCCTGGCCTGGTCGGGGTCGGCGCCGATCGACAGGACCAGCAGCACCGACCCGCCCGGGGCGACCGCCGTCCGCAGCTCGTCCAGGATCCGCTCGTCGACGCCGGTGCCCTCGAGCACCTCGGCCACGATCGGCACCGGGTCGCGGTACGACGGGCGGATCAGCGCCTCGACCACCGGGCTCAGCACGGAGCTGCCGCGCGGCGACGGCATCCGGAGGTGCCCGATGCGTGGCCGGTGGGTGCCGGGGATCCACGTCACCGTGATCGCGTCCTCGACGATCACCCCGCCCTGGCGCTGGAGCTCGCGCATCCGGACATGGCCCGCCGCGGCTCCCATCGGGGAGTCGTAGGCCCACACCGTCAAGGTGGGATGCGAACCCCACCCGTTGGCCTTTCGTGCACCAGCACCCGTGCCCATCGCCCCAGAGCTCCTGATGAAACGGTACCCGGGTGAGGAGCCGAATACCCCATACGAAACAGGCGTTGTCGGGACGATTCCCGTCGTGAAATGGGGGCCACTAGGGTCGGAGCAGTCGAGGAAACGGGAGCCCATGTCCGACCGCGCCGAGAGAGCACACGAGCACCGCGAGGCGCAGCGGCGCCGGCGGGAGCAGGAGTCGGCGAAGGCACAGGTGCTGATCGACGGGTTCGTCGAGGAGGCGCGGCGTACCGGCATCCCGACCGAGGAGCTGACGGCCCGGCCGTGGACGGGCGGTCAGCGGTACCGGACGGGGATCGTCGGGTGGTACCTGCGCAACGACCGGTCGGTCGGCGTCGGCGCGGACGGTCGCTACTACGAGCTCGTGGTGCCGCCGATGCGGCTCGGGAGGTGGCGGACGATCCGGGCCGAGCCCGCTCCCCCGCCGCTCCAGGTCGGCGAGGGCGCCAGGGACGGCGAGTCCATCGCTCTCGCAGACCTGCTGGCGATCCGACTCGAGCGAAGATGACGGGCCTGAGGTCTTGTCGTCGCGGGACGGCGGGGGCAGGCTGTCATCAGGTTGGGGGTCTCCGGGTCCGGCTCACGCAGCCCGGATCCGGAGACCGCACCTGGTCGGGTCAGCGCCGGATCCGCAGCGTGACCACCTGGAACGGCCCGAGGTCGAGCACGACCGTGTCGCCGTCGACGGTCATCGGCGCCAGCGCGGCCACCTCGTCGTCGGACCTCTCGTGCAGGTCGACGACCTCGACGCCCGTGTGGTCGAGGCCGAGCCACAGGCGCGCGGTCGTGCGGCCACCGAGCGACTCGTAGGCGCGGACGACGACGTCGCCGCTGCGGTCCTCGGCGAGCTTGACCGCCTCCACCACGGCCGAGCCGGCGACGACGCCGACCAGTGGAGCCACGTCGGCGCCGACGGCCTGGCGCAGCGGCAGGTTGATCCGGTAGCCCTCCCGCACCGCCCCCGCGACATCGACGCCGGGCACCAGCGCGTAGCGGAACGTGTGGGTGCCTTGATCGGTGCCGGGGTCGGGGAAGCTCGGCGCGCGCACCAGCGAGAGCCGCACCGTCGTCGGTGACGAGCCGCGGCGGTCGCCGGAGCTCGCGCGGGTGACGTCGTGGCCGTACGTCGTGGCGTTGACGAGCGCGACGCCGTACCCGGTCTCGCCGACGTGCAGCCACCGGTGCGCGCAGATCTCGAAGCGCGCCGCGTCCCAGGAGGTGTTGGTGTGCGTGGGCCGGTGCACGTGGCCGAAGCCGATCTCCGACGTCGATCGGTCGGCGTGCACGGCCAGCGGGAAGGCCGCCTTGAGCAGCGTCTCGCGGTGCTGCCAGTCGACGGTCGTCTCGAGCTCGACCCGGCCGGCACCGGGCGCCAGGCGCAGCCGCTGCTCGAAGGTCGACGGCCCCTCGCGGCGTACGACGACCACCTCGGCGGCTCCGTCCTGCGCGATCTCGGCGCGCACATCCTCCGCCGCGTCGAGGCCCGTCGACCGGGCCCGGTAGTGGGGCTCGATGTCCCACGCGTCCCACTGCGTGGGGTGGTCGGGGTGGAGCTGCAGCAGGTTGGCCGGACCCGCGAGCACCTCGCGGCCGGCCCGCAGATCGAGAACCGACATCAGCACGCCGGCGCCGTCGAGGCTCAGCCGCAGCACGCCGTTGTCGAGAACGAGGCCGTCGTCGGAGCGCTCCAGCGAGACGGCGCCGGCCGGGACCTCGACCGGACCGGCCGACAGCGCGGGCACGCCGTCGACCTCGAACGGCCCGGCGTTGAAGGCGACGTCGCCGTCGCCACCCAGCGCGGCCAGGGCCGCGCCGATGACGCCCTCGAGCGACGCCTCCAGCTCGGCATACACCGCTCGCGCCTCGCGGTGCACCCACGCGATCGAGCTGCCGGGCAGGATGTCGTGGAACTGGTTGAGCAGCGCGGCGCGCCAGAGCCGGTCGAGCTCGTCGTAGGGGTACGCCGTGCCCGCGCGCACCGCCGCGGTCGTGGCCCAGAGCTCGGCCTCGCGGAGCAGGCGCTCGGTGCGCCGGTTGCCCTGCTTCATCGCGACCTGGCTGGTGTAGACGCCGCGGTGGTACTCGAGGTACATCTCGCCGGACCACACCGGCGCGTCCGCGGCGTACTCCTCCTCGGCAGCGGCGAAGAACTCGGCCGGCGTCTCGACCGCGGCCCGCGGCACTCCCTCGAGGTCGGCGAACCGGGCGGCGCGCTCGAGCATCTCGCGGGTGGGCCCGCCGCCGCCGTCGCCGTACCCGAACGGCAGCAGCGCGCGGGTGGCGGCGCCGCTCTCGCGGAAGCCGCGCTGCCCGCGCAGCAACTCGTCGGCGGTGACCTCTCCGTTGTAGGTGTCGGCGGGCGGGAAGTGCGTGAAGACGCGGGTGCCGTCGATGCCCTCCCACCAGAAGGTGTGATGGGGGAAGTCGTTGGTCTCGTTCCACGACATCTTCTGGGAGAGGAACCAGCGCGCGCCGGCCAGGCGGGCCAGCTGCGGCAGCGAGGCCGTGTAGCCGAACGAGTCGGGCAGCCACACCTCGCGGCACTCGACGCCGAGCTCGTCGCGGAAGAAGCGCCCACCGTGCACGAGCTGGCGCGCCATCGCCTCGCCGCCGGGCAGGTTGGTGTCGGACTCCACCCACATGCCGCCGGCGGGCACGAACTGGCCGCTCGCCACGGTCTTCCGGATCCGCTCCCACAGGGCCGGGTAGTGCTCCTTCATCCAGGCGTACTGCTGCGCCGAGGAGCACGCGAACCGCAGCTCGGGTCGCTCCTCGGCGAGCGCCACGACGTTGGAGAACGTGCGCGCGCACTTGCGGATCGTCTCGCGCACCGGCCACAGCCACGCCGAGTCGATGTGGGCGTGGCCAACGAGGGAGACCCGGTGGGCGCTGGCGTTCGCGGGCGCCGCGAGGAGCGGCGCGATCTCGGCCCTGACCCCGGGAGCCTGCGCGCGTACGTCGTCGAGGTCGAGCCGGTCGATCGCTCGGACCAGCCCGACGAGGAGCTGCTCGCGGCGGGTGTCGTGCTCCGGCAGCCGGTGCGCGAGGTCGAGCAGCACCTCGATGTCGAGGCCGAGGGCGCGCACCTCCTCGTCGACGACGACCAGATCGGCGCGGTTGAGCCGGTAGAGCGGCGCCGACCCGGCGGTCTCGGGGTCGCCGAGCGGGGTCGGGCTCGTGCCACGGAGGGTGGGGTTCGAGGCGGCCTCGACGTACACGTCGACGGGACCGTCGCCGTCGAGCGGGACGTACGTCGTGCGCGGCTCGACGCCCTTGATGATCGAGCCGTCCGCGCGGTGGGCGAGGCCCTCGGCCTGGAAGCCCGGACCGCCGCCGCGGAAGCCGAGGTCGACGACCAGCTCGGCCCGCTGCCCGCGCAGGCCCTCGGGCACGTCGCCGGTCAGGTGGAACCAGGTCGTGCCCCACGGCGGACCCCACGGCATCCCGATCGCGCCCGGCTCGAACGGCCGCGCGACGGCGTCGGCGAACGGCACCGGCTCGCCCTCGAGCTCGGTGAAGGCGATGTCGAGCGGATGGGCGCCGACCTCGGCGGCGGCGCGGATCCGGGCCAGGACGCGGACGAGACGGTGGCGCTCGTCGTACAGATTCCGGTGCACGCGCTCAGGCTGCCATGAGACCGCTCTAGGGTGTCGACGTGAAGGTCACCGTCATCGGCGCCGGCTCGACGTACACCCCCGAGCTGGTCTCCGGGCTCGCCGCCCAACGCTCGCGTCTCGCCGTCGACGAGCTCGTGCTCATGGACGTCGACGCCGAGCGGCTCGAGGTCGTGGGCGGCTTCGCGCAGCGGATGCTGGCCCACCAGGGCCTCACGACCGACGTCCGGCTCACCACCGACCGCACCGACGCGGTGCGTGACGCCGATGCCGTGCTGGTGCAGCTGCGCGTCGGCGGGCAGGCGGCGCGGCTGGCCGACGAGACGTTCCCACTGGAGTGCGGCTGCGTGGGCCAGGAGACCACCGGCGCGGGCGGTCTCGCGAAGGCGCTGCGCACCGTGCCCGTCGTGCTCGACATCGCCGACGCGGTACGGCGGATCGCCAAGCCGGACGCGTGGTTCATCGACTTCACCAATCCGGTCGGCATCGTGACGAGGGCGCTGCTCGACGCCGGGCACCGCGCGATCGGGCTGTGCAACGTCGCGATCGGCGTACAGCGCCGGGTCGCGCGGATCCTCGAGGTCGACCCCGCTCGCGTCGAGGTCGACCCGGTGGGCCTCAACCACTTCTCGTGGACGCGTCGGGTGTTCCTCGACGGCGAGGACGTGCTGCCCCGACTGATCGACGAGCGCTTCGCTCAGCTGCAGGAGTTCTCGCCGTTCCCCGAGCACCTCGTGCGGCTGCTGGGCGCGCTGCCGTCGTACTACCTGCGCTACTACTACGAGCACGACATCGCGGTCGCCGAGCAGCGCCACGAGAGGCCGCGCGCGGCGGTCGTCGCCGACCTCGAGGCCGAGCTGCTCGAGCTCTACCGCTCCCCCGAGCTCGTCGAGAAGCCCGCGCAGCTCGAGGGCCGCGGCGGCGCCTTCTACAGCGAGGCGGCCGTCGACCTGCTGGCGTCGCTCCACGCGGACGAGCCGACCCCGCACGTGGTCAACGTGCGCAACGACGGGCTGATCCCCGGGCTGGCCGACGACGACGTCATCGAGACGCGCTGCCTGGTGAGCCGCAAGGGCGTCGAGCCGCTGCCGCAGCCCGAGGTGCCGCCGGTGCTGCTCGGCGCGATCCAGCACGTGAGCGCCTACGAGCGGATCGCCGCGCAGGCCGCGATCTCGGGCGACGAGGACGACGTACGCCGGGCGCTGCTGGCGCACCCGCTGGTCGGCCAGTGGGACAAGGTCGAGCGGCTCCTCCCCGGTCTGTCGCGATGACGGGCGAGGTCCTCGGCGTCGACGTCGGCAACTCCAAGACCCACGTCGCGGTCGTCGACCGGGCCGGCGTCGTGGTCGGCGCCGCCGCCGGGACCGGCTGGGTGTCCGGCGATCTGACCTTCGACACCGCCGCCGACCACGTGCTCGACCTCGTCGAGCTCGCGTGCGGACGACGTACCGGGTTCGACGCCGCGGCCATCGCGATGGCCGGCCTCGACCTGCCGGAGCAGGAGCGGGACATGGCCGACCGCTTCGCGGCGGTCGCGGTGGCGCCCGAGATGTCGGTCGTCAACGACACCTTCGCCCTGCTCCGCGCGGGGTCGCCGACCGGCGAGGGCATCGCGGTCGTCTCCGGCGCGGGCATCAACTGCGTCGGCGCGCACGGCGACCGGGTCGCCCGCTTCCACTCCCTCGGCCGGCTCAGCGGCGACTGGGGCGGCGGCTTCGACGTGGGCGCCGAGGGGCTGGCCGTCGCCTGCCGGGCCGAGGACGGCCGCGGCGCCGCCACCGTGCTGGAGCGGCTGGTGCCCCGCCACTTCGGCCTCGACCGGCCGCTCCAGGTGAGCGAGGCCGTGCTGGCCGGCACGCTCCGCCAGGACCGCCTGCTGGAGCTCTCCCCGGTCGTCTTCTCCGCCGCCACCGACGGCGACGCCGCCGCCCGGTCGATCGTCGAGCGCCAGGCCGCCGAGGTCGTCGCGTTCGCGACCACCGCCGTACGCCGTCTGGCCTGGGACTCGGGCCCCGTGCCCGTCGTGCTCGGCGGCGGGCTGCTCCAGTCGCGCAACCCGGTGCTCCTCGACGCGATCACCGCCGCGCTCGACGACCGGTTCGAGGTCATCGTCAGCACCGAGCCGCCCGTCGTCGGGTCGGTCCTGATGGCGTTCGACCTGCTCGGCTCCTCCGCGCCGTCCGTCGCCGACCTCGGCGCCCGACTCCTGCCGCTGCTGCGCCCGGCCCCGCGACCGTGACGCTCGGCTGATCGCCTCCCCCGCCGTCCGGCTCCGGGTACGCCGTCCTCTACATTCGGAGATCGTGAGTGCCCAGGCCCCTTCCGCCGTCATCCTGATCCGCGCGGAGCGATTCGTCCCGAACCCCGCAACGGCTGCCGACAACGCGTTCCAGCGCGACATCCCGCCCGGCCAGTCCGACGACGCGACGTCGGCGAAGGCGCTGGCGGAGATGGACGCACTGGCCCAGGCCCTGCGGGACGCCGGCGTGAGGGTGCACGTCTTCGAGGACGAGGACCACACCCGCCCGGACAGCGTCTTCCCGAACAACTGGCTGTCCACCCACGCGGGCGGCTACGTCGCCGTCTACCCGATGTACGCGTCGAACCGCCGCCACGAGCGCCGCGCCGACGTGCTGGAGATGCTGAAGTCGGCGTACCGGTGCCAGACGATCATCGACTACTCCGGGCTCGAGCCCGACGGCATCTTCCTCGAGGGCACCGGCGCCATGGTGCTCGACCACGTGTCGCGGGTGGCCTACATGGCGGTCAGCCACCGGGGCGACACGCACGTCCTGGAGCGCTTCTGCAGCGACTTCAACTACGAGCCGATGGCCTTCGAGGCGGTGGACTCCGACGGCGTGCCCGTCTACCACACCAACGTCATCGCCTGCGTCGGCACCGACGTCGCGATGATCGCGCTGGAGATGATCGCGGACGAGCAGCGCCGCGAGCAGGTCCGCGAGAGGCTCGCCGTCAACGGACGCACGGTGGTCCCGCTGACCGAGCAGCAGATCCGCGAGTTCGCCGGCAACGCCGTGGAGCTCTGCGGTCGGACGCCGGAGGGCAAGCGTCGCTACATCATGGCGATGTCGGGGCGCGCTCGGCGCAGTCTCCGGCCCGACCAGATCGCGGCGATCGAGGAGTCCTGCGAGATCGTCTCCGTCGACATCCCCACGATCGAGCTGGCCGGCGGATCGGTCCGCTGCATGATCGCCGGGGTCCACCTCGACCGGCGACCGGTCGCCGCCGAGCCCGAGCTCACCGAGGCGGTGGAGGCGATCAACGAGGAGCACCCGACCACCACCGACGGGCAGGACGTGGCCATGGCCGAGGTCGGCGCCTGATCCAGGCCGGACGCTGCCGGCCGGTAGGGTGAAGCGGTGCCCGACGACACCGCGGGCCGGCGCGTCTCGCTGGCCATGATCGTGCGCGACGAGGCCCGGTCGATCACGCGCTGCCTCGACAGCGTGCGCGACCTCGTCGACGAGATGGTGGTGGTCGACACCGGGTCGGTCGACAACACGCCCGAGCTGGCCGCGGCCGCCGGGGCGCGGGTGCACCACTTCACCTGGGTCGACGACTTCGCCGCCGCCCGCAACGCTGCGCTCGACCTGTGCGACGGCGAGTGGCGGCTCGTCCTCGACGCCGACGAGTGGGTGGTGGCGGGGGCCGAGACCCTCGCCGGGCTGCGCCTCGCCGAGCCCACCTTCGCCGGCATGGTCCGGGTGGAGAGCCCCACCGACGCGGGCACGACGGAGCAGTCCTGGCAGGAGCGGCTGCTGCCGGCCGACGTGCGGTACACCGGCCGCGTCCACGAGCAGCCCGTCCACGACCTCCCCCGCCGCCGGCTCGACCTCCGGTTGGCGCATGACGGCTACCTCGGCGTCCAGCTCGAGCGCAAGGCCGGCCGCAACCGGCTGCTCCTCGAGAAGGCCCTGTCCGAGACCCCGGACGACGCCTACCTGCACTACCAGCTCGGCAAGGACCACGAGGCCGCGGGGCAGTTCGGCGCCGCCTGCGCGTCGTACGCCGAGGCGTACGCGCTCAACGGGCCCACCGGCCCCCGGACCCCGGCCTGGCAGCACGCGCTCGTGACGCGCTACGTCTACTGCCTCGGCGAGGACGGGCGCACCGAGGAGGCCATCGACATCGCCGACGCCGAGCTGCCCCACTGGCAGAACTCGGCGGACTTCTGGTTCGGCCTCGGCAACCTGCTGCTCAAGCACGCGCTCGCGAACCCGGCGGCCGCCGAGGGCCTGCTGCCGCTCATCGAGTCGTCCTGGCAGCGCTGCCTCGAGCTCGGCGACAACCTGCACCTGCCGGGGTCGGTGGTCGGCCGCGGCAGCCACCTGGCCGCCCGCAACCTGGTCGTGTTCTACGAGTCCCAGGGCCGCGGCGCCGAAGCGGACCGCTATCGCGCGCTGGCCGAGCCGCCGGCCTGAGCCCGCTGGGTCACAGCCGCTGCGAGCCGAGGCCCGCGGTCGCGCCGGCGGCCCGTCGCGCGCTCTCGAGGATGTCCCGCTGCTGCATCCGCGCGGCCATCATCAGGTCGCGTGCGTGGACGACGGCCTCCTCCACGAGCTGGTCGGCGACCAGCTGCGCATGGTTGAAGAGCGCCGCCGCCCGCGGGGTGATCTCCGTGGGTCCCGCGTCGAGCTCCAGCCGGAGGATGCGGTTCTGGTTGCGGAGATCCTCGATCTCGGCCCGCAGCCGGGCCGTCTCCGCGTCGGCCGCCTCGATCTGGCCGGCGAGCAGCTCGAGGAAGTCGCGGACCTCCTCCTCGTCCAGGCCGCGCATGCGGTGGCTGAACACCTCGCTGCGAATGCTGTCCGGCGCCTGGCGTGCGATCTGGTCGTGCTGCGTCACGTCGCGTCACCGCCCCGGCGTGCAGCTGGCACCGACCGACACCACGTCGGGCTCCGTGGCCGCCAGCGCGACACGGATCCTCTCGAGGAGGGCCGGCGCGACCCGCAGCTCGACCATGGCCTGGACGAGATGGGCGACCACCTTGAGGTGGTCGCCTCGGGCGATGCCCAGGCCGGCGTGCGCCGCCCGGAGGTCCGGGCCGTCGTACGCAGCGGGGCCGCCGAGCACCTGCGTGATCAGCTGTGCCTGATGGCGCCGGAGCCGGGCCATGTCCGTCCTGTCGAAGAACTCGACGAGCGTCTGATCGGTCAGGATCAGCTCGTGGAAACGGTCCACCACGGCCGTGACGGCCGGCCCTCCACCGATCCGCTCGTAGTCGGAACTGCGGTCGCGCAGCACCTCTCCCATGGTTCCCTCCCAAGAATCCAACCCCGAACCACGGGCAGTCTTCCTACCAATCCCGGAGGTGTTCTGACAAGAGGCACTGCCAGTATTGGGGAGGGATCAGCGCACGAGGCAGGGGCGCTTGGGGTCGAACACCCAGTCCGCCACGAGGTAGCGCATCGCGACCGCGTCGTCGCGCGACCCCAGGCCGTGCTCGAGGTAGAGCTCGTGGGCCGCGCCCACCTTGTCCCGGTCGAGGCGCACGCCGAGGCCGGGAGCGGTCGGCACCGCGATGGCGCCGTCGCGGATCTGGAGCGGGTTCTCGGAGAGCTCCTGCCCGTCCTGCCAGATCCAGTGGGTGTCGAGCGCGGTGATCTCGCCGGGCGCCGCGGCGCCGACGTGGGTGAACATCGCGAGCGAGACGTCGAAGTGGTTGTTGGAGTGCGATCCCCAGGTCAGCCCGAAGTCGTGGCAGAGCTGGGCGACCCGCACCGAACCCGCCATCGTCCAGAAGTGCGGGTCGGCGAGCGGGATGTCGACGGCGTTGGTGCGTACGGCGCTCGCCATCTGGCGCCAGTCGGTGGCGATCATGTTGGTCGCGGTGCGCAGCCCGGTCGCGCGCTTGAACTCGGCCATCACCTCGCGGCCGGAGAAGCCACCCTCGGCGCCGCAGGGGTCCTCGGCGTACGCCAGCACGTCGTCCTTGCCGTTGAGCAGGCGTACGGCGTCGGCGAGGAGCCAGCCACCGTTGGGGTCGAGGGTGATCCGGGCCTCGGGGAAGCGCTCGTGCAGCGCGGTGACCGCGGCCACCTCCTCCTCGCCGGCGAGCACGCCGCCCTTGAGCTTGAAGTCGACGAAGCCGTAGCGCTGCTGCGCGGCCTCGGCGAGCCGGACCACCGCCTCCGGGGTGAGCGCCTCCTCGCGGCGTACCCGCTCCCAGTCGTCGGCGCCGTCCGGCTCGCGCAGGTAGGGCAGGTCGGTCGAGTCGGGGTCGCCGAGGTAGAAGAGGTAGCCGAGCATCGGGACGCTCGTGCGCTGCTGGCCGTCGCCGAGCAGCTCGGCGACGGGCACGCCGAGCTCCTGGCCGGACAGGTCGAGCAGCGCCGACTCGAGGGCGGTGACCGCGTGGATCGTCGTCCGCAGGTCGAAGGTCTGGAGCCCGCGCCCGCCGGCGTCGCGGTCGGCGAACCGCGCGGCGACGTCGCGCAGGAGAGAACGGTGGCGCGCGACGGGCTGGCCGACCAGCAGGGCGGCCGCGTCGGCGATCGTGGCGCGGATGGCCTCCCCGCCGGGCACCTCGCCGACGCCCTCGCGGCCCTCGGAGTCGGTGACGATGGCGATGTTGCGGGTGAAGTACGGCGCGTGCGCACCGCTGAGGTTGAGCAGCATCGAGTCGTGGCCCGCCACGGGCACGACCTCGACCTGGGCGATCGTGGTCGTCACGGCAGTCGCAGCTCTCCGTCGATCCGGCGGGCGAGGCCCCACGGGTTGTCGTCGCGCACCGGCTCGGGCAGCACGTCCGCCGGCACGTCCTGGTAGGCGACGGGCCGCTGGAACCGCTCGATCGCCAGGCTGCCGACCGAGGTGCCGCGGGGGTCGGAGGTCGCCGGGAACGGGCCGCCGTGGACCATCGCGTGGCCGACCTCGACGCCCGTCGGCCAGCCGTTGAAGAGGATCCGACCCGCCCTGAGCTCGAGCACCGGCAGCAGCGCCCGCGCCGCCTCGGTGTCGGCGGCGGTGGCGTGCACGGACGCCGTCAGCTGTCCCTCGAGCGTCTCCAGGTGCGGCAGCAGGTCGTCGACCGAGTCGAAGCGGACCACGACACCGGAGGCGCCGAAGACCTCGTCGGTCACGCCGGCCAGCGTCGGCGCCTCGACGACCTGGGGCGCCGGGGCGTGCTCGCCGCCGGCCGTGCCCTGGCCGACCACGCGGACGCCGGGGACCTCACCGAGCGCGGTCGTGCCCCGCTCGTACGCCGCGGCGATGCCCGGCGTCAGCATGGTGCCGCCGACTGCCTCGGCGACGGCGTCGCCCGCGGCACGCAGGAACGCGTCGCCCGCCTCCCCGGTGGGCAGGAAGAGCAGGCCGGGGTTGGTGCAGAACTGGCCGCTGCCCAGCGTCAGCGAGCCGACGTACGCCGACGCGAGCCCCGCGACGTCGCCGGCGAGCGCGCCGGGCAGCACCACGACCGGGTTGATCGAGGACATCTCGGCGTACACCGGGATCGGCTCGGGCCGCGCGGCGGCGGCGGCCACGAGCGCCAGGCCGCCGCCGCGGGAGCCGGTGAACCCGACGGCCCTGATCCGCGGGTCCTGGACGAGCTCCTGCCCGAGGTCGATGCCGCGCTGTCCATCGACCTCGAGCAGGAAGGAGAAGGTGCCCGGGTGCAGCCCGTGCTTCTCGACGGCCCGGGTGACGGCCTGGGCGACGAGGAAGCCGGTGCGGGGGTGGGCAGGGTGTCCCTTCACGACGACCGGGCAGCCGGCCGCGAGGGCCGAGGCGGTGTCGCCGCCGGCGGTCGAGAAGGCGAGCGGGAAGTTGCTGGCGCCGAAGACGGCGACCGGGCCGAGCGCGACCTGGCGCTGCCGGATGTCGGCGCGGGGCAGCGGCGCACGGTCGGGCAGCGCGGGGTCGATCCGGACGCCGAGGTGGTCGCCGCGGCGTACGACGCCGGCGAACATGCGCAGCTGCCCGGTGGTCCGCCCCACCTCGCCGGCGAGCCGGGGCTCGGGCAGGTGGCTCTCGGCGATCGCTGCCTCGACGATCGCGGCCCGGTCGGCCTCGATCTCGTCGGCGACCGCGTCGAGGAAGGCGCCGCGCTCCTCCGGGGTGGTCGCCCGGTAGGACGCGAACGCCGTGGCGGCGGCGACGGTCGCGGCGACGACGTCGGCGCCCTCGGACTCGGCGCCGGCGATGATCGAGCGGGGGTGCTCAGGCATGGGTTCCTCTCGGGCGTCAGGAGATGCGGGCGATCAGGTCGCGGAGCTCGGCGACCTCCTCGTCCCGCAGGTCGGTCAGGGGCGGCCGGACCGGGCCGGCGGGCCGACCGATGGCGGCGAGCCCGCCCTTGACGATCGAGACGGCGTACCCGGCGGTGCGGTCGCGGATGTCCAGGTAGGGGATCACGAACTCGTTCAGTCGACGGTAGACCTCGTCGCGGTCCTGGGCACGCACGGCGTCGTAGAACTCGATCGCCCAGCCCGGCAGGAAGTTGAAGAGGGCCGAGGAGTAGGTGCTGACGCCGAGCTGGAGCAGCGGGAGGGCGAAGGTCTCCGCGGTGGGCAGGCCGCCCACGTAGGTGAGGCGGTCGCCCACCCGGGCGTAGGTGCGGGTCATCTGCTCGATGCTGCCCACGCCGTCCTTGAAGCCGATCAGCGTCGGGTTGCGGTCGGCCAGGGTCGCGACCGAGACGTCGGTGAGCACGGCGTTGGCCCGGCTGTAGACCACGACGCCGAGGCCGGTCGCGTCGCAGACCCGGCTGACGTGCTCGACCAGGCCGGCCTGGCCCGCCTCGGTGAGGTACGGCGGCATCAGCAGCAGGCCGTCCGCCCCGGCCGCCGCGGCGGCCTGCGCCTGCGCGATCGCGTTGGCGGTGCCGCCGGTCGCGGGGGCCAGCACGGGCACGGTGCCGGCGACCTCGTCGACCGCGGCGCGGACCACGCGGTCGGTCTCGTCGAAGGTGAGCGAGAATCCCTCCCCGGTGCCCCCCGCGGCGAACAGCCCGGCGACCGGGTACTCGGCCAGCCAGGCGAGGTGCTTGCGGTAGCCGCCCTCGTCGAACTGGAGGTCCTCGGTGAAGTGCGTGACCGGGAACGAGAGCAGCCCGCTCTTCAGCTGGGCGGCCAGGTCGGTGGGGCTGTACTCGGTCACGTTCGAGTCCTTCGTCGTCGGTCGGAGTGGCGGTGATCACCACGCTAGGAACGTCCGACGATGCCTGTCCAAGCCCGAATTTGAATCCCGCGATACCCACCGGGCATGCACGGCGTACGCCGGCCGCGCCGGACTACCCGGCGACGTCCCCGATCACCCCGAGCACCCGGCGCATCACCGGGGTGACGGTGTCGCGGGCCCAGATGGCGTGCAGCTCGACCGGGCGCTCCGGGTCGGCGTCGAGGCGCGTGTCGCCGCCACCGTGGCTGAGCTCCTTGAGCACGACGCCCTCGACGTGCAGCGACGACGACGACGCCGGAGCGAGGGCGACCCCGCGCTCCGCCGCGACGAGCAGCATCGCCGTGAGCACCTGGTGCACCCGCTGGTCGATGCGCGGGTGCGCGTTCGCGAGGAACCGCGCGGTCAGCTCGTGGAAGTAGCGCGACTGCTGCGGGTGGTAGCCGATGACGGCCTCGCCCTCGAAGTCCTGCGGGGTCAGCGGGCGGTCCAGCCCGGCGAGCGGGTGGGCCTCGGGCACGACGGCCATCAGCGGCTCCCGCAGGACGACCCGCGAGGACAGGAACGACGTGTCGAACGGCGGCCGGGCGAGGCCGATGTCGAGCTCGCCCCGGCGGATGCCGTCGACCTGCGCGTTGGTGACGCGCTCCGACAGCCGCACCTCGACGTCCGGCAGCTCGGCGGTCAGCCGGCGCAGCAGGGGCCCCAGGACCGAGATCGCGGAGACGGCGGTGAACCCGAGCCGCACGATGCCCGCCACGCCGGCGTCGACCCGTCGGGCGAGGTCGCCGGCGCTGTCGACCAGGTTGAGCATGCGGTAGGCCTCGTCGAGGAACGCGGCGCCGGCGCCGGTCAGCACGACGCGACGGTTGTCGCGCTCGAGCAGCTGGGCGCCGATCGACTTCTCCAGCTTCTGGATCTGCCGCGACAGCGGCGGCTGGGTCATCCGCAGCCGCTCGGCCGCGCGGCCGAAGTGGAGCTCCTCCGCGACCGCCACGAAGGACCGGACCTGGTCGAGCGTGATCACCCGGCCAGCGTAGTTGACGATGCACGAGATGGATCACTCCATGCCGAAACGGGCTTGGACGGGCATCGAAGTGGCTACCTAGTGTCGGTGGTCACACAGCGCCGGGCAGTGCCCGGCGGACCGACCAAGGAGTCAACGATGCGCAAGCACACCACCTGCCTTGCCGCCGTGATCGGAGCGGCGACCCTGGCCCTCACCGCCTGCGGCGGCGTCGAGACCTCGACCGGCAGTGGCGACGGAGGCGACGACTACCCGAACGGCACCGTCGAGATGTACGTCGGCGCGTCCGCCGGCGGCTCGAGCGACCTGATCAGCCGTGCGGTCTCCAAGGGGCTCTCCGACGAGCTCGGCACGTCGTTCCCGGTGATCAACGCGGAGGGCGCCAACGGCGCGCTGGCCGCCGACGAGATCGCCAAGGCCGAGGCGGACGGCTCGAAGATCGCCATCCAGAACGCCTCGCTCTTCGCGATCACGCCGCTCGCGGTGGGCGAGGACGAGGTCACCAGCATCGACGAGTTCGACGTCGTGCAGGGCGTCTCGCGCGACGACTACGTCATGGTCACCAACCCCGACGGCGGGTACGCCGACCTCGACGCCCTCAAGGGTGCGACCAAGAAGGTCACCTACGGCACCACCGGCGTCGGCACCGGCTCCCAGCTCTCGTGCGCCCTGCTGCTCGGCAACGCCGGGGTCGAGGGCGAGGCCGTGCCGTTCGACGGCGGCGCCCCCGCGCTCACCGCTGTGCTCGGCGGCCAGGTGGACACCGCCTGCCTCCAGGTGGGCGAGGCGATCGAGAACATCGAGTCCGGCAAGCTGGTGCCTCTGACGGTCTTCGGGCCGGAGCGAGTCGAGTACCTGCCCGACGTGCCGACCGCCCAGGAGCAGGGCCTCGACGTCGAGGTCGCGCAGTACCGCTTCATGACGGTCCCGAAGGGCACCTCGGACGACGTGCAGGAGACCATCGCCGAGGCGATGCAGTCCACCTTCGAGACCGAGGAGTACCAGTCCTTCAACGAGCAGAACAGCCTGACGCCGATGGAGATCTCCGGCGACGAGCTGGTCGCCCAGCTCGAGAAGGACAAGCAGCGGTACGCCGACCTCGTCGAGCAGTACGACATCAACCTCGGCGAAGGCTGATCCCGCGCCGGGACCACACGGAGGACACATGACGATGAGCGACGAGCGCGCACCGCGGCCGGAGTCCGGAGAGCCGGACATCCTCGCCGAGCTCCGGGCCGAGGTGGCCCACGACCTCGCGGAGGATCGGCCGCCCGCAGGCGGACCTGCGTACCAGGTGGTCGGCGCGCTCGTCGCTCTCGCCATCGGCGTGATCGGGATGGTGCTCTCCTACGGGTACGGCCTCGGCTCGCTGCGCCGCCCCGAGGCGGGGATGTGGCCGTTCGTCATCAGCGTGGTCATCTGCGTGCTGTCGGCCGCGCTGCTGGTCGGTGGCCGCCAGCTCACCGACTCGGAGAAGTTCACCCGGGCGAGCGTGCTGCCTCTCGTCGGCGTCGTCACGTTCGCCGGGCTCGGGGTGCTGATGCCCGTCATCGGCTTCGAGATCCCCTCGCTGCTGCTGTGCGTGATCTGGCTGCGCTTCCTCGGCGGCGAGTCCTGGCGCAGCACCATCGCGGTCGCGATCTGCACCGTCGCCGCCTTCTACTTCCTGTTCCTCTACGGGCTGCGCATCCCGCTGCCCCACCTGTTCTGAGGGGGTGACCCGTGGACGTCAACGCCTTCACCGACGGCTTCGCCCTCGTCGCCGAGCCGCGCAACCTGCTCTACTGCCTGATCGGCGTGCTGGTCGGCATGCTGATCGGCGTGCTGCCGGGCCTCGGCCCGGCCGCGACGATCGCGATCCTGCTGCCGGTCGTCTACACGATCGACCCGGTCTCGGCGATCATCATGCTGGCCGGCATCTACTACGGCGCCCAGTACGGCGGCACGATCACCTCCGTCCTGCTGAGACTTCCGGGCGAGGCGTCATCGGTGGTGACGGTCTTCGACGGATTCGCGCTCGCCAAGCAGGGCAGGGCCGGAACCGCTCTCGGCATCGCGGCGATCGGATCCTTCATCGGCGCCACCGTCTCGATCGTCGCCATGACGCTGCTCGCCCCGGTCGTTGCGGAGTGGGCCCTGGACTTCGGGCCCCAGGAGTACGCCGCCCTCGCCCTGCTCGGCGTGCTGCTGGTCGCGACCATCGGCAGCGGCAACACCGTGAAGGCCCTGGTGGCCGCCGCGATCGGACTGCTGCTCGCCACCGTCGGCAGCGACAAGTTCACGGGTGCGGACCGGTTCACGTTCGGCAGCCTCCAGCTCGAGGGCGGCCTGGACTTCGTGGTCGTCGCGATGGGCCTCTTCGGCGTCGGCGAGATCCTCTACAACCTCGAGGAGCGGCACGGGAAGCCGCACGTGCCGGCGACCGTCTCGAACGTCTGGCCCTCGCGCAAGGACCTCAAGCAGTCCTCCGGCGCGATCGGCCGCGGCTCGGTGATCGGCTTCGTGCTCGGCGTGCTGCCCGGCGGCGGCGCCGTGATGGCCTCGCTCTCGGCGTACGCCGCGGAGAAGCGGATCTCCAAGCACCCCGAGCGGTTCGGGCGCGGTGCCGTCGAGGGTGTCGCCGCCCCGGAGACGGCGAACAACGCCGCGGCGACGTCGTCGTTCATCCCGCTGCTCACCCTGGGCATCCCGGCGAACGCGTCGATGGCGGTGCTCTTCGCCGCGCTCCTCGTGCTCGGCGTCTCCCCCGGGCCGCAGCTGGTCGAGGAGCGTCCCGACCTCTTCTGGGGCGTCATCAACTCGATGTACATCGGCAACCTGATCCTGCTCGCCCTGAGCATCCCGCTGGTCGGCATCTTCGTGCGGATCCTGCGGGTGCGGCCCGCGATCCTGGCGCCGATCACCGCCCTGATCACGATCCTGGGCGTCTACACGATCCGGAACTCCACCTTCGACATCTTCGTGATGATCGTCTTCGGCGTGATCGGCTACCTGATGAAGAAGACCGGGTTCGAGCCCGGACCGATGGTGCTCGCCTTCGTCCTCGGCGCGATCCTGGAGGACAGCGTCCGGCGGTCGCTGCTGATCCAGGACGGTGACCCGCTCGGCTTCGCCACCCGGCCGATCTCGGGAACCATCCTCGCCGTCTTCCTCCTCGTGGTCCTGTGGCCGGCGGCCAGGATGCTGCTCGGCCGGCGCACGTCCGCCGACACCACCGCCGATCGCGACCGCGACCACAGCCCCGTCTGACCGTCCTGAAAGGCACGACCATGACCATCGTGATCGGGTACGTCCCCACGCCCGTGGGCGAGGCCGCCCTCGCGGCCGGCCTCGCCGAGGCGGCCGCGCACGCGGACGACGTGGTGATCCTGAACAGCCCGCGCCGCGGCGCGACCGTGGACTCCGACCTGGTCGACGCCGCCGCCGTCGCCGCCCTGGTCGAGCGCGCCGCGGCCGCCGGTGTCACCGCCCGCGTCGACCACGCGGACCACGGTCCCGACGTCGTCGAGACGTTCGAGGCGGTCGTCCGGGAGACCGGCGCGCGCATGATCGTGATCGGGCTGCGCCGGCGTACGCCCGTCGGGAAGCTCGTGATGGGCAGCAGCGCGCAGCGGATCCTGCTCGAGGCCAGCGTGCCGGTGCTCGCCGTCAAGCCGTCCGCATGAGCCGGTCCCGGATCAGCCGGGTCGCCGTCACCCCGGTCGCCTTCGCCGACCCCCCGCTGCTCAACGTCGTCGGGGTCCACCAGCCCTGGGCGCTGCGGGCCGTCGTGGAGCTGCACACCGACTCCGGCCTGCTCGGGCTGGGCGAGACGTACGCCGACGAGACGCACCTCGCGCGACTCGAGGCGGTCGCGGCCGCGCTGCCCGGCCACGACCCCTACGACCTCAACGGCCTGCGCCGCCTGGTCACCGACGTGCTGGGGCGCGAGACCGGCGGAGCGGGCGCGTCGTTCGGCGGCATGCTCGACGTGTCGTCCGCGGTCGACACCGTCTTCTCCCCCTTCGAGGTGGCCTGCCTCGACATCGCGGGCCGCGAGGCCGGACGCCCGGTCAGCGACCTGCTCGGCGGTGCGGTGCGCGACCGGGTGCCGTTCAGCGGCTACCTCTTCTACAAGTGGGCCGGGCATCCGGGACTGCCCGACGACGACTGGGGCGAGGCGCTCGACCCGGACGGCGTCGTGGCGCAGGCGAAGCGCATGATCGAGGGCTGGGGATTCGGCTCGCTCAAGCTCAAGGGCGGCGTCTTCCACCCCGACGACGAGTGCGCGGCCGTCGAGGCCCTGGCCGAGGCCTTCCCCGGCGTACCCCTGCGGCTGGACCCGAACGGCGCCTGGACGCCGGAGACGTCGGTGGGCGTGGCGGCGCGGCTGGCCGACGTCGTCGAGTACCTCGAGGATCCGACGCCCGGCATCGAGAACATGGCGTACGTCGCCGCCCGCACCGACGTCCCGCTCGCAACGAACATGTGCGTGATCGCCTTCGAGCACCTGAAGCCGGCCGTCGCCGCCGACGCCGTCCAGATCGTGCTCTCCGACCACCACCTGTGGGGCGGGCTGCGCCGCTCGGCGCTGCTCGGCGGGATCACCGAGACGTTCGGCATGGGCCTGTCGATGCACAGCAACTCGCACCTCGGGATCTCCCTGGCGGCGATGGTGCAGCTCGCCGCCGCGACCCCGAACCTCACCTACGCCTGCGACACCCACTACCCCTGGAAGACCCAGGACGTCATCGTCGACGGCGTCCTGTCCTTCTCCGAGGGATCGGTCGCCGTCCCCACCTCCCCCGGGCTCGGCGTGGAGCTGGACCGCGAGCAGCTCGGCGTCCTGCACGAGCAGTACCTCACCTGCGGCGTCCGGCGCCGCGAGGACACGGTCTACATGCGGTCGATCGACCCGTCGTTCACTCCCAACACCGCGCGCTGGTAGTACGCCGGGCGCCCCGTTGCGTGCGGTCCCCGGAGACGCGACGCTGGGTCCCGTGCCTCGCCTCGCCCACGCATGCGCAGTCGGGGTCGGCGCCCTGCTGCTGCTGGTCGGCACCGTCGCGGGGATAGTGAACCGCGAGGTGATGGACACCGATCGCTTCGTCGCCCACGCCGACGCGGTGCGCAGCGACCCGGACGTAGCCCGGGAGATCGGGGCGCTGCTCGCGGCCCGGCTGATCGAGCAGGAGCCCGACCTGGTGGCGATCCGGCCGCTCGTCGAGACGATCGCCACCGGCCTGGTCGGCAGCTCCGCGCTCGGGGCGCCGGTCCGCGTCGGGGTCGCACCGCTGCACGAGGCTCTCGTCGACGGCGACGACGACCCGGTCGTGCTGCGGCTCGCGGACCTCGCGGCCGTGCTGGTCGCGGCCGTCGCCGTCGTCGCCCCCGACGTGGTGGTGGGCGTGCCACCGGACCTCGACGTCCGGCTCTCCGAGCTCGGTGGCGGCGGCTACGACGCCGGCACGGTCGGCCTGGCCCATCACGTGGGCGTGCTCGCCTGGCTGTGCCCCCTCCTCGGCCTCGCGCTGCTCGCGGCCGCGGGTGCGCTCGCCCATCCGACGCAGCGCGTTCGAGGGGCGCTGCTCGACCTCGGGCGCGGAGCGCTGGGCACCGGCACCGCGCTGGCCCTGCTGCTCCTCACGGTCGGTGTCGCGGTCGCCCGCGACGACCGCGACACCCTCGCCGACGCACTCCGCCGCGCGGTGTGGGCCGAGCTCTCGGGGACGTTCTGGGTCGCAGCCGCGCTGGCCGCGGCGGGCGGGGCCGCCGTTGTGCTGGCGGTGGGCTCCGTCTCCGCACGCCTCCGGGCGCTGCTGGGCGCCGTGGTGATGGGCGTGGCCGGTCTGGCGCTGCTGCTCGACCCGGCGGCCGTCGCGGCGGCGTTCGCCGTGCTGGCGGGCGTCGGTCTCGTCGCCGCGGCGGTCGTGATCGTGGTGGTCCGGGTGCTGGACACCTCCGCGATCCTGGTCGGCGCCACAGTGGCCGCGGCCGTGCTGGTCGCGGGGCTCGCCGTCGGCGCCGCGCCGGCCGACGACCGGCCGACCCCCGCGGCGGCGGACGGCACCGCGTGCAACGGCGAGGTGGAGCTGTGCAGCCGTGCGTACGACGAGGTCGCCTACCCCGCCACGCACAACTCGATGTCCGCCGCGAGCGAGCCGGGCTGGTTCTTCCCGGAGCAGCCCGACGGCATCGTCGACCAGCTCGACCACGGCATCCGGGTGCTGCTGATCGACAGCTGGTACGGACGGGAGACCGACCGGTCCGGCGTCGTGGCGACCGCCAGGGTCAACCGCGACGAGGCCATCGCCGAGGCCACGCTCGCGTTCGGGGCTCCCGCGGTCGAGAGCGCCCTCCGGCTGCAGGCCGCCGCCGGGCTGACCCCGCACGGGCCGGTGCGGACCTACCTCTGCCACGGGATGTGCGAGCTCGGCGCGACCCGCTGGATCGAAAGCCTCCGCGGGGTCCGGGCCTGGCTCGACGCGCACCCGCGCGAGGTCGTGACCGTGTTCGTGCAGGACCAGGTGACGCCGGAGGACACCGCCCAGGAGTTCGCGACCGCGGGACTCCTCCCGTACGTCGCCGTGCCGCCGGGCGACGGGGACTGGCCGACCCTCGGGCAGATGATCGAGTCGGGCCGTCGGCTGGTCGTGCTGATGGAGGACCACGGCGGCGGCGCGGCGTACCCCTGGCTGGGCGAGGGCTTCGACCTGGCCCAGGACACGCCCTTCCTGTTCCGGACGCCGGATGCGCTGATCGACGACCCCGACCGCTGCGCGCCCAACCGCGGGCTGCCGGACGCGCCCCTCTTCCTGGTCAACCACTGGGTCACCAACAAGACGGCCGAGGTCACCAACGCGACCCGCGTCAACGCGCGCGCCGTCCTGCAGGCACGCGTCGAGGAGTGCGAGGCCCAGCGCGGCCAGCTCCCGAACTTCGTCGCCGTCGACTTCTACGACCGCGGCGACCTGTTCGACGTGGTCGCGGAGCTCAACGACCGCTGAGCCCGCCTCACCCCTGGAGCCGCCGCCTGGTGTTGCCGAGGTGCACGCGCATGGCGGCACGCGCCGTCTCGGCGTCGCCCGCGATGACGGCGGAGGCGACGTTGTCGTGCTCGCGACGGACCCGGTCGACGTGGGTGGCGTCGGTGAGCGAGAACTCCTCCGGCAGCCGGGTGCGCGGGAGCATGATCATCATCGGCCCGATCGAGTCGATGAGCTCGAGGTAGAAGCGGTTGCCGCTCGCTGCG
Source organism: Nocardioides sp. GCM10030259 (assembly GCF_042666375.1). Lineage (NCBI taxonomy): Bacteria > Bacillati > Actinomycetota > Actinomycetes > Propionibacteriales > Nocardioidaceae > Nocardioides > Nocardioides sp. GCM10030259. The sequence continues at coordinate 12,009 of NZ_JBHTDF010000002.1, read as the reverse complement.
GCCACCGCGCGGTGGAACGCGAAGTCGGCCTCCACGGCGTCCTCGGGACCGGCCGCCGCGAAGGCGTCCAGGGCGTCGCGCACGGCGTCCGCGGCCGCCGACGAGCGGTCCCGCGCGGCCAGGTACGCCGCCTCGCCCTCGATGCCGAGCCGGAAGTCGATCATCGCCAGCACGTCGGCCTGGCTGCGGATCGCCGACGCCTCGACGGTGAACGACGTCGGCTCGGGCATCGCGAGCACGAACGACCCGCGGCCCTGGAACGTCTCGACCAGGCCCTCGGCACGCAGCCGCGTGACCGCCTCGCGGATCACGGTCCGCGAGACGGCGTACTCCTCGATCAGCTCGTTCTCGGACGGGAGCTTGGCCCCGGCCGGGAGCGAGCCGTCGAGGATGTGTGCCTTGAGGCCGGCGACGACGGTCTGGGCGAGCGTCGTGGGTGCTGTGCTCACTGGCCGAAGGTAGCGGTCTCCTTGGTCAGGGATCGCATCTTGTCGCTGAGCGTGAAGCCCAGGCCGGGGCGGTCGGGCACGAACATCTGGCCGTCGCGGATCTCGATGCGCTCCTCGAAGAGCGGGTTGAGCCACTCGAAGTGCTCGACCCACGGCTCCGTCGGGTACGCCGCGGCCAGGTGCAGGTGGATCTCCATCGCGTAGTGCGGGGCCAGCGCGAGACCGGCGTGCGCGGCGAGCGTCGCGAACCTCAGGAACGGCGTGATGCCGCCGATCCGCGGGGCGTCCGGCTGCACGATGCCGCGGTAGCCGGCGTCGATGAGCGCCATGTGCTCGGGCACCGAGGTCAGCATCTCGCCGGTCGCGATGGGGGTGTCGAAGGTGCGCGAGAGGTCGGCGTGGCCGACGGCGTCCCAGGCGTCGAGCGGCTCTTCGATCCAGACCAGGTCGAACTTCTCGAGCTCGCGGCACATCCGGCGGGCGCGGGCCCGGTCCCACTGCTGGTTGGCGTCGACCATGAACGGCGTGTCACCGAGGTGCTCCCGGATCGCGGCGACCCGGCGGAGGTCCTCGGCCCAGTCGGGCTGGCCGGCCTTGATCTTGATGCCGCCGATGCCGGACTCGAGCGAGGCGGTGGCCTTCTCCTTGATCTCCTCGACCGATGCCTGGAGGAAGCCGCCCGAGGTGTTGTAGACGCGGCACGAGTCGCGGTGCGCACCGAGCAGCTTGGCCAGCGGCAGCCCGGCGCGGCGCGCCTTCAGGTCCCAGAGCGCGACGTCGAGCGCCGCGACCGCCTGCGTCGCGACGCCGCTGCGGCCGACCGAGGCGCCCGCCCACATCAGCGACTCGTAGATCTTGGCGATGTCGGAGGGGTCCTGGCCGATCGCGACCTGGGCGACCTCGGCGAGGTGGGTGTACTGCGCCGGGCCGCCGGCGCGCTTGGAGTAGCTGAAGCCCATTCCTTCGAAGCCCTGCTCGGTCGTCACCTCGACGAAGAGCAGCACGGTCTCTGTCAGCGGCTTCTGCCGGCCGGTGAGCACCTTGGCGTCGCTGACCGGGTTGTCCAGCGGCAGCACGACGTGCGACAGGGTCAGGCTGCGGATGCGGTCGGCGGCCATGGCGGGTTCTCCCTCGATGCGATAAGTTGTATGACGAGTTGGAAACTTATCCCACAAGTGGCGAGGAGTCCAGAGGTGACGTCGACCCGACAGGTGCCGCGGTGGCGCGACCTCGAGCCCTTCCTCAAGGCCCGGCCGATGCACCGGAACCCCACGCAGCGACGGCTCTCCCGCTGCCTCAGCGTCGACGACCTCGAGCGCCTGGCCAGGCGCCGGGTTCCCGGCGCCGTCTGGGACTACGTGTACGGCGGGTCCGACGGCGAGCACGCGCTGGCCCGCAACCGGGCGGCATTCGACCGGGTCGAGCTGCGGCCGACCGCGTTCGGCCAGGTCGCCGACCCCGACGTGACGACGACGATCCTCGGGCGGCCCGCCGCGGCCCCGGTCGTGCTGGCGCCGACCGGCTACACCCGGCTCAGCCACCACAGCGGCGAGGCCGCGGTCGCGGCCGCTGCCGCAGAGGCCGGGCTCCCCTACACGCTGTCGACGTACGCCACGACGTCGATCACCGACGCGGCGCGGGCGGCGCAGGGCGGCCGCAACTGGTTCCAGCTCTACCTGATGAAGGACCGCGCGGTGAGCCTCGCGCACCTCGAGGAGGCGCGCGAGCAGAAGTACGAGGCGATCGTGCTGACGATGGACACCACCGTCACCGGCATGAAGCGCAAGGACAAGAGCAACGGCTTCGCGATCCCCCCGCAGCTGACGGCCCGCACGATGGCCGGGATGGCGCGGCACCCGGGCTGGGTGACCAACATCCTCACCACCGAGCCGCTGCGGTTCGCGACGTTCCCCGAGGGCTCGACGTACGGCCGCTGGGGCATGTCCAACCAGCTGCGCGAGCAGGCGATCCGCCCGACCGACATCGGCTGGCTCAAGGAGCAGTGGGACGGACCCGTCGTGGTCAAGGGCATCCTCTCGGTCGCCGACGCGCTCGCCGCGGTGGACGCCGGCGCCGACGCGCTCGTCCTCTCCAACCACGGCGGCCGGCAGCTCGACCGGGCGCCGGTGCCGCTCGAGCTGCTGCCCGAGGTCGTCGACGCGGTCGGCGACCGCACCGAGGTGTACGTCGACTCCGGGGTGCGGTCTGGCGGCGACGTCGCGGCCGCGCTCGGGCTCGGTGCCCGCGGCGTGATGATCGGTCGCGCGTACCTCTACGGCCTCATGGTCGGCGGGCAGCGCGGTGTCACCGCGACCCTCGACCTGCTCGTCGACGAGCTGCGCCGCGCGATGTGCCTGATGGGCACGCCGGACGTCGCGAGCATCGGGCCCGAGCACGTCCGGCTGCGGACCTCGTGAGGTCAGGCCGGGACCGGCGTGACCAGCGTGCCGTCGGTCAGGAACTGCTCGACGTTGGCGAGCGCCAGCTCGAGCATCGCGGCGCGCGTCTCGACGGTCGCGCTGCCGATGTGCGGCAGCAGCACGACGTCGTCGCGCCCCAGGAGGGCGTCGGGCACGTGCGGCTCGTCGGCGAAGACGTCGAGGCCCGCTCCGGCGATCCGGCCCTCCTCGAGGGCGGCCACCAGCGCGTCCTGGTCGACGACCGAGCCGCGCGAGACGTTCACCAGGACGCCGTCCGGTCCGAGGGCGTCGAGGACGTCGGCGCCGACGAGGTGCCGCGAGCCCTCGCCACCGGCCGCCGCGAGCACGAGCACGTCGCTGGCCCGGGCGAGGTCGACCACGCTGGCGGCGTACGGGTAGCGGACGTCGGTGCGCTCGCGCCGGTTGTGGTAGCCGATCGTGGTGTCGAACGCCTCCAGCCGCCGCGCGATCGCCAGGCCGATCCGGCCCAGGCCGACGATGCCGACGCGGCTGCCGCTGACGCGCCGGGCGAGGGCCGGCATCCGGCCCTCGACCCACTCACCCCGTCGCACCAGGCGGTCGGCGGCGGAGAACCCGCGCATCACGTCGATCACCAGCCCGACCGCGGTGTCCGCCACGCAGTCGGTCAGCACGTCGGGGGTGTTGGACACGGCGACGCCGCGGCGCGTCGCCTCGGCGACGTCGGTGGAGTCGTAGCCGACGCCGAAGTTCACGACCGCCCCGAGCCCCGGCAACCGGTCGAGGTGCTCGCCGCGGACGCCCCAGATCCCGCTGGTCACCGCGACCGTGGCGCGGGCCGGGTCCGCGTGCTCGTCCAGGGGCACCGCGGCGTACCGCTCGCGGAGCGCGGCGTCGAGCTCCGCGCGCATGTTGCCGACCATCACCACTCGTCCCTCGGTCACTGCGTGACCGTAGGCAGCGGGCACCGGCATCGTCCATTGCCGATCGGGCATCACGGGAGGGCGGCGCGATGGGCCTGCTGATCGGCTTCACCACGATCATCGTGGTGATCCTGGCCGGCCTGGCCCTGGCCCACGCCGGCGTGCTCGACGCACGCTCGCAGCGCACCCTCGGGGAGATCGCGTTCTTCGTCGCCTCCCCGGCGCTGATGGTGGTGACGATCGGCAAGACCCACGTCGGCGGGGCGGCGACCAACCTCGTCGCCTCGGCCGCGGCGCTCGCCGCGAGCTTCGCCGTGTACGCCGCGATCGCCCGGCTCCGCTGGCGCCTCGACGCGGGCTCGGCGCTGATCGGGTCGCTGGCATCGTCGTACGTCAACGCGGGCAACCTCGGCCTCGCGATCGCGGCGTACGTCGTCCGCGACATCACCGTCGTGGTGCCGACGCTGCTCGTGCAGATGCTCGTGGTGCAGCCGATCGCGCTCGTCGCGCTCGACCGGCGTGCCGGGCGTGGCCGCGGCTCGCTCGCGATCGTGCGCCGGCTGGTCACCAACCCGCTGACGATCGCGGCCCTGCTCGGGCTCGTGCTCGCGACCACCGGCTGGACCCTGCCGACGGTCGTGCAGCAGCCGCTCGACCTGCTCGCCGGGGCGGCGATCCCCCTCATGCTGATGTCGTACGGCGCGGCGCTGCGGCTGAGCCCGCTGCCGGGGCGGGCCGGGCACAACCGCGAGGTCGTGACGGTGACGCTGCTCAAGCTCGCCTTCATGCCGGTCGTCGCCTGGCTGGTCGCGACCGCCTTCGGGCTCGAGGGGCCGGTGCTGCTCGGGGTCGTGCTGACCGCGGCACTGCCGACAGCGCAGAACATCTTCCTGCACGCCACCCGCTACCGCGTGGGCGAGGACGTCGCCCGCGAGAGCATCCTCGTGACCACCCTGTGCAGCCTCCCGGTCGCACTGCTGGTCGCGGTGCTGCTCGGCTGACACCCGACCGGAGGGACCATGACCGACCTGATCGACCGCCTGCACGCCGCCCTCGGCGACGGCGCGGTGCTGACCCACACCGACGACGTCGCGCCGTACGTCGCCGACTGGACGGGGCGCTTCCGCGGCGCGGCCGTCGCCGTCGTCCGGCCGGCGGACACCGAGCAGGTCGCGGCCGTCGTCCGGATCTGCGCCGAGGTCGGTGTGGCGGTCGTGCCGCAGGGCGGCAACACCGGACTGGCCGGAGGCGCGACCCCGCAGGGCGGCGAGGTGGTCCTCTCGCTGGAGCGGATGCGCCGGGTCCGCGCCGTCGACCCGGTGGCCGACACGATCACCGTCGAGGCCGGTGTCGTGCTGCACACCGTGCAGGAGGCGGCCCGCGAGGAGGGCCGCCTCTTCCCGCTGTCGCTGGGCTCCGAGGGCTCCTGCACCATCGGCGGCACGATCGCGACGAACGCGGGCGGGACCTCGGTGCTGCGCTACGGGATGATGCGCGACCTGGTGCTCGGGCTCGAGGTGGTGCTGGCCGACGGGCGGGTCTGGGACGGGCTGCGCCCGCTGCGCAAGGACAACACCGGGTACGACCTCAAGCAGCTGTTCATCGGCTCGGAGGGGACGCTCGGCATCGTCACCGCGGCGGTGCTCCGGCTGCTGCCGGCGACGCCTCGGCGCGCGACCGCCCTCCTCGCCCTGCCCGGCGTCGAGGCCGCCGTGGAGCTGCTGCCGCTGCTGCGCGAGCACGGCGGCGGCCTGCTGACGGGGTGGGAGCTCCTCAACCGGCAGGCCGTCGACCTGGTCCTCGTCCACCTGCCGGGCGCGCGCGACCCCTTCGGCGCTCCGCACCGGTGGTACGGCCTGGTCGAGCTCGCCGGCACGTCGAGCGAGGTCGACGACCGGCTGGCCGCCGCTCTCGAGGCCGCAGCCGAGCGGGACCTGCTCATCGATGCGGTGGTCGCCGGCAGCCCGGCCCAGCGGGCCGCGCTCTGGGCCCTGCGCGAGGGCGTGTCCGAGGCGCAGAGGTCAGCAGGCGCGTCGGTCAAGCACGACGTCACCCTGCCGATCGCCGCCCTCCCCCGGTTCGTCGCCGAGGCCGGCCCGCGGCTCAACGCCCTGCTGCCCGGCGTACGCCTGGTGACCTACGGCCACGTCGGCGACGGCAACCTGCACTACAACCTGAGCGGACCCGCCGCGGACGCCGGCGCGCTCGCCCCGGCCGCTGCCGAGCTGACCCGCGTCGTCTACGACCTCGTCGCCGCCGGCGGCGGCAGCATCAGCGCCGAGCACGGTCTGGGCGCCCTCAAGCGGGACGCCGCAGCTCGCTACAAGTCCGACGTCGAGCTCGACCTGATGCGCGCCGTCAAGGACGCACTGGACCCAAGCGGCCTGATGAACCCGGGAAAGGTCCTTGCCCAAGGGCACGAAAAGTCTCCGATCGGGTGAGCGCGGGCCGCCTCTGCCGGACTACGCTCGACTCCAGACTCGGGGTCACGGGCGGCCCGGGCGGTCGGTGAAGTGGGGGAGCTGACCGTCCTGGCCCTCCGCTGTCGCTCGTCACGAGGTGCTCGTCGTCCCCTCCAGCGGGCGCTCGAGCAGGCGGGTCCCGCCGCCGGGGAACGACACCGTGGCGCGGATCGGGAAGCCGAGTGGCGACCCGGTGCCGGCGCCGACCCGCTTGGTGTGAGTGCCGATGAACCACGTCCACTCCACCCAGCCGCTGGTGTCGGCGGTCTTCGTACCGAGCCCCTTGGCCGAGCTGCGCCGGCCGCTCGGATACACCACCGAGAGCGAGCACGTCGCGCCCGGGGCCGTCCTCGCCCGCACCCGGCAAGCGCTGCCGATGACCGCCCGGCCGATCGCGGCGCCGTCGAAGACCAGCACGTTGAGCTTGTTCATCACCTGGTCCAGGTGCTTGGCCGAAGCCCGTTCCGGGCCCGTCGTGTTGCCGGCGAAGTGCAGGCCCACGGCGCGGTTCGTCGTCAGCTCCATCCAGATCGAGCCGGAGTCGCCGGGCAGGCTCATCTGGCCGCTCGCCGGCACCGACGTGTCCGGCACGATGGTGAACCCGCCGCTGTTCATCCCGTCGATCACGCCCCAGGTGACGCCGGTGGTCAGCCCCGACTTCATCACCTTCTTGCCGAGCTGGGCCGGCGCCCACCCGGTCACGTCGCCGACGCCGTACATGTCCAGCGTCCACGCACGGTTGCCGATCGAGCAGACCGCACAGTCCAGCGCGACGTCGAGACGCGTCACCGGACCGAGCACGTCGGGCGCCTGGTTCGGGCCCGGCTGCGACATCAGGTCGCCGCGCACGGCAGGCGCCAGGTCCGGGGTGCGGTTCATCACGTGGTTGTTCGAGATCGCCAGCGGCTGCAGCGTGTCTCGGTCGAACACGATCATCCCGAGGGTGCCCCCGCCGGCACTCATGACGTTGGCGAGCCGGACGCCGCCGCGCACCGGGACGTGCACGGCCGTGCGCGGGATCGCCTGCTCCTCCGGCGTGAACTCGATGACGTCCACCGGGACGCCGTCGATCTCGTCCGGCACCCGGTCTGCGACCTTCAGCCCGCGCAGGCTGCGCTTGCGATCGACGTGGACGCGCAGCGCCAGTCGACCCGACGGAGCGCCGTCGGTGAACTCGAACCCGAAGTCGACGTCGTGCACGTTCGGGAAGCCGAGCAGGCGCTTGCGATGCCTGCGCAGGAGACGCTCCATGCGCTGCTGCTCGTCCTCGGACACCTCGTAGAAGTCCATCGCTCGTCTCCCTCGACGACTCTCGGCACTCATTCATGAGAGCCGGGACACGCGCTGGATACGCCAAGACCCAGGAGCAGGCCCCGGAAACGGGCAGGCCCCGATCCGAGGGAGCCGACCGGCCGTTACTGCCGGGACAGCGCGACCCGGAGACGTTCTTCGGGATCGATGAAGTGGTCATGGTCGTCGGTGCCGAGGTCGAGCTGGACCCAGTGCAGCCTGCCGGTGAAGCGGGAGCCCTGCGCGGAGTAGTCGGCGGTGACGGTGGTTCCGGATTCGTAGCCGATGTCGGTGGTCTCGTCGGCAGAGAAGATCATCGGCTGAGTGGCCTCAACGCGGCCGGAGCCGGACCTGTCGCCGTCGTAGAACAAGGTGACGTCTCCCCCCTTGGCCAGCCCGCCCCCGTCGTAGTCGAACTCCATCCGGACCTGGTGCCGGCCCTCCGGCACCGGGCGGTCGGCTCGAGTGGTGAACTCGCGGATGCCGAGCAGGTTGTAGGTGAACGAGAGGACACCGTTCTTCGCGTAGAGGGCCCAGCCGCCGAACCGGCCACCCTGAGCGATGATCACTCCGTCGACACCGACCGGGACATCGGCCTCAGCGGTGACCGAGAACGACTTGTTCTTGATGTTGACCACGCTGTTCTCCGACAGCCGCCCCATGCCTGGGAAGAACAGCTGGGACCTGCCCCGGATCAGGGTCGGCCGCCCCGCCAGGTCGGGATTGAGGCGCTCACCGGTCCGGTCGTCCATCGGCAGCACGTTGTACTTGGTCGCCTCGATCAACCACAGCCGCTGCAGCTGCGCCAGCCTCTCGGGATGCTCGGCGGACAGGTCGCGGGCCTGGCTGTAGTCCTGCACGCCGTCGTAGAGCTCCCACACGTCGTCGTCGAACGCGCGGACATCGGGATCGATGAGCAGCCACGGTGTCTTGTGCTTCGTCACCGCGCTCCACCCCCGGTGGTAGATGCCGCGGTTGCCGAACATCTCGAAGCACTGCAGGTCGTGTCGTTCGGCGGCGTCCGGGTCGTTGAACGCGTACCGCATGCTGGTGCCCTCCATCGGCGACTGCTGGACCCCGTTCACCGACGTCGGCTCGGGCAGGCCCGCCACCTCGAGCACCGTCGGCGCCACGTCGATGACGTGGGTGAAGTGCGAGCGCACCCCGCCGCCCTCCTCGATCCCGCGCGGCCAGTGCACGATGGTGCCGTTGCGAGTGCCGCCCCAGTGCGAGGCGACCTGCTTGGTCCACTGGAACGGCGCGTTCATGGCCCACGCCCACCCCACCGAGTAGTGGTTGTAGGAGCTGGGCGAGCCGAACTCGTCCATCTTGCTCGCCATGAACTCGGGCGTCTCGATCTCGGCCATCCCGTTGAAGTTGGCCATCTCGTTGAAGGCGCCGTTCATGGTGCCCTCCGCCGAGGCACCGTTGTCGCCGATGACGTAGTAGACCAACGTGTCATCGAGCACCTCCAGGTCCTCGAGCGCATCGATCAGCCGGCCCACCTGATGGTCGGTGTGCTCCAGGAAGCCCGCATAGACCTCCATCTGACGCTCGAGCACGGGCGGCAGCTCGTCCGGCATCTCCTCCCAGGCAGGGATCAACGGGTTGCGTGCCGTGAGCTCCGCGTCGGCCGGAACCACACCGAGCGCCTTCTGGCGGGCCAGCGTCTGCTCGCGCTGGACGTCCCAACCGTGGGAGAACCGGCCGTCGTACTTGTCGATCCACTCCTTCGGCACGTGGTGGGGTGCATGCGTGGCCCCGGGGGCGAAGTAGACGAAGAACGGCCGGTCCGGCATCAGCGCCTTCTGCTGGCGCATCCAGGACACCGCGCGATCCGTGAGGTCCTCGGTGAGGTGGTAGCCCTCCTCGGCCGTGGCCGGCGGGTCGACCGGGGTGGTGCCGTCGTACAGGGCCGGTTCGTACTGGTTGTTCTCCCCGCCGATGAAGCGTAGAACGTCTCAAACCCCCCGCCGCCGGTGGGCCACGCGTCGAACGGCCCCATCGGGGAGGTCTCCCAGACCGGGACCTCGTGGCACTTGCCGAACTGGGCGGTCGAGTACCCGTTCAGCTTCAGCGTCATCGCCAACGGCGCCTTGGTGTTGGGCCGCACCGAGCTGTTGCCGGGCGCGGAGGTAGCAGTCTCGGTGATCGAGCCCATCCCCACCGAGTGGTGGTTCCGACCGGTCAGCAGCGCCTGCCGGGTCGGGGCGCACAGCGCCGTGGTGTGAAACCTGTTGAAGCGCAACCCGCCAGCAGCCAACCGCTCCGCCGTCGGCGTGTGGCACGGTCCTCCGAACGCGCTCGACGCGCCGAACCCGACGTCGTCGAGGAGGATGATCAACACGTTCGGGGCACCGTCAGGCGGCAACAGCGGCTCGATCGGGGGGAAGGAAGTGTCCCGATCCTTGGCGTCGTAGGTCGTCAGCCGCGGAGCCGCACGGGCCGGGATCGGCAACATCGCCCGCGCGTGCTGATCAGCGCTCATCGAACCCTCCCGGGCGCTAGGACTAATAGGTCCCGAGACCACCGAACCTAGGACGACGGCGCACTCCGCCACCTCACCCGATCCGGACGAACCCGACTCGAACCGACGGTGCCACCCACTCGGACGACGACGTCATCGACCCTCACCCGTCCCGCGGCCCGCCGGGCAAGGAGGTCGGGGGGTGCACTGCGGGCTGCGCGCCCGGTCCGGCGTAGCCATCTGGAACTCGCGTCAATGGCCTCCGCGGCCAGAGCAGCCGGGCGGGTTCGAGTCGCTGCCGGACGCGCTGGCAGCGACTGGCGAAGTGCGGAGAGCCCATCTCGTCTTCCTTGGTTCGGATGACGGGATAGGCCCTGACCAGCGGTTTTGGTGGAGCTGAGGGTGTGTTCATTCAGGACATCCCGGACTGATCTCTCAAGACATCCCGGACTGAATCAGCCGGTGGTGTCAGCGCCCGGTCCGAGGCTGCGGGCGTGTCGAAAGCGCGCTTGGTCATCACCGCGATCGAGGTCGAGGGTCGCACTGTCGCCGAGGTGATCGCCGCCTACGGCGTCTCGAAGTCATGGATCTACGAGCTCCTCACCCGTTACCGGATGGAGGGCGAGGCCGCGTTCGAGCCACGGTCGCGACGGCCCCACACCAGCCCGACCGCGATCAGTGACCGCGCGGTCGAGCTGATCGTCGGGCTGCGCAAGAGGCTCACCGAGGTCGGCCTGGACGCCGGCCCCGACACCATCTCCTGGCACCTCAAGCACCATCACCAGATCAAGGTCTCCACCGCGACGGTGTCCCGCACGCTGACCCGGCAAGGGCTGGTCGAACCCAGTCCGAAGAAGCGACCCCGGAGCTCCTACATCCGCTTCCAGGCGGCCATGCCGAACGAGACCTGGCAGTCCGACTTCACCCACTACCGACTCACCATTCCCGACGGCTCAGCGAGAGCCGACACCGAGGTGATCACCTGGCTCGACGACCACGCCCGCTACGCGCTGCACGTGTCCGCCCACCCACGTATCACCGGCCCGATCGTGGTCGACACCTTCACCAAAGCTGCAGGTCAGCACGGCTACCCCACCTCAGTGCTCACCGACAACGGCATGGTCTACACCACCCGATTCTCCGGCGGCCGGGGAGGCCGCAACGGGCTGGAGTCCGAGATACGACGCCTCGACATCGTGCAGAAGAACACCCGCCCCAACCACCCCACCACGACCGGGAAGGTGGAGCGGTTCCAGCAGACCATGAAGAAGTGGCTGACCGCCCAACCTGCCCAACCAGCCACACTGGCCGACCTCCAGACCCTCATCGACACCTTCGTCGCCGAGTACAACCACCGCCGCCCGCACCGGTCACTGTGAACCGCCCCGGGATGTCCGGAGACTTCATTAGTTGGAGGATGAAGTCATGGCACGTCCCAGCAAGTACCCCCAGGAGCTGCGTGAGCGCGCGGTGCGGGCGGTGGCCGAGTCGGTCGCGCAGGGCGAGTACCCCTCGGAGTTCGTGGCGATCCGCAACATCGCGGGACAGCTCGGGCTCGGGTCCCCCGAGACGCTGCGCAAGTGGGTGCGGCAGGCCGAGGTCGATGGGGGCAGGCGTCCGGGGAAGACGACCGAGGAGCTGGCTGAGATCCGGGAGCTGAAGAAGAGGGTCGCCGAGCTGGAGCGGGCGAACCAGATCTTGAAGTCGGCCTCGGCTTTCTTCGCGGCGGAGCTCGACCGCCAACCCAAGTTCTGATCGAGTTCATCGATCAGCATCGCGACCTGTACGGAGTCGAGCCGATCTGCCGGGTGCTCACCGAGCATGGCGTCAAGATCGCTCCGTCGACCTACTACGAGGCACGCAACCGGGCCCCGTCGAAGCGTGCGCTGCGTGACGTCGAGATCCTCGAGCTGATCCGCGAGGCGCGCGAGCACCGGTTCCGTGCCCGGTTCGGTGCCCGGAAGATGTGGCTCCACCTGCGCGCACAGGGCCATGACGTGGCGCGGTGCACCGTCGAGC
>NZ_JBHTDF010000001.1:0-69087 GCF_042666375.1 Nocardioides sp. GCM10030259 | reverse complement strand
CACTGACAAAAAGTTGTCAGAATCATCGTCAAAGAAATCCGCGACCAAACCCCCCCAAAAAAGAAGGAATCCAGTCAACGGGACATAAACAAACTAATTCGTCGACTATGACACACTGTTGAGTTCTCAAACATCAGACGCACACCGCTCGGTCGGCCTTTCGGGCCTCCCTCGCCGGGGCAACTCGTATAACTTAGCGGATTGTTTTCGCTCGGTGCAAATCCGGGCTTTTCCGCCTCATCCGCACAATGCACAACACATTTCTCGCCAGTTTTGGAGGGCCCAGCTGAGGGGCGCGCTTCGCCACCGGTGAGGTGAAGTGAGAGTTGGATGGCCGCCGGGGCCGGAGGCCCGACCTGACCGGTCTTGCCTCCCGCCGCTCCCTGGCGACTCGGAGAACATTAGGGGACTCCTCCCCCGGAGTTCAAATCGGTTCGACGTGACGGGGCGCACATCGGTGTTTGCGCAGGTCAAGGGCCCTTTCCGGCCTCGTGGGCCTGCGACACCGGGGTGTCGGCGCAAGCTTCAGCGGACCTCGACGCCGGCGAAGTTCTTCTTCCCGCGCCGCAGCACGAGCCAGGTCCCGCCGACGAGGTCGTCGTCGCCGGGCACCAGCTCGGGGTCCTCCACCCGCACGTTGTTGAGGTAGGCACCGCCCTCGGCGACCGTGCGCCGGGCGTCGCCCTTGCTCTTGGCCAGCCCGGTCGCGGCCAGGAGGTCGGCGATGCTCGGCACCCCGGCGTCCCCGTCGACCACGATGCTGCCCGCCTCCCGGAGCGCGGCGCCGAGCGTGGTGGTGCTGAGCGAGGCGAGCTCGCCGCCTCCGAAGAGCGCCGCCGACGCCTGCTTGATGCGCTCGGTCTCCGCGGCTCCGTGCACGAGCGTGGTGACGTGCTCGGCCAACGCCCGTTGGCCGGCGCGCAGGAAGGGCTTCTCCGCGTGCTGGGCCTCGATCTCCTCGATCTCGGCGCGACTGAGGAAGGTGAAGACCCGGAGCAGCTCGCCGACCTTCTCGTCCTCGACGTTGAGCCAGAACTGGTAGAAGGCGTACGGCGACATCATCTCGGGGTCGAGCCACAGCGCTCCGCCCTCGGTCTTGCCGTACTTCGTGCCGTCCGACTTCGTCAGCAACGGGGTCGCGATGGCGTGGGCGTGCCCACCGTCGGCGCGGCGGATCAGCTCCACGCCCGCGGTGAGGTTGCCCCACTGGTCGGAGCCGCCGAACTGCAGGGTGACGCCGTGGTCGCGGAAGAGGTTCAGGTAGTCGAGCGACTGGAGCAGCACGTAGCTGAACTCGGTGTAGCTGATGCCCGCCTCGAGCCGGCTCCGGACCACGTCGCGCGCAAGCATCCGGTTGACCGGGAAGTGCTTGCCGATGTCGCGGAGGAAGTCGATCGTCGACAGGCTCGCGGTCCAGTCGTAGTTGTTGACCATCGTGGCGGCGTTCTCGCCCTCGAAGGACAGGAACGGCTCGATCTGGCGGCGCACCCGCTCGACCCAGTCCTTGACCGTGTCGAGGCTGTTGAGCGTGCGCTCCCCCGACTCCTTCGGGTCACCGATCATGCCGGTGGCGCCGCCGACGAGCGCGTACGGCGTGTGTCCCGCGTCCTGGAGGCGCTTGGCCGTGAGCACCTGGACCAGGTGGCCCATGTGCAGGCTCGGCGCGGTCGGGTCGAAGCCCACGTAGAACCGGACGCTTCCCTCTGACAGGGCCTCGCGCAGCGCGTCGAGGTCCGTGGAGTGGGCGATCAGGCCGCGCCACTCGAGATCGTCGAGAAGGGTGGAATCGACGGTCACGGGGAACCTTTCCGTTCGGATGTGCGGGTCAAGCGTGCCATGGGTCCTCTGGCTACGCTCGCTCGGACCGGGAAGGGAACACGTTGATCGCAGGTAGGTACACGCTCGAGCGCGAGATCGGACGTGGCGGCATGGGTGCCGTGTGGCTGGGCCGCGACGAGGTGCTCGGGCGCGACGTCGCGCTCAAGCGCGTCGGGTGGGCGCCGGGCGGGAGCACTCCCGACCTCGACCGCGCGGAGCGGGAGGCGCGACTGGCCGCGCGCCTGAACCATCCGCACGTGGTCGCGGTCTACGACCTCGTCATGGAGGGGCCGGAGCAGTGGCTCGTCATGGAGTACGTCGCGGGGACGACCCTCGCCGCGCTCGTGCAGCGCGACGGACCGTTGTCGGCCGACGTCGCCGCGTCCTTGCTACGGCAGGCGGCGGACGCGCTGGCGGCGGCACACGCCGCGGGCATCGTGCACCGCGACGTCAAGCCCTCGAACATCCTCGTGGCGCCCGACGGGCAGGTGAAGCTGTCGGACTTCGGCATCGCCCGCGCCGAGGCGGACGCCTCGCTGACCCAGACCGGCCTCGTGACCGGGTCCCCGGCGTACCTCTCCCCCGAGGTCGCGTCCGGCCAGCTCGCCCAGCCGGCCAGCGACGTGTGGTCGCTCGGCGCGACCCTCTTCCACGCGCTCGCGGGGCATCCGCCGTACGAGGTCGGGGAGAACGTGCTCGGCGCGCTCTACCGGATCGTCAACGAGCCCCCGCCGCGGCTGGCCGACGCGGGCTGGCTCTCCCCGGTGCTCCTCGCGACGATGTCGACCGACCCGGGCTCCCGCTGGTCGGTGGCCCAGGTCAGGGACTTCCTCGCCGCCGGCCCGGCGGCCGGGCTGCCCGCGCCGGTCCCGACGGCGACCACGACGGTCGCCGAGCCCGCGCACGCGACCCGGCAGATGTCCCGCGTCGTGCCGGCGGCCGCGGTGGCTCCGGCGGCCCCGGCGGAGCCAGGCACCCAGCGCCGCCGCCCACGTGGCGGCCCGCTCGCGATCGCCGGCGCCGCCGTGGTGATCATCGCGCTCGCGGTGGCGGGATGGATCCTCGCAACGGGCGAGGACGACCCCGGCACGACCGGTCGGTCCGAGCAGCCGTCCAGCACGCCCTCGACGCCCCAGACCTCCGCCACCCCGGAGGTGACCGCCGAGGGGATGGAGACGTTCATCGCGAACTATCTCGCCACCGTCACCGACGACCCGGCGACGACCTGGGAGCAGCTGACGCCGGCGTTCCAAGACCAGAGCGGGAACTTCGGCCAGTATCAGAAGTTCTGGCGCGGGTACCGCTCGGCAGAGCTGGTCTCCGCACAGCCGGACCCCGAGTCCATGCAGATCAGCTACACCGTCGCGTACGAGAGCGTCGACGGAGAGGACAGCACCGACGACGTCACCCTGACGCTCGAAGGAATCGACGGAGACTTCAAGATCGCCGCCGAGAGCTGACCTCTCGCCCCTAGGGTTGACCCAGGAGGCTGTACTTGATGGAGCTGGCAGGGCTGTACCGGGACATCGTGGAGAGGTCGCCGGACGCGATCTGGGTGTGTGACCTCGAAGGCCGCACCATCTACGCAAATCCCGCCATGTGCGACCTGTACGGCGTCGACGCCGACGCGATGGCCGACGTGACCGTGTGGGACTCGCTCGACGAGCACGGCAAGCGGGACTTCGCCCGGCACCTCGAGGTCTTCAAGCGTGAAGGCCCGAACGCGAAGGACGTCGACGTGCTCTTCTGGCGCGCCGACGGCACGTCGCTGTGGGTGATCGTCAGCGAGGTCGAGATCCGCGACGACGAGGGGAACATCGTCGGCTTCACGCACCGGATCAGCGACTACAGCGGCCGTCGCCAGGCGCTGGACGCGCTGCGGGAGAGCCGCGAGCAGCTCACCGAGGCCCACCGCATCGCGCGACTGGGCAGCTGGCAGTGGGACGTCACGACCGGCGAGATCCACGCGTCGGACGAGCTGTGCGCGCTCTACGGGTTGGACCCGGCATCGTTCCCGATCGCCTACGACGACTTCCTCCACCTCGTGCATCCCAACGACGTTCCCGAGATCGCTGCCGCGGTGCGCGAGGCGCTCGAGCGTCCCCGCGATTTCACGTTCGTGGCCCGGATCCGCGGCGCGGACGGCTGGGTCTGGACGAGGGGCCGGGGCGTGTCGATCCCGGACGCCTCCGGCCGAGTCGTCGCCATGTCCGGAACCCACCAGGACATCACCGAGACCAAGGTCGCCAACCTCGCGCTCGAGGACCAGGTCAGCCAGAACGCCCTGATGCAGTCCGTGGCGTTCACCGCCAACGAGGCGCGCACGCTCGCCGAGGTGCTGACCCACGCCCGCAACCTCGTGCTGTTCCACGAGAACTGGGTGCGCGGGCGGGCCTTCGTCCCCGACGAGTCGGGCGAGCGCGTCGTACCCCTCGTCCTCTCGGAGGAGGATGCGCGCGCCGACGCCGAGCCGTCGGAGGAGGGCGCGGCTGAGCTGGCGCTCGCCGAGCGTGCGTTCCGGGAGAACCGGTCGGTCTGGTCGGACGCGATGCTCACGATCGCCTGCCCGGTGGCGTACGCCGACGAGGTCGTCGCGGTCATCGCGATCACGGCGGCGCCGCCCCTCAGGCGCCACGACGTGGTCCAGTCGATGGTCGAGCAGATCGCGCTGCAGCTCGCCCGGGTCGCCGAGCGCGAGCGGGCCGAGCGGGTGCTGGCCGACGCCCGCGACGCCGCGATGGAGGCGTCGCGCCAGAAGTCGGAGTTCCTCGCGACGATGAGCCACGAGATCCGCACCCCGCTCAACGGCGTGATCGGGCTCAACGACCTGCTGCTGCGCACCCGGCTCGACGCCGACCAGCTGCGGCTGGCCTCGGGCGTCCAGGTCGCGAGCCGGGCGCTGCTCGCGATCATCAACGACGTCCTCGACTTCTCGAAGATCGAGGCGGGCATGCTCGAGCTCGAGCGGCTCGACTTCGAGGTGCGGGCGGTGTTCGACCAGATCGCGAGCATGCTCGGGGAGTCGGCACGGGCGAAGGGCCTCGAGCTCATCGTCTCGTGCCACCCCGACGTGCCCGAGGTGCTCGGGGGCGACCCGACCCGGCTCGCGCAGGTGCTGACGAACCTCGGCTCGAACGCGGTGAAGTTCACCGAGGAGGGCGAGGTCTTCATCCGGGCGACGGCCACTCCGCGCCCCGGAGGCGGAACCCGCCTGCACGTCACGGTCGCCGACACCGGGATCGGCGTGCCGGAGGGCGACGTCGACCTGCTGTTCGAGGCGTTCACGCAGGCCGACGCGTCGACGACCCGGCGATTCGGCGGCACCGGCCTCGGCCTGGCCATCTCGCGCGAGATCGTGACAGCGCTCGGCGGCGAGATCGGGCTCCGCCCGAACCCGGGCGGCGGCACGGTCTTCTGGTTCACCGCCGACCTGGAGGCGCCGACCGGCTCACCCGCCGATCCCGACGACGAGTACGGCCGGGAGTGGCTGGCCGGCAAGCGGGTGCTGGTCGTCGACGACAACGCCCACAACCGCCTCATCCTCGACGAGCAGCTGGCCCGCTGGGGGGTGCTGGTCGACACCGCGGACAGCGCCGACATCGCGGAGAAGACCGTCGCTCAGGCCCGCGGGGCCGGCGAGCCCTTCGACGGCGTGCTGCTCGACCTCTCCATGCCCGACCGGGACGGGCTCGACCTGGCTCGGGCCCTGGCCGCCGACGATGAGAACGACGCGCTGCGCCTGATCATGCTGACGTCGTCGGTGTCGCCGTCGGCCGAGCAGCTGGCGGAGGCCGGCATCGCGACCTGCCTGGTGAAGCCGGCGCTCGCCGCCGAGCTGCGCACGGCGATGCTCCGCCAGCTCGCCGGGCGCGAGCCGCGCTCCGACGGTCGGGCGGAGCCGGCCGGCGAGTCGACGGAGAACCTCCGGGTGCTGGTGGTGGAGGACAACCCGATCAACCAGCTGGTCGCCGTGGGGCTGCTCCGCGCGCTCGGCTACGCGTGCGCCACCGCCGACGACGGTGAGATGGCCGTCGAAGAGGTGCGGACCGGCGACTACGACGTGGTGCTGATGGACGTGCAGATGCCGAGGATGGACGGGTACGCCGCGACGCGGGCGATCCGCGCCGAGGGCATCACGATCCCGATCATCGCGATGACCGCGGCAGCGGTCGAGGGCGAGCGCGAGCGCTGCCTGCTGGCCGGCATGGACGACTTCCTCACCAAGCCCGTCGACTCCGCTGCGCTCGCAGGGGCGCTGCAGTGGTGGCTCGGCGACGGGGATGGCGCTCCGCGGCCGCACGCGCCGAGTACGCTGCCGACCGTGTCTGACACCGGCGACTCCCCCGCACGCCAGGGCGACCTCGACAGCCTCGCCCTGGACCGCCTCGACGAGCTGCGCGACCTCGACCCCGGCGACACGACGTACCTGGACCGGGCGATCGGCAACTTCGTGCGGAACACGCCGGAGACCCTGGAGTCGATCCGGCAGGCCATCGACGCCGACGACGCGCCGACGCTCAAGCAGGTCTCGCACAAGCTCGCGGGCGGCGCGCTGAACCTCGGCGTCACCCCTGCCGGGCGCACTGCGCAGCAGATCGAGCTCGTGGCCGACACGGGCACGACCGAGGGTGCCGTCGCGCTCGCCGACCAGCTCGAGCGGGACCTCGAGGCCGGCCGCGCGGCGCTGCTGGCCTACCAGGCGACGTACTCGACGAGCTCGTAGGGTTCACCGCGACGCTGGTCGGGGTACGGACCGGTGATGAAGACCATCATCGGACTCGTCGTCGTCGTGTGGCTCGTCATCGGCGTGGCCGCCGCGTGGCAGCGCGGCTACTTCGGCGACGACCAGGACGTCGACTGCAAGCGGGCGGGCGACACCGCGCTCACGATCATCGCGGGCCCGCTGAACTACGTCGGCGCCAACCCGAAGATCGACTGCAACGTCGAGGTCCCGCAGCCCTCCGAGTGACGCTCACCGGTCCTCGTCGCCGGCGGGCGGCTGCGAGTCGTCCAGCGCCCCCTGGTTGCCGACGAACGCCGCGACCGGCGGGATGAGTGCGGCGACCACGCTCATCACGATCGCGGCGGTGGTCGACCAGAGGCGCACGAGGTTCCACGCCAGGAGGATGAGCACGAGACAGGTGCCCATCAGCCAGAAGTAGGTGCGGTGCCGCCGCCGACGATCCACGACTCGACCGTAGCCCCGGCGGCTTCGAGAGGGTGCAAGGCTGTCGGCATGCGCTACGCGAAGCTGGGCAACACCGGACTCGACGTCTCCCGCGTGATCATCGGCTGCATGAGCTGGGGCGACCCGTCCCGCGGCGGGCACCCGTGGGTGCTCGACGAGGAGTCGGCCCGCGCGATCATCAAGGACGCCCTCGACGCGGGGATGACGACGTTCGACACCGCCAACGTGTACTCCGGCGGCAGCAGCGAGGAGTTCACGGGCCGCGCGCTGCGCGACCTGGCGCGCCGCGAGGACGTGGTGATCGCGACCAAGGTGCACGGGCGGATGCGCCCCGGCCCGTACGGCGCGGGCCTGTCGCGCAAGGCGATCCTGCACGAGATCGACGAGTCGCTGCGCCGGCTCGGCACCGACTACGTCGACCTCTACCAGATCCACCGCTGGGACCCGGCGGTCCCGATCGAGGAGACGATGGAGGCGCTGCACGACGTGGTGCGGGCGGGCAAGGCCCGCTACCTGGGGGCGTCGTCGATGTGGGCGTGGCAGTTCGCGAAGGCGCAGCACGTCGCCGAGCGCAACGGCTGGACGCCGTTCGTCTCCATGCAGGACCACTACAACCTGATCTACCGCGAGGAGGAGCGGGAGATGCTCCCGCTCTGCGCCGACCAGGGTGTCGGTGTGATCCCGTGGAGCCCGCTCGCGCGGGGCCGGATCACCCGCGACTGGGACGACGAGACCGCGCGCTCGGAGACCGACCAGTTCGGCGCGACGCTCTACCGCGACGGGGACCGCTCGATCGTCGAGACGGTCGCCCGGGTGGCCGACCGGCTCGGTGCCTCCCGCGCCCAGGTCGGCCTCGCGTGGCTGCTCCACCAGCCCACGGTGACCGCGCCGATCGTGGGCGTCACCAAGCCGCAGCACCTCGCCGACGCCGTCGCCGCCGTCGACCTGTCGCTCTCGGAGTCCGACCTCGAGGAGCTCGGCGCCGGCTACCAGCCGCACGCGGTCGCAGGTCACGCGTAGCGCAGCAGCGCCACACCCCCGGAGAACGCGCGCGTCTCGAGCAGCCGCAGCCGCTGCTCGACCCCGTCGGGGTACAGGCGCCGGCCGGCGCCCTGCACGACCGGGTACACGAACAGCCGGAGCTCGTCGACGAGGCCGGCGGCCAGGACGGCGTGGGTCAGCCGGATGCTGCCGGTGAGCACGATGTCGCCGCCGTCGGACGCCTTCAGGTCGCGTACGGCGTCGGCCGGCTCTCCGGTGAGCACGGTCGTCGGGGACCACCCGGGATCCGTCAGGGTGGTCGACACGACGTACTTGTGGACCTGGTCGAGGTAGTCGGCGATGCCGGTGGTGTCGGTGCCGACCTGGTCCGGCCAGTAGCCGCGCAGGTCCTCGAACGTCCGGCGCCCCAGCAGCAGGGCGTCGACGCCATCGTCCTGGCGGCGCACCTCCGCGACGAGGTCGTCGTCCTGGGTGCTCGGGTCGAACCAGTCGCCGAGCATCTCGATCGCCCCGTCGACGGTGATGTTCTGCGTCACGATCAGCCTGCGCATGGAAGTGGCGACCCGGCGGCCGCCGCGGACTCATCGGTCAGCCGCGCGCCAGCACCCGCAGCTGGAGCATCGCGACGAAGCGCTGCTCGGGGTCCGCCAGGTCGATCTCGCCGACCTCCGCGACGCGGCGCAGGCGGTAGCGGAACGTGTTCGGGTGCACGTAGAGCGCCTCGGAGGCAGCCGTGACGTCCCCGAACGCCTCGAGCCACGCCTGCAGCGTCTCGACGAGCGAGCTGTGGTGGCGCCGGTCGTAGTCGATCAGCCGCGCGAGCGAGCCGGTCGGGCGGTCGCCACGGGCGGCGGCGAGGTCGTGGAGCTCGAGCATCAACGACTCGACCTGGATGTCGTCGAGACGGGCGACGCGACGCCCGCCACCGCCGCTGCGCAGCACCCGCAGCGCGCGGTCGACGCTGGTCCGGGCCTGGGTCAGCCCCGCGAGGTCGGTGGCGACGGGACCGATGCCGATGACCGGCCGGAGCCGGTCGCCGACGCGGTCGAGGAAGTCGTGGGCGATGCGTACGGCGCGCGTCTCGCCCTCCTCGACCTGGCCCGTCACCGGCACAAGTCCGTAGGTGACCCCGCTGACGAGCGCGGCCGCCGCGCGCGGGTGCGCGGCGCTCAGGTGCAGCGCGAAGGCGTCGCTGAGGCGCTCCCGCTCGTGCGTGACGGCGGCGCCCTCGGTCGTGGAGACGTCGGCGTCGACGCCCGTCACGGCGACGCCGAGGACCATCAGCGGCTGACCGGTGAGGCCGAGGCGGTCGAGCGCGGCGCGGGCACCGGCGCCGCCCTCGAGGGCCGAGCTGAGCAGGTCGGCCCGCAACCGACGCTGCACGTCGGCACCGGCGCGCACGCGCAGCAGGTGCAGCGCGACGAGCTTGGCGGACTCCTGGAGCGCGATCGTGCGCTCCTCGCTCAGCGGCTCGCGGACGGCTGCCCAGATCGAGCCGAGCACCTCGTCGCCGGCGCGGACGGCGATCGCGACCCGTGGCACCGTGAACGCGTCGCTGCCCTCGGCCGCCGGAGGGTCGATGAAGACCGGTTCGTCGCTGCGGTGGAGATCGCGGAAGACCCCGCGCTCGTTGAGGATCCGGGCGTAGCGCTCCGGCACCTGCCGCCCCAGGATCGTCTCGACCCGGGAGGCGTCGGCCTCGTCCTGGCGCCCCGAGAAGGCCAGCACCCGGGAGCTGCGGTCCTCGATGGTGACCGGCGCGTCGAGCAGCGCCGCGATCGCGTTGGCGACCGCGAACAGGTCGCCCGACGGGAGGCCGCCCAGCGACTCGCGCTCGGTGACGCCGACGTCGCCCTCGGCGAGCAGCGATCGCACGATCGCGGCCAGGTGCGCCCACGGCGCGCCGCGGCTGAGCCCGAGGAGCACGACACCGGCCGCGTCGGCGGTACGGCGTACCTCCGGCGTGACCGGCACGGGGGCGCGGACGACGAGCGCCGCCGCCCGGGCCGCGCCGAGCGCCTCCACGAGGGCGACCACCGCCTCGGGGGTCTCGATGCCGACCCCGAGGACGAGCGCGCCGGGCGGGAGCACCGGTGCGTCCAGCGGGTCGTGGATGACCACGCCGCCGACGTCCCCCGCGGCCTCCGGGTCGCCGTGCACCAGCTCGAGCAGCGTCGCACCGAGTCCGTCGACGACACGGCCGAGGCTGGCCCGCGGGCGCGGGTCCGGAGCGCCTGCGGCGGGTGAGGTCACACGGAGGAGCCTACGATCCACTCCGTGCCCGTGGTGACCCGTGCGAGCTCGTCCTCCAGCGGCGCCACCCCCAGGCCCGGGCCGGTCGGCACGGTGAGGTGGCCGTCCTCGAGGACGAACGGCGCGGTGATGTCGGTCCGGTAGTAGCGACCGGAGCCGCTGGTGTCGCCCGGCAGCGTGAAGCCCGGGAGCGCGGCCAGGGCGACGTTCGCTGCCCGGCCCAACCCGGACTCGAGCATGCCGCCGCACCAGACCGGCACGCCGGCGGCGACGCAGACGTCGTGGATGCGACGGGCCTCGAGGTAGCCGCCGACGCGGCCCGGCTTGATGTTCACGATCGCGGCGGCGCCGAGCCGGATGGCCGCGGCGGCCGACTGGGCCGAGACGATCGACTCGTCGAGGCAGACCGGCGTGCGGATCTGTCGCGCCAGGTCGGCGTGGCCGAGCACGTCCTCCTCCTCGAGCGGCTGCTCGATCAGCAGCAGGTCGAAGGGGTCGAGGCGCGCGAGGTGACGGGCGTCCGCGAGCGTGTACGCCGTGTTCGCGTCGACCTGGAGCAGCACGTCGCCGTACCGCTCACGGACGGCCCGCACCGGCTCGACGTCCCAGCCGGGCTCGATCTTGAGCTTGATGCGGACGTAGCCCTCGTCGAGGTAGCCGCCGACGGCGTCGAGCAGGGCCGGGACGCTGTCCATGATCCCGACCGAGACCCCGCAGGGCACCCGCTCGTGGACGGCGCCGAGCTCGCGCGCGAAGGACCGGCCCTCGGCGCGCAGCTCCGCATCGAGGACCGCCATCTCGAGCGCGGCCTTCGCCATGCGGTGGCCCTTGAACGGCGCGAGGATCCGCGCGACCGCGTTGGCGTCGAGGTGCGGCGCGTCGACCAGCGCCGGCACCAGGAACCGGCGCAGCACGTCGGCCGCGGCGTCGACGTACTCCGAGGAGTAGAGCGGGTCCGACATCGCGACGCACTCGCCCCAGCCCTCGGCGTCGCCGGTGACGACGCGCAGCAGCAGGATGTCGCGGCTTGTCTGGGTGCCGAACGAGGTGCGGAACGGCGACACCAGCGGCATCGTGACCCGTCGCAGCTCGACTCCGGTCAGCTTCATGCGGTCCTCCTGACGACGTACCACCCGTTGCGGTCGAAGCCGCTGATCATCGCGCCGTCGCCGACCAGCGTCGACAGCGCCTCCCGCACCGCGGTGCGCCAACGGGCGGCCAGCGCGGGGTCGGTGGCGCGCAGCGCGCCGATGTCGGGCGGTACGGCGACCAGCACGGTGTCGCCGTCGAGCGACCCGGCGGCGGGCCCGCCGTCGGCGCCGATGCCGACCCCCACGACGGCTCCGGCGGCCAGCTCCTCGTCGGCCCGCAGCCCCACGCCGGCGCCCGAGCAGGCCTCGACCACCGTCGGGTCGAGCAACTCCCAGTGGACGAGCAGGCGGTCGGACTCGTCCGCGCCGTTGATGGTGTCGGCCATCGCGCCGTAGAAGTTCGGCAGGTACTCCACCGGCCGGGCGGCGAGCTTGGCCAGGTTGAACCAGGCGTTGCGGCTCACCAGCGGATCGAACGTCCAGGCGATCTCCGACACCCCGCGCAGCAGCGCCCACGCGCGCTGGTGGAGCTTCAGGGCGAAGCCGACGTGCCGTCCGGCGAGGTCGGCGGCGACGCCGGCGATGTGGCTGTGCAGCGCGTCCTCGGCGGGCGCGTGGAAGAAGCCCACGCAGGCGCCGACCAAGCGGTCGCCCTCGAACGCGCCACCGACGTAGTTGCCGGCCTTGCTGAAGGCGCGCAGCAGCTCGAGCGTCACCGGCGGGTTGTCCGAGCGGC
Organism: Nocardioides sp. GCM10030259; assembly: GCF_042666375.1. Taxonomy (NCBI): domain Bacteria; kingdom Bacillati; phylum Actinomycetota; class Actinomycetes; order Propionibacteriales; family Nocardioidaceae; genus Nocardioides; species Nocardioides sp. GCM10030259. The sequence continues at coordinate 56,999 of NZ_JBHTDF010000001.1, read as the reverse complement.
CCCAGATCGTCGCGTACAGCTCCACGACCGTCGCGAGGTCGGCGAGGTCGGTCACCTCCCGGACGACGACGCCCGCGTCGAGGGCAGCGGCGTCGGCCGCCTGCACCGCACGGTGCGCGTCGGCGGCGCGATCCATCCGGGCCGGGTTCGTCACGGTGCTCATGCTGCTGAGGCCCTCCGCGCTCGTCATGGTCGGGCCGCACCAGTCGGCTCGGGGATGTTCGTCGGCTGCGCCAGCAGGTCCGCGACCAGGCCGGCGAGCAGCCTGGTGCGGTCGACGAGATGGTCGACCAGCACGTGCTCGTCGTCGGCGTGCGCTCCCCCGCCGACGGCGCCGAGCCCGTCGAGGGTCGGCGTTCCGACGCCGGCCGTGAAGTTGCCGTCGGAGGCTCCGCCGACCGCGGCCGACCGGGGCTCCGGCAGGCCGAGCCGGTCGGCGACGGTCCGCACCCGCGCGAGCAGCGCGGCCGACGAGGAGGCCTCCAGCGGCGGGCGGTTCGGCCCGCCGGAGACCGTCACGGTCGCGCCGTCGAGCGCGGGCGTGAGCGCGCGCAGCGCGGCGTCGACCCGGTCCTGCTCCGCGACGCTGCGGACCCGGACGTCGACCGCGAACGAGCCACCGGCGGGCACCGTGTTGGTGGTCGTGCCGGCCCGCGCGGCCGTAGGCGTCACGGTGGTGCCGGCGGCCGGGTCGGCCAGCGCGGCGACCGCGATCGCCTGGTGGGCGAGCTCGAGGGTGGCGTTGACGCCGCGCTCCGGGTCGAGACCGGCGTGGGCGGCGCGGCCGTCGACGCGTACGTCGTACAGGGACACGCCCTTGCGCTCGATCTTGAGCGCGCCACCGTCGGCCGAGGCCTCGAGCACGAGTGCCGCCTCGGCGGCGCGCGCCTCGTCCTCGATCAGCCCGCGCGAGCTGGGTGACCCGAGCTCCTCGTCGCCGGTGACCAGCAGCGTCACGCCCTCGGCGCCCGCGAGCGCGTGGAAGGCCATCGCGAGCCCGGCCAGCATGTCGAAGCAGCCCGGGCCGCGCAGCACGCCGTCCTCGACCGTGCACGGGCGGGTCGCCAGGGAGCCGAGCGGCCACACCGTGTCGTGGTGGCCGAGCACCAGTAGCCGGGACGGCCCGGCACCGAGCCGCCAGCGCAGGTGCGTGCGGCCGTCGAGGACGATCCGCTCCGGCTCGACGCCGAGCCGGGCGGTGCCGATCGCGGCCACCAGGTCGGCCGACCGGGCCACCGCGGCCAGGTCGTCCGACGGCGACTCGCACTCGACCATCGCGCGGGTGTCGGCGAGGAGCTCGGTCAGGAGCTCGGCCGGGTCGGGCTTCATGCTTCCACCCGTGGCGTGGCCCGCACCCCGAAGTGCACGTAGCGCTCGCCGGTCGGCAGCTCGTAGAACGTCACCGGCGCCCAGGTGTCGGCCTCCGGCGGCTTGACCGCGAACAGCGCCGGTCCGACCGGCACCATCGGGTACTCGTCGACCGGGTCGGGCACCATCTCGGCGAGCGGGCCGAGGACCTCGGTGCGCAGCGTCGGGCTCCCGCCGTCCACGGGCGCCAGCACGTCCATCCGCACCGAGGAGCGCGAGTACGTGCCGACGTACGGCGTGATGTCGACCTCGACCGGCTCGGCGGGCGGCGTGAACGGCTGCGACATCTCGACACCGGCGACCTCGCGGAAGACCTCGCGGTAGAGGTCCTCGTAGAGGTCGCGGGTGTTGCCGCCGTTCGCGAGCAGCGCGACCGCGACACCCCCGCGCTCGGCGTCCGGCAGCACGCGGAGGAAGCCGGCCTGCCCGAGCGTGTTGCCGTCGTGACCGATGAGCCGGCGCCCGTGCCAGTCGAAGCGGATCCATCCGAGGCCCCACGAGTCGCCGAGGATGAACTTGTCGGGGAGGTCGGCCTCGTGCCGGGTCATCGCCTCGGTCGACTCGGCGGACAGAACGCGCTTGCCGTCGGGCGCGAGCCCGCCGGAGAGGTGCAGCCGGGCGAACCCGAGGACGTCGCGGACCGTCGACTTGATCAGGCCGGCGGGGCCGACCGAGCGGGGCAGGTCCCAGACGGGGGTGGGCACCTGCTCGCCCTCGGCCTCGACATGACCGACCGCGGCGGCGAAGAGGATCGCCTCCTCGGCCAGCGTGACGGTGTGGGTCAGGCCGAGCGGCGTGAACAGCCGCTCCTTCATGGCCTGGTCCCAGGTCTGGCCGGTCAGCACCTCGATGACGCGGCCGAGCAGCGACCAGCCGGAGTTGCAGTAGGACCAGGTGACGCCGAGCGGGTGGTTCTGGGCGACGTCGGCGAGCAGCGCGACGTACTTCTCCAGGCAGTCGTCGCCGCGACCGGTGTCGGTGAACACGTCGCCGTCGATGCCGCTGGTGTGGGTGAGCAGGTGCCGGATCGTCAGCTGCTTGGTGACCTCGGGGTCGGACAGCCGGAGCTCCGGGAGCACCTCGACGACGGGGGTGTCGACGGAGATCTTGCCCTCGTCGACCAGCTGCATGACGACCGTGGCGGTCCAGACCTTGGAGATCGAGCCGATCTGGAACACCGACTCGGTGGTGGCGGGCTGTCCGGTGCGGTTGTTGAGCACGCCGTACGCCGCCTCGACGACGTCGTCGCCCTCGAGGATGCCGAGCTGGGCGCCGGGCACGTGGTGCTTGGCTGCCAGCACCTCGAGGCGGCGCTGCCAGTGGGCGGCGTCGAGGCGCGGGCGGCCGTCGCGCTCGACGTACTGGTCGAGCCAGGCGACCACGCGACGGTTGTAGTCCATCCGCTGCGACGGCTTGCCGAAGAGGATGAACGCGTGCGAGGCCGCCGGGTAGAGCACCAGCTCGGTCGGGACGCCGCGCTCGCGCAGCGAGGTGTGCCACTGCTGGGCCTGGCCGACGGGGCAGGTGAGGTCGTCCCGGCCGTGCAGCACGAGCGTCGGGGTCGTGACCGCGTGCACGCGCGAGATCGGCGACATCGCGGCGTACTGCTCCGCCGCGGTCCAGGGTGTGCCGTCCAGCTCGTAACGGCCCATGAGCGGACCGTCGTCGCTGGCGCCGTACTCGCTCGTCAGGTCCGAGACGACGCCGCCCGCGACCGCGGCCTTGAACCGGTCGTCGTGGCCGGTCAACCAGCAGGTCATGAAGCCGCCGTAGCTGTAGCCGGTGACCGCGAGCCGGCCGGCGTCGGCGAGCCCCTCGGCGACCAGAGTGTCGATCGGCTCGAGGAAGTCGCGGACGTCGGCGACGCCCCACGCGCCCCGCACGCCGTTGTAGAACGTCTCGCCGTAGCCGTCGCTGCCGCGCGGGTTGACGAGCAGCACCGCCCAGCCCTGCGCCGCGAGCGCCTGGTGGTAGAGGTGCATCTCGTCGGCGGCGGCGTTCCAGGCGTTGTGCGGACCACCGTGGATGTCGAGGAGCAGCGGGAGCGGGCCCTCGCGATCGGGGTCGCGGACCAGCCACGCCTGCACCTCGGTGCCGTCGGAGATCGTGAACGTCCGCTCCTCGCGGGCGAAGGGCTCGACGTCCGCGAGGGCGGCTCCGTGGTCGGTGAGAACCGTCTCTGCACCGGACCCGAGGTCGAGCGCGACGACCTCGCCGTACGACGTCGGGGTAGTCAGCACGACGACTGCCGTGCCGCCGGCGACCGACAGCCCGGAGACGACCCGGCCGGCTCCGGCGAGCACCGGGCCGTCCTCGTCCCAGAGGTGGGAGCAGCCGCGGTCGCGGACGGCGAACAGCAGGCGGCCGTCCTCGGTCTCGACCGGGAGGGCGCCCGGGTACGCCGGGCCGCCCGGCATCACGTTGCGGTCGAGGTGCGCGCTGAGGTCGGCCGGCTCGCCGCCGCCGAGCGGGACCCGGAGCAGGTGGGCGTGCCCGAGCCGGAGGGCCGGGTGCCCGACCACCAGCAGGCTCTCGCCGTCGCGGGCGAAGGACACGGTGACGGCGATGCCGTCCTCGAGCGCGACGGCCCGTGGCGTCGCCTTGGGGTCGTCGACGTCGAGGAGGTGCACGGCGGTGCGGAAGCTCAGGTCGCTGTCGCTGCCGACCCTGCGGGTGAAGGCGAGGGTGCGACCATCCGGCGCCCACGCGGGGCGACCGGCGTGGTCGCCGTCGGTGACCCGGCGTACGGCGCCGCTCTCGAGCTCGACGACGTGCAGCTGGTTGCGCAGCGCGCCGAAGAAGCCCGCCCCGTCGGCCTGGTAGTCGACGCGCCTGCTGACCAGCGGCCCCGTGCCGTCGGTGGGGTCGACCGGGGCGGTGAACGCCAGCCGCGCGCCGTCCGGGCTCCAGACGGGCGCACCGGCGCCGAGCGGCTGGTCGGTGACCCGCTCGGGCTCGCCCCCGTCGGCGGCGAGCAGGTGCACCTGGTTGTCGCGGAGGAACGCGAGGCGGCTGCCGTCCGGCGACCAGGCCGGGGCGGAGTCGGTGCTGCCGTTCGTCAGGCGGCGCGGCGTGCCACCGCCGGTCGGGACCGTCCACAGCTGGTCGACGTTCCGGTCGCCCTCGCCGTCGAGGGCGCGGAGCACGTAGGCGACGCGGCTGCCGTCGGGCGAGATGGCGGGCTGCGAGGGGACGGCGATCGCGGGCAGGTCGTCGATGCTCGGGCGTCGGGTCATCGGGTGCTCCCTCCGGGGAATGTGTTGGGTCCTGGTACGGCGGCGAGCAGCTCGCGCGTGTAGTCGTGGTCGGGTCGGGCGAGGACCTGCGAGGTGGGTCCCTCCTCGACGATGCGGCCGTCGTGCATGACCGCGACGTGGGTCGCGACGTAGCGGACGACCGCGAGGTTGTGGGAGATGAACAGCATCGAGAGGCCGAGCTCGCGCTGGAGCTCGCGCACCAGGTTGAGCACCGCGCCCTGGATCGACACGTCGAGCGCGGAGGTGATCTCGTCCGCGATGACCACGGCCGGCCGGCCGGCGAGCGCGCGGGCGAGCGCGACGCGCTGACGCTGCCCGCCGGACAGCTCGGACGGGCGGGCGTCGGCGCGGGTCGGGTCGAGGTGGACCAGCTCCAGCAGCCGCGCGACCTCCGCCCGCCGCTCGGCGCGGGAGGTGCCCGGCGGGATCGCCTCGGCGACGCTCTCGCCGATGCTCATGCGCGGGTCGAGCGAGGAGTAGGGGTCCTGGAAGACCATCTGCAGCGGGCGGTGCCGGCCGCGGGTCGGCACGGGCTCACCGTCGAGCTGGATCCGGCCTTCGGAGACCGGAGCCAGCCCGACGGCGGCGCGGGCGAGGGTGGACTTGCCGGAGCCGGACTCCCCCACGAGCCCGACCACCTCCCCCGCGGGCACGGTGAGACTCACACCGTCGACGGCCGTGGTGTGGCCGTAGCGGACGGTGACGTCGTCGAAGCGCAACTCCTTCATCGGGGTCCCCTCGGCGTTGTCGGTCGGAGGAGCGAAGCGGGGGAGGCCGAGAACGGCGTGGGGTGAGTCATCGGACCTCGACCTCCTCCCAGTCGTCGAGCCGGTCCTCGATCGCGACATCGAGCGGCTCGCCGGCGTGCCAGCACGCGACCCGCCGACCGGCCGCGTCGGTCTCGAGCGGTGGCTGCTCGGTGCGGCAGCGCTCGGTGGCGAGCGGGCAGCGGGCGGCGTACGCGCACCCGGTCGGTACGTCGGACGGGTCGACCGGCCGGCCCGGGATGACGGCGAGCGGCCGGTCGAGCGGCGTGTCCATCGCGGGCACGGCCGCGACCAGCGCCCGCGTGTAGGGGTGCCGGGCTCCGGACGTGAGCTCGGTCGCGGGCAGGTCCTCGACGATCTGGCCTGCGTACATGACGAGCACCCGGTCGCAGACCTCGCCGACCACGGTGACGTCGTGGCTGATCAGCAGCAGCGCGACGTCGTCGGTCGCCCGGATCGAGGCGAGCAGGTCGAGCACCTGCTGCTGGACGGTCACGTCGAGCGCCGTCGTCGGCTCGTCGGCCACGATGAGCGCGGGTGTGCCCATCAGGCCCATGCCGATCATCGCGCGCTGGCGCATGCCGCCGGAGAACTCGTGCGGGTACTGGTGTGCCCGCCGCTCAGGCTCGCTGATCCGGACGGCGCGCATCCGGTCGACCGCGCGGGCCAGCGCACCCTTGCGGTCCATGCCCTGGTGGTGACGGGCGACCTCCGCGAGCTGACCACCCATCCGACGCGTCGGGTTGAAGGACGTCATCGGGTCCTGGAACACCATCGCCAGCGAGGTGCCGAGCCGCTGCCGCTGCGCCTTGGTGTCGGCCGCCCGCAGGTCGATGTCGAGGAGCGAGAGGCGCTCGGCGTCCACACGGCCCGGGTCGTCGACCAGGCGCGAGACGGCCAGCGCGGTCAGCGACTTGCCGGAGCCCGACTCGCCGACCAGGCCGACCGACTCGCCTCGGCGTACGGCGAACGAGACGCCGCGCACGGGTCGGATCGGTCCGTCCGTGCCCGGGAAGGCGACCTGCAGGTCGCGGACGTCGAGCACGACGTCGTCGCGGAGGTGATGCGGCTCCTCGGCGACGACCTCCTCGGTGTCGAGCGACTCCACCGTCGGCGGCAGCGCGGGGATGCCGCCGACCACGCCCACCCCGAGGACCTTGGCCACGGACTCTCCGAACAGGTTGAAGGCGAGGCCGGCGATGACCACGGCGATGCCGGGGGCGAGGGCGGCGGCCGGGTTGACGTAGATCGACTGGACGCCGTCGTAGAGCAGCCGACCCCAGTCGTAGTGGGGCTGCTGGACACCGAGGCCGAGGAACGACAGGCCGGTGAACGAGAGCAGCGCGCCGCCGGCACCGATCGTGGCGTTGACGACGAGCGGCTCGGCGATGTTGGGGAGCACGTGCCGGAAGAGGATGCGCACGCGGCCGACGCCGGCGACACGGGCCGCGTCGACGAAGTCACGAGACGCGACGGACGCGACCAGGGTCTGGGTGAAGCGGCCGAACGCCGGGGCGCCGGCGAGCCCGACGGCCAGGACCGCGCCCATCGCACCGACGCCGAAGACCACCGCCAGGAACAGCGCCAGCAGCAGGCCGGGGAACGCGACGGCGATGTTGATGCCGGCGTTCGCGAGCCGGCCGGTGCGGCGGCCGAGCACGAACGACGCGGTGCCGAGCAGCAGGCCCACGACGACCGCGATGGCCGTCGCGGCGAGTGCGAGCTCCACCGAGAGCCGGGTGGCGACCAAGGTGCGGTAGAAGATGTCGCGGCCCAGGTTGTCGGTGCCGGCCCAGTGCTCGGCGGACGGTCCGGCCAGGATGTTGCTCGTGTCGACGGCGTCCGCGTCGTCGGTCCACAGGATCGGACTGATCACCGCGAGCACGAGGACGCCGACCGTGAGCACGGTGGCCGTCAGCCCGACGGGAGTGCGGAGCACTCTGGTCCAGCGCCGCACGTCAGTCCTCCCTGATCATCGAGCGGGGATCGAGGAGCGCGAGCGCCACGTCGACGATCGTGTTCACGAGCAGCACGCCGACGCCGTACACCAGGACGACGGCCTGCACGACCTGGTAGTCCTTGTTGAGGATCGACGAGACGATCGTGCTGCCGAGACCAGGCCACGCGAAGACGTTCTCGATCAGCACGGTGCCGGCCACCATCGCGCTGAGGATCAGTCCACCCAGGGTGAGCGAGGCGGTGAGCGCGTTCGGGAGCGCGTGACCGAGGTAGACGGTGCGCGCCGGCAGCCGCTTGGCGCGCGCCGTACGGACGAAGTCGGCCCCGAGCACCGCGACCATCTCGACCCGGATGATCCGGGACAGGATGGCGGCCGGGCCGATCGCGAGGGCGAGCACCGGGAGCACGTACGCACTCGCGGTGTCGTTGCCGGCGACCGGCAGCCAGCCGAGGCTGACACCGAAGACGTAGACCAGGGCGACGCCGACGAGGAAGTCGGGGATGATCCCCAGGATCACGCTGGTCGTGGTGAAGGCGAGCTCGGTACGACGTCCGTGGCCGCGCCGGGTGAGGACACCCATCGTGACGCCGAGCGGCACCGCGACGACGACCGCGAACAGGAACGCCAGCAGCGCCAGCGCGAGCGTGGCGGGCAGGCGCTGCGAGACGACGTCGGCGACCGGCAGCTGCGACACGATCGAGGTGCCGAGGTCACCGGTCAGCAGGCCCTGGAGATAGTGCCAGTACTGCACCAGGATCGGGTCGTCGAGCCCCATCTCCTCGCGCTTGGCCGCGACCAGGGAGGCCGGTGCGGTCGGGCCGAGGGCCGCCCGCACCGCGTCTCCCGGGATCAGGTGGATCATCAGGAACGACGCCGTCACCAGCACCCACAGCGAGACCAGCAGGCGGCCGAGACGACGGATCCCGAACCGGACCCACGGGCGGGAGAGCACTCCCACCCGTGGGGGCGCGGCGACCGAGCTCGCCTGCGTCATGGGCTGCCCCAGCTCACTTCGCCAGCATCCGGATGCTGGTGGGAACCAGCTGGCCCGGGGTCTCGAACTCGGCGCCGTTGCCGAAGGTCTTCACCAGGTTGTTGGCGAAGGGGACGATGTCGGCCGCGGCGACCAGCGCCGACTCCGCCTCGAGCCAGGTGTCGCAGCCCTCGGTGCCGTTCATGGCGCTCGCCTCCTCCACTCCGGCCGTGTAGTCGGCGTTGTCGATGCCGGAGAAGTTGGTGCCGCCGTCGGCCAGGCCGGGGCCGGACAGGAACGGGACCAGCTGGTCGGGGCTGTTCACGTTGAGCGGGACCCACGAGATGTCCCAGTCGCCGGTGCCGAAGATGGCGCCCTGGAGCGCGGTCTCGTCGACGCCCTTCGCCGTCACCGTGGCGCCGGCGGCCTCCCACTGCTGGACGGCCAGCTCCGCGGCAGCGGCCACGCCGCTGCCGGCTGCGCTGGAGTAGAGGAACGTGAACGTCTTGCCGTCGAGGACGGACTTCGCCGCATCCACGTCCTGGGCAGGAAGCACGCCCGAGACCGAGTCACCCGGGCACGAGACCGGCTCGATCGCGGCCAGGGTGGTGGCCGGCGTGCCCGCACCGGCGGTCGACACCGACGCGAGCTCGGCGAGGTCGAGTGCCTGGGTGAGGGCCATCCGCACGTCGGCGTCGCTGGTCTCGTGGCCGTTGTCGTGGTTGTACCACTGCTCGCCCTGCAGCGCGGTCGTCTCGGCGGCGAACAGGCCCTGGGCGTCGAGACGCTTGACGTCGGGGCCGATGACCTGGGCCGCGTTGATGTCGCCGGACACGAGCAGGTTGGCGGCCGTGCCCTCGTTCTCGATGATCTTCATGACGACGGTGTCGGGCATGCCCTGCTCGTCGGTCGTGGCGCCGTTCGGGCCCCAGGTGTAGCCGTCCCGGATCTCGTACGTGTAGTGGTCGCCGGGGACCGCCTCGGTGAGCACGTAGGGGCCGGTGCCCACGGTCGTGTCGGCCAGCGACTTGCGGTCCTTCATGCCGGCGTCGCAGACCATCGGCAGGCTGGCGAGCCCGTTGAGGACGAACGGCGCCGGCTCGGCCAGCGTGATCGTCACGGTGCCGGCGGCGTCGTCCGCCTCCGCCGTGGCGCCGGCGGGCAGGAACACGCCGAGGTACGGGCTCTTGTTCTTCGGGTCGCCCACGTACGCGACGTTGTCGGCGACGGTGGTCGCCGTGAGGTCGCTGCCGTCGGAGCACGTGATGCCCTCGCCGAGCGTGATGGTGACGGTCTTGCCGTCGACCTCCCAGTCGATCGCGAGCTGGGACTGGATCTCACCGGTCTCCGCGTCGATCGAGAGCAGGTTGTCGTACGCGAGCTGGTTGACCGTGAACAGCTGGGTCCCCGCGGAGGACTGCGGGTCGAGCTTGCCCGGGTCGCCCTTCAGCGCCATGGTGAACGTCCCGCCGTCGGCGTACTCGCTGTCGCCTCCCCCTCCGTTGGCCGAGGGCTCGTCGCTCCCGCCGCAACCGGCGAGCAGGGCGGCGGTGACGCAGATGCCCAGCGACGTGTGCAGGGCTGCCTTGAGCTTCATGCGCGATTCCTCGTTCTCAGGCTCCGGCGCGCCGGACGGCGCGACCGATGTGGAGGTACAGGGCGTGGCCGTCGCCGTCGTCACCGACGAAGGCGTGCGGGATGTGCATGCCCTGCTCGGGCTCGACGTTGATGAGGCTGTCACCCCGGAAGTGCACGAGCTCGCGGCGCTCCGGCTTCTCGCCGAGCTCCTCGAAGAGGCCCTTCGGGGTCTGCTCCAGCCAGATCCGGCCGTCGTCGTCCTGGCTGACGACCAGGTCGGCGACCTCGGAGGCGTACGTGCCGACGTACCGGCTCGCGTCGATGCGCTCCGGTGACTCCGGCGGCGTGGGCAGCGGCGGCAGCGTCACGCCGGCGAGCTCGGCGAGCACGTGGCCCGCGATGTCGTGGTAGAGCGAGAGGACGTCGCCGCCGTTGGTCAGCAGCGCGACCGCCACACCGGCTCCGGGGACCATCCGCAGGAAGGCGTTCTGGCCGATCGTGCTGCCGTCGTGGCCGATGATCTCGCCGTCCGGGATGTCGAAGCGCTCGAAGCCGAGCCCCCACGAGTCGCCCATGACGCCGAGGTACGGCAGGTCGACCTCGGCCGCGTGCATGCGGGCGGCGGTGCCGGGGGCGAGCACCTGGGTGCCGTCGGCGGCCTTGCCGTCACTGAGGTGCATCTCGGCGAACTTCAGCAGGTCGCGCGGGCGCATGGCGAGCATCGCGCCGGCCGGGGCGTTGGAGCGGGCGAGTGCCCAGACCGGGGCGGGCTGCGGGCCGGTGCCCGGCTCCAGCTCGACGTGACCCATCGCGGCGCGGAACATGATCGCCTCGTACGGGTTGGTGGCGGCGTGGGTCAGGCCCAGCGGGGCGAACAGGTGGTCGCGCAGGCACGCGTCGTACTGCTTCTCGCGGAGCACCTCGACCAGGCGGCCGAGCACGCAGTAGCCGGCGTTGTTGTAGGAGAACTGCTCCCCCGGCGGGAACAGCTGCGGCACCTCGCCCAGGACGCCGAGGTACTTCTCGACGCAGTCGTCGCCGACCCCGGTGTCGGTGAAGATGTCGCCCTCGAAGCCGGACGTGTGGTTGAGCAGCATCCGCACCGTGATCTGCCGGGCCGCGTCGTCGTCGCCGATGACGAACTCCGGCAGGTAGGTGCGGACCGGCTCGTCGAGCTCGACCTTGCCCTCGTCGACGAGCTGCATCACCAGCGTGCTCGTCCAGAGCTTGGTGACGGACCCGATCTGGAAGATCGAGTCCGTGGTGGCCTCGACACCGGTCCCCTTGTGCAGGATGCCGGCGGCGTGGTCGACGACCTCGCCCCCTGCGAGGACGGCCACGGCGGCGCCGGGGACGTCGTACTTCGCGATCAGCGCCGGCAGCTGCTCGGCGATCCAGGCCTTCACCTCGGGCAGGGTGCTCATGGCGCTCACCGTAGGAAACGGGAACCGGGTGCGTGTTCGTCGTACCGCACAACTCTGGCCCCGGCGTCCGTCGGCCTCGACAGTCCGGCCTCCGCAGGCGCAAGGTTTCCTCAAGACGGCACCCGCCTTGGAGGCGCGGGCTACCGTCGTGTTGTCAGCCCGCTGGTGACCCGAGACGCCAGCGGGCTGACTCATGCCCGGGGTATGCCGGCTGCAGCGACTGGTGCAGGTGGGGCAGGTGGGGCAGGTGGGGCGGGTGGGGCTCGAACCCACGACCCAAGGATTATGAGTCCTCTGCTCTGACCGACTGAGCTACCGCCCCTCGAGGGCTGCCCCTCGGGGTCGAGAGCCTAGTGGAGGCCCAGGCGGTCCATGAGGCGGAGGGCGTCGTGCGGGGCGTAGCCCTTGGCGTCGTTGTCGAAGTAGACGACGACGTCGGCGTCGCGGGACCAGGTGTCGATCCGGTCGGCCCAGGCGTCGAGGGCGCGGTCGGAGTAGCCGCTCGCGTAGAGCTCCTCGTCGCCGTGGAGCCGGACGTAGGCGAGGTTGCTCGTGACGACCTCGGCGCGCGGCCACCGGCCGGCGGAGTCCGCCGCGACGCAGGCGATGTCGTGCTCGCGGAGCAGCGCGAACGCCTCGTCGGTGCAGTAGGACTCGTGGCGGAACTCCAGCGCGTGCCGGATCGGCTGGTCGGCGTACCCGTGCGGGGCCCGGGTGAGCGCGCGGTCCTCGGGCACCTTGCCGTCGTGCCGGCGCGCCAGGGCGGCGGCGTCGCCGACGGTGCGCGGGAGCAGGTCGAAGAAGGCCGCGAGCAGTGCGGCGTCGTACGGCAGCCGCGCGGGCAGCTGCCACAGCACCGGTCCGAGTCGCCCTTCGAGGGCGAGGACACCGGAGGCGAAGAAGTTGGCGAGGGGTGCCTCGACGTCGCGCAGCCGCTTCATGTGGGTGACGAAGCGACCGCCCTTGACGGCGAAGACGAAGTCGTCGGGCGTCGCGTCCCGCCAGGCGGCGTACGACGTGGGCCGCTGCAGCGAGTAGAAGGACCCGTTGATCTCGATCGTGCCGAGGCGCTCTGCGGCGTACCCAAGCTCGTCGCGCTGCCGCAGACCGCGCGGGTAGAAGTCACCGCGCCATCCCGCATAGGTCCAGCCGGAGATGCCGACCCGGATCTCGCCCATGGTGCGCGGGTACCCGGTTCAGCCCGCGGGCAGCAGGGGCGGCTCCGCGGTCAGCGAGGCCAGCCAGTACGCCGCGGCGGCGCCCCACTCCGCGAGCTCTTCGTCGTCCATCGGCGCGATGCAGCGGATCCACGACTCCGTGCGGGCGAGCCGGGCGAGCTGGAGCGCCGCGGGCAGCGCGGCCCGCAGCTCCGCGGCCGGTGCGTAGTCGGTCCACACCTCGATCGCCGCGTCGGCGACCCGCCGCAGGCGCGGGTCGGCGGGGGCGGCGTCCAGCGTGCCCCGGAGCGCGGCGAGCGGGATGAGCAGCGCCGCCAGCGGCTCCATGACCAGCGCGTCGGCGAAGTCGAAGAAGCGCAGCTCGCCGGCGCGGTCGAAGACGTTGTGGCCGTGCAGGTCGTTGTGGCACAGGGTGAGCGGAAGCTCGAGCGCGGCGACCCGGTCGGCCCACTCCCGCACCGTCGGCAGGAGCGCGCGCACCGCCTCACCGGCCCCCGGCTCCATCGCGCGCGGGTCGCCGTCCGGCAGCTCGTCGAACGCGGCGAGCTGCTCCTCGACGTACGCCGGGCAGTCGGCCGGCGCGAGCGTCGTGAGCCCTGCGTCGACGAGGTGGTCGGCGTACCGCGCCAGCTCGAGCTGGAGCTGCGCGCCCGCCGCGGTGACCCGGCACCAGGCGTCGACGTCGTCGGTGCGCTCCCCCAGCACCTCGCCCTGGTCGGGCGTGAGCAGCAGCCCACGACCGGGGTCTGCGGCGGCGACCGGGACGACGTGCCGCGCGGCCAGGTCGTTGAGGGTGACCATCAGCCGCGCCTCGTAGTCCTGGGTGGCGCAGTTCTGCTTCGCGTAGAAGACGCCGCTGCGCGTCTCGACGCGCCAGACGGTCGCCCACGCACGGACCTTCAGCGGCTCGAGGGAGATCGGCTCCCCCACGACGTTCGCCACCCACGCCTCCAGCTCCGCGCGGAAGGCGGCGCCGCGCCAGCGGTGGCTCGCGGGCGGCAGCCGCAGGGCGATGTCGGCGTACCGCTTGCCCGGCCCCTCGCTCGGCCCCTCGCTCGACATGGTCGCAGCCTGCCATGCTCGGAGCATGGAACCCGAGAAGCTCGAAGCGCTCCCCGAGGACTGGCAGCGCGCGCTGTGCGTGGTGGCCCACCCCGACGACCTGGAGTTCGGCGCGGCGGCCGCCGTCGCCCGCTGGACCGGGCAGGGCAAGGACGTCGTCTACTGCATGGTGACCTCCGGCGAGGCCGGCATCGACTCGATGGCACCCGACGAGTGCCGGCGCGTGCGCGAGGCCGAGCAGGTCGAGTCGGCGCGGATCGTCGGGGTGTCGCAGGTGGAGTTCCTCGGCCAGCCCGACGGCATCCTGGAGTACGGCGTGCCGCTGCGGCGCGCGATCGCGGAGGTCGTCCGCCGGCACAGGCCGGACATCGTGATCACCGGCAACTTCCGCGACACCTGGGGCGGGCTCAACCTCAACCAGGCCGACCACATCGCGACCGGCCGCGCCGTGGTCGACGCGGTGCGCGACGCCGGCAACCGGTGGGTCTTCCCCGAGCAGCTCACCGACGGGCTCGAGCCCTGGGGCGGCGTCCGCGCCGTCTGGGCGGCCGGCTCGCCGCAGGCGACCCACGCTGTCGACACGACCGAGACCTTCGACGCTGGCGTCGCTTCGCTCGAGGCACACCGTGCCTATATCGAGGGACTGGGTTGGGAGAACTGGGACCCGCGCGAGTTCCTGGAGGGATTCTCGCGGCAGACCGGTCAGCGGCTGGGGACGACCCTCGCGGCGTCGTTCGAGGTGTTCCCCATGGGCTGGGGCGAGTAGGCGCCCTCACGCCGCCGGCCCCTCCGCGTCAGCCGTCGCCGGCGCGATGTTGTGGTTGCGCGCGAAGACGTTGCCGGGGTCGTAGCTGCGCTTGACGGCGGCCAGCCGGTCGTACGTCGCGGGCGGGTACGCCGCCGCCACGTCCTCGGCGCCGGCCGACCCCTGGAAGTTGATGTACGTGCCGCTGCCCAGAGCCGCGACCCGTCGCCAGCCCGTCAGCGCCTGCTCGACCTGCTCGTCGGCGGCCGCCGCCGGCAGCATGACGCCGCACACGATCATCGCCTCCGCGTCGCGGTGGGCGAACGCCGTCGCCGCCGCGGGCACCCGGCCGAACTCGCCACCGAGGCTGCGCAGCGCGAACGCCGTGGGCGCGCCACCGGGGTGGGCGGCCGCGATCGCATCGATGATCGTCTCGTCCAGCTCCGGCACCAGGGTGTTGCGCGCGACCATCCGGAGGCCGGGCGGGTGCTGGGCGTGCTCGAGGATCCCGGCGTACGGCCGCTCGGCGATGCTCGCCTCGACGATGTCGCCCAGCTCGAGCAGCGGCTCGATCGCGGCGTCGGCCTCGAGCTGCCCGCTGCCGGGGTCACCGGCGTAGCAGAGCAGCACCATCGCCATCGGCGGGTTGCCGGCCATCGCCGGCGCCAGGACCAGCGTGCTGGACAGCTCCTCCGGCGCGACCCGCATGGCATCCCGCCAGCGGCGGACCAGCGCGGCGGTGTCGTCGAGCCGGTAGGTGATCGTCCCGTGGTGCACGGTGGTCACCTGCTGCGCGACGAAGTCGAAGTCGACGACGACACCGAAGTTGCCCCCGCCCCCACGCAGCGCCCAGTACAGGTCCGAGTTCTCGTCGTCGGACGCCGTGACCAGGCGGCCGTCGGCCGTCACGACCCGCGCCCCGACCAGGTTGTCGATCGCCAGGCCGTGCCGGCGCACCATCCAGCCGATGCCGCCGCCGAGCGTCAGCCCGCCGACGCCGACGTGGGTCGTGTCGCCGGCGGTCAGTCCCCAGCCGTGCGGCTCGAGCGCCGCGGCCACCGCGCCCCAGGTCGCGCCGCCGCCGACGCGCACGATGCGGCGGTCGGCGTCGAGCACCTCGACCCCGGCCAGGTGGCCCAGGTCGATCACCATGCCGCCGTCGTTGGTGCCGTGCCCGACGGGGCTGTGACCCCCGGAGCGCACCGACACCGTCAGGTCGTGGCGTACGGCGTGGGTCACGGCGGCCGCGACGTCGTCCGGGTCGCGGGGCCGTACGACGAGCGCGGGCGCGCCGGTCGCGAAGAAGACCCGCGCCGCCTCGTCGTACCCGTCGTCGCCGGGCCGCACCACGTCGCCCCGGAGGTTCGTTGCCTGCACACTCATCTGCTCTCTCCTCGTTCGTCCTTCTCGGTCCGTCGATCCTGCGCCCGCCCGCGCCGTGACCGCGTCGTCCGTGGGGCGTCTCCTCCTCGTGCTCCGGTGGGTGCGCCGGGACGTTGCAGGTACGGCGTGGGGCGGAGTCGCGACCTACTCCGGTCGCACCCCCTCTCCCCGACGACGAGTGAGCGAGGGCAAACGTGACAAGCCCGGCCCCGCCGCTACCTCGGGCGGAGTAGGCGCGAGGTACTCCCAAAGCCGGATGCCCGGCGCCGGGTGTCGCCCTAGGCTCGGGGCATGCGTACCGATCGTGGATGGCGGCGGTTCTACGGGATCGGCTGGCTGGTGTCGGGCGCGGTCGGCGTCGTCTCGTTCGTGCAGTGGCACATCTATGTGCGCGAGGTCGAGCGCCGCCTCGAGGAGGCCGAGCGGACCCGCGACGAGGTCGCCCGCCGGCACGCGGTCGAGGAGCGGCTCCGGATCGCCCGGGAGCTGCACGACACGCTCACCCACAGCATCTCGGTCATCAAGGTGCAGGCGGGGGTCGCGGCACACCTGGCCCGGAAGAACGGCCAGGAGCCGTCGGCGGCCCTGCTGGCGATCGAGGAGGCCAGCACCGACGCCGCGCGCGAGCTGCGGTCGACGCTCGAGGTGCTGCGACGCGAGGACGACAACCACGGCAACGGGCTGGAGCGGCTCCCGGCGCTCGTGGAGCGCGCCCGGTCGTCGGGCCTGCCCGCCACCCTCACGGTCCGAGGCAGGACGCGGACGCTCCCGGCGGACGTCGACCAGGCGGCGTACCGCGTCGTGCAGGAGGCCCTGACCAACGTCAGCCGGCACGCCGGGGCCGCGACCGCGTCGGTGCAGATCACCTACGGCCCGGACAGCCTCACCGTGCGCGTCGAGGACGACGGCTCGGGATCGAGGACGCCGCCGGTGCCGGGCTACGGCCTGATCGGGATGCGCGAACGGGTGACGGCGCTCGGCGGGACGCTCAGCGCGGCTCCGCTCGCGACCCGAGGGTTCGCGGTGCTGGTCGAGCTGCCGGCGAACGGCGCCGCCGGATGATCCGCGTCGTGCTGGTCGACGACCAGCCGCTGATCCGCAGCGGGATCCGGGCGTTGCTCGACGCCGAGGACGACATCGCCGTGGTCGCCGAGGGCGGCGACGGCGAGGCCGCCGTCGAGCTCGCGGCCGAGCATCGGCCGGACATCGTGCTGATGGACGTGCAGATGCCGACGATGGACGGCATCGAGGCGACCCGTCGGATCGTGGCCGAGGAGGACCTCGGCGACGTGCAGGTCGTGATGCTGACCAACTACGGGCTGGACGAGTACGTCTTCAACGCGCTGCGCGCCGGCGCCTCCGGCTTCGTCGTCAAGGACACCGAGCCCGCCGACCTGCTGCAGGCGCTGCGGGTCACCGTCCGCGGTGAGGCGCTGCTGTCGCCGGGCGTCACCCGGCGGCTGATCAGCGAGTTCGCCACCCGCCCCGCGACGGCGCTGGACTCCGCCGACCCCGGCGTACTCACCAACCGGGAGCGGGAGGTCGTCGCCCTCGTCGCGCACGGCCTCAGCAACGACGAGATCGCCGAGCGGATGGTGCTCAGCCCGATGACCGCCAAGACCCACGTCAGCCGGGCGATGACCAAGCTCGGCGCCCGCGACCGCGCGCAGCTCGTGGTCTTCGCCTACCAGTCCGGGCTCGTCGCTCCCGGGACCGCCGGCTGACCGGCTGACCGCACAGGCGGGTCACAGCCTGTTCACAGCAACAGCGGGCAGACTCGGGCCGTGCCGACGAACGTCCCGAACACGCCCCTCACCCGCGCCGACGGAACGCCGCTGCGCGCCCTCGTCGTCGACGACGAGGTCAACATCGCCGAGCTGGTCGCGATGGCCCTGCGCTACGAGGGGTGGACGGTCGACACCGCACACACCGGCATCCAGGCGGTCAACGCCGCCCGGGCCGAGCGACCCGACGTCGTCGTGCTCGACTGGATGCTCCCCGACTTCGACGGCCCCGAGGTGATGCGGCGGGTCCGCGCCCTGCACCCGACCGTGCCGGTGCTGTTCCTGACGGCACGCGACGCGGTCGAGGACCGGGTCGCCGGGCTCACCGCCGGTGGCGACGACTACGTCACCAAGCCCTTCTCCCTGGAGGAGCTCGTCGCCCGCGCCCGCGCGCTGGTCCGCCGGGCCGGAGTCGCGATGGCGGCCGAGAGCAGCTCCGTGCTCGTGGTCGGCGACCTCGAGCTGGACGAGGACAGCCGCGAGGTCTCCCGGGCCGGCGCGGAGGTGCAGCTCACCGCGACCGAGTTCGAGCTCCTGCGCTACCTGATGCGCAACCCGCGCCGCGTGCTGAGCAAGGCGCAGATCCTGGACCGCGTCTGGAACTACGACTTCGGGGGCCAGGCGAACGTCGTCGAGCTCTACATCTCCTACCTCCGCAAGAAGGTCGACGCCGGCCGTCAGCCGATGATCCACACGGTCCGCGGCGCCGGCTACGTCCTGAAGCAGCCGACGTGAGGCGACACCTCGCCTCGCTCACCTCACGGCTGGTCCTGACGACGGTCGCGATCGTGCTCCTGGTGTCGGTGATGATCGGCGCCGCGACGTCGCTGGCGATGCGCAGCTATCTCACCGACCAGGTCGACGAGGACGTCCGGGCGGCGATCCCGCAGCTCGTCCGCGGCCCCGGTCCGGGTACGGGACCCGGGACGGTCGTGGGCCAGTTCATCGATGGCAGCGACCCGACGGGCTGGGTGATCGAGGCCGACGAGGACCGGCGCTTCGCCAGCGTCGACCTCTCCGACGCGGCGCTCGACGACCTCGCCTCCGTGCCTGCTGACGACGAGCCGCGCACGGTCGACATCGCCGGGCTGGGCAACTACCGCGTGATCGGCGTCGAGGGAGCGAACGGCACGGGCGCGGTCGGGCTCCCCATGGACGACGTGGACGCCGCCCTGTCGGCGTTGATCTGGTGGGAGGTCCTGCTCGCCCTGCTCGCGGTCGTGGTCGCGGCGGCCACCGCGCTGGTCGTCGTACGCCGTCAGCTCCGGCCACTGCGCGAGGTGTCGGCGACCGCCAACGCGGTGGCCGAGCGTCCGCTCGACTCCGGCGAGGTCGACCTGACCGAGCGGGTGCCCGACTACCTCACCGACGAGCGCACCGAGGTCGGCCAGGTCGGCACCGCCCTCAACACCCTGCTCGCCCACGTCGAGTCATCGCTCTCCGCGCGGCACCGCAGCGAGCAGCAGGTGCGGCAGTTCGTCGCGGACGCCTCCCACGAGCTCCGGACCCCGCTCGCGACCATCGCCGGCTACACCGAGCTGGCCCGGCGCCGCGGTGACACCGACACGACCGAGACCGCGCTCGCGAAGATCGAGGACGAGTCCCGGCGGATGACCGCCCTGGTCGAGGACCTGCTGCTGCTCGCGCGACTCGACGCCGGTCGGCCGCTGGTCCGCGAGCCGGTCGACATCACCCGGCTGCTCGTCGAGGCCGTCGACGACGCCCGCGTCGTCGACCCGGGTCACCGCTGGCAGGTGGTGCTCCCGGCGGACGGCGAGCCGGTCGAGGTCACCGGGGACGCCCACCGGCTGCACCAGGTCGTCACCAACCTGCTCACCAACGCCCGCAAGTACACCCCCGAGGGGACGACGGTGACCGTCACCGCCCACCCGGACGGCTTCGACGTCCACGATGACGGCCCCGGCTTCCCGCCCGAGCTGCTCGACCGGGCGTTCGAGCGGTTCACCCGGGGTGACGCCGCGCGGCACCGCAACGGTGGCGCGGGCCTCGGGCTCGCCCTCGTGCAGGCGATCGTGACCGCGCACGGCGGGACGGTCCGGCTCGACAGCGCCAGGGGCGGCACCACGGTGGCGGTCCGGCTGCCCCACGGCTGACGCCGGCGATGCCACCCGCGCAGGGGTGGTGCGGGGCCACCTGCTCGGGCCCGACCCTCGGACCACGCGGGGCGGATGTCAGGGGAGGGAGTGGTGGCCCGTGGACGAGGCCGACGCCGGCTCGCGGCGGCTGGCGCCTCGCCACGGGCTCGTGCCGATCGTCGGTCAGCTGCGGACCTACCAACGCACGTGGCTGCGGCGAGACCTCCTCGCCGGAGTCGTCGTGGCGGCGCTGATCATCCCCAAGAACCTGGGGTACGCCGGCATCGCCGGGATCCCGCTCGAGCACGGCCTGTACGCCGCGGCGGCGGGCGCCGTGCTGTACGCGGTGTTCGGGACCTGCCGCCAGATCTCGATGGGGCCGAGCTCGGGGCTCGCGGCCGTTGCCGGCGGCGCGGTGCTCGCCGCGGGCCTGACCGACTCCGCCGACGTCATCACCCTGGTCGCGGGGATCACGCTCGTCAGCGGCCTGCTGTTCCTCGTGCTCGCGGTGTTCCGGATGGGCTGGCTCTCGCAGTTCCTCTCGCGTGCCGTGGTGACCGGGTTCCTCTTCGGCGCGGCGATCGACGTCGTGATCGGGGAGCTGCCCAAGCTCACCGGGACCGATGCCGACGGCAGCACCTCGTTCGAGGAGCTCCGGTCATGGCTGTCGTCCCTGGACGGGACGCATGCGGCGACGGCGGTGGTCGGCGCGGCCGCGCTCGCGGTCGTCTTCGGGCTGCGCTGGGTCGCGCCGCGGGTGCCGGGGTCGCTCGTGCTCCTGGTGGGCGGCCTGCTCGCGGCCGCCCTGCTCGACCTCCAGGACCGCGGTGTCGCCCTCGTCGGCGACATCCCTCGGGGGCTGCCGTCCTTCGACGTACCGGACGTCGGCCTGCTGGCGGACCATGCCGGCACCGTGTTGCTCGCGTCCTTCGCCCTGGTGATGATCGGGTTCTCCCAGACCGCCGGTGACGCCAGGGCCTTCGCCAGCAAGCACCGCTACCAGGTCGACATCGACCAGGAGTCCGTCGCCCAGGCGGCGGCGAACATCGGAGCCGGCGTGCTGAACGGCATGCCGGTGTCGACGAGCCTGTCCGCCAGCTCGCTGAACGACCGCACCGGTGCCCGCAGCAACCTCGCCTGCCTCAGCTCGGGTGTCACCGTCGTGCTGGCCCTCCTCATCCTGGCGCCGCTCTTCTCCTCGCTGCCCGAGCCGGTCCTCGCCGCGCTCATCATCGAGGCGGTGGTCATGGGGATGATGGACCTCGCGGAGATGCGTCGCATGCGACGGGTGTCCCGGGTCGACTTCTGGGTCGCGGCAGCAGCGATCCTCGCGACCCTCGTCTTCGGCATCCTCGCGGGCGTGGCCATCGGGATCGCGCTGTCCCTGCTCTGGCTGGTGCACGCCGCCACCCATCCGCGGCTGTCGGTGCTCGGCAGGGAGGCCGGGACGCAGGTGTTCCGAGGCCTCGACGAGCATCCCGACGACGAGACGATCCCGGGAGTCGTGGTGCTGCGCATGGACGGCGGCCTCTTCTTCGCCACGGCCGACACGCTCCAGGACCGGGTGCGCGCCCTGATGGCCGACGCCGACGTGCACGGCGTCGTGCTCCACTTCGCGGGCGTCAACTTCATCGACTCCCAGGGCACGGCGACCATCGCCGAGATCGTCGGGCTGGCCGAGGAGTCCGAGGTCGACCTGCGGCTCGCGGCCGTCCGGCCCGGCGTACGCCGCATGCTCGAGCGCGACGGTGTCGTCGAGCGCCTGGGTGCCGATCGCCTCCACGGAAACGTCCACCGAGCCGTGGCTGCGCTGACCGCAGTCACGCCGCCGCACCGACCACCCGAGGACGACACGAGATGACCGAACCCACCTCTCCCCCAGCACCGGCCGCCATCGTCCCCCGGTGGGAATGGCGCACCTTCGGCGACTTCGCGGACGCCAACGCGACTCTCGCGTCGTTGCGGGCCATCGCCGCAACCAGGAGCGACGAGGTCTACCTGCTGTCGCGGACCCGGGACGCCTCTGTCAAGGTCCGCGGCGGACTGCTGGACGTCAAGCTCCTGCAGCACGTGGACGGAGCCGGGCTGCAGCTGTGGGTGCCGAAGTCGAAGGCCGCCTTCCCGGTCGCGGAGAGCACTCTCGCGATGACCTTCGAGGCACTCGGCCTGCCCGCTCCCCGACGCCCGCGGTACAGCTACGACGAGCTCGTGCAGGAGGTCCACGCGCGAAGCGAGGACGTCCGCGTCGTCGACGTGCACAAGGCCCGGCGGCGCGCCGTGCTCGACGGGTGCATGGTGGAGTACACCGACCTGACCGTCGACGGGACCAGCGTTCGCACCGTCGCAGTGGAGTCCCCGGATCGGGAGCTGGTGACGGCGACGATCCGCCGGCTCGGCCTGGAGGGCCGGCGCAACACCTGCGTCCCCGCAGGGCTCAGGTCGCTGCTCGGGTGGGAGCCGGCCAGGTTCGCGGTCGTCGACGTCGGCACGAACTCCGTCAAGCTCACCGTCGGAGACCGTGGCGGTGGTGTGCCGCGCACCGAGCACGACGCTGCCGTGGTCACCCGGCTCGGCGAGGGCATGGGCGAGGACGGCGTGCTCCAACCGGAGCCGATGCGACGGACCGTCGACGCGATCGCGCGCCTGGTCGAGAACGTCCGCCGGCAGGGACCGGCCGAGATCGTCGCGGTCGGCACGGCCGGCCTGCGCCAGGCGTCGAACCGCGACGTCTTCCTCGACCTGGTGCTGGCCCGCTGCGGCCTGCTGGTCGAGGTGATCACGGGACCCGAGGAGGCCCGGCTTGCCTACCGCGCGGCCGTCTCCACCCTGCCCGGCACCAGCGGGCGCCTGCTCGTCTTCGACTCCGGCGGCGGGAGCAGCCAGTTCACCTTCGGCAACCCGGACGCGATCGAGGAACAGTTCAGCGTCGACGTCGGCGCGGTGCGCATCACGGAGCGGTTCGCGCTCGGCCGCGCCGTCCCGCTCGACACGATCCGCGAGGCCCTGGCCGCGATCGAGATGGAGCTGGCCGGGCTGGCGGGGCACCCGCGCCCCGATCTCGTGATCGGGATCGGCGGCACCGCCACGAACCTCGCGGCAGTCAGCCGGGCACTCCCGGCGTACGACCCCGACGTGGTCCACGGCACGGTCGTCGACCTGGCCGAGGTGGACCGCCAGATCGAGACGTACCGGCTCCGGTCGACCGTGGAACGGCGCGAGATCCCCGGGCTGCAGCCGGCCCGCGCCGAGGTGATCCTCGCCGGCGCCTGCATCGTGCGCACGATCCTGACCGTCACGGGCCAGGACGCGATGACGACCAGCGACCGCGGCCTGCGGCACGGCGTCGCCCTCGAGCGGTTCACGCCCGAGACCCGGGACTCGTGACATGCGACGAGGGCCTGACCGCGTCTCCGCAGGTCAGGCCCTCTTCTCTGCTCCCCCGGTTGGACTCGAACCAACAACCCTCCGGTTAACAGCCGAATGCTCTGCCAGTTGAGCTACAGGGGATCGGGTGCAGCCCGCACAGGTTAGCAATCGGCCGCCGCCAACAAAAATTGAGCCGATCCGCCACGCCGATCAGTCTGCGCCGACCTCGGTGCGGGCTTCGGCCAGCGCCTCCTGGGCGGCCTGCCGGACGAACGGGTCGTCGGGGTCGACGCCCTCGTCGTACTCGTAGAACCACGCGATCGGCCGGTCGCCCGCGGGCGCGCGACGGGCGATGACCCGGACGCCGCGCCGGCCGTCGACCGGCACGTGCCGCTGGAGCACGACGCTCGCGGTCACCCGCTCGCGCACCAGCTCCAGCAGGCGCCCGGGCTCGGCGACGGTGAAGATGTGCTCGGGGCGCTGCTCACCCCAGGCCCCGACCTCGCTGACGCGCAGGACGGCGGAGTCCTTGTCCCAGTCCGCGGCCTGGATCTCCTCCCAGGGGATCCGGACGGTCTCCTCGAGGCCGACCCGGTCGTGGCCGAGCCGGCGAACGACGTACAGCGCGTCCCGGGTGCCGCCGAGGTGGGCCTCGTCGGCCGACGCGTCGGCGAGCAGCTTCTCGCCGCGCTCGACCCGGACCGGCGGACGCTCCCGACGGAAGAGCGGGCTCACTCGGGGTCCCCGCGGAATCGTGGGCTGGAGGAGCGCAGCGGGGGAAGCCCGCGATCTCGTGGGGTGTTCACTCGGCGCCGACCATGCGGTCGCGCAGCGCGCGGCGGTGCGCCTCCAGGGCGGCGAGCTCGCCGAACATCCGGTTGAACGCGTCGGGGTTCTCGACCGGGTTGGTGCGCTGGAGCCTGGACTTGATGGCGGCGATCCGCCGGGCGACGGTGAGCTCCTGGAGGCGGAGCAGGTGCTGCGTGACGTACGCCGCGTCGGGCGCCTTCATCAGCGGCTCGACGCCGAGCGCGCTGATCGCCGACGAGACGGCCGGGTCGGTCGCGGCGTCACGCAGCCGGGTCGCCCAGCCGGGGTCGCCGGCGCCCGCGCCGGGGCCTCCTGCGGCGGCCACGATCTCCCAGACGGCGCGGAACGTCGGGTGGGTGAAGTCGTCCGGCCCGACGTCGGAGGTGAGGCGACCGATGGTCATCGGGTGCTGCACGACGAGCTTGAGCGTCTCGCGCTCGATGGCGAAGCGCGGGTCGCGCAGGTCCGGGACGTTCGAGCGGGGCGGCGGGGTGGCCGACGTCGCGACCGTCTCCTGGCCCGGTCGGCGGTTGGCGGCGCGACGGACCTCCGCGCGGGCCTCGTCGGGATCGGCGCCGACCATGCCGGCGAGCTCGCGGGCGAACGCGTCGACCTTCGAGCGGTCGCGGATGCTCGACACCAGGCGCGCCCCCTCGCGGAGCGCGTCGACGCGACCGTCGGCACGATCGAGGTCGTACTTGCTCACGACGTTGGAGAGCACGAAGCGGTAGAGCGGCACCCGCCGGGCGACCAGCTCGCGCACCGCGGCGTCACCGTGCTTGATGCGCAGGTCGCACGGGTCGAGGCCGTCGGGCTCGACCGCGACGTAGGTCTGGGAGACGAAGTTCTGGTCGCCACCGAAGGCGCGCAGCGCGGCCTTCTGCCCGGCGGCGTCGCCGTCGAAGGTGAAGATCACCTCGCCGCGGAACTCCTCGTGGTCGTTGAGGAACCGCCGCAGCACCCGGGCGTGGTCGTCGCCGAAGGCCGTGCCGCAGGTCGCGACCGCCGTACCGACCCCGGCGAGGTGGCAGGCCATCACGTCGGTGTAGCCCTCGACGATCACCGCCTGCGAGGACCGACCGATCTCGCGGCGTGCCAGGTCGAGGCCGTAGAGCACCTGGGACTTCTTGTAGATCTTGGTCTCGGGGGTGTTGAGGTACTTAGCCTCGATGCGGTCGTCGTCGAAGATCCGGCGCGCGCCGAAGCCGATGGTGTCGCCGCTCGCGTCGCGGATCGGCCACAGGAGGCGTCCGCGGAAGCGGTCGTACGCCGAGCGGCCGACCGCCACGAGCCCCGCCTCGACCGTCTCCTCCTGGCTGAACCCGCGACCGCGCAGGTGGCGGAAGAGAGCCTCGCCCTCGCGGGGGGAAAAGCCGATGCCGAAGCGCTCGGCCGAGGCCTGGTCGAAGCCCCGCTCGGCCAGGAACTGCCTGGCGACCAGCGCGTCCGGGGTGCCGAGCTGCTCGGCGTAGTACAGCTGCGCGACCTTGTGCGCCTCGATCAGCCGGCCGCGCTGCGGCCCCTGGGGGCGCTCCTCCCGACCGTCGTCGTCCTCGCGGCGCAGGACGACGCCGACCTTGTCGGCCAGCCGCTCGACCGCCTCGCCGAAGCTGAGGCCGTCGATCTTCATCAGGAACGTGATGACGTCGCCGCCTTCTCCGCAGCCGAAACAGTGGAAGAATCCCCGGCCCGGATTGACGTTGAACGACGGCGACTTCTCGTCGTGGAACGGGCAGAGGCCCTTCTGGGAGCCGCCGCCGGCGTTGCGGAGCGTGACGTACTGCGAGACCACGTCGTCGATGCGCGCCTTGTCGCGCACCTCGGCGATGTCCTCCTCGCGGATCCGTCCTGCCACGCGGCGATCCTACGGTCCGGTCAGTAGTCGCCGGACATGACGTTCACAAGTTCCTCGCCGGCGGCGTAGCGGTGCAGCTGGTCGCGCACCAGCCGGTGGGCGCGCGGCCACATCGCGCTGCTCGCGCCGCCGACGTGCGGGGTGACCAGCAGGTGCGGTGCGTCCCACAGCGCGTGGTCCTCGGGGAGCGGCTCGGGGTCGGCGACGTCGATCGCCGCGTGGATGCGCCCGCTGTCGAGGGCCTCGATCAGTGCGGGGGTGTCGACGACGGCGCCGCGGGCGACGTTGACCAGCAGCGCGCCGTCCTTCATCGCGGCCAGGAACCCGGCGTCGACCAGGCCGCGGGTCTCGTCGGTGAGGGGTACGACGAGCACCACGACGTCCGCCTCCGGCAGCAGCCCGGGCAGCTCGTCGATCGCGTGCACGCCGTCACGGGCGCTGCGGGCGACCCGCACGACCGCGGTCTCGAACGGCATCAGCCGCCGCTCGATCGCCTCCCCGACCGCGCCGTACCCGACGATCAGCACCCGCTTGTCGGCGAGCGCCGGGCGCCAGCCCGGGCGCCAGCGGTGTGAGTCCTGGTCGCGCACGAAGCGGGGCACGCCGCGCAGGCTGCTGAGGATCAGGGTGAGCGCGAGCTCGGCGGTCGAGGTGTCGTGGATGCCGCGGCCGTTGCAGAGCAGGACGCCGTCGGGGACGTGCGGCCGGATGTTCTCCACGCCGGCGGTCAGCGTCTGGATCACCTCGAGGCCGGTCATCCGGGGCAGCACCTCGGCGACCCGCGGGCCGACCTGGTAGGGCGGAACGTAGAACCGGACCTCGCCGACGCCGTCCGGCACGTGCTCGGTGGGGTCGACCACCTCGTAGCGCAGGCCGTCGGGCGGATCCCCCATCTCGGACGGGTCGAAGGGCAGCCAGACGAGTCGGTCGCTCACGGTCCCCACCGTAGTGGCGGCTCAGCGCGGGTAGACGCTGACCAGCACGCCGTACGACGTCTCGCGGTCGCTCGCCGGCTCGAGCTCGGTGACGACGCGGTCGAGGTGGCGGGCCAGCGCCTCCGCCTGCGCCCGCGTGAGGCGGATCGTGCGGTGGTTGAGGAGCGGGTCGCGTGCAGCCTCGACCTCGTCGGCGACCACGGCGAACATCGCCCGTCTGGCCGCGCCGGCACCAGTGCCGAGGCGGATGCGCCGCGCGGTGGTGACGTAGTACTGCTCCGTGCCGCCGCGGACCGTGCGGGTGCGTCCCGGCGCGAGGAGGCCCGCGGCGACCAGCACCTTCACGTGGTGCGCCACGTTGCCCTTGTTGGTGGCGAGCCGGTGCGTGAGCTGGCTGACGGTGGCGCCGTCCCGCCCGACCTCACGCCAGATCCGCTGCCGCATCGGGTGGGCGAAGGCGCGCAGCTGGGCGTCGGTGGCGCTCTGGTCCGGATCCATGAATCAAGCGTCAAGAGAAGTAGACGCTTGGTCAAGCCCCCGGATTCACTCCTCGCATGATCACCCGCGTCCAGGACCACGTCCGCACCCACTACGTGTTCGCCGACGTCGCCGACCAGATCGCCGACGCGCTCGACGACCTCCATCTCGACGAGGACCCGGCCACGGCCGCCGCCCAGCTGACGAAGATGCTGCAGTCGGTCAACCGCGACCTGCACCTGCGGGTGCGGCACTACCCGGACGGCGTTCCGCCGGAGGACGACGAGGTGTCGGTCCAGGCGTGGTTCGCCGACCAGGCGCGCCGGCACGGCGCCGGGATCGCCGAGGTGCGACGCCTCGAGGACAACACCGGCCTGATCGTCCTCGGCCCGATCATCCTGACGCCGGACCACCTCACCCCGGCCGCCGCGGCGGCGTTCACGCTCCTCTCGGGCATACGGCGCATGGTGCTCGACCTGCGGGGCTGCGTCGGCGGCGTCCCGGAGTCGGTCGCGCTGCTCGTCAGCCACTTCACCGGCGAGGAACCGGTCCATCTGCAGGACCTCGTCGAACGCGACGGCACCGTCACTCCGTCGTGGACGACCCCCGACGTCTCGCCCAAGGTCCCGGCCGACGTGCCCGTGGATGTGCTCACCAGCCCCCGGACGTTCAGCGGCGGCGAGGAGCTGACCTACGACCTGCAGTCCCTCCGCCGGGCCCGCGTGGTCGGCGAGACGACCGGCGGCGGGGCGCACCCGCGGAAGGCCTTCGACCTGACGCCCCACCTCCAGCTGCACATCCCGACTGCCCGGTCGGTCAACGCGGTGACCGGCACCAACTGGGAGGGCACGGGCGTGGTCCCGGACCTCCCGTGCCCGGCCGACCAGGCCCTCGAGGTCGCCCTGCAGCGCTGACCCTCGGGTTCAGCCGCAGAGCCGGGAGTGCCAGGCGACCGCGCTCGCGTCGGTGAGCGACGCGACCTGGTCGATGACGACCCGCATTCGGCCCGCGTCGTCGGCCGCGGCGTGCCAGTCGTCGGCGAAGGGCCGGTCGAGGGCGTCCGGCCCGCGATCGGCCAGGACCGTAGCCAGCTCGCCGAGCAGCTGTCGCTGGCGCTCCATGAGCGCGACCCGGTCGTCGGTCCGCATCACGTAGTGGGCCGCGATGCCCTTGAGCACGGCGATCTCGAGGCGGGTCGCCTCGGGCACGACCAGGTCGGCGCGGTAGCGCACGAACGGCCCGTCGCCCGCGGCGAACGTCGCGTGCTGCACGGTGCCGCAGAAGCGCCCGATCAGGTCGCTGGTGAGGTTCTTCAGGGCCGCGAGCGAGCGCCGGCTGCCGTCGTACGGCGTGGCCGGCCAGCTGCCGACGCGCCGGAGATCGGCGAGCGTGGCGTCGAGGGCGTCGTCGGTCGCGTCGGGGAGGTACCAGTCGCGGACGGTCTCCCACACCGCCGCGCCGTCGAGACCCGTCAGGTCGATCCGGCCCGCGACGATGCCGTCCTCGACGTCGTGGACGGAGTAGGCCACGTCGTCGGCGAGGTCCATCACCTGCGCCTCGAGGCACTGCCGGGTGCCGTCGGCGCCGCGCCGCATCCAGTCGAAGACCGGCCGGTCGTCGTCGTACACGCCGAACTTGAGCACCGTGCGGGGTGACCCGTCCGCGTGCACGCCGCGCGGCTCGCCGGCGGCGGTGCGCGGCCAGGGGTACTTGGTGCAGGCGTCGAGCGTGGCGCGGGTCAGGTTGAGGCCGACCGAGGCCCCGGTGGCGTCGACCGTCTTGGCCTCGAGGCGCGTGAGCAGCCGGAGGGTCTGCGCGTTGCCCTCGAAGCCCCCGCAGGACTCCCCCAGCTCGGCGAGCGCGCGCTCGCCGTTGTGGCCGAACGGCGGGTGGCCGAGGTCGTGGGCCAGCGCCGCCGTCTCGGCGATGTCGGGCTGGCTGCCCAGCGCCCGGGACAGGTCGCGGGCGACCTGGGCGACCTCGAGGCTGTGGGTGAGCCGGTTGCGCACGAAGTCGTCGCTCTGCGGGCCGACCACCTGCGTCTTCGCCGCCAGCCGCCGCGACGACGCCGCGTGCACCAGCCGGGCCCGGTCGCGCTCGAACGGCGTGCGGATCGGCGCGTCCACCCGCTTGGGCGGCTCCTCGACGATCCGCTCGCGGGCGAGGTCGTCGTACAGGTCCTGGATCTCCATCGCAGGGCGAGCCTAGGTGGTGCCACCCCGGGTCGTCGCGACACGGCCAGCCGGGCGCTTGACCTCGAGCGTGCTTGAAGTCGTCTGCTTCTCCCATGACACAGACGAGTCCCATGACCACCGACCACATCGACATCGAGGTCCGCGACGAGATCCGCGCCGTCATCGAGGACGTCGCGGCAGGGGTGACCACCCGCGACCCCGACCGCTGCGTCGCCCGGGTCGCTCCGGACGCCGTCTTCGTGGTGGCCAACGGGTCGCGAGCCCACGGCCGCGCAGCGATCCGGGAGGCGCACGTGCGGGCGTTCGCCGCCGGCGGCCCGCCGCCGACCGCCCGGTTCGAGCTGCTCGACCTTGCGCTCCCGCGGCCGGGCCTCGCCATCGCCACCACGGGCGCCTACCGGGCTGCGCCCGGCGTCGCCGTCGACCTCGAGCGCCCGCCGACGGTCGTCACCTGGACGCTGCTCCGCGAAGCCGACGGCTGGTGGGTGGTGGCGCGCCAGTTCACACCGGTCGCCTGACCGCGGGAGGATCAGCCGTTGGTCGCGACGTGCACGTGGTCGTAGTGGTTGGCGGTGGCCGAGCCACGCGAGGGCATGAAGCGCCAGCCCTCGCCGGACCGCTCCTGGGTCCAGATCCGCTGCCGCCAGAGGATGTCGTAGAGGTTGAGCTCGGCGGCGTTCGCCTGGAGGAACGCCGCGATCGCGTCGCCGAGCTCGACGTCGCTGGTCATGATGTCCAGCGCGCGGCCGGAGGCGTGCTCGCCGTGGCCGTCCCAGCCGCCGTACGACGTGATCTGCGGGAACGCGTTGCACACGGAGCGGTAGACGTACACCGCGTCGTCTGTCAGGCCGCTCTCGACGCCCGGGTCGGGGCAGGGCGCCATCGAGAGCCCGGCGGCGGCGGCGACCGGCTTCTCCTCGCTCAGGTAGCCCTCGGTGACCCACCGGGACTCGCCGTCGACGACGATCTCGACGCGGCCGGAGGCATCGCGACCGGTGACGAGCACGCGCTTGCCGGCGTCGATCTCGCCGGTGTTCTCGGCGTCCTCGCCGGAGCCGGACCAGAGGTTGAGGACCTCGGTCGTCCACAGGCGCGTGTCGGCGGCGCGGACCGCGGCGCGGGTCGCGACGAGCCGGGCACTGCGCTCGACGGCCTTCTGGAGCGCCTTCTCCTTGCGGTCGTCCTTGCGGCGGTCCTTCTTGCTCTCCTTGCGGTCGAGCCGGGACTCACTGCGCGAGGTGGTCGCGCCGCGCGTCACGCCGGAGATGCTGGAGGCGTCCTGGGCGACCGGGAGGTCCCGCACGGGGTCGCTGGACACGACACCGAGGGTCACCGCGGAGCCGGTCGCCAGGAGGGCGATGGGGGCCGCCACGAAGGCGGCCCTGGGTGGGCGGCGGGCGCTGGTCTCCCGCTTGTGGCGGTGTTCTGCCACAGCGCTGATCCTTTGCGGTTGCTGTCAGGTCGGTTGTCGCCGGACCGCTCGGGGTAGGTCACGGATCGGCAACGACGGTCGAGTCAACCACACGCTTCCCGCGGTGGTGCAATCTTCAAACGGTCTGCGGGAAGTATTTCCGGTCACCCGCCGGTGGTCTCGTCGGCGTCCTCCTGGAGGTGGCAGCCGGCGCCGTCGGCGTCGTCGAGCCAGCCCTCGGGCAGCACGACCCGGTCGCGGGGCGAGCCCTGGCGCCCCCGCGGGGCGCCCAGCTCGCTGACCGGGAACGGCTCGTCCGGGTCGAGCTCGGCGAGCAGCCGGTCGAGGTCGGCGAGCGTGTGCACGAGCCCCAGCGAGCGGCGCATCTCACCACCGGCGGCGAAGCCCTTGAGGTACCAGGTGACGTGCTTGCGGAACTCCTTGCAGCCCCGCTCCTCCCCCATGTGCTGGCAGAGCAGCTCGGCGTGCCGGCGCATCATCGCGGTCACCTCGCCGAGCGTCGGCAGCGTGGCGACCTCCTCGCCGCGGAACGCGGCGGCCAGGTCGCGGAACAGCCAGGGGCGGCCCAGGCAGCCGCGGCCCACGACGACGCCCGCGGCGCCGGTCTGCTCGACCATCCGGAGCGCGTCGGCCGCCTCCCAGATGTCGCCGTTGCCGAGCACCGGTATGTCGACGCTCGCCGCCAGCTCGCCGATCGCGTCCCAGTCGGCGCGGCCGGAGTAGGCCTGCGACACGGTGCGGCCGTGCAGCGCGATCGCCGCGCAGCCGGCCTCCTGAGCGATCCGGCCGGCGTCGAGGTAGGTCAGGTGGTCGTCGTCGATGCCCTTGCGCGTCTTCATCGTCACCGGCACGTCGTACGGCGTGGCCGCGGCGACGGCGTGCTCGAGGATCTCGGCGAGCAGCCCACGCTTCCACGGCAGCGCCCCGCCGCCGCCCTTGCGGGTGACCTTCGGGACCGGGCAGCCGAAGTTCAGGTCGATGTGCGCGACGCCGTACTCCGCGCAGAGGATCCCGGCGGCCTTGCCGACGTAGACGGGGTCGGTGCCGTAGAGCTGCACCGAGCGCGTGGTCTCGAGCTCGTCGAAGACGAGCATGTCGCGGGTGTGCTGGTCGCCCTCGACCAGGCCGCGGCTCGTGATCATCTCGCACACGTAGAGGCCGGCGCCCTGCTCGGCGCACAGGCGGCGGTACGCCGCGTTGGTGATGCCCGCCATCGGCGCCAGCACCACCGGGACGTCGACCGTCAGCGACCCGAGGGTCAGCGAGGTCGGCAGCGTGGTCATGCCGTCATTGTCCGTGAGCGGTGCCGGGCGGCCCAAATTCCGTCCTCTGGTGACCCGGGGATGATAGTCCGTCACGTTCTGGCCGCCGTCCCGGCCGTTCGGGCGGCCATTCCGTGACGGACTATCCCAGTGGTGACCACTGAATCAGTCGTTGGGGCCCTTGCCGTCGTTCTTGCCCTTCGGCTTCTTCTCCGGCTTCGTCGGCACGTACCGCTCGACCTCGCCGGTCCAGATGATCGGGTCGAAGGTCTCGTCGGGACGGAAGCTGACGGCCTCGAGGGAGCCGCGGTCGGGGGCGAGGTAGACGAGGCAGACGTCCTTGCGAGCGCCGGGGCGGAACTTCTCCGGCAGCGGCGTGCTCGGGCACGGCGTGAACGAGCTCGCGAACGGCGTCGACTCGAGGAGCAGGTCGTCCTCGTTGACGACGTACAGCGGCACCCGGCGGCCGCCGAGGTCGGTCTCGCCGACGTTCTCGACCGTGACGTGCACGAAGTACGGCGTGGAGCGCTCCTGCTCCTTGGTGAGCTGCCAGGCCGAGAGCGCCTTTGCGGTCGTGGTGCGCTCCAGCTTCGTCACGGTCAGGTCGAGCACGCCGACCTCGTCCTGACGCGGCTCCCACGCCACCACGCCCTGGTCGCCGACCTCGAGGTGGGTGCCCTGCGGGGTCAGCGCGACGCCGTCGGGCACGGGGAGGTACGGCGAGGCGCTCTCCGTCCCCGCCGGAGCGTCGGTCTCCCCCGAGGCCGCCGGGTCGTCGTCGCCCGAGCAGGCGGCGAGCGCCGCGACGAGCGCGGCGCTCAGCGCCAGGGATCCGAGCCGACGCAGGATCATGCCGTCATTGTGCATTCGCCGGGGCGTCAGCAACCGACGAAACGCTCAGCGAAGTACGACACGACCCCGTCGAGACCGATCCGCTCCTGCTGCATGGTGTCGCGCTCGCGGACGGTCACGGCGTGGTCGTCGAGGGTGTCGAAGTCGACCGTCACGCAGTACGGCGTACCGATCTCGTCCTGGCGACGGTAGCGACGGCCGATCGCGCCGGAGTCGTCGAAGTCGACGTTCCAGCCGGCGGTGCGCAGCCGCATCGCGAGGTCCTTCGCCTTGGGCGACAGGTCGGCGTTGCGCGACAGCGGCAGCACCGCGACCTTGACCGGCGCCAGGCGCGGGTCGAGCCGCAGCACGGTGCGCTTGTCGACGCCGCCCTTGGTGTTGGGCGCCTCGTCCTCGGTCCACGCGTCGACGAGGAAGGTCATCAGGCTGCGCGAGAGGCCGGCGGCCGGCTCGATGACGTACGGCGTGTAGCGCTCGTTGTTGGCCTGGTCGAAGTAGCTCAGGTCCTGGCCCGAGTGCTTCGCGTGGGTCGAGAGGTCGAAGTCGGTGCGGTTGGCGATGCCCTCGAGCTCACCCCACTCCGAGCCGGCGAACCGGAAGCGGTACTCGATGTCGACGGTCCGCTTCGAGTAGTGGCTGAGCTTCTCCTGCGCGTGCTCGTAGTGACGCAGGTTGTCGGGGTCGATGCCCAGGTCGACGTACCACCTGGTGCGCTCGTCGATCCAGTACTGGTGCCACTCCTCGTCCTCGCCCGGCTTGACGAAGAACTCCATCTCCATCTGCTCGAACTCGCGGGTGCGGAAGATGAAGTTGCCGGGCGTGATCTCGTTGCGGAAGCTCTTGCCGATCTGGGCGATGCCGAACGGCGGCTTCTGCCGGCTCGAGGTCACGACGTTCTGGAAGTTGATGAAGATGCCCTGGGCGGTCTCGGGGCGGAGGTAGTGCAGGCCCTCCTCGTTCTCGATGACGCCGAGGTAGGTCTTCAGCAGGCCGGAGAACTGGCGCGGCTCGGTCCAGGCGCCGCGGGTCCCGCAGTTGGGGCACGCAACGGTCGCGAAGTCGACGTCGTCGGGGTCGTCGATCCCCTTCTTCTCCGCGACCTCCTCCTGGAGGTGGTCGGCGCGGAACCGCTTGTGGCAGGACTGGCACTCGGTCAGCGGGTCGGTGAAGGTGTCGACGTGGCCGCTGGCCTCCCACACCTGGCGGGGCAGGATGATGCTGGAGTCGAGGCCGACCATGTCGTCGCGCATGGTGACCATGGACTTCCACCACTGGCGTTTGATGTTCTCCTTGAGCTCCACGCCGAGCGGACCGTAGTCCCAGGCCGACCTGGTGCCGCCGTAGATCTCGCCGCACGGGTAGACGAAGCCCCGGCGCTTGGCGAGGGAGACGACGTGGTCGACGGTGGACGGCGGCGGCTTGGCCACGATGGAGCTCCTGCTGGTCGGCCGGCTGGCTGCCGGTCTGGTCTGAAGACGTCAGCCTAACGACCGGTGCGACGCGATATTGAGGGCGCCTCCCGGCTCGACCCGCTCGTACGCCGACGGCTCCTCGATCGCCCGCGACAGGACCGCGACCGCGCGCAGCTTCACGTCGTACGACGAGAGCGCCCGCCGGTAGCTCCCGACGTTCTCCCAGCGGGTGCTGAGCACCCACAGCTCGGGATCGTCGACGTTGCGGCCGATCTCGCCCCCGGCGTACCCCGCACACGCGGCCAGCGCCTCGCGCGCGGTCTCGAGGTCGACCCGGAACCCGTCCGCCGCATCCGCCGGCACGCGGAACCTGTTCACCACCAGCACGCCCCGATCGTAGCGGCGCCGTCAGTTGACAACCGTTCTCAACTGACCTGAGAATGGTTCTCATGAAGAGTTTCGCCGTCGCGGCCGTCGGTGCCGCGCTCCTGCTCCCGGTCGTCAGCGGGTGCGCAGCGTTCCAGGACGACTCCGGCTCCTCCGCCGACGGGGTCGAGGTCGCGGCGGCGTTCTACCCCCTCCAGTACGTCGCCGAGCGGGTCGCCGGCGACCGCGCGACCGTCGCGAACCTCACCGCCCCGGGCGGCGAGCCGCACGACCTCGAGCTCACCGTGAAGGAGACCGCCCAGGTCGCGCAGGCCGACCTGGTCGTCTACCTGGACGGGTTCCAGCCGTCGGTCGACGAGGCCGTCGAGACGGTCGCCGAGGGCGCAGCGCTCGACGTGTCGGAGGCCGTGGAGCTGCGCCCCGCCGGGGAGGCCGACCACGACCACGCGCACGAGGAGGAGGGCGAGGAGGAGCACGACCACGGGGACACCGACCCGCACTTCTGGCAGGACCCGCTGCTGATGGCCGACCTCGGCGACGCGATGGCCGAGCAGCTCGCCGACATCGACCCCGACCACGCCGACGAGTTCCGCGACAACGCGGCCGACCTGCGCGGCGACCTCGAGGCGCTCGACGCGGCGTACGCCGACGGCCTGGCCGACTGCGAGCGGCACACGGTCGTGGTGGCGCACGACGCGTTCGGCTACCTCGGCCGCTACGGCCTGGAGTTCGAGCCGATCGCCGGCCTCTCCCCCGACGCCGAGCCCACACCGGCGGACCTCGCGCACCTCCAGGAGGTCATCGCGGACGAGGGCGTCACGACGGTCTTCTACGAGTCGCTGGTCAGCCCGGACATCGCCGAGCAGCTCGCCAACGACACCGGGGCGAAGGTCGGCGTCCTGGACCCGATCGAGGGCCTCACCGACGAGACGGCCGACGAGGACTACCTTTCCCTGATGGAGCAGAACCTGGCGGCGCTCGAGGAGGCGAACGGCTGTTGACCACCTCCCCCACTGACACGGTCGTCGAGCTGGAGAACGGCGCCGTCGCGATCGCCGGCCGCCCGATCCTGCGGCACATCGACCTGACCGTGCGGTCCGGTGAGTTCGTGGCGCTCATGGGCGCCAACGGCTCCGGCAAGTCGACGTTGGTCCGCGCGCTGACCGGCCTCTGGCCGCTGACGACCGGCTCGCTCAGCCTGTTCGGCACGCCCTTCGGGTCGTTCCACGACTGGGAGCGGGTCGGGTTCGTGCCGCAGCGCGGCAGCGCGGCGTCCGGCGTACCCGCCTCGGTGTGGGAGGTCGTTGCGTCCGGCCGGCTGACCAGGCGCAAGCTGCTGCGGCCACTCGGCCGCGCCGACCGCGCCGCGATCGCCGACGCCCTCGACGTGGTCGGGCTCGGGCACCGCGCCAAGGAGAGCGTCTCCTCGCTGTCCGGCGGCCAGCAGCAGCGGGTGCTCATCGCCCGCGCGCTCGCAGGCGAGCCGGAGCTGTTCTTCCTCGACGAGCCGACCGCCGGCGTGGACCTGCCGAACCAGCAGGTGCTCGCGGACACCCTGCGCACCATGTCGGAGCGCGGCGCCACGATCGTGCTGGTCGCCCACGAGCTCGGCCCGATGGCGCCGCTCATCGACCGCGCGGTGGTGATGCGCGACGGCCGGATCGCGTACGACGGTCCGCCGCTCGCCAGCGACCAGGTGGCGACCGCCCATCTCGACGGGCACCACCACCATCACCACCGCGAGCCGGCGCACCACGACCACGCGCCGCACGTCTCCTCCCTGCTGGACGGTGAGCGATGAGCCTCAGCGCGTACCTCGACCTCCTCTCGATGGAGTTCATGCAGCGCGCCCTGCTGGCCGCGGTGTTCACCGGCCTGGCCGCACCGGCGATCGGGACGTACCTCGTCCAGCGCCGGATGGCGCTCATGGGTGACGGCATCGGCCACGTCGCGGTCACCGGCGTGGCGATCGGGCTCTTCACGGGCGCCTCCCCCACCTGGACCGCAGTGATCGTCGCGATCGCCGGGGCCATCGCGATCGAGGTCATCCGCGAGCGCGGCCACGCGAACGGCGACGTCGCGCTCGCCCTGCTGTTCTACGGCGGTCTCGCCGGCGGTGTGCTGATCACCGGGCTCGCGAACGAGACCGGCTCGCGGCTCAACCAGTTCCTGTTCGGCTCCATCACCACGATCTCGGACTCCGACGTGGTCGTCACGATGATCCTCGCGGCAGTGGTCGTGCTCATCTGCGTTGGCCTCGCCCCGCAGCTGTTCGCGGTCGCCCAGGACCAGGAGTTCGCCCGCGTCGCCGGCCTCAACATCCGCGGGTACAACCTGCTGATCGCGGTGCTCGCGGCCGTGACCGTGACGGTCGCGATGCGCACCGTCGGGCTGCTGCTGGTCTCCGCGCTCATGGTCGTCCCCGTCGCGACGTCGCAGCAGCTGAGCCGGTCGTTCCGTACGACGCTCGGCGCGGCGATGGCGCTCGGCACCGCCGCCTCCGTGGGCGGACTGCTGCTGTCGGCGTACCTCTCCTACGACGCCCGCGTGGCCTCCGGCCCGACGATCGTCCTGCTCGCGCTCGGGGGCTTCGTCCTGGCCTGGCCGGCCGGCATCTGGGTGCGCCGTCGGCAGCGCCTGCGGCAGCCGTTCCCCGTCGTACCCGCCGTCGCGCATCAGGAGACCGACCCGCACCCGCACGAGCACGGCGAGGACTGCGGCCACATGGCGGTGCCCCACGGCGACCACGTCGACTACGTCCACGACGGCCACCGGCACGCCGCTCACGGGAGGCACTATGACGAGCACTGACCAGCCCGGCATGCGACCGACCCGGCAGCGCCGGGCCGTCGTCGACGCGATGTCCTCCTTCGCCGACTTCCGCTCGGCCCAGGACATCCACGAGCTGCTCGGCGAGCGCGGCGAGCAGGTCGGCCTGGCGACCGTCTACCGCACCCTGCAGCGGCTGGCCGAGGCCGGCGAGGTCGACGTGCTGCGCACCGAGGACGGCGAGGCGATCTACCGGCGCTGCTCGGAGAGCCACCACCACCATCTCGTCTGCCGCTCCTGCGGGGCCACCGTCGAGGTGGAGGGGCCGACCGTGGAGCGGTGGACCCGGAGCATCGCGGCGGAGCACGGGTACGCCGACGTCAGCCACACGCTCGAGATCTTCGGCACCTGCCCGGCCTGCGCCTGAGGACGGCGTACGCCGTCAGGCCAGCGGCAGGCGGACCCGGAAGACGCTCCCCCGGCCGGGTTCGCTGTCGACCTCGATCCGGCCGCCGTGGCTCTCCACGATGGCCTTCGTGATGCTGAGCCCGAGACCGGCGCCCGCGACGGCACGGCTCGCGGCGTCGGCGGTCCGGAAGAACGGGGTGAAGAGCCGCTCCCGGTCCTGGGCCGAGATGCCGATGCCGTCGTCGACCACCTCGAGCTCGACGCGCTCGCCGTCCATCGACAGCCGGACCTCGACGACGCCGCCCGCCTCGGTGTACTTGACGGCGTTGGAGACCAGGTTGTCGACGACCTGGGCGATCCGCTGCGGGTCCGCGGCCAGCAGGAGCCGGTCCGGGGCCGACAGCGTGAGCTTCACGCCGGCCCGGTCGGCCGCGGGTCGTGCTGCCTCGACCGCCTCGGCGACGATCGCGGCGAGGTCGGTGGTGGCGGTCCGCTTGATCGGCATCGGCCGGCCATCACGCTGCGCGGTGTCGAGCAGGTCGGCGATCAGCCGCCGCAACCGGTCGGCGTTGCGGTGCACCACCTGGAGCTGGTCGAGCGCCCGCCGGGACAGCGACGGGTCCTCCTCGAGGATCTGCACGTAGCCCACGATCGAGGTGAGCGGGGTGCGCAGCTCGTGGGACACCAGCGCCACGAACTCGTCCTTCACGCGCAGCGCGCGCATGAAGTCGGTGACGTCGGTGTAGGCGAGCGCGGCCCCGGCGAACGAGCCGTCCTCAGCGCGCACGGTCCGGGCGGACACCGACAGGGCCCGCCGCTCGGCCGGGTCGTCGCCGACCCACATGCGGATGTCGTCGAACTCCTGGCCCCGGCTGGCGAGGTAGCTCGGCATGTCCTCCATCTCGAGCGGCGTCTTGCCGTCGGCGGCGAAGACGTTGCCCAGCTGGCCGGCCCGGCCGCGGTGGCCGTCCGGGAAGGCCAGCTCGAGGAACTCCTGGTGCTTCCGGTTCATCCCGGCGTACTCGCCGGTGCGGTCCAGCAGGATCAGGCCGACGTCGGTCGTGTCGAAGATGGCCTGGCTGACCCGCTGCTGGTGGTCGATCGTGTCCAGCGCCTCGGCCAGCCGGTCGCGCTGCTGCTCCGCCTCGGCGCGCTCGAGCCGGACCCGCTCCATGCCGTCGGCGATGACGAGCGCCGCGGCGGTCGCGACGATCGGGAAGAAGATCGCCCGGCCCATCAGGATCCCGTCGCCCGCGTCGTGGACGATCCCGGGGACGGTGACCAGCAGCACCGTGGAGATCGCCGTCGTCCACACCCCGGTCCGCCCCCAGGTGCGGCCGAGCCACAGGGCCGGGAAGATCACCAGGAGGCCGTTGCCGCCCTCCGGGTTCAGCCGGGTCACGCCGATGATCGCGAAGTCGGCGACCGCCAGCAGCAGGCTGGCCCGCGGGTCCAGCCGCTCCCAGGGCAGGGCGAGCGCCGCGATGAGCAGGACGATGGCGGCGACCGCGGCCAGGCCGGGACCGCTGACGAGCTCGAAGCGGACCCCGGCCAGGTAGCGGAGCGCCGCGTCGAGGGCGTAGAAGCACGTGAACGCGATCTGGAAGGTGGCGGGCTCGATGAACGTGCCCAGGCGCCACCGCGGGGCGAACCGCGCCGCGGTGCTCATCCCGGGTTCGGTACGGCGCCGCCGTACCGCCGGTCGCGGCGCGCGTAGAGGTCGATCGCGTCCCAGAGGTTCCGGCGGTCGACGTCGGGCCAGAGCACGTCGGTGAAGACGAGCTCGGAGTACGCCGCCTGCCAGAGCATGAAGTTCGACAGCCGCTGCTCCCCCGACGTCCGCCAGACCAGGTCCGCGTCGGCGACCTCGGGCACGTAGAGGTGGCGGGCGAAGGTCTTCTCGGTGATCTTCTCGGGGTCGAGCCGCCCGGCGGCGACCTCGCGCGCGATGCTCCGGGCGGTGTCCGCGAGCTCCGCCCGCCCGCCGTAGTTGACGCACATCGTCAGCGTGAGCACGTCGTTCTTCCGGGTCAGCTCCTCGGCGATGCGGAGCTCCTCGATCACCGACTTCCAGAGCCGCGGCGCGCGCCCGGCCCAGCGCACCCGGACGCCGAGCTCGTGCATCTCGTCGCGGCGGCGCCGGATGACGTCGCGGTTGAAGCCCATCAGGAACTTCACCTCGTCCGGCGACCGCGACCAGTTCTCCGTCGAGAACGCGTACGCCGAGATCGCCTTCACGCCGATCTCGATGGCGCCCTCGACGACGTCGAACAGCGAGTGCTCCCCCTGCTCGTGGCCCTTCGTGCGGGGCAGTCCGCGCTCCTTGGCCCAGCGCCCGTTGCCGTCCATGACGATCGCGACGTGCTTGGGGACCAGCGACCGCGGGATCGCCGGCGGTCGCGCTCCCGAGGGGTGGGGCGTCGGTCGGCGTACGGCGCGTCTCACGGTGGGGAGCCTAGTCAGGCCACGCCGGAGGAAGGGAGGCTGACACGGAACTCGCTGCCGCAACCGACCTCGCTGTGGACCGCGATGGCGCCGCCGTGCCCCTCCACGATCTCCTTGGTGATCGACAGGCCCAGGCCGATGCCGCCGATCGCGAGGTTCGTCGCCTCCTTGGTGCGGAAGAACCGCGTGAAGACGTGTGCGACGTCGTCGGCGGGGATGCCCAGGCCGGTGTCGCGGACCCGCAGCTCGACGGACCGGTCGTGGCGGACCAGGTCGACGCGCACCGTGCCGCCGCGCGGGGTGTACTTGACGGCGTTGGAGAGCAGGTTGTCGACGACCTGCGCCAGCCGGACCGGGTCGCCGACGAGCGGCACCGCGGGCGGGACGGCGCTCTCGAGCACGATCCCGGCGTCCTCGGCCTGCACCTGGGCGGAGGACAGCGACTCCGCGACGATCGCCGCGAGGTCCACCGGTCCGGGGGCGAGGCTCAGGCCGCCGCTGGCCACCTGCGCCGCCTCGAGCAGGTCGTCGACGAGCCCCCGCAGCCGGTCGGTGCTGCGTGCGACCACCGCGAGCTGCTTGCGGGCGAGCTCGGGGAGGTCGTCGTTCTCCTGCAGCATCGTCACGTAGCCGTAGATCGGCGTGAGCGGCGTGCGCAGCTCGTGGGAGATCAGCGCGATGAACTGGTCCTTCACCTCGAGAGCCCGCATGTAGTCGGTCACGTCCTTGTAGGCCAGCGCGGCGGCCACGACGGTCCCGTCGTCGTCCTCGACGCGGCGGGCCGAGACCGACAGCGCTCGCCGGGTGGCGACGTCGTCGCCGACCCAGACCCGCAGGTCGTCGAACTCCTCGCCGCGGCCGGCCCGCTTGCTCGGGGTGTGGTCGATGGCGAGCACGGTCTCGCCGTCGGCGGCGATGACGCGACGCGCCTCGCGGACACCGTTCGGGTAGGCCATCTCCGCGTTGCGCCGCATGCTGCGGTTCATCAGGGTCGGGTCGCCGTCGGTGTCGACCAGCGCCAGCCCGATGTCGACGGCCTCGAAGATCGCCTGGGACGACCTCCGCTGGCGGGCGAGCTCGGCAAGGGCGCGCTCGGCCTCCGCCTGCGCGGAGGCCGCGACGTCGAGCCCGACGGCGATCGCGAGGGCGGCCAGCATGGCGACGAGGGGCAGCGGGACCACCTGGGCGACCGTCCCGTCCTCGTTGCCGTGCGCGAGCAGCGCGGGGATCGTCACCAGCACCAGGGTGGCGAGCCCGGCGACCGGGATCGCCCGCCACCGCAGCTGGCGGCCCAGCCACAGCGAGGGGATCACGACGAACGGCAGCGTTCCGACGTCGAGCCTCTGCGCGGACACGCCGACGATCCCGAGGTCGATGA
The DNA here is from genome assembly GCF_042666375.1 of Nocardioides sp. GCM10030259. NCBI lineage: Bacteria > Bacillati > Actinomycetota > Actinomycetes > Propionibacteriales > Nocardioidaceae > Nocardioides > Nocardioides sp. GCM10030259. The sequence goes on along the minus strand of NZ_JBHTDF010000001.1, from coordinate 15,441 downwards.
TGGAGAGCACGAACGTCGTCCGCAGCGGGTCCGCGACGTGGTGGGTGGCGACGATCGTGGCCACGAGCGTCAGCAGCGCGAGCACGAGCGCGACCTGCTCGGCGACCGATACCGCCGACCAGCCCCCGAACGGGACTGCGGCCAGACCGGCCAGGGCGATCAGCAGCACGAACTCGAGCTGGAGGAGACGCGGGTCCGGCTCACCGTTCAGCCAGAACAACCGCTTCAGGGCTCGCGCCGACGTGTGCCGTCGTCCCACCTGAGCACCTCCCATGCACGTTTCGTCGGGGAGATCGACCGATCCGGCGGCGTCCTGAGGGGTGTCAGGAGGCGAGTCGGTCCGCCTCGATGGGGAGTACGACGCGGAACTCGCTGCCGCGCCCGACCTCGCTCTCGACCTCGATCACGCCGCCGTGGCTCTCGACGATCGCCTTGGCGATCGAGAGCCCGAGCCCGACGCCCGGGATGGCGCCCAGGGTCGCCTCACGCGTGCGGAAGAAGCGGTTGAAGAGCTGCTCCCGGTCCTCGGGGCAGATGCCCACGCCGGTGTCCCGGACGCGCAGCACGGCGGAGCCGTCGCTGCCCTCCAGGTGGACCGTGGCGCTGCCTCCGGCAGCGGTGTACTTGATCGCGTTGGAGACCAGGTTGTCGACGACCTGCCCCAGCCGTTGGGCGTCGCCGGCGTAGGCCAGCGAGCCCGGCGCGTCCATCTGCAGCACGACCCCGGCGCGATCGGCGTGCGGCCGCGCGGCGTCGACGCACTCCTGCACGATCGTCGCGAGGTCGGTCGGCCGCTCGACCAGCGGCTCCGTGCGACAGGTGAGCTGGGCCTCGTCGAGCAGGTCGCGCACGAGCCGGTGCAGTCGACGCGCGTTGCGCGCGACGACCTCGAGGTGCCGCCGCAGCGCGGGGTCGAGGTCGTCGCGCTCGAGCAGGACCGCGACGTACCCCATGATCGAGGTCAGGGGGGTGCGCAGCTCGTGGGAGACCAGCGCCACGAACTCGTCCTTGACCTGGAGCGCGCGCATCAGCTCGGTGATGTCGCTGTAGGAGATGGCGGCCCCCCACAGCTCGCCCTCCTGGTCGTCGACGCGCCGCGCCGAGATCGACATGGCCTTGCGCGTGTCGGGCTCCTCCCCGATCCACACGCGGACGTCGTCGAACTCCTCACCGCGGCAGGCTCGCGTCGTCGGGATGTCCTCGACCGCGAGCCGCGTCGATCCGCGCTCGTCGAAGACCCACCCGTCGGCGACGTTGCCGTTCGGGTAGGCGAGCTCGGCGAACTCCATGAGGCGCTGGTTGGCCAGCAACGGCTCGCCGTGCCGGTCGATGAGCGAGAGGCCGATGTCGACGACCTCGAAGATCGCGTGCGCCGAGCGCCGGTTGCGCTCGATCGACCACATCGCCTTCTCGAGCTCGGCCTCCCTGGCCTCGGCCCGCGCCTGGGCCTTGCGGGCCGCGGTCACGCCGGAGGTGATCGCGAGGGCGCCCATGCCGACGATGACGGGGAGGATCACCAGCTGCTCGATCCGCACCGCGTCGACGCCGTGGGCGACCAGCTCCGGGCCGGTGATGAAGACGAGCGTCGCGCCGACGGCCAGCACGGCGCCGCGCACGCCGAGGTCGACGCCGAGGCAGAGCGCGGGCAGCACGGCGAGCGGAGCGGCCATGCCGAGGTCGGCCCCCGCCCCGAGCATGCCGAGCGCGGCGATGTCGAGCACGGCCGTCGTGCGGGTCAGGGCATGGCTCCGCCGGTGCGACGGGACGACGATGACGACCACCGCTGCCGCGATGGGCACGGCGACGCCGGCCACCTGCCACGCACCGAGATCGGCCGCGCGACCGCCGAGCGCCCGGGCCGCGATCGCTCCGCCCACGAGCAGCGCGAAGGCGACCTGGAACACGCGCAGGTCGTGGTCGTCTCCCTGCCAGCAGAGATGGGTGATCACCCACCTCACCCGTCGGCCGAACCCGCGCAACGTCGCCTCCTGAAGCTGTCCAGTGGCCACGATCGGCACATTCCGGACGGACCTGAGTGGGAAATCAGGGCGAGGTGTCAGGCCGGGTGCTCAGCGCTCGACGTACTCCAGCGACTTCAGGCCCCGCTCGAGGTGCCAGGCGAGGTACGCCGCGACCAGGCCGCTCGCCTCGCGCAGGTGGCGCTGGTGAGCGGCGTCGACGACCTCCCAGTCGCCGGTCAGCAGCGCGCCGAGCAGCCCGACCGTCTCCGGTGCGGGGTTGGCGGAGCCGGGGACCCGGCAGGTCGCGCAGAGCACGCCGCCCATCGAGGGGTTGAACCACCGGTGCCGGCCGTCCTCGGGCGGGAAGGTGCCGCAGCGGGCGCAGTGGTCGAAGGACGGGGCGTAGCCCGCGACCGAGAGCGAGCGCAGCAGGTAGGAGTCGAGCACCTGGCCCGGCCCGTGCTCGCCCGCGACCAGCACGCGGAGGCCACCGACCAGCAGCAGGAACTGCTGGAGCGCCGGCTCCCGCTCCTCGGGCACCAGCCGGTCGGCCGTCTCGAGCATGACGGTGCCGGCGGTGTAGCGGTCGTAGTCGAGCCCCAGCCCCTTCGCGTACGGCGTGAGCGTCTCGGCCTGGGTGATCGTGTCGAGGTTGCGACCCTCGGCGAGCTGCAGGTCGACGTGCGTGAACGGCTCGAGCCGGGAGCCGAAGCGCGACGTGGTGCGGCGTACTCCCTTGGCGACCGCACGCACCCGGCCGTGGTTGCGGGTCAGCAGCGTGATGATGCGGTCGGCCTCACCCAGCTTGTGGGTGCGCAGCACGATCGCCTCGTCACGGTAGAGCACGTGCTCATTCTGCCGCGCCGGGGTCAGGAACCGGTACGTCGGCGGCGGCGCGGCGCGCGCCAGCAGCGCTCGGCCAGCTCGACCGCCGCGGCGTCGAGGCGACCCGGGCGCAGCCGCCACTCGAGCGGCGTGTGCGCTCGCAGCAGCGTCGCGTGCGGCAGCTCAGCCGCCAGCATCTCCGCGTCTGCCATCGGCCGCAGCGGGTCGAGCGGGTGTCCGACGACGAGGGCCGGCACCGCGATCCGCCGGCGCTCCCGGGCGGACGGCGCCGCCCGCCCGAAGAAGAGCCCGTGCACGAGAGCCGCCACGGCGTCGGCGCGCTGGTCGCAGGCGTCGAGCGCGATGCCGGCCCAGAAGGGCACGAGCCCGCGGGGCACCGGCCTCGTGGTCCGCCGCAGCGCGGTGACCGCCAGCGGCAGGAACCGGGCGGTCAGCAGGAGCGGCCCGAAGGTCAGGATCCCGGCTTCGACGCCGTTGTCGAGCACGGGTGCCTCCAGGATCAGCCCGCGCACCCGCCCGGGCGCGATCGCGGCGGTCTCGAGGGCGACGTTGGCGCCCAGCGACACCCCGCCGACCACCGCCTGCGGAGCGCCCACGCGGTCGAGCAGCGCGACGACCTGCTCGGCGAAGGCCGTGACGGAGTACGCCTGCGGGTCGGCCGGCCGGTCCGACCGGCCGTGGCCGAGCGGGTCCAGCGTGAGCACGTGGAAGCCGGCGCCCGCCAGCGCCCGGCCGAGAGGCTGCAGCATCCGCCGCGGCATGAGCTCGGCCGGCAGGAGCACCACCCACGCGTCGCCCGCGCCGTACTCGGTGAACTCCAGGCGGTCGCGCCCGGCGTCGCTGTCGACGAAGAGCTGCCCGATCCGCTCCGACACCAGCATGGGACCACCGTAGCCCGGCGTGTACTCGCCGGTAGGCGGCCGCGTGTCGGAGACTGTGCGGCATGTCGCACTCGGGTCGCCTCGCCGGCTGGCCGGCCGCCGCCGCGCTGCTCGCGCTGGTGTACGCCGCCGGCGTCCTCGCGGTCGCGTTCGCACCGGAGGCCGAAGGTGTCTCCGGTTGGTGGCCGGCTGCCGGGTTGTCGGTGGGACTCCTGGTGGTCCAGCCGCGCCGGCGGTGGCCGGTCCTCGCGCTCGCCGTCGTCGTGGTCACCATCCTGGCGAGCCTCACCGCCGGTCGGGACGTCGGCATCACGACACTCTTCGCGATCGGCAACGCAGCCGAGGCGTTCGTCGCGGCGAGCGTCGTACGTCGTGGCCGCGACCGTGACCGGGTGCCGGCGCTGGACTCGACCGACGTCGTCCTCCGACTGCTGGTGGCCGCCGTGCTGGGTGGCGCCACCGCCACGGCGGCGGCGACCCTCTCGACGGTCGTCGCCGGAGGCGCCGACCCGCTGCCGGTCGCGCGGACCTTCATCATCAGCCACACCGCGGCGACCCTCATCATCGTCTCGGCGCTGCTGACCCTCCCTCAACGACACCGGCCGCTGTCGAGGCCGGCCGAGCTGGCCGGGCAGGCCGCCCTGCTGGCCGGGCTGACCCTCGTGGTGTTCGCGCCGTCGCAGGACCTGTCGCTGTCGTACCTCCCGCTGCCGGTGCTGATCTGGGCGGCACTGCGACTCGACCTGTGGGTCCTGACGTGGGAGCTCGTCGCCTTCAGCGTCGCCGTCACGCTCTTCAGCGCCAACGGCTGGGGCCCCTTCGGCTTCGACTACGAGCGCGGCGCGATCGAGGCCTCGGCGCTGGGCACCCTGGTCCAGGGCTACCTGCTCTGCGCGGCGCTGCTGACGATCCCGCTCGCGGTCGCCTCCGCCCAGCGCCGACGGCTGATCACCGAGCTGGTCCGCAGCGAGAAGCTCACCAACGCCACGCTCGACACGATCCCGACCATGGTCCTCGTGACCGACCTGTACGGCGAGCTCGTGCGCGTCAACGGCGGCGTGGCGGCCGTGACGGGGTACGTCGAGGGCGACCTCGTCGGTCGCCCGATCTGGGAGATGCCGTTCGCCGGGCCGGGGTCGACCGGGTACCCCGCCGGGCTGCCCGACGAGCCCGACGGCCAGGTCAGCCGGGAGACGAACCTGATCACCAACCTCGGGAGGCGCCGGCGGATCCTCTGGAACACCGGCTACGTGCGTGACGAGCACGACCGGCCGACCCACGTCGTGATCACGGGCACCGACCTGACCGAGGAACGCCGCGCCGCCGGCTTGAACCGGCACATCCTCGAGGCGGCCATCACGACAGCGCTGATCGGCCTGGACGCCGAGGGCCGGATCACGGTCTTCAACGCGGGCGCGGTCAACCTGCTCGGCCACGACCAGCAGGACATCGTCGGCACGCCGTTCACCGACCTGCTCGACCCTGACGAGCTCGCCGAGCGCACGGGAGGGGCGTCGGGCGTGACTGCCTTCGCCCAGCTCGCCGCCGACGCCGAGGCCAGCGGCGGGACCGCCGCCCGGGACTGGACCTGGATCGCTGCCGACGGCCAGCGCCATACGGTCTCGATGACGCTCAGCGCGGTCACCGACACCGTCAACGCGCGCTACGGCTTCCTGTGCATCGGACGCGACGTCACCGAGGCGCGGGCCGCCCAGGAGATGCTCATCGCGGCGCTCGAGAAGGAGCGGCTCGCGGTGCAGCGGATGCGCGAGCTCGACGCGGCCAAGAACGACTTCGTCTCCACGGTGAGCCACGAGCTCCGGACGCCCGTCACCAGCATCGTCGGCTACACGGAACTGCTCGAGGACGGCTCCTTCATCGATCCGGCGCCGGAGCAGCTCCCGCTGCTGGGCAGCATCGCCCGCAACGGGCAGCGGCTCATCCTGCTCTGCGACGACCTGCTCACGCTGAGCGGCCTCGACTCGGGCGCCGTCGCCTGGGACCGCGGCGGCCTCGACCTGGCCTCGATCGTCGCCGGGGCGGAGGACGCCGTCCGCGCCCAGCTGGTCGGGCGCGACCTCGAGCTCGTCGTCACCACCGCCGACGACCCGGTGCCGGTGCTGGGCGACCGCGGTCAGCTCGAGCGGGTGCTGACCAACCTGCTCAGCAACGCCATCAAGTTCACCGAGGACGGCGGCCGCATCGAGGTCACCGTCGACCAGCGGGACGGCGAGGCGGTGCTGGCCGTCGCCGACACCGGCATCGGCATCCCCGAGGGTGAGCAGTCGGGGGTGTTCGACCGCTTCTTCCGCTCGTCGACGGCCCAGGAGCGCGCGATCCAGGGCACCGGTCTCGGGCTCTCGATCGTCGCCGCGATCGTGGCGGCCCACGGCGGGCGGATCGACGTACGGTCCGCCCACCTCGAGGGCACCACGTTCACCGTCAGGCTCCCCCTGGCGCGGGCCGGCTCCGGTTCACTGCGCTGATCACGGCGCAGAGACGTCGACCACGGTGCCGGGTGCCAGGCAGGTGGACTGCGCGCCCTGGTGGAGCTCGCCCGACGGGAGGGTCGCCTGCAGGGCGTAATACCCCGCGCTGAGGTAGGGGGACAGCGGCACCCCAGTGGCGTCACCGTTCATCAGTTTGCTCTCGGACATGGCCGGCGCCCCCGAACACCGTCCTGCGGTCCGGGCCGCCGGGTCGGGGTACGGGCCCCACACGTTCAGGGTCACGGTGACGGCGGGGTATCGGGGCAGGCCCGACAGGCCCAGCCGGACGTCCGCGTTGGTGGGCACCATCGGACTCACGACAGTCACGGAGACCCGGGCCACCGCCTTGACCGTGGTGACCGCCCCGCAAGCCGAGGCGGGAAGGGACGTGGCCGTCCCGTCGACCGCCGCCGACCACGCGTAGTAGCCGGGCGCCGTCGGAGCCAGCGCCGGCAGGGTGTACCCGCCGTCCGCGCTCACGGTCGTCCCGACGGTCCCCACCGCCGCGCCCGCACAGCGCGTCGCCGAGGCCGAGGTGAAGGGCCCGTACAGGGTCGCGGCGGCGGCCCGCGCCGTGCCGTCGCCCGTCACGGTGGCGGTGACCCGCGACGGGGAACCCGCCAGGACGGTGGCCGGGCTGGCGGCCAGCGCCAGCGCCTGCGGACCTCGCACGGCGGCCTGCGTCCGGGCCACGAGCGTCCTCCGGACGCCTCCCTCGGCGGCGGTCGCCTGACCGTGCCGAACCGGCGGGCGGAGGTGCAGGCGGTGCTCGGGGACCTTCCGGACGGTGGCGATGACCCGGTGCCACCCCGGCTGGGAAGCGGCGAACCGCGCCACCGCCCTCCCGTCGTCGGCGGTGACGGCGTCGACCGCCGCTTCACCGGCGGTGCGGAAGGTCACCGGCAGGCCGGCGGCCGGCCGGCCGTCGCCGTCGGTGACGGTGACCCTGGCCTCGATCGTGCCGCCGACGTCGGCGCTCGTGGCCCGCACCCGCGCGCGGTACTTCCCGGCGTGCCGGCGGGACTGGTCGAGCATGATCCGCGCGAACCGACGCACGGTCGCCGACTCGGACGCCTGGCGGATCCGGCGGGCGCCCCTGTCGCCCGTCGTCCGCCAGGGTCCACCGACCACGAGGGCGTAGACGCTGGCGTCGACGGCGGCGGCCTGGGCGGCGTCGCGGTAGCCGCCGTACTTCGACAGGATCCAGGCCGCGCGCTCGGTCTCTCCGTGCGTCGACCCGCGCCGACCGCCGAGGTCGTCGACGATGCGGGCGCGCCGGTAGCCGTGACTGTTGGGCTCCTTGGTGGGAGTGGTCAGGAACAGCGACGTGCCACCGAGGTGGTAGCCGCCGATCCAGCCGCCGCCCGCCCGTCCCGTGCGAGGGATCTCGTAGCCCGCCCACCGAGCGGCCGTCTCGGACGGGTTCGACGGCGCCCCGACGGCGACGGCGGGCACGGCGACGAGTGGGACCACGCTCAGGACGAGGGCGACGAGCAGGGCAGAACCGCGGCGGGTGGTGGTGATGATCTGCGACATGGCTGCCTCCTCAGCCCACGAGAGTCGGCGGCTCCGCGCCGGGGTCGTTCGGCTGGCCGGTGGGACTGGGATCGTGAGTGGGACGGGGCTCCGGGGTGTGGCTGGGACCGGGCTGGCCGGTCGTGCTCGGCTGCTGGGCCGCAGACTGGCTGGGGCTCGGGGGCGGCAGCGCAGGTTCGGTCGACCCGGTGGCCGTCGGTGGCGGGGCGGCAGCCTCGAGCGCGACATCCGGGTCGTCCGCGAGGGGCGGGTCGGGGATCCGCAGCCGACCACTCACCGCGGACGCGACGGGCGAGGTCGCCAGCCACCGGTACGTGCCGGGGTCCAGGCCGTTCAGCTCCAGGCGGCGACCCTGGGGACTGCGCACCAGCAGGCTGCGGACGACGTTGGTGCCGGCGCGTCCGCGCACCTCGAGGCGGACCCGGGCGGGCCGCTGCGTGGCGCGCACCAGGAAGGCAGCGCGACCGGCGGCGGCGACGGGGCGCACCACCATCTGGCCTGCCTGGACCACACCGTCGGCAGGGAGCACCCGCATCGGCACGTGCGTCGCGTCGCCAGGGGCGCCCGCGTCGCCATCGCGGTCGGGACCTACTCCGACGACCGCGAGAGCGGCGGCCAGGACCAGCGCCGCCACGGCCAGGAGCCGCACCACCGCGCCCCGGGTGCCGGTCGACTCCTGTGGTTCGTGCGGCGGAACCGGGACGGACTTCGACCGCTCGGGCGGGGTCGCGGCAGCGACCTCCGGCGACGCCCCGCGCTGCTCCGGCACCACGATCCGCGACCTGCGAGGGACCGGAGCTCGGGCCGGCAGCGATACCCGGATCCGCGGCGGCGTTGCGGGACGACGGAGCGGCGCGGCCGCGCCGTCCACCGCGAGGAGGGGCTCGACCAGCTCCTGGATCGTGCGCGACGGCGGGGCGTTGAGCTCGTCCCTCACGGCGTCGCGGTAGCGGTCGAACTCCCGCAGCGCACTGCCGGGGTCGCCGCGGTCAAGGTGGGCGCGGATGGCCAGCTCGCTGGCCGACTCCAGGAACGGATCGATGTCGGTGGCCGCGCGCGCTGCATCGATGGTCAGCGCCAGGTCCCGTGCCTCGAGAGCGTGTCGCGCGATCCGCTGGAGTGCCTTCACCCGCAGCTGCTCGAGGCGCTCGCGCTCGGGCAGGACCCAGTCGTCGTACCACCCGGGGAGCAGCTCCTCCCCCACCAGCTGGACCAGCAGCGCCGCGGCCTCGCCCTCGGCCATCGCGCCCTCGGTCGCAGCGGCGGCGCGCCGTACCTCGTCCACGTCGACCTCGACGCCGGCGTCCAGCCCGACGCTGAGGCGGTCGGCCCGGAGCAGGCCGGGACTTCGGTTCCGCGTCTGGAGGACGGCACGGCGCAGGCTCGCCAGCGCTCGCGCATCGGTGCTCTCGGGCCACAGGATGCCGGCGACGTGCGGCCGGCCGCTCTGCCCGACCAGGCCGAGCAGCGCCGCGAGGCGCTGCTCGCGGTGGCCCAGCTCGACGTCCTTCCCGTCGGCGACCAGCTGCCAGCGGCCCAACAAGTGCAGGCTGGCGTACAGCCCCCCTGCTCTGCTGTCCTGCGGCATCTCTGCCTCCCCGAGCCCGAGACCTCGCGGCCAGGCCGGCGAGGCCCCCGGCGGCGCCACACTTCACGACTCCTGCCAAGACGGGATCGTCCAGAGTGACAAGAACGGCTGGCCCGATGTCGAACGCGCCCGGGACATACCCAACATTGGGCGGCGGGCCGGGCACCACCGACGACCGGAGGGCGCTGTCACGCCGCGGTCACGCTGGTGTCACGCGGGGCTCGCTCTCCTGTCCCCCTCATTCCATCGCGCCACGGGGGAGGTGAACACCAATGCGCAGGGAACTGACCATCGCAGAGCTCGAGTCCGAGCACACCGAGCTGCTTCCGACCCGGGAGACGCTCACGTTCGGCAACACCAACTGGGCGAATGTCTTCGCGTCCAACTCCTCGCTGGCACTGAACGCGGCGTCGCTGTACGCCGTGGCCAACAGCACGGCTGTCCAGCAGATCGCCGTCACCCAGGGCTGACGTACGACGCGTGACCTCCCGGACACCGGGAGGTCACGCCGGCACCGATCCCTCACACCCGAGACCCGAAAGGGGGTGAACCGGGATGTCCCGTCGTCCAGAGATGGCCCTTGCCGAGCTCGACGCGCAGACAGCCGTGCCGCTGCCCCGCCGGGAGACGATGAGCTGCCAGTTCGCGTGCGTCAACGTCAGCAACGTCGTCGGCGTCAACCTCGCGATCGCGATCAACGCCGCCACCATCAACTCGCAGGCGAACGCGCTCGCGATGCAGTACCTGTCCTCGGTCCAGATGCACTGACCCGGGCCCCGCCGATCGCAGCGTCGGACCTCAGCGTTCGACCACGACCAGGCGGTGGGTGTGTTGCTCTGGCGCACCCGCCGTCTCCAGCCTCACCACCCCAGAGCACACCAGAGCGATGAACCCAAGGACTGCTGACCAGTACGCCGACACGCTGCCCGCCGCCGAGCAGCGGTGGCGTCGCGCGCTGGGTCTGCAGCTCCTCGGGCCGGTCCAGGGATCGGGCCTGCGCGACGTGGCCTACCTGGTCCGACGGAGCGACGACCAGGTGGTGCAGCTGTCCGAGCTGCTCCACCTGGTCGTCGTCCACGTGGAACCGCCCCGTCCGGCGGCCGACGTCGCGGAGGCGGTCAGTGCGTCGTACGGACGCACCCTGACCGTCGAGGGACTCGAGCACGTGATCACCACCCAGCTGCAACCCCTCGGACTGGTGCTGCCCGAGGAGTCGGAGGAGGTCGCCCGGCCGGTGCGCGCCCGGCCGCTGCTGGCACTGACCGTGAAGGCGACCCTGCTGCCGGCGCGGTGGACCCGGCGGGTCGCCGGGCCACTCAGCGCGCTGCTGTGGCCACCCTTCATCCTCGCCGCGCTGATGGGCCTGGTGGTCGCGGACGTCGCGCTGGTCACCAGCGGTGGATTCTGGCCCGCCGTCACCGAGGTGTTCCTCCAGCCGACGCTGGCGCTGGTGATCTACGCCGTGCTCACCCTCGCCGCCGTCGTTCACGAGCTGGGTCACGCGGCAGCGTGCCGCTACGGCGGAGCCCGGCCGGGCGAGATCGGCGTCGGCATCTACATCGTCTTCCCGGCCTTCTACACCGACGTCACCGACTCCTACCGGCTGAGCCGCGGCGGACGGGTGCGCACCGACCTCGGCGGCCTGTACTTCAACGTGCTGACCGTGCTGGTCCTGGCGGCGGCGTACGTCGCCACCGGCGAGGGCCTGCTGCTCCTCGCCGCGTTCGTGCTCCAGGTGCAGATGTTGCAGCAGCTGATTCCCGTCGTCCGGTTCGACGGGTACTACGTCGTGTCCGACGTCGCGGGGGTACCGGATCTCTTCGCGAGGGTCGGTCCGGTGCTGCGGAGCCTGCGGCCCGGCCACCCCGTCGACCCCCGGGTCACCGAGCTTCGACCGTATGCGCGGCGCTTCGTGGCCGCCTGGGTCCTGGTGGTGGTCCCGCTCCTGACCGGCGCCGTCGCCTGGACGCTGTGGAACCTGCCCGAGTTCATCGCCCGCGGGCGCGCCGGCATCCACCTCCAGCAGCAGGTCTTCGACCTGGCGTGGCAGGTGCGCGACTGGGCGGCGATGGTCCTCGCGGTCATCTCGATCGCGTTGATCCTGGTCCCGCTGGTCGGCGTCTCGGTCGTGCTGTGGCGGCTCGCCACCTCGCTGATCGCGTTCGTGCACGCCCGGATCACCGCACGAATCGGGAGCTGGGATGACCGGGTGGGCCTGGACACCGACAGCCCGGCCCTTCCCGCCGAGCCGCCTCCGGTGCTCTCCGCCGCCGACTTCACCGACGCGATCATGTACCAACCGCTGGCGCCCGTCCCGGGCCGCGGATGGCGCCGCGCCGTCTACGACGGCAGCGGCCACCTGCTCAACCCCGGGCCCAGCGCCGTCGAGCAGCGCCGACGCGAGCTCGAGCGGCGCCTGCGCACGCCGATCACGGGCTCCCGCCGAGTCGTGGTCATGAGCCGCAAGGGCGGCGTCGGCAAGACCACGATCGCGCTGGCACTCGGGAGCACGTTCGCCATGCTGCGTGGTGACCGGGTCATCGCCGTCGACGCCAATCCCGATGCGGGCAACCTCGCCCACCGGGTGGCACCACCGCACGACCGCACCATCACGGACGTGCTGCGCGACCTCGACACCATCACCAGCTACGCCACGCTGCGGTCGTACACCGCGCAGGCGTTCGAGTCACGCCTCGAGGTGCTCGCCTCGGACGACGACCCCCGGATCTGGGTGGCGCTGGACCGCAACGACTACCACCGGCTGGTCGAGATGCTCGACCGGTTCTACAACCTGATCGTGCTCGACACCGGGACCGGCATCCTGGACAGCGCCAACCAGGGGCTCCTCACCGAAGCCGACCAGATCGTGCTGGTGGTGCGTTCCGGGATCGACGGCGGCCGCGCCGGCGCACTCACCCTGGACTGGATGGACGAGCACGGCTTCGACGACCTGGTCTCCCGGGCGGTCGTCGTCGTCAACGCCCAACGCAACGGTGCCGCGCCGCCGGACCTGATGCGGCGGCACTTCGAGAAGCGATGCGAACACGTGGTGACCGTCCCGTGGGACGACGCCCTCGAGCAAGGAGCACTGACCGACATGTCATCACTGCACCGCAAGACCCGCGAGAGCCTGGTGGACATCGCCGCCGCCGTGGCCGACAACTTCGTCCAGATGGGCGACCGGCCATGAGCGGGGCTCCGACGCGCCACCGCGCCGCGACCGCCGCTGCACTCGCTGCCGTGCTGGTCGGCACGACGGCGAGCACGTCGGCACCGGCCGCCCACCCGGACCCCCTGACGCGGGATCTCGATCTGGTGGCGAGCGCCAACCCGTCCGCAGCCCAGCCGGTCGTGACGGACCAGGCGTTCGCCGATGTCGTCTCGTACTTCCGCACGGTGAAGTCGGACGTCACCGCGACCGGGTCGGCCGCGTGCGACGGCTGCGACGCGGCCAGCACCGCCGTGCAGGTCCTCTACGTGAGCCATGCCCGGCAGGCAGGCCTGGACAACACCGCCACTGCGTGGACCCAGGCGTGCGCGAACTGCACCGCGACCGCGCTGTCGGTCCAGGTGGTCGTCCTCCGCGGCGTGTCGGCGGTCGTGCCCAACAACCGGGCCCTCGCCGTCACCGCGGCGTGCGGATCGTGCCGGGCGACCGGCGTCGCCTACCAGGTGGTCGTCTCCTCCCGGAGCTCCGGTCGACTCTCGCGACAGGCGGTGGCGGCGCTGCGGGCCTGGGTCGCCGAACAGGTCGCAGCCCTGCGGACACCGGCACCGGCTCCCGAGCCCACCACCGAGCCGACGCCGGCTCCGGCGACGCCGTCACCGTCCACGTCGCCGAGCGACGACACGACCGAGCCGCCGGCACCCGTCTCGCGCCGGGGCCGGCCGAAGGCCGAACGACGTGCCCAGCGGACTGCCGACGCCGCGCTCGTCACCCTCGAGAACCTGGTCGTCGGCGACCTCGGCGCCGCGCCCGTCTCCTCTGACTCCGAGGTGGAGCTCAGCCGCTGAACGGTTCGCCCTAGGCGCGGTTGACGGCGCTGATCACGGCCTTGAGCGACGCGGTGACGATGTTCGCGTCGACCCCGACGCCCCAGTAGACCTGGTCGCGCACGAGGCACTCGACGTACGCCGCCGCGAGCGCGTCGCCGCCGGCCGACAGCGCGTGCTCCGCGTAGTCGAGCACGCGGACGTCCCAGTCGTGCGGGAGCTCGTTGATCGCGTTGACGAACGCCGCGATCGGGCCGTTGCCCTCGCCGTGCAGGCTGGTGAGCTCGCCGTCGACGTACACGTTGACGTCGAGGGCGTCCTTCTCGCCGGCCGCGGACGACGTGTGCACGGAGTTGAGCCGCAGCGGCGTCTCGCGGTCGAGGTACTCGGACGAGAAGACCTCCCAGATCGCCTCCGGCGTCATCTCGCCGCCCTCGGTGTCGGTGCGCTCCTGCACCACGCGGCTGAACTCGATCTGCGCACGGCGCGGCAGGTCGAGCTTGTGCTCGGCCTTGAGGATGTAGGCGACGCCGCCCTTCCCGGACTGGCTGTTGACCCGGATGACCGCCTCGTAGGTGCGACCGACGTCCTTCGGATCGATCGGCAGGTACGGCGCCTCCCAGGGCAGCGTCTCGACCGGGACGCCCTGCTCGGCCGCCTGGCGCTCGAGGTCCTCCAGGCCCTTCTTGATCGCGTCCTGGTGGGACCCGGAGAACGCCGTGTAGACCAGGTCGCCGGCGTACGGGTGGCGCGGGTGCACCGGCAGGTTGGTGCAGTACTCGACCGTGCGGCGGATCTCGTCGATGTCGGAGAAGTCGATCATCGGGTCGACGCCCTGGCTGAAGAGGTTCATGCCCAGCGTCACCAGGTCGACGTTGCCGGTGCGCTCGCCGTGGCCGAACAGGCAGCCCTCGACCCGGTCGGCCCCGGCCATCATCGCGAGCTCGGTCGCCGCGACCGCCGTACCGCGGTCGTTGTGGGGGTGCAGCGAGATCACGGTGTTCTGACGCCGGGTCAGCTGCCGCCCGAACCACTCGATCTGGTCGGCGTACACGTTGGGGGTCGCGACCTCGATGGTCGCCGGCAGGTTGAGGATGATCTCGCGGCCGTCCTCGGGCTGCCAGACGTCGCTGACGGCCTCGCAGACCTCGGCCGAGAACGGCAGCTCGGTGCTGGTGAAGATCTCGGGGCTGTACTCGTAGCCGATCACGGTCATGTCGAGGCGCGCCTCGCCGTGCTTCATGACCAGCTCGGTGCCGCGCACCGCGATGTCCTTGATCTCGTCCCTGCTCGCGCGGAAGACCACGCGGCGGAAGAGCGGCGCCAATGCGTTGTAGAGGTGGATGTTGGCGCGGGGTACGCCGACGAGCGACTCCACGCTCCGCTCGATGAGGTCCTCGCGCGCCTGGGTCAGCACCGAGATCGTCACGTCGTCGGGGATGTGGCCGCCCTCGATGAGCTGGCGCACGAACGCGAAGTCGGTCTCGCTCGCGCTCGGGAACCCGACCTCGATCTCCTTGTAGCCCATCTTCACGAGCAGGTTGAACATCGCCATCTTGCGGGCGGGGTTCATCGGGTCGATGAGCGCCTGGTTGCCGTCACGCAGGTCGGTGGAGAGCCACCGCGGCGCCTCGGTGATCGTGCGGGTCGGCCAGGTGCGGTCGGGCAGGTCGATCGGCGGGAACGGGCGGTAGCGCTCGATGGGCATCCCGCTAGGCTTCTGCGGGGCCAGGTTCGGCTGGTCGGTCATGATCAGGATCCTCGCTGGGTCACTGGTGGGTGCGGGGCCGGCGCACGCGATCACTCCGCAGCGAGGGGGTCCGGCTCTGGCTCAGACCTCGCTGCGGCAGCGAAGGAGAAGCTGGCGCATCATGACGCGTTCACGATAGCCCACCCGCCCGCACCGCGTCTCCGCACGTCCGCTGGGCGGGCTCCCCCGGTGGTCAGAGCCTGTCGAGACCCCCGCAGCCCGCGCGCCTCCGGTGGTCGAGCCTGTCGAGACCCCCGCAACCCTGCGCGCTTCCGGTGGTCGAGCCTGTCGAGACCCCCGCAACCCTGCGCGCTTCCGGTGGTCGAGCCTGTCGAGACCCCCGCAGCCCGCGCGCTTCCGGTGGTCGAGCCTGTCGAGACCCCCGCAGCCCGCGCGC